>DATNFW010000115.1:0-11756 GCA_035606175.1 Steroidobacteraceae bacterium | reverse complement strand
CAGCACGCCCTCACTCTGGCGGCGGGGCTGGCGTGCGAGGGGATGAGGCCGATCGTTGCGATCTACTCGACGTTCCTGCAGAGAGCCTACGATCAGTTGATCCACGATGTGGCCCTGCAGAGCCTGCCGGTGGTGCTGGCGCTCGATCGGGCGGGGCTCGTCGGAGGAGATGGGGCAACCCATCAGGGGGCATTCGACCTCAGCTACCTGCGCTGCGTGCCGAATGTGGTGGTGATGGCCCCGGCCGATGAGAACGAGTGCCGCCAGATGCTCTACACCGCCACCACCCTCGATCGGCCCACAGCCGTGCGCTACCCCCGCGGCACAGGCCCCGGAGTGCCCCTCGCCCAGGAGATGACCGCACTGCCCATTGGCAAGGCGGAAGTGAGGCGCCAGGGCGCAAGCGGGCTTGCGCTTCTTGCCTTCGGCACGCTCGTCGAGCCCGCCTCGCGCATAGCCGAGCGGCTCGATGCGACGCTCCTCAATATGCGCTTCGTGAAACCGCTCGATCGGGAGCGGATACTCACCGTCGCGCGGACACACAGCGCGATCGTCACGCTCGAGGAGAATGTCGTGGCCGGAGGCGCCGGATCGGGAGTGGGCGAGCTGCTCGCTGCCGAGGGATTCGAGGTGCCGCTGCTCCACATCGGGATCCCCGACCGTTTCATCGAGCACGGCTCGCGCGAGGACTGTCTCGTCGCGGCGGGGCTCGATTTCGCGAGCCTGCTCGCGGCCGTCGAGACCTGGTGGGCGCACGGGCGCGGCGAACGGAGCGCCCGAGGCGAGACCCGGCGCCAGAGTCGCGAAGCCGGCGTGCGGCGCGGCCTGCTGGCGAACGAGTAGAGACGCTCCGGAATTTGCAGACGAGATTAGCCCACGAGGCATCGAAGAGCGAAATGAGCACCGTGAAAACACCGCGCATCGCCGCGATCGAGGATGTGCAGAGCCGCGCCGACACACGGCGCATCCCGATCAACCGCGTCGGCATCAAGGACGTGAGCCATCCGGTGCGCGTGAAGGACCGCTCGGCCGGCGAGCAGCACACGATCGCGAGCTTCAACATGTACGTGAACCTGCCGCACGATTTCAAGGGCACGCACATGTCGCGCTTCATCGAGATCCTGCACGAGCACGAGCGGGAGATCTCCGTCGGCTCCTTCCGTGCGATGCTCGAGGAAATGACCGAGCGGCTCGAGGCAGACGCGGGTCACATCGAGATGAGCTTCCCGTTTTTCGTGATGAAGCGTGCGCCCGTCTCGGGCGTCGAGAGCATGATGGATTATCGCGCGACGCTTATCGGCGAGCGCCGCGACGGGCGCACCGAGACCTGGATGCGCGTCGCCGTGCCCGTGACGAGCCTGTGTCCGTGCTCGAAGGAGATCTCGGCGTACGGTGCACACAACCAGCGCTCTGAGGTCACGATCACCGTGAAAGCGCTCGAGCACATCTGGATCGAGGAGATCATCGAGATCGCCGAGTCGGAGGCCTCGAGTCAGCTTTACGGGGTGTTGAAGCGCGCCGACGAGAAGCACGTCACCGAGCGCGCGTACGAGAATCCGAAATTCGTCGAGGACCTCGTGCGCGATGTGGCCGTGCGTTTGAACGGCGACGATCGCGTCGCCGCCTACGTGGTCGAGGCCGAGAACTTCGAGTCGATCCACAACCACTCCGCGTACGCTCGCATCGAGCGCACGGAAGTGCTCTGAGAGCGCCCCTCGACGGCCCGACAGCCCGGCAGTCCGGCAGTCCGGCGCCGCGCGGTCTAGCGGCCGGCGAGCCCGAGCTGCTGACGCAGCTCCTTCGCCGTGAGCAGCTTCACGTAGACCGAGCTTCCGACATCGAACTTCTTGGCCGTCGATAGATCCCCGACGATGACCGGGGCGAATCCGGCATCGCGCACCAGGCGCGCAGCGACCGCGAGCGCCCCGGGGTCGCTCCCCGCGAGGGGAATGGCGGCCAGCTCGCCCGAGCGATGCGCCTGGCTCTCGAGGTCCGTCCATTTGATCGCATTGAACGCGCGCACCAGTCTCACCCCGGGCAGATACTTCGCCGAGGCGACGCCGGTCCCCTCGCGCCGCGCCTCTTCGGCCATCGCTCCGTCGCGTTGCGGATAGGGGTTGCCCGTGTCGAGCACGACCTTGCCGGCGAGATCGGGAGCGAGCTCGCGCCCGAGCTCTGGCAGAGCCTTGTAGGGCACCGAGATCACGACGACATTTCCGAAGGCGGCCGCCTCGTGCGGCGTTCCGACGCGCACGTTCGATCCGATCGAGCGGGCGAGCTCCTGAAGCTTGGCGGGATGGTCCGAGGAGATCATCACCGTATAACCGGCCATCGACCAAAGCTTCGCGAGCGTGCCGCCCATGCGGCCGGCGCCGATGATTCCGATGGTTTGCGGACGCGCCCCTTGGGCATCGGCGGCATCGGCGGCATGCGCGGCATCGGCGGGGCTGAGCGCCGCAACTGAGCTCGCGAGCAGGAGACCAGCCGCCGCAAGGACGATGAGACCGACCCGGCTCGCACGCTGCCGAGCCTCGATGAGATTGGCTTGTGAACTCGAGCGCATGAGAACTCTCCCCGCGACAGGCTTGCGCCGCGGCGCATGATGCAAGCGGACGGCGAATTCCTCAACCACGGGGCTGCAGCGTCCGCACGACCGCCCGCAGCGTCGCGACGCGATGCTCCATCAAATCCGCGAAACGAAAATGCGCAGCCGGCACGAACCGGTACTCGGGGTATTTGTCGAGCACCGCCTTCAATGAAGGATCGGTATCGATGAGGAGTCGGCTTACGGCGTGATTGACCGCGCGGGCCTCGCGAGCGGTGAGCGGCGCTGCCGCTGGCGCCGCCATCCGATCGACGATGACCCGGAAAGACCCTGTAGAGCCTGTGGGTAATTCGATCTGGGCACGCCCGGATGACATATCGAAGCTGCCGGTCGCGACGACGACCTGCTGGTCCCGGGTGACGGTGTAGGAGTATCGAGCCTCCCGATCCTCGTTCCCCGGCGCGCGCGTCACGGTCCATCCGGCGCGCTCGCCCGGCGCGTAGGTGCCGGTCGCCCGGAATGCTTTGAATGCCAGCTCCGCGGGCTCCGCCGCGGGCATCTCGACTGCGCGAGGGCCGTCCGCCGCAACCGGCCTCTGCTCCGCTGACGCGTGATGAATGAACCGGTCCACCCACTTGATGAAGTACTTCATGTTCGGTGCATCGGTGTGGCCGCCGTCGTCCTGGCGCCAGGCGAGCTCGCCATCGAGAAGGCCGTGGTTCACCGCCGGCATTTGCGCGTGCAGGTAATCATCCGGCACACCCATGCCTTTCGCGCCGAGGAGCCGGAAGACGGGCTGCGCCGCAACGGCCGCCATGAAGCTGCCCCGATGGTCGAGCCAGCGCGCATCGCCCCGCTCCGGGATGCCGTAGCTGAGGAATGTCAGCCGCGGCGCGCAGAGCGCGATCAGCTCGTGCGAATCGACCGGAATCTGTCCGGGGTTGCCGCTGCCGGAGCTCGCCTCCGAGGCGCCGTATTTCATGAAGTTGCCGGCCAACCAGTAATACTCACCGCCGGTCAGGCTCTCCACGGCCTCACCGAAATTGCGCCGGAGAAGCGTTGCGCCGCCCTTGCCCGATGACCCGACGAGCACCATCGCGAAACGCGGATCGAACGCCATCGTCACGAGCGCCGCCTTGCCGTACCGCGAGACGCCCTCGATGCCGACGTGCCGGGCATCGATCGCTCGGACCGTCTGGAGGTAATCGAGACCCCGGCTCGCGGCCCAGGCCCACGCGCGAAGCGCGCCCCAGTCCTCCGGCCTTCGCGGTTGACCGTGATTGACGAGGCCGATGATGCCGCGCGTGAGTCCCGCGCCGTTGTCGGCCTGCGCGGACTCGGGATCGAGCAGCGCGAATCCCCATCCGGCGGCGATCAACTCCTCGGTGGACGGCGGGTCCCCGTCCGCATTGCGCTGCGTAGGTGCGAACGGCACGGGGGCGATCGGCTGATAGAAGAAGTTGCGTCGAAAGACGCTGGCGAGGGAGGGATCGACTCCGACGAGCGCCTTCTCGAGCGCCGCATTGATGCGCCGGAGCTCCATCGGCGTCGGCTGCGGCGGCGCCGGAAAGTTGGTCGCACCGAACATCATCAGCACCGGCACGCGCCCGCGCGCCTCCGCCGGGAGCACCAGGGTCATCGAGAGGTTCACGTCGATCAGCGGATAAGATGTATTGTCGACGTGTCCTCTCAGACGCTCGATCCGCACGGGAACCCCCCCGACCCGATCCTGGTCGGTCGCGGTAATGCGCCAGGTGACCGGGGGGACGTGCGGTGGAATGCGCCCGTACACATAGCGCTCGAAATCGGCGACGATCTGCGGCCGACGCGTTTTCCACCACATCCGTGCGCTCGTCACGCCCCGTCCGTCCTCGAGAGTGAGCGGGTCCGGGAGCTTGGGATACGGATTCGCGAGCGCCTCGTCGTAGTTCGCATGATTCGGCGCGTTCTCATTGCCGCTCGGCCCCGGGCGGAGGGCCCGGATGCCGAGCTGCTGCATCATGTTTCGCTGGTCCTGCTCTGCGGTGAAAGTGACGGGCGCCGGAAACCGCGCGGCATCGGCCGTCGCTGCGGCCCCAGCGACCGAGAGCGCCGAGGCACCGAGGACGGACGCGACGGAGGTGACCCAGATGGCGGCCGTGACCGCGATGGCGGCCGTGACGTCGATTACGGCCGTAACGGAGATGACAGCGAGCGAACGCGGGCGGCGGCCCGCGGAGGCATGGCTCCGCTTCGAATTCATTCGAGACTGACTCCGGCGGATGGGGTCGGCGATCGGCGTCGCGCGCGTTGAGCTGCCGAGTCTACAGCGGGGCCGAACCGAAGGGCACGACGCACCGGTTGCGACGGGAAGCTGCTCCGCTGATGGCCGCGTTTGTCGCGTTGTGCGAGCGATCGCCTCGCAGGGCGCGATCGCCTCACGCGGCGCGATCGCCTCGCGGAATGCGATCGCCAGGATGCGAAGCGGGCGGCGGCCCATGCCTCGAACGGGATTCGCGCGTATATTGAACCGACTGTAGCCGCCGGCCGAGCGGCCGCTCGAGGAGGTCTCATGCCCACCTGGAAACCCGATCCGACGTTCTATCCTTCAGCGCGGCTCGCCATGCAAGCTCCTCCGGAGAAGCTGGCGTACGTCGCGATTCTCAATGTCGAGGGCAACGCACCCGATGCGATCGGAGTCGTCGATCTCGATGCGGAATCATCGAGCTACGGCACTCTCGTCGGTCGCACCCCGATGCCCAAAGCCGGCGACGAGCTGCACCACTTCGGCTGGAATGCCTGCAGCACGGCACTGTGCCCCTATGCACCCCACCCGCACGTGGAGCGCCGCTATTTGCTCGTGCCCGGCCTGCGCTCATCGCGCATCCATGTCCTCGACACGAAGCCCGATCCGCGCGCGCCGAAGCTCGTGAAAGTGATCGAGCCCGAGGAGGTCCACCGCCGCTCGGGCTATTCACGTCCGCACACCTTGCACTGCGGCCCCGAAGGCATTTATGTGAGCGCCCTCGGCGCCCCGGACGGCGGCGGGCCCGGCGGGCTTTTCATGCTCGATCACGACGCGTTCGACGTCCTCGGTCGCTGGGAGGTGGATCGCGGCCCGCAGCAGCTCGCGTACGACTTTGCGTGGCATCTGGGTGAGGACGTGCAGATCACGAGCGAGTGGGGCACGCCGAACATGATCGAGAACGGGATCGTCCCGGAGCTCCTGCTCGGCGGCAAATACGGCCACCAGCTGCACGTCTGGGATCTCAGGCGACGCAGGCACGTTCAAACGATCGATCTCGGCGCCGAGCAGCAGATGGTGCTCGAGCTGCGTCAGGCGCGCGATCCGACGAAGACGTACGGCTTCGCGGGCGTCGTCATCAGCCTGAAGGACCTCTCATCGTCCGTTTGGCTGTGGCGCCGTGCGAACGGCAAGTGGGACGCGCAGAAGGTGATCGAGATTCCGGCCGAGCCGGCCGATCCGGATCAGCTGCCGCCGCTCCTCAAGGGCTTCAAGGCCGTTCCGCCGCTCATCGCCGACATCAATCTCTCGCTCGATGACCGTTTTCTGTACGTCTCTTGCTGGGGTACGGGCGAGTGCCGCCAATACGACGTATCGGTTCCGGAGAATCCGCGGCTCACTGGTTCCATCCGGCTCGGCGGCATCGTCGATCGCTCGCCGCACCCGGCTTCGGGCCCGGTCAATGGCGGACCTCAGATGGTGGAGGTGAGCCGCGATGGGCGGCGTGTTTATTTCACCAACGGTCTGTATCGCGCGTGGGATGGACAGTTCTATCCCGAGGGCATCAAGGGATGGATGGTCAAGTGCGATGCCGATCCGCGCGGCGGTTTGAAGCTCGATCCGGAGTTCTTCGTGCCGATCGAACCCGGCTACCGCATGCATCAGGTGCGCCTCGAGGGCGGCGATTCATCGTCCGACAGCTTCTGCTTCCCATGAGATGAGCAGTGCGTGGGCATGGGCGGCGCTCGCGGGCCTTGGCGCCTTTCATGGCCTCAATCCGGCGATGGGTTGGCTGTTCGCAGTCGCGCGCGGTCTGCAGCGCGGCAGCCGCGCGGCGGTGCTCGGATCGATGCTTCCCATCGCCGCCGGGCATGCGCTGTCGATCGCGATGGTGGTCGCGGTCATCGGCGTGCTGAGCGCATTTGCAGATTCGAGGACGCTGCACTGGGGAGCGGGCGCTTTGCTCATCGGGTTCGGTCTGTACCGGCTCGCGGCCCGGCACCGGGGACGAGCCGGCATGCAGGTCGGCCCCGGCCAGTTGATGGCGTGGTCGTTCATCATGGCGACGGCGCACGGTGCGGGACTGATGCTCGTTCCGGTGCTGCTCGCGATGCCCGCGGCCACGGCGGCTGATCCGGTGGACATGACATCCGCCACGGGTATGCAACATATGGCGGGCATGACGTCGACAACCGCCATGGCGCACGGCGCAAACATGGCGCACGGCGCAAACATGGCGCACGGAGGCGCGCACGTGCTGGCCATGGCCGCAGTCGGCACGACGACGCGCGCAGCGCTCGCCGCCGTGGCTCTGCATACGATTGCGATGCTCGCGGTTGCGAGTGCGATAGCGCTCGCCGTCTATGAGTGGCTCGGGCTGTCGTTCCTGCGCCGCGGCTGGATCAACCTCGACCTGCTCTGGGTGGGCGTGCTCGTCGGATCGGGTGCGATCGTGCTTGCGACGGCCTGACAGCTCGCCCGGGCGGTCGTCGAGACCTGGGATTCGCGCGCGAAAAGGTCCATAGTTTGCGAACTACGAGCCGCGGTGCCATGACCACCGCGGCCGCCGAGCCACGATCCACGGTTGCGGTACAGGGGGAATGATGTCGAACGAGAAGCGCTGGGATACCTCCTACGAATGGAAGGCGATGCTCACCCTGAGTCTCGCCTTCGGGCTGGTGGGCCTCGACCGATTCATCCTCCCGCCACTCTTTCCGACGATGATGAAGGACCTGCAGCTCAACTATCAGGACCTCGGGATCATCGTCGGGATACTCTCGATCTTCTGGGGTGCCGCGGCCATCCTCGTCGGAGGTCTCTCGGACCGCGTGGGCCGGCGCAACGTGCTCGTACCGGCGGTCGTTCTGTTTTCCGTGCTCTCCGCGCTGAGCGGCGTCGCTGCGGGCCTCGTGAGCCTGCTCGTCATTCGCGCAGTGATGGGATTCGCAGAGGGACCCGTCGCCTCGATCGGCGTGGCCGTCGCGGTCGAAGCCTCGCATCCGAACCGCCGCGGGATGAACAACGGCGTCTTTCAGTGCACGATCGCGCTCTTCGGCCTTGGTTTCGGACCCATCATCGCGACGCAGCTCCTGCAGATCACGACTTGGCGAAAGGTATTCCTCATCGTCGGCATCCCGGGCCTGATCATGGCGCTGCTTCTGTGGCTGGTGATTCGCGAGCCGCAAGCCATCAGCCCTCGCCCGAGCGGCGCGGCTGGCAGCCCGATCGCCCATAGGGCGCCGCTCTCGACGATATTCAAACATCGCAACGTCCCCATCTCGATCGTGGGGTTGCTGTGTGCAATGACCGGCATTTTCGTGGTCTCGGCCATGGTGCCCAACTATCTGACGGATCACCTGAAGCTCACGAGCACGCAGATGGGCTTCGTCACCTCGGCGATCGGCTTCGGCGGGGCGCTCGGACAGCTCGGGCTGCTCACCGTGTCGGACTACACCGGACGGCGATCCGCCACGCTCGCCTCTTTCGTGATCGCCGCAGTGTTCCTCTGGCTCTTCATTCAAACGGGCGCGAATCCGCCGCTGCTGTTCGTATTCCTTTCGATCGCTGCCATGTTCAATTTCGGCGCGCTCGCGATCCTCGCGGGGCCCATCCCGGCGGAAGCCGCGCCGGCCGGACTGCTCGCCTCGGTCGCCGGACTCGTCATCGGCGGCGGCGAGATCTTCGGCGGCGGCATCGCTCCTTCGGTCGCCGGAGGCATCGCGCAGCACCTCGGGATTCAATACACGCTCTATTTCGCGCTCGGCGGGCAGATTCTCGGCCTCATCATCTGCGCGTTCCTGCGCGAGACCGCGCCGCGCAAGTCGCAGACCGCCGCGCGCGGCTCGGTGTCGGTGCTCGATCGCGCGCCGGAGCCTCTCCCCGGTACGCTCGAGAGAGCACCCGACTGAGGCGGGGGATTGCGCTCCGCGCGCGATCCTCAGCGGCGAAGACACGCGCCCTGGGCCGGCTCGGGTGCGAGCCCGTGGACGTGAACGGCACATGGCCGAGGACGCGGGAACGCGCGCCAACAACTCGCGCACCTACTGACCTGCGCGAGACGATTAGAGAGAGTAGTGGACCACCATCCGTGCGATGCGGGCCTGATCGGACCACTGAGTAAATCCGATGCAGACCTGCTTCAGCGCCGAACCGTCAGCGATCTCGGCAGGCTTCGCAGCGAATCGCGCCTTCGCGCTCGCTTCGCCCGGCATCATCGGGCTGTCGCTCCAATGTCCCTGACCGTCGTTCTGACGCGCGTACAGCTCGACTTTCCCGAGTTGGGCCGCCGCGGGTATGGTTGCGCAGAGCACGATCGGAGCCGCATCCGCTTCCGTACATGCCGCAACAGGCGCCGGATTCGGTGGGATGACAGTTGCCGGCGAGGACGGCTTCGCAACCACTGCCGTTAACGACGCCGGCGCGGCTGCCGTCGCGGCCGCCGTCTTGGCACTCGCCCCCGGCAGCCTGCAGGGTGCAGCCGTTGCGAGGACTACGACGCCATCGGCTCCCATTCGCCGCAAGACGTCGGTTTCGACTACCGAACGCAACTCGGTGCGAGTCTGCTCGATGTCGCTCTTGTACTGGGTGAGGTCGCCGATTCGCGCCCGCAGGTCCTGGACCAGAGCCTGCTGCGCCGCGCGCTCGTTCTCGAAGACCCACTGGGCGAGCGCAAATCCGCCCACCGCCGCGCCGACCAGCATCACGACGAGCAGAACCACGAGGACGTGGTTAGTCTTGCGGGACGGACTCGACCGGGTCCTCGCTGCAATCTCCTTCGCAAGCGACGTGCGCAGCTGAACGAACGAGCCGAAGACCGTAGCACCGGCAGCGATGATTGCGGCAAGCACTCCGTCGGACATGGCTTTCTCCGGCGGCCACGCTAACACGCGCAGCTGATCAGAAGGGTGCGACCGATGGCACGGCCCCGGATTTTGCGATCACCGTCACATGGCGTACGCGCGCTATTTCAAATATTTTCCGAGCGCGGTATCGGGCTTGCCCGTCAACTCCGGTAGAGATAGGTCAGGATATGCGACCTGTGCTTTCCCTGCGCGAGCCACGCACGAAATTCCTCGACTTTCGCGGTGCCGTCGGCACCGATCATCCGGGTCAGGATCTCGCGGCGGGTCTCCTCGGTGAGCTCGCGCCGGATGCGCCGTTGCCACGCGTCCGTGAAGATGGCCGGTATCTTGTGGCTCAGCTGCAGCGCCTCGAGCAATTCCCACTCGCCACCGTCGAGCCAGGCTTCATCGCACGTCGAGCACACATCGAGTCGATTGGAGATTCGACCGCTCAGTTTGTACTTCGCCATGATGCGCGCACATTTCGGGCAGGTGATTGCCGTGGTGGTATCGGTGGCCTCGAGCGTTGCCCCCGCACTTTGCGTCCCGGCCGGGCCTGCTGCAGGCTGCTGCGTTTCTGCCCAGTGTCGATAATACAGAAGGGATAACAGACAGCCGTGGCACGTGCCGCAGCCCATAGCCGGCAGATACTCGTCGATCATCGTCGGCTTGAGATCGGTCGTGTTACAGCGGGGGCATTTCATCCAGCCTCCTCGAGGCGGGGCTTCGCCGCTCGGTGCGCAGAGTCGGTCCCCGTCCTCCACGGGCCGAATATACGGCGCGCGCTGGCGCTGCAACGGTGACGCATTGCGCGATCGCGGGTGCGCGAGCTGATATGTCGCCGGGGAGCGACGGCACGAGGTAAAGTGCGCCGGCTACCGCTTCGGCAAGAATCGGGCGCAGAGCAGGCCGATCTCGAAGAGCAGATACAGCGAGACCGCCATGATCGACATCAAGACCACATCCGGCGGGCCATGCCAGTGCACGAGGGTCTCGATGAAGGTCGAGACGATGAATGCGAACACGAGCACGTAGCCCCGCATGCGCTTCAACATCTCGAGGGTAATGCGGTTACGCATGGCGCAAGACTATCACCGCACGCAAGGCTCGTCAGCCCGCAGGCCCCGCATGCCGAGCTTTTGATCTCGAACGCATCGAACGGGTGAGTCATGAGACTGATCGACTTCTATGAAATCTTCTTCCCCACGCTCTGGCTGGCCTGGATGATTACCTGGTGGGTGTTTGCGATCAATGTGAAAACCACCGTGCGCCGCCAGCCCTTGCCGTCGCGCCTGCTCAACATGGTGCTGCTGTGGGGCGCGTTTGGGCTTTTGTTTGTGATGGCCCCGCTGCCCTGGCCCCTGAATGTGCGCTTCGTGCCCTTTTCCGAATGGCAGTTCTGGGCCGCCTTCGGTGCGGCGCTGACGCTCGTCGGCCTGCTGTTCACCGTCTGGGCGCGCGTCTACCTCGGCCGCAACTGGAGCGGGATGTTCGCGACAATCAAAGCCGATCACGAGCTGATCACGGGCGGTCCCTACGCCCTGGTGCGCCATCCCATCTACTCGGGCCTGATGCTCGCCGTCATCGGAACCGCGCTCGCGATCGGGCAATGGCGCGGCGTTTTCGCGACGGTACTGGCGTTCATTGCCATCGTCCATCGCATGAGGGTCGAGGAAGGCTTCATGCGTGCACAGTTCGGCGGCGCCTACGACGACTATGCCAGGCGCGTGCCGGCGTTCGTACCCGGGGTGATTTGACGAGCGCGCGCGCAGAGTGGTGCCTGTATGCCGCCCGGGCACCGGGCAAGGCGTCCTCGCTGATGCCGCAAAGGGTGGTGCAGCCGGCGGTCCACCTCAACGGGCCCGGCGATCTCGAACGGCTGCGTGAGACCAACTTCTATCACTACCTGCGCGCCAAGAAGATCCTCGCGGCAGCGAACGAGATCTGCCGCCCGAAGCGGGAACCGACCTACCTCGTGCGCTTCAGTGACGCGCACCCAGCGTGCGGCCCCATGTGGATGACGAGTCTCCCGCCGAAGAAGCTGTTGCGGTTCCGCCTGGACGGCGTCTCTTACATAGCGATGGTCGCCGTGACGTATCCAAGACCGTGAAGATCAACGATAAGTGGCCGTAAAGCCGCGCTGATT
>DATNFW010000114.1:0-8540 GCA_035606175.1 Steroidobacteraceae bacterium | reverse complement strand
GGTGCGGATGCGCTCGGAGCGGTCGCCGCTGCCGACCTGCAGCCGACGCGACTCGGCCTGCGCGGCCACCATGCGCTCCTCCTCGGCCGCCTTCAGCCGTGCCTTCAGGAGCGACAGAGCGCGCGAGCGATTCTTGTGCTGGGAGCGCTCGTCCTGGCACTCGACGACGATGCCGGTGGGCAGATGGGTGATGCGGACGGCGGATTCGGTTTTGTTGACGTGCTGACCGCCTGCGCCCGAGGAGCGGAACGTATCGATGCGCAACTCGGCAGGATTGAGCTCGACGTCATCGACCTCTTCGAGCTCGGGAAGGATCGCGACGGTGCACGCGGAGGTGTGGATGCGCCCCTGCGCCTCCGTCGCCGGCACGCGCTGCACGCGGTGTGTGCCTGATTCGAATTTCAAGCGCGAGAATGCACCGGGTCCTGCAATACGGGTGACGATCTCCTTGTAGCCGCCGTGCTCGCCGGGGCTCTCGCTCAGAACTTCGACGGTGAAATGCTGCGATTCGGCATAGCGCGAGTACATGCGCAGCAGATCCCCTGCGAAAATGGCTGCCTCGTCCCCGCCCGTGCCCGCCCGCACTTCGAGGAATACGCTGCGCTCGTCGCGCGGGTCGCGCGGCACGAGCATGCGCTTGAGCTCCTCACCCGCGCCATCGAGCGCGCGGCGCGCCTCGCGGGCTTCCTCCTCGCCGAGCGCCCGCATCGCGGGATCGGTGTCCGCGCGCAAATCGTCCGCGGCCGCGAGGTCCTGCTCGAGCCGGCGAAAGTCCTGGTAGCGCTCGGCGACCGCCTTCAGCCGCGCGTATTCCTTCGAGAGCTCGCGAAATTGAGTCGAGCGGCCTGCCGTGTCGGGATCGGAGAGGAGTCGGCCGACCTCCTCGAAACGATCGCTCATCCTGTCGAGGCGCTGGCGAATGGAGTCCTTCATGAGGAAAGAGGCTCTTTAGAGTCCGGCCATGACCGTGTATCGTCCATTCCGGACGGCGCTTGCACGATCTGGGCCTCGCGGGACTGCCCTGTGGCGCTTTGCAGTTTTCTCCGACCCAATAGCGCCGCCGGTCTTACGATCGCTCCACGCGCTTCACGTGCCGCCCTCTCGGCGGTAGGAGCTTCGATGCTCACTGGGATTATATCCAGCTCTGCGAGCCGGCGCAATCGCCGGCCGCGGGCGAGGCACCTCGCGGCGGGCCGCGCTGCGACGGCCCCGATGGCCCCGATGGCCGCGGTGGTCGTCGTGGCGACTGTGGGCGCCGCGGTGCTCCTCGCCGGCTGTCACACCGCGCCCCCGGAGCGGGCCCCGCCCGAGCCTGCGCCGGACCCGAGCGCGCTGACCGTGATGGCGGAAGTGGCCCTGCAAAAAGGCGACTGCCGCGCCGCCTCCGATGAGTACACCCAGGCCGCGGAGCGCGGGACCGCCGAGCTGGCGCGCCGCGCGAGCGAGGTCGCGCTCGCCTGCCACAACCTCCCGGATGCGTGGCGCGCCGCCGGGCGGTGGCATGGGCTCGCGCCGACCGACCGCAACGCGCAGCTCGTCTACGGGACGGTGGCACTGATGCTCTACCGCATTCCGCAGGCACGCCAAGCGCTCTCGCCGCTCGTCGTCGGCACCGGCCGCACCCAGGAGCGGGATGCGCTCTCGCTCGTGCAGTTGTTGAGCGACGATCCGGGAATCGGCGCTGGCCCGACGCTCGCGGCACTCGGCCAGAGCATCGATGCGCACACCGCATCTCCCCTGGTGCTTGCAGCCTTCGGCGCGCTCGCGCTCGAGGCGTTCGATTTTCACGCGGCCGAGCTTCGCGTCCAGCAGCTGCTCGAGCGGAACGCCCAGTCCGGCACGGCTCGGCGGCTCCTCGCGCGCACTCGCATGCGCGAGGGGGACGCCTCGGGGGCTATCAGCGCGGCGCAGGATGCAATGCGGGTCGACCCCTCAGGAAGCGCGTTCGAGCTCGCGGATGTGCTGACCGGACTCGACCGGCTCGAGGAAGCGCGCCAGGAGCTCGAGCGGCTGCGCCGCACGGACGCCTCGCCCGGGGACATCGATCGGCGGCTTGCGCTCATTGCTTTCGAGAGCGGCGACATGGCCGATGCCAAGCGGCGCTTTCGCGAGCTCATCGACCGCGGCGAGGCGAACGAATCGGCTCTCCTTTATCTCGGTGACATCGCAGCACGCTCGGGCGATCGGGACGGTGCGCTCACCGATTACCGGCAGCTGACGGACACGCCGGTCGCGCTGACCGCGATCACCCGCGCGGCCGGCATCCTGCTCGATCGTGGCCAGCGCGGGCAGGCGCTCGATCTGCTCGACAGCTACGAGAGCGCCCACCCCGAGACCGCAATCGACGTGGCCCTGGCGAAAGGCGATCTGCTCGCGGATCACGGCGATGCAGCGGGCGGGCTCATGTTCCTCGACACCGCTCTGCAGCGCTATCCGCAGGAGCCGCGGCTCGCGTACGAGCGGGCGACGCTCCTCGAGCGCGCCGGGCGCACGCGCGATTCGGTACAGGCATTCGAGGAGCTCCTACGCCAGCGCCCCGACGATCCGAATCTCCTCAATGCGCTCGGCTACACTCTCGCCGATCACCGCATGCAGCTGCGGCGCGCGGAATCCCTCATCCAGAAGGCGCTCGCGGCCTCGCCGGACAACCCCGCCATGCTCGACAGCCTCGGCTGGGTGCGCCGGCAGCGCGGCGATTTGCGCGGGGCGCTGCCGACGCTCGAACGCGCCTATGTCATCAGCCGCGATCCGGAGATTGCCGCGCACTGGGGTGAGGCGCTCTGGGCCAGCGGCCGCAAGAGCGAGGCACGCAAGGTCCTCGCGGACGCACTCGCGCGCAATCCGGACTCCAAGGCGCTCAAGGCCACCGTGCACCGTCTCGTGGCCGCCGGACCCGGCTGATGAAGCCGACGGCGCACGGGCCGATCCGCATCGGAGCGGCGGTGCGGGTGCGTGCGGCCCATGGGCTTCGCCTGACCCTTCCCCTTGCCCTTTCCCTTGCGCTCGCCGTTGCGGTGCTGCTCGCCGGCTGCGTCACCGCGCAGCGCAAGCCCGCCGTCCCGCAGCTGCCGTGGCCGGAGCGGCGGGCGCGTCTGCAGGCGCTCGATCCTTACGAGCTCGCGGGGCGCGTCGCCGTTGCGGCGGGGAGCGATGCTTTCAACGCGCACCTCACCTGGAAGCAGCAGGGCGCGCGCAGCACGGTCGAGCTGAACGGCCCCCTCGGCATCGGCGGGATGCACGTCGTGGCGGACGGGGAGACGCTCGATGTGCGAACGTCGAAGGGCGAGCGGCTCGCGAGCGATGAAGCTCGGGCGGAGCTCGAGGATAAGCTCGGATTCGAGCCCCCGCTCACGAGCCTGCGGTATTGGCTGCTCGGTGTGCCGGACCCCGCAAGCCCAGCGACCGAGATGGTTGGCGCCGACCAGCACCTCGCGAGTCTCATCCAGGACGGCTGGCAGATCACCTACCCCGACTATCTCGAGGCGAACGGCTACTCGCTCCCCCGCCGGCTCACCCTGCGACGCGGGGATGTGCGTGTACGGCTGGTCGTCGATCACTGGCAACCGCGATCGGGTTGAGCCGGGTGTCGTCCACGCAGATCCCCGCCGAGACGCTGTGGCCCGCGCCCGCGAAGCTCAATCTGTTCCTGCACGTGACCGGCCGGCGTCCCGACGGGTTCCATGATCTGCAGACGCTGTTTCAACTCATCGATCTCGCCGACACGATCGGAATCACCGTGCGCGAGGACGGGCTGATCGAGCGGCCAGGTGGTCCGGCGGGCGTTACGCCCGAGGAGGACCTGACCGTCCGAGCGGCCCGCGCGCTCCAGGCGGCCTCCGGCGCGCGCCTCGGCGCCACGCTCAGAGTCGTCAAGCGCATCCCGATGGGCGGGGGTCTCGGCGGGGGGAGCTCCGATGCCGCAACGGTGCTCCTCGCGCTCGATCGGCTGTGGGGTTGCGGGCTCGGCATCGAGCGGCTGGCGGAGCTCGGCCTTGCGCTCGGCTCGGATGTGCCGGTGTTCGTCCGCGGTACTTCGGCCTGGGGCTCGGGGCGCGGGGAGGCGCTCGTGCCGGTCGAGCTGCCTCAATGGCACTATGTCATCGTGCATCCGGGCGTTGCCGTGCCGACGGCGCGCGTGTTCCAGGCGCCTGAATTGACACGCAATACCCCCCTCATCACAATACGCGCCTTTTTCGGGTCGGGCGGCCGGAACGATTGCGAGCCGGTCGTGCGCGCGATGTACCCTGAAGTCGCGGATGCACTCGACTGGCTCTCGCGCCATGCTCCGGCGCGATTGACTGGAACCGGTTCCTGTATTTTTGCCCGATGCGCGAGCGCGGCCGAGGCCGAGCGGATCGCCGCCCGCGTTCCGGACTCTTGGCGGAGTTTCGTCGCCCGCGGCTTGAATGTCTCGCCGCTGCGAGAGAAATTGCAGTTTTGAGCGGGTATCCAAATGCCGTTGGGGTGTAGCCAAGTGGTAAGGCAGCGGGTTTTGATCCCGCCATACGAAGGTTCGAATCCTTCCACCCCAGCCATGCGGGCGGGGCGATCATTGAAGTGCGGGGCGGTCATGAAGTGCGCGGCGATCATGAGGTGCACGGCGGCCACGAGCGGAACGCATCGATGAGCGAGGAGGCCTTCGCGCTCTTCGCCGGGCGGGCCAATCCGCATCTCGCACAGGAGATCGCGCGTCATCTGACGATGCCGCTCGGACGTGCGGAGATCGGCAGCTTCAGCGACGGTGAGGTGAAAGTCGAGCTGATGGAGAACGTGCGCGGCCGCGACGCGTTCATCATCCAGCCGACGTGTCCTCCGGTGAACGATCACCTGATGGAGCTGCTCGTGATGGTCGATGCGTGCCGGCGTGCATCGGCGGCGCGGATCACGGCGGTGGTGCCGTATTTCGGATATGCGCGGCAGGACCGTCGAATGCGCGGCGCACGCTCGGCGATCACCGCGAAGCTCGTCGCAAACATGGTCGCCGGCGCCGGCGTCGACCGGCTCCTGACGGTCGATCTGCACGCCGATCAGATCCAGGGATTCTTCGATATACCGGTCGACAACGTCTATGCCTCGCCGGTTTTGCTCGGAGAAGTGTGGAAGCAGGGATATCGCGACATGATCGTCGTGTCACCGGATGTGGGCGGCGTTGCGCGCGCGCGGGCATTCGCGAAGCGGCTCGATGATGCGGACCTCGCGATCATCGACAAACGCCGCCCGCGCCCGAACGAATCCAAGGTGATGAACATCATCGGCGAGGTCGATCGGAAGACCTGCGTGCTCGTCGACGACATGGTCGATACGGCGGGGACGCTCTGCCGGGCGGCGCAGGCGCTGAAGGACGAGGGGGCGGTCAAAGTCGTGGCGTACATCACGCACGCGCTTCTCTCCGGCGGTGCAGTGGACCTGATCGCGCGCTCGGCGCTCGATGAGCTCGTGGTGACCGATACGATTCCGCTTTCGGCGGCAGCGAGCGCCTGCCCGCGCATTCGGCGGCTCTCGGTCGGCGCGCTGCTCGCGGAGACGATCCGGCGGATCCGGGATGAGGAGTCGGTGAGCTCTCTGTACGTGGACTGATTTGGCGGGTGCTTCCCTGGTCGCGGGGCGGCGCCGTGTTTGTTCGATGAACGACTGGAGTGAACATGCGTATTTCGTTTGAATTCGGCGCGGACCGCCGCGAGGAGCCAGGCAAAGGTGCGAGCCGCCGCCTGCGTCATCGCGGCAAGGTTCCGGCGATCCTGTATGGAGGCGGCGAGCCGCCCCAGGCTCTGGTGCTCGATCAGCAGAATCTGCTCACGATGATCGGCAACGAGCGCTTCTACTCATCCATCGTGCGTCTGAAGATCGATGGGACGGGGCAAGAGGCGATCGTCAAGGATGTGCAGATGCATCCCGCGCGGAATGTCGTGGTGCACGTCGATCTGCAGCGCGTGCGCGAGAACGAGCGCATCCGCATCCGGCTGCCGATTCATTTTCGCAATGAGGCCGCATCGCCCGGCGTCAAGGTGCAGGGCGGCATCGTCTCCCATATGCAGACCGACGTAGAGGTCGCCTGCCTGCCGAACGATCTGCCGGAGTTCCTCGAGGTCGACCTCGTCGATCTCGGTCTCAATGAGACCAAGTTTCTCGCGGACATTCCGCTGCCGACCGGAGTCGTGATCACCGATCTCGTACACGGGAAGAACCGGCCGGTCGTCTCGATCCACAGCCCGCGTGCCGAGGAGCCCGAGGCAGTCGCCGCCGAGGCAGCCGCAGCCGCAGCGCCCGCCGAAGGTGCCGCCGCGGCGCCCGCCGGGGCCGCTGGTGCTGCGGCAGGCGCTGGCGGGACAGCGCCCGCTGCCGCTGGCGCGGCTGCACCGGCAGGTGCAGAGGCGAAGAAGGAAGGCGCGCCCGCGAAGAAAGAGGGGAAGAAGTAGCCGCGAGCAGGTCGGGACTCGCGGCGCGTGCCGGCACGGCGGCGAGCCCATCGTCTGCGCGCGGTGGGAACTGCCGCCGGGGCCTGTCGCCGCTAAGAGGCTGTTGCCGCAAGTTGCCGCCGTGACGGGAACATCGCTCAAGGTCATCGCCGGACTCGGCAATCCCGGCTCCGAGTACGCGCGAACGCGCCACAATGCCGGCTTCTGGCTCCTCGATGAGCTTGCACGGCGGCACGGCGGCACCTTTCGCCTCGAGCCCCGACATCAGGCGCAGGTCGCGCGCGTTCAATTCGCGGGTGCCGACCTGTGGCTCGTGAAACCCATGACCTACATGAATGCGAGCGGCACGGCGGTCGGCAGCGTCGCACGTTTCTATAAGGCGGCGCCGGAGGAGGTGCTGGTCGCCTATGACGAGCTCGATTTCCCGCCCGGGAAAGTGCGCCTTCGGCAGGGCGGCGGAGCCGCGGGCCACAACGGTGTGCTCGATGTGGTAAGCCACATCGGCGAGGGGTTCTGGCGGCTGCGGATCGGAATCGGCAAACCGGTAGCGAAGGGCGCAGGCATCGACCGCGTGCTGTCACGGCCCTCCGCGGAGGAGGAGAAACTCATTGCGGAGACGATCGCCGCGGCTGCGGATGCGATTCCGGTGATGCTGGAGCAGGGCGCGCAGGTTGCGATGAACCGGCTGCACTCCCGCGCTGCGTCCGCGGAGCCGGCGGAACCGGCGGGGGCAGCGGGCGAGACACGGGCAGCGGGCCCGGCGGGGGCAGCGGGGCCGGTGTCGGGTCCGGCGGACGTAGCAGGGCCGGGGCCGGCGAAGCCGACGCCGCCGGATAAGTAGGCGCGAGCGAATGCCAATTCAATGCGGAATCGTCGGACTGCCGAACGTCGGCAAGTCGACGCTGTTCAATGCGCTCACGCGCGCGCAGATCGCAGCGGAAAACTATCCGTTTTGCACGATCGATCCAAACGTCGGCGTCGTCGCAGTGCCCGACCCGCGGCTCGAGCAGCTCGCCGCGATTGCGAAACCCGAGAAGATCGTGCCGACGACCGTCGAGCTCGTCGACATTGCGGGACTCGTTGCCGGTGCATCCCAAGGCGAAGGTCTCGGCAACCAGTTCCTCGCGCACATCCGCGAGGTCGACGCGCTTGCCCATGTCGTGCGCTGCTTCGAAAGCACCGATATCGTGCACGTCTCAGGGCGCATCGATCCCCTGGCGGATATCGAGACTATCAACACCGAGCTCGCGCTCGCAGATCTCGCGACCGTCGAGAAGGCACTCGATCGGGCGCAGCGCGCGTCGAAGAGCGGCGACAAGGATGCGGCACGGCGGCGCGATCTCCTCGAACGGGTGAAAGCGCATCTCGACCGCGCGCAGCCCGCGCGCGCTCTGGTCATGAACGAGGAGGAGCGGCGCGACTTGCGTGAGCTGCAGCTGCTCACCTCAAAGCCGGTGATGTACGTCGCGAACGTCGATGAGCACGGGTTCAAGGACAATCCGAAGCTCGCCGCAGTCGAGGCGCTCGCCGCACGGGAAGGATCCCAAGTCGTCGCAGTGTGCGCTGCAATCGAAGCGGAGATCGCGCAGCTCGATGAGGCCGACCGAGGCCCCTTTCTCGCTGAGCTCGGGCTCGACGAGCCGGGTTTGAACCGCGTCATCCGCGCCGCCTACCGGTTGCTCGGGCTTCAAACCTTCTTCACCGCAGGCCCGAAGGAAGTGCGCGCCTGGACGGTTCGCGCGGGCGCCACGGCACCGCAGGCGGCCGGCGTGATTCACACCGACTTCGAGCGCGGATTCATTCGAGCCGAAGTGATCTCTTATGAGGACTACGTGGCATGCAAAGGGGAGGCGGGCGCACGGGATGCCGGCAAATTGCGGCTCGAGGGCAAGGAGTACGTCGTCCGCGAGGGCGACGTCATGCACTTCCGATTCAACGTGTGAAGGTTGCGTACACCGCGCGCTCGAAGTCCCGGAGCAATCCTACGGCCTGCTCGTCCACGAAGGGCAGGAACTGCATCATGATGACTGCGCAGAGGTCCTTGCGGGGATCGATCCAGTAGAACGTGTTGAAGATGCCGGCCCAGGCGAGGCTCCCTGCCGAGCGGCCGTCCGGATAGGCCTT
>DATNFW010000113.1:0-5323 GCA_035606175.1 Steroidobacteraceae bacterium | reverse complement strand
GGGTTGCGCGCTGTACGACATGCCGCGAGCAGCCGCTGCTCCTCATCGCCCTGCAGGCGCCGGTTTCGCGGGCGTCCTTGGGGTGGCCGGCGTACGAGGGTGCAGGGGTTCGCCGGCAGGTAGATGTCCCACTCACGCCGCGCGGTGTCGATCGCGTGCGAGAGCACGTTGAACTCGCGGTTGACGGTGGCTCCCGAGACGACCTTCAGTCGCTCGTCGCGGTACGCGGCCAGGTGCGAGCTCGTGAGCGCCGCCATGCGGATGCGGGCGAACGGCCGAAGCGCCATGGCCTTGAGCCGCAGGTTCTCATCCGCGGCGCCGCGCTTGGTCGGGGTCACGTCGCGACGGTATCGCTCCAGGATTTCCGATAGGGAGGTTCGGTCGGCTGCGCGCCGATCGACGACCACGCCGTTATCGATCTCAGTCTCGACGCTGCGGGCCCACTGCTGGGCGAGGGCCTTGTTGTCGAACGATCGCGTCTGCGCCGGGACGCCGGCGCGGCGGACTTTCACTCTCCAGAACTTGCCGCGTTTCTCGAAGGTCGCCACAGGACAGTCTCCTTGATGGCGTTCCACACCGCTGCGCCACAGGTACTGTCCCAAAACTGTCCCAAAGGACTCGAAATCCGACCATGCAGAAAGAAACAGCAGCTCAGGGAATTTCCTAAGCCCTTGTTCCTATCGCGTTGCTGAATGGTGGGCGGTACAGGATTCGGACCTGTGACCCCTGCCGTGTGAAAGCAGTGCTCTACCGCTGAGCTAACCGCCCGCCTGGAGGCGAGGTGAGCGCGAAAGTCTAAGCATCCGTTTGCGCGCTTGCAATCGGTCGGGAAGCGCAACGCGTGACACGCTCGGGCCGCCCTGCGTGTGTGCCGGCGGAGAATTGGGCGGGGATGGGGGCGACGAGCGCCGCCGAAGCGGCTGGTACCCGAAGCGGCCGGTGACCGAGCGGCTGGTACCATAGGCGCTCCATGACGGTCGTTACACGCTTTGCCCCGAGCCCGACGGGGATGCTGCACATCGGCGGGGTCCGCACCGCGCTCTTCAGCTGGCTGTTCGCGCGCCATTCCGGCGGGCGATTCGTCTTGCGAATCGAGGATACGGACCGCGAGCGCCACACCGAGGAGGCCGTGGGGGTGATCCTCGACGGCATGCAATGGCTCGGGCTCGCGGCGGATGAGGGACCGTATTACCAGACACAACGTTTCCCTCGCTATCGCGAGGTGCTCGAGCGGATGCTCGCGGCGGGCACAGCTTACCGCTGCTACTGCACGAAGGAGGAGCTCGAGCGGCTGCGCGCGGAGCAGATCGCACGCAAAGAGAAGCCCCGCTATGACGGGCGGTGCCGTTCGCGCACGGAGCCGCGGCCGGGAGTGGAGCCGGTCATCCGCTTCCGCAATCCGGTCGATGGCGAGGTGATCGTCGAGGATCTCGTGCACGGGCGAGTCGTGTTTCAGAATGCCGAGCTCGACGATCTCATCATCGCGCGCTCGGATGGGACGCCGACCTACAACTTTTGTGTCGTGGTCGACGACATGGACATGCGGATTACTCATGTCATCCGCGGCGACGATCATCTCAATAACACTCCTCGGCAGATGAACATGCTGCGCGCGCTCGGCGGTGAGCCGCCGGCGTACGGGCACGTGTCTATGATTCTCGGACCGGACGGCGCGAAGCTGTCGAAGCGGCACGGAGCGGTGAGCGCGCTGCAGTACCGCGAGGAGGGCTACCTGCCCGAGGCGCTGCTCAACTATCTGGCGCGGCTCGGCTGGTCGCACGGCGATCAGGAGATCTTTACGATTGAGGAGCTGGTAGCTGCGTTCGACATTGCCAATGTCAACAAGGCCGCAGCTGCCTTCAATCCGGAAAAGCTCCTTTGGGTCAACCAGCAGCACATGATGCGGATGCCCCTCGCGCGACTTGCGCCGATTCTGCGCGAGCAGCTCGCGCGGCTCGGAATCGATTGCCGCGACGAGCGGCTGCTCGAGGGCGTGGTCGCTGTCCAACGGGAGCGGTCCAAGACGCTGAAGGAAATGGCGGAGCTCAGCCGCTATTTCTTCGTGGATGAGATTGCGCTCGATGAGAAGTCTGCGCGCAAGCATCTGACGACGGAGAGTGTCGCGGCGCTCGAGAAGGTTCGGGAGCGGCTGAGTGCGCTCGGCGAATGGGTTGCGGAGCCGATCCATGCGACCCTTAGTGCGATCGCGGCCGAGCTCGGCGTCGGTCTGGGCAAAGTTGCGCAGCCACTGCGCGTCGCATTGACCGGCGGGACCGTTTCTCCACCGATCGATGCCACGGCCGCGCTGATCGGCCGGGAGAGGGCGCTCGGGAGGCTCGACCGGGCAATCGCCTGGGCGCGTCGATAGCCCCCGCCCCACACTCCTCGCCAGGAGCGCCCGCCTGAGGGGAACGCGGGACCACCTCGACCGTTTTTCGATCATGCGAAATCCTCTCCGCACTCGTTCCGTCGTGATCACAGGGGCCTCCGCAGGACTCGGCCGTGCGATAGCCGACGCTTTCGTCCGCAGGGGCTGGCGCGTCGCTGTGCTCGCTCGCGGCCTCGAGCGCCTCGCGGCAGCGGAGGAAAGCTATCGGCCGAACGGGTCGATCCCGGCATCCTCGGAGGTGCGCACCTTCGCGGTGGACGTGTCCGATCCCGACGCCCTCGAGCGCGTTGCGGATCAGCTCGCCTCGGAGTGGGGCGGAATCGACGTGTGGATCAACAACGCGATGGTGACGGTGTTTGCACCCTTCGCGGAAATCGCCGCTCCGGATTTCCGCCGGGTCATTGATGTGACGTTTCTCGGGCAGGTCAATGGTACGCGTGCAGCGCTCAAATCCATGCGGGCGCGCAATGCGGGCACGATCGTACAGATGAACTCAGCGCTCGGCGTGCGCTCGATCCCGCTGCAATCTGCCTACTGCGCCGCGAAAGCCGCCGTCCGAGGATTCACGGACGCCCTGCGCAGCGAGCTGCTGCACGAAGGCAGCCGCGTGCGCCTCACGACCGTGTATCTCCCGGCGATCAACACCCCGCAATTCGATTGGGCGCGAAGCAGCCTGCCGCGACGCGTTCGGCCGGTGCCTCCCGTCTTCCAGCCCGAAGCGGTCGCCGAGCAAGTCGTGCGGGCCGCGCTTCGTGCGCCGCGCGAGATCTGGATCGGCCGCTCTACGATGGAGGCGATCGTGGGCACGACCGCGGCGCCGGCCTGGCTCGACAGGATGATGGCGCGCAAGGCATGGGAAGGGCAGATGACCGACGAGCGCGTGGAGGGGCCGCAACCCGGCAACCTCTACGAGCCGGCTCCCGAGCGTGTCGGAACGCATGGACGCTTCGACCGCAGCGCGTACAACGCCGTAGAGAGATATTCCCCGAGTTGGGTGCGCGCCGCATTCGGCGGTGTCGCGGCGCTCTCGATCTTTGCGCTCGGTTGGGGCGCCTGGCTCACGGTACGCCGTCCACCCGGATGAGCATCTCGGATTCGAGCCCCTGAAGCTCCCGGCGGACCCGCCCTACCCTTGACAGCGCAGGTCCGCAAACGTAGCTTCGCCAGCCTCGCGCGTGGGGCCATAGCTCAGCTGGGAGAGCGCTTGCATGGCATGCAAGAGGTCGGCGGTTCGATCCCGCCTGGCTCCACCATCCTGACGAGGGCGGGGCTTCAGCGGCCGCTCCGCTGCGCGCCTCCTTCGTCCCGCGTGGCTGTCGGCTTTTCTCGCGACGGAGACGGCGTCCCGCTCAGGTCTTCTTCGCGAAAGAGGCGCACCAGCCATTGATATTCACGTCCTTGTTCATGAATATCTGGCAGGGGCCGTATGCTTTGCCGGGCGTGCCCTTGAAAAAGCGGCAGACATCGCATCCCTGGCCCGGCATGTAGGTCGGAAATTTCGCGCGATCCACCTTCGTGGCGTTTTCGGTGTAGCCGAGCGCCTTGGCGAGCGCCTCATTCGGCGAGACGCGCTCAGCGGCAGCCGCGGCAGCGCGGGCCTGCGAGCTCTGCGTCCCGGCCCCTAGCGTCCAGAGAGCGGCCGAACCGGCTCCGGTGAGGGTTGCTAGGACGAAGCGGCGCCGCGCGTGATTCGGTCGATGGTCTTCGGACAAGATCGTGACTCCTCAATTGGTCGGACAGTGCACCTGAGACACGGCATGCCGCTCAGCCCCGCACTTGCGGCGCGCGGGGCGCAACCGCACGGTGCGTACCCAGGGGGAGGGCATCGAATCCGCGCCAGGGCGTATGTACCCGCAACTGCGTGATCGCGTTTAACGCGCTCACGCGACTCGCAAGCTGTTCCGAGGTTCGGTTGCCTAAGCGGCTAGCGCGCAAGCTCGAGCTGCAGGCGGCTGATGAGGTTAGCATAAAGTGCCCCCCTCCTCCGAATGCGCGCCACGCTGCCGTCGGTTGCGCGATACCCGAGGCCGAGATACTGCGCCGTCGTTGGCTTGCTCTGTGGCCGCATCCCTGCGGCCGGCGGGCATCCCTGCCCGTGCCGTCGCTTCCAGGCGATTGCCGGCGCTCGTGCTTCCCGCTGCGCCGCAGATGCCGCGCTACTTCGATGCCACGCGTGTGGAGAGAGCGTTGCGCAGGGGCTCGGCTTTGGCGCTCAACGTCGATCCTTTGAGGATCTGCCGTGCGTCGACCGAGTGTCCGTAGTAGGCGCGATTCATGTCCTTATCGGGCGAGATGTCGGTGACGCTCGCGGTGAGTCCACCGTAGAGTCCGCTCGTGTTCGCCCACAGGATCACGTCGCCGTTGCCGGTTTCGGCCTGCGCCTTGCCGGACCAAGTGACGACCGTAAGGCCGGCATTGCCCTTAAGAGCCCAGGTGCTGTTCGAGTCAGCGAATTTGTTGAGGGCCTTCTGGCTCATCAACAGCATCACGATCGAGCCGCCCTCGCCGCCGGCCTGCCCGCCGATGCTGCCGCCCCCGATGCTGAAGAAAGCTGGATTGCTCCACATCGCGCCGTGGTGAGCGAGCACGACGCCGCCGCCTCCCTGGCCTCCGACGATGAACGCGCCTTTGCCGTAATGCGGAATGATGAACACGCCCTTCGCGCGCTCGAGAAGCGAGGCGAGGTTCGGGTCCTGTTTCATTTGATTGATGATACCAACGGAGTCCTGGACGCGGTCCCGCGCATCGCGCGCAGCGTCGCTGCGGTGATGGTGCGTCGATGCGCTCGCGCCCGTGCTCGTGTTCGAATCCTGTGCCTTCACCGTCGCAGGCCCGAAAGCGGCCGCGGCGAGGCCGAAGGCAGCTAGAACGGCGGGAAGCGAAGTGAGGGGAGAGACATGTTTCATAGCTCGAAATCCTCCAACCAAGTCCTAA
>DATNFW010000112.1:0-27692 GCA_035606175.1 Steroidobacteraceae bacterium | reverse complement strand
CGAGGCGGAGCTGCTCGCGGCCGTGCAGGCCGCGGCGCGGCATTGCAGCCGTTTCGTGCAGGTCCTCGAGCTCGGAGGGCAGTCGCCCGACCATCCCGTGCATCCGGCCGTGCCGGAGACGCGCTACCTCAAGGCGCTTTTCTGCCGCGTTACGCGCGAGTGAATCCCCGCGCGAGGACGGCAACCGCTAAACTTTCCAACCATGCTGATCTATCCCCATATCAATCCGATCGCCTTCAGGATCGGTCCCGTCGCCGTGCACTGGTACGGCATCATGTATCTGGTCGGTTTCGCGGCGGGGTGGCTGCTCGCAAGAGCGCGTGCCAGGCGGCCGCACTCGACATGGAAGCCGGTCGACGTGGACGATTTCGTCTTCTACGCGATGCTCGGCGTCATCCTCGGAGGGCGGATCGGGTACGTGCTCTTCTATGGGCTCACCTTCTGGGCGCACGACCCGTGGTACCCGTTTAAGGTCTGGGAGGGCGGAATGTCCTTCCACGGCGGACTGATCGGAGTGCTCGTCGCCATCTCCATATTCGCCATCCGGCGCGGCCGCCGCATCTCCGACGTGTTCGACTTCACGGCCCCTCTGCCGGGCATCGGACTGTTCGCAGGCCGCATCGGCAATTTCATCAACGGAGAGCTGTGGGGTAAGCCCACCTCGCTCCCCTGGGGATTTCGCGTCAATGGCGTCGTGCGGCATCCCTCCCAGCTCTACGAGGCGCTGCTCGAGGGCCTGCTGCTTTTCACCGTGCTGTGGATCTACACCGCGAAGCCCAGGCCGCGCCTCGCGCCCTCGGGACTATTCCTGCTGATCTACGGCTGCTCGCGCTTCCTCATCGAGTTCGTGCGCGTGCCCGATGCGCAAATCGGCTATCTCGCCGGGGGCTGGCTCACGATGGGGCAGGTGCTGTCGCTGCCGATGATCCTGATCGGCGCGTCGCTGCTCGTCTTCGCGTACAGCCGCCGGGTGCCTTCGGGGAATGTCGCCATCGCATGAGGGCGTACCTCGACCTGCTGCGCCACATCCGCCGCCACGGCGTGCGCAAGAGCGACCGCACGGGTACGGGTACTCTCTCGGTGTTCGGGCACCAGATGCGATTCGATCTCGCGCAGGGCTTCCCGCTCGTCACGACCAAGCGGGTGCACGTCCGCTCGGTGATCGGCGAGCTGCTCTGGTTCCTGCGCGGGGATACGAACATCGCCTGGCTCAATGAGCACGGTGTGTCGATCTGGGACGAGTGGGCCGATGAGCGCGGCGATCTCGGACCGATCTACGGGCGGCAGTGGCGCGCCTGGCCGACGGCCGACGGCCGCGCGGTCGACCAGCTGGGTGAGACGCTCGCGCGCCTGAAACGCGATCCGGACTCGCGACGCTTGGTCGTGAGCGCCTGGAACGTCGGAGAGCTCGATCGCATGGCACTCGCCCCCTGCCACGCGCTCTTCCAGCTGTACGTCGCAGACGGCCGGCTATCGCTGCAGCTCTATCAGCGCAGCGCCGACTTCTTTCTCGGCGTGCCGTTCAATATCGCCTCCTACGCTCTGCTCGCTCATCTCATCGCGCAGCAATGCGATCTCGCCCCGGGTGAGCTCGTCTGGACGGGCGGCGATTGCCACCTCTATCTCAATCACATCGAGCAGGCAGACGCGCAGCTCGCGCGCGATCCCTATCCGCTGCCGCGGCTCGAGTTGCATCGCCGTCCACCGAGCCTCTTCGAATACCGGTACGAGGATTTCGAGATCGTGGGCTACCGTCATCATCCTCCCATCGCCGCACCGGTCGCGGTGTAGCGGGCCGCTCAGGGAACATGGCTCGCGCGGGAAAGGGCTCAGGCAGCCGACGAGGGCCGCTCTTCAAGGTGCGACGCTCGCGCGTGCACGGCCGTGGCGTGTTCGCCGTGCGCCGCATCCGCAAGGGCACACGCATCGTCGAGTACCTGGGCGAGCGCATCTCGCATCGGGTGGCGGACCGGCGTTACGAGGATCACGACGAAAGCGACAACCACACGTTCCTGTTCAGCGTAGACAGCGGGCTCGTCATCGATGCCGGAGTCGATGGGAACGATGCGCGCTATATCAATCACTCCTGCGAGCCGAACTGCGAGTCGGTGATCGAGCGGCGTCGCGTCTTCATCGATGCGATCCGCGACATCGTCCCGGGAGAGGAGCTCTCGTACGATTATCAGATCGGCCGCGAGCGCGGCGATCCGCCGAACATCGACGAGATTTACGCCTGCCGCTGCGGGAGCAAGGAGTGCCGCGGCACGATGCTCTGGCCGCCGCGGCGCAGGAATGGCGCCGGACGGCGCGCGCGCAAAGGATCGGCCGCTTCCCGTGAGGCGACCGCGAGTGCGGGCAAGCGCAGGCGGACTCGAAAGCGCTGATTCGCGAGGCCAAGAGCGATGCAGCCCGCCATGAATCATGCGATCGTGGACGCCGAAGCGCCCAAAACGGCGCTCGCGAGCGCCGTTGCGGCACTCGGCGTCGTCTACGGCGACATCGGCACGAGTCCGCTCTATGCGTTCGAGCAGTCGCTCGGTGCGGCCGGGCCGTACCGCCCGGCAGCGGTCCTCGGCATCGCTTCTCTCATTTTCTGGAGCCTCGCGCTCTCGGTCACGCTCAAATACGTCGTCGTGATGATGCGCGCCGACAACGAGGGCGAGGGCGGCATTCTCGCCCTGTTCGCACTTGCCCAGCGCAATCTGCTTCAGATCGGTCTGTGGTCGCGGCTCGTCGTGAGCCTCGCGCTTGCCGGCACGGCGCTCTTCTTCTGCGATGCGCTGATCACCCCCGCGATCACGGTATTGAGCGCGGTCGAAGGACTGAAGCTCGTCGATCCCGGCTTCTCGCGCGCCGTCATCCCGGTCACGCTGCTCGTGCTCGTCGCGCTCTACGGGATCCAGAGGCGCGGCACGGGCCGGGTGGGCGGCTGGTTCGGGCCCATCATGATTCTCTGGTTTCTGGCGCTCGGCATCTCGGGAGCATTTGCAATCGTCTCCAATCCCGCGGTCCTGGTCGCAATCAATCCGAGGTACGCGGTGTGGGTGCTGCTCAACTCCCCGGGGCTTTCCCTCGCCATCCTCGGCGCCGTCTTTCTCGCCATCACGGGCGGTGAGGCGCTCTATGCCGATATGGGTCACTTCGGCAAGTCGCCGGTGCGGATCGCCTGGTTCGGGCTCGTCTGGCCTGCGCTGCTGCTGAACTATTTCGGTCAGGGGGCACTGCTGCTCAAGGCGGGCGGGCCGGTGGCCCGGCCGATGTACAGCCTCGTCGGGCCGACGCTGCTGCCATTCATGCTCGCGCTCGCCACAGCCGCCGGCGTGATCGCCTCGCAGGCCGTCATCTCAGGCGCGTTTTCCGTCGCCAAGCAGGCCGTCCAGCTCGACATGCTTCCTCGCATCCGCGTGCTGCAGACCTCGGCCCTCGAGCAGGGGCAGATCTACGTGCCGGTGGTCAACGCGCTGCAGTTCATCGCCGTCATCGGCTTCGTGCTCGGGTTCGGCTCCTCGGATGCGCTCGGCGGAGCTTACGGGGCGGCCGTGGTCGGCACGATGTTCATCACCACGATCCTCGGCTCATTCGTCGCGACGACGCAGTGGGGATGGCCCAAATGGCGCGTCGCGCTGCTCTTCAGCCTGCTGCTCGGCATGGACCTGGTGTTCATTCTCGGCAACTCGACCAAAGTCGAATCGGGCGGCTGGGTGCCGCTCGCCCTCGCGGCGGTCGTCTTCACGACGTTCTCGGTCTGGCGTAGCGGGCGGCTCGATCTGCGGCATGCGCTTGCCCAGATGGCCGTGCCGCTCGCGCGGCTCCCGCAGGTCGTCGACAACGCCGGCCGCGTTCCGGGCACGGGAGTCTATCTCGCGAGCCATCCTGGCTTCGTTCCTTCGGCGCTCATCCGCAATCTCGAGCACAACAAGGTCCTGCACGAGCGCTGCTTGATTCTCAACTTCGAGATCCTGCGCAGCCCACGGCTCGCCCGCGCGGATCGCGTGCGGATCAAGGAGTTGATGCCGGGGATATACCAGGTAACGGCGTTCTTCGGTTTCATGGAGACGCCGGACATGCGCGAGGCGCTGCGCGCGTGCCGCACGCGCGGCTTGCGCGTCTATCTCGAGGACTGCTCGTTTTTCATCGGCGCGCATGTCGTCGTTGCACGTCCGCGTCCCGGCTGGCAGGGCCTCAAACGCCGGCTCTTCGCCCGGATGCAGCGGCGCAGCGCGAGCTCCGCGGAATTCTTCCGCATGCCCGCGAAGGACGTCATGATCCTCAATACGGTCGTCGAGATCTGAGGCCGTCGCCGAAGTCCGATGAGCCGAGGTCCGATGAGCCGAGGTCCGATGAGCTCGAGTCGCGATGCCACGATCACGCTGCTCGTCGCGGTCGCGGAGAACGGCGTCATCGGCCGAGCGGGTCAGCTTCCCTGGCATTTACCCGCGGATTTGAAGCGCTTCAAGTCGCTCACGATGGGAAAGCCGATGCTCATGGGGCGGCGCACGTTCGAGTCGATCGGCCGCCCTCTGCCCGGCCGCACGAGCCTCGTGCTCACGCATTCGGCGCAATGGGCTGCACCGCCGGGTGCAATCTCCGTGCATTCGATCGACGAGGCGCTCGCGGAAGCGCGCCATCGGGGCGCCGCGGAGCTGGCGGTGATCGGAGGAGCCGAAGTGTTTCGCCTGGCGCTGCCGCTCGCGCGGCGGATCGATCTCACGCGGGTTCACGCGCAGGTGAGCGGCGATGTGTACTTTCCGCCCCTCGACCCTCGCGAGTGGCGGGAAACGGAACGCCTCGAGCATCCGGCCGATGCGCAGCACGCGTATGCCATGACGTTCAGCGTGCTCGAGAGGACATGAGTGTGCTCGAGAGGACATGAGCCTCTCGAGCTCAGAGTTTTGCGTCGATCATCTCCCGCGCAAAATCGAGATCGAGCCGCGGTGAGCCCGCGCCGCGCTCCTCGAGGGCATCCAATATTTCCTGCTGCACGGTCCCGCGGCGGAGCGCCTCGGCGTACGGAATCTCCGGGTGGAACATCACCATCGAGTAGCGCGGAATGAACCGCCCGGGAAATGAGCGCTCGAGCTCGAGCGCCCAGGATTTCTGCCGCAGGAAGCGCGGCTCGAGCACCGCTGCGCGCATCTCGCCGTAGTTCTCGACGGCCATGCGAGCGATCGCCTCCGCGTTCGCGCGGCGGCCGACCTCGAAGGCCGCGAAGCGCGCTTCCCAGCTCTCGTGAGCGTCGATCGACTCATCGAGCACGCGGCAGTCCTCGAAGGCTGCGTTCATGCCTTGTCCGTGAAACGGCACGATCGCGTGGGCCGCATCGCCGAGGAGGAGCACCGCGCCTCCGATATGCCAGGGAACGGCGTGCACGGTGCCGAGGCGAGCCTGCGGATGCTCGCGAAACTGCCGCTCGAGATCGGGCACGAGCGCGCGGGCATCGGGGAACTCGCGAGCGAAGAAGGCGTCGATCGCCGCCCCATCGGCGAGCATGGCGAAGCTCGGGATGCCCTCGCGCGGCAGGAACAGAGTGGCCGTGAAGCTCCCATCGGTATTCGGTAACGCGATCAGCATGAAGCCGCGTCGCGGCCAGACATGCAGTGCGTTCGGATCGAGAGCAGGGCGTCCGCTTCCGGGCGGTATCGCGAGCTCTTTGTAATCGTGATCGAGGGGCTCTTCGCGCACGGCAATCAGCCCCTGAGCGGCAAGGCTCGCGCGCACAGCTGAGCCCGCACCGTCCGTTGCAATCGTCGGGGCGAGGGGCACCTCGCGTGTGGTGCCCGATTGGCCGGGGCCCGAGGGGGCGGGGCCCGCTGGAGCGGGGCCCGATTGGGCGGCGGCCGTTTGGCCGGCGGCGGAGGCAGCATCGCGAGGGGCGGGATTCAGTACGAGCCGGTCATCTGCCGGTGAGACTGTCGTGCACGCTTCGCCGAAGCGCAGTTGGATGCCGGGGTGCCGTGCGGCCTCGCCGATCAGCAGCCGATTGAGCGCCGCGCGGCCTACGGAGTAGATGACCTCCTCCTCGCGCTGTCCATAGGGTAGCAGGGCCGGCGGGCGGCCGGGCTCGTGCAGCATGCGGCCGCGCATCGGGATCATGAGCGCGCGCACGCGCGGCATGAGGCCGGCATGCTCGAGCGCGCGGATGCCGCGCGCCGCGAGCGCGAGATTGATCGAGCGGCCCGCATCGTTCGAAGCATGACGGGGGTCCGCGCGGCGCTCGTAGAGCGTCACGGCGAATCCGCGGCGCGCGAGCAGAATGGCGAGCAGCGGCCCGGCGAGGCCGGCGCCGACGACATTGACGGCGCCTCTGCTCATGGCATCGCGCACATCATCGCATCGAGCACATCATCGTTCCGGTCGCAGCGCGAGGGCGAGCCGCTCGGCGAAGCGGAACACGTCGACGAAGCCGTTGTAGAGCGGCGCCGGAGCGACGCGCACGATGTCGGGCTCGCGCGCGTCGCAGACGATGCCGGCGGCGGCGAGTTTCTCGATGAGCGCCAGCCCGTGCGGGTGGCGGCCGGCGGCCGCTCGCGTACGGATGCGCAGCGACAGCTGACAACCGCGGGATGCCGGATCGCGCGGCGTGACGACCTCGAGCGGCAGAGGCTCGAGGAGAGCTTCGAGGAATCCTGTGAGCGCCTCGGATTTCTCGCGAAGCCGCTCGATGCCCGCCGACTCGAACAGCCGCAGCGAGGGGAGGAGCGGGGTCGCCGAGAGAATGGGCGGATTGCTCACCTGCCAGCCTGCTGCGCCGGGCGCGGGCCGGAATTCGGGCCGCATGTCGAACCGAGTCGCCGGGTCGTGACCCCACCAGCCGGCGAGCCGAGGCACGCCGCGATTGGCGCCGTGGCGCTCGTGGACGAAGCAGCCGCCGATCGCTCCCGGTCCGGCATTCAAATATTTGTAGCTGCACCAGACCGCGAAATCGGCGTCCGCGGCATGCAATGCAAGCGGCACGTTGCCGATCGCGTGCGCGAGGTCGAAACCGGCAATGCAGCCCGCGCGATGCGCCGCGCGCGCAACCGCTGCGATGTCGAAGGCCTGCCCGGTGAGGTACTGCACGCCCGGCCAGAGGACGACGGCGATCTCCTCGCCGCGCTGCGCGAGCAGCGTCTCGATCGCGGCCATATCGATGAGGTCGGCGGCGCCATCGCTCGGGCCGAGCTCGATCAGCTCGGTGCGGGGGTCGAGTCCGTGCCAGGCGATCTGCGAGGCGACGGCGTGGCGGTCCGAAGGGAATGCTCCCGATTCAACGAGAATCTTCGTCCGCCGCCCCGCGGGACGATAGAAGCTCGCGAGCATCAGATGCAGATTGATGGTGAGGGAGCTCATCGCGACGACTTCGCCCGGACGTGCTCCGGTCAGCGCCGCAAGGCCGCGCTGCAGCGATTCCGCGTAGTCGATCCAAGGCCGCCGCGCTGCCTCGTGACCGAGAACACCGAGACGCGCCCAGTCATCGAGCTCCTCGAGCACGAGCTCGCGCGCCGCAAGGGGCATCGGACCGAGCGAGTGTCCACAAAGATAGACGAGCGGCTCGCCTCGCGCATCGCGCGGGAGCGCGAACTCGCGCCGGAAACCCGCAAGCGGATCGGCCGCATCGCGCGCTCGTGCGGCGGCGAGTGTCAGCTCATCGGCGGACATGTTTGTTTCGCTCACCGATCCGCTCCGCGGCATAGAGCAGCGGCCTGCTCGGCACGGCATCCCCCGCGAGTGCCGGAATTTGGATCTCGAGGAAGTACACACCGTCCGCCACCGAGTCCGGTACGTACGCGAGCTCGGTGATCGTGCAGTGGGCGCGCGCCGCGAGTGCGAGGTCGCTCGACCCGGGAGGCAGGCCGAAGAAGATGCGATGCGCGACGAGCCGGCCTTCATCCATCATCCGATCGACCGAGGGCACATCCACGATCAGATGATCGATACCCCGCTCGACGAGCCAGCGCGCGGCCTCGGCCGTGAGATAAGGAGCGCTGCCGTCGGTGTAATCGCGATGACGTTTTGCCAGATCGTTCGGGAGCGTTCGGATCACCGCCGCGCTCGGGTGAATAGACCTCTGGGCTCGCGGCCAGGAGGTCTCGAGGAGCTGCCGCGAAATGATCGAGTCCCCGGCAGGCGCCGCGTCCTTTGCGCGTGCAGCCTCGCGATCCTGTTCCGGCGTGACGGTCACGAGCGCAGTGGGCAGGAGTCCGACCGGCACGACTCTCACGGCATCGAGCGCTTGCGAGGTGAGATGCCCCACGCACTCCGTGTGCGTGGCGTTGCAATGCGGCGTGAGAGCGATCGTGCGGCAATTGCAGCTAGCGCCGGAGGCGACGCTGCCGCTGAATCCGGGGACGAGCAGAGGATGCGAGCTTGGCCGGGGCGCTCCGAAAGCGCCGAGCCCCTCGCCCGCGAAGCTCGTCTCGATGGCGAGACTCACCGGGCGGTCGAGCTCGATTTCCCACTCGGCGCCGCCGGCGCTCACGCGCGCTCTCAACCCGGCCGCTCCATCACGGCGCCGCAGTGCTTGCACGTGCGCCTCTCGAGGCTGCCGAAGAATCTCTCGAAAACCGGCGGGAACTGGGTCTCGATGTTCGTGAGCGGGAAGAACTCCTCGTAGAGGAGCCGACCGCAGCGCTCGCAGTACCACTGCAGACCATCCACCTCACCTGCGCGCCGGTCGCGCTCGATGACGAGGCCGATCGTGTCGGCGTAGCGCTGCGGGGAATGCGGGATGCGCGCGGGGAGCAGCAGCATCTCCCCTTCGCGGATCGGCACATCGACGAGCCTGCCGTCCTGCACCGTGCGGAGCAGCATGTCGCCCTCGATTTGATAGAAGAGCTCCTCGCCGGGGTCGACGTGGAAATCTTTGCGCGAGTTCGGACCGCCGACCACCTGCACGATCATTTCGCTGTCGCGAAAGACGCGCTTGTTGCCGACCGGCGGCTTGAGCAGCTCGCGGTTTGCGTCGATCCAGCGGCGAAAGTCGACGGGCTTGAGTGTCTGTGTCTGCATACGGGTGTGCCCCGGAAGGCCGACTCGCGTATCGTAGCGCATGGGCCCGCGAGGGCGGCCGGTGGGAGGTTGGGGGGTGGCCGAAGGAGGTGCCCGGATGAGGGTGCGGCTCATGGCGGCCGCCGTTGCGGTCTGCGGAGCAGGCTGCGCAGCGGGCTGCAGCCATCTGCCCCACTGGCACATGCCCTGGTCGCATCGCCCCGCCCCTCCGCCTCAGGCGGTGCACGAGCTCGTCATTACCGGCGCCGCAGGCGCTGCCGCGCCATTCCCACAGTACTGGAACCGCAATACCCTCGTCGTCGATCTACGAGGGATCTCGGGAACGGGGGAGATCGTGCTCGCGACTCCCGCCGGCACGACCTGGCCTTTCCGGCTCGCCCTGCGCGTGATGCCGGGCTCGGTCGGGGAACTCGACGTTCGAGGCGAGCAACGCTGGGTGGTCCCGATCGTCCGGACCGGCGCGCAGCCGGTGGACCTGGTTCTCCCGACCGCGCTTTATACCCGCGCAACGTCTCGCATCAATGTGGGATGGGCGCCTGCGCCCTCAAGTCACGCGGCCGAGCCTTTACCGGGTGAGCGATAGCCGCTGCAGGGCACGCTGACGGGGGGCTCATCGGCATCGAGACGCTCGGCCGTGAGCGCTCCTCCCCACACGCAGCCTGTATCGAGTCCGAGAACACCTCGCGCATTGACATAGCCCAACGCGGACCAGTGGCCGAACACGATCCGCGCGTCGCGGCTCGCCCGGTGCTCGTGCTCGAACCAAGGACGAAAGCCAGGGCGGGCCTTCGCCGGCGGGCCTTTGACCGCGAGGTCGATCTGCCCGTCGGCCGTGCAGACGCGCATGCGCGTGAGCACATTGACGATGAAGCGCAAGCGCTCAGGCCCTGCGAGCTCATCGCTCCAGCGGTCCGGTCGATCGCCGTACATCTCAGCAAAGAAAGCATGAGGGTCGCGGCGCAATGCCGTCTCGACTTCGCCGGCGAGCGCGAGCGTCTGCGGCACGCTCCACTCGGGGATCACGCCGGCGTGAATCAGCAGATCGCGGCGCGCGCCATCGAAGTGGACGAGCGGGCGCCCGAGCAGCCACTCGATGAGCGATTCGCGGTCCGGGGCCGCGAGGATATCGTCGAGCGTGTCGCCCGCGCGACCTGCCGGGCGCGCGCCGAAAGCGACGGCAAGCAGATGCAGATCATGGTTGCCGAGGACGACGGTCGCGTTGGCACCGAGCGCTCGCACCTCGCGTAACGCTTCGAGCGAGCGCGGGCCGCGATTGACGAGATCGCCGACGAACCAGAGCTCGTCGCGATCGGCCGAGAAGTCGAGGCGCGCGAGAAGCTCGCGCAGTTCCTTCGCGCACCCTTGAATATCTCCGATCGCGTAGCGCACCGCTCGATCGAGAATGATCAGCGACCCACCCGCATCGCGAGCACGTCGCAGGGGGCCGCATGCAGCACGGTATCCTCGGTGAGGTTCAGGAAGATGGACGGACCGTGGCGCTCGCGGCTCGCGACCACGATGAGATCGGACCGGCGCTCGCGAGCGGCGCGGACGATCTCCGCTTTGATATTGCCGGTCTCGACGCTGCAGCGCTCGGCGGGAATGCCGAGCTCGGCCGAGAGGGCCTGCAGCTGCTTGCGAGCGCGCGCGAGCAGCTCCTCCTCGATCTGCACCGCGGGCATCAGAGTCTCGCCCATGGGCTCGACTGGAACGTACTCGACGACGTGGAGTACGTCGAGCTCCGCTCCGAGAGAGGAGGCGAGGGCTTGCGCGCGTTGCGCAATGGAGAGGCTGTCGTCGCTGAGATCCGTCGCGAGCAGCATGCGGCGATAGACGGACATGCACAGCACCTCGTCAGGAGCCGGAGCGGCTGGCCTGTCGCATTGTACGACGGTGCGGACCGGTCCGTGCGGCCGGAGGGCCCGGAAGGAGAGCACCGAGATCATTGAACCGGCTCGGCGGGATGGTTTCGGGGCGGGCACCGGGATCGAGCCCGCATCCCTCGATGTCCGCCGCGGTCAAAAGGCCTCGCAGCGCGTTGCGGAGCGTCTTGCGCCGGTGCGCAAAGGCGGTGGCGACCACCTGCGCGAATCCGCCGCTCACGACGAAAGCGGGCTGCGGCAGAACCCTGAGGCGCACGACCGTCGACCACACGCGGGGCGGCGGCTGAAAGGCGCCCGGGCCGATATCGAAAAGCGGCTCGGCCGAAACCCAGGGTGCGAGCATCACCGTCAGGCGCCCGTACTCCGCCGTTCCGGGCCGGGCTGCCATGCGGGCGACGACCTCACGCTGCAGCATCACGTGCAGATCGAGGAGAGCGGCACGACAGGCGATGAAATGAAAGAGAAGCGGCGTCGAGAGGTTGTACGGCAGGTTGCCGACGAGACGCAGCGGCCCGCCGCGTGAGCGCGCGAGTGCCTCGAGATCGGTCGCGAGCGCATCCGCGCGATGCAATGCGAAGCGCGGATCGGCGTCGAGCTCGACTTCGAGGCGTGCGCTCAAGTCGCGGTCGATCTCGATCGCATCGAGCGAGGCGAGCGTCGTTGCGAGCAGCCGTCGAGTGAGGACGCCGCGGCCGGGACCGATTTCGACGAAGTGGTCGCCTGTGCGTGGATCGATCGCGTGCACCAGGCGCTCGATGATCGCCGGGTCGTGCAGGAAGTGCTGCCCGAAACGCTTGCGGGGAGGCTGCACGGCGCCGCCGGACGGCTCTGAATCAGCCGGCTGCCAGCTCGGCGGCGAGCCGGATGGCTGCAAGCAGACTTCCGACTTGCGCGCGGCCCGTACCGGCGAGATCGAGCGCGGTGCCGTGATCGACCGAGGTGCGCACGATCGGCAGTCCGAGCGTCACGTTGACGGCGCTCTCGAAGCGCGCGTGTTTGATGACCGGCAGTCCCTGATCGTGATACATCGCGAGCACCGCGTCGTATCGCTCGAGCAGCTGCGGAACGAAAACAGTGTCTGCGGGAAAAGGCCCGTCGGCTCGGATGCCGCGCTCGCGGGCACGCGCAATCGCGGGCGCAATCGTGCGCACCTCCTCATCTCCGAGATGGCCGCCTTCGCCGGCGTGCGGATTGAGGCCGCAGACGGCGATCCGCGGCGCCGGCAGCCGCCACCAGCGCGCGAGGTCGCGAGCCAGGATGTCGAGAATCTCCTCGAGCAATTCGAGGCTGATCGCGCCGCTCACCGCGCGCAACGGCAGGTGAGTGGTGGCGAGGGCCACGCGCAGGGCGCCCGCGACGGGGGTCCCGGTGCTGGCGGCAACGCGGGTCCCGGCGCTTGCGGCAGCGGGGGGGCCGGTGCTTGCCGCGGCGGCGAGCATCATGACCGGTCGCGGCGCCCCGGTGCGCTCGGCGAGGTATTCCGTGTGACCCGAGAAGGCGATGCCCGCATCGAGCATGCAGCTCTTCTGCACGGGAGCCGTGACCATGGCGTCGAATTCACCCTCGAGACAACCGTCGATCGCGCGGTCGAGCATCGTGAGCACCGATCGGGCATTGCGAACGTCGAGTCGGCCCGGCTCGCACGGTGCGGCGAGTGGGCAGTTGAGGACCAGAAGCCGCCCGGGCTCAGCAACCCGCCGCTCGCGCGAACGCTCGTAGCGGTGCAGGTCGACATCCGCCATCCCGAGCAGCCGGGCACGCGCGGCGAGCAGGTCGAGATCGGCGAGGCATATCAGCTCGCAGGGGAGATCGCCCCCCTCGCGGGCGAGCAGCAGACAGAGGTCCGGTCCGATGCCGGCCGGCTCGCCGGAGGTAAGGGCAATGCGGGGTGCGGTTTTCATGGCCCCGCTTCGCAAACGCGAAGGAGGCTATCCTTTGTATTCGACGTACGCCTCATCGCGCAGGCGACGCATCCAGAGCTCGGTTTCCTCGTCGGACTTGCTCGCGCGGATCTCGTCCGCTGCGTGCTTGCGCTTGAGCTCTTCGGTGCTGTCGTAGCGACGGCGGCCGAGCAACTGGACGATGTGCCAGCCGTACTGAGTGTGAAACGGCTCGCTGATCTCATTGACCTTGAGGTCTTCGACCACCTTCGCGAATTCGGGCGCGTAGACATCGGGGCTCGCCCAACCGAGATCGCCGCCGTCGGCCGCCGAACCGGGGTCCTGGGATAAGGTCCGTGCGAGCACCGCGAAATCGGCGCCGTTCTTCATGATCTTGTCGCGGATCTGCTCGAGCTTGCCCTCGACGGTCGCATCGTCCTGCAGCTCGTTGGTCCGCATGAGGATGTGTCGCACGTGCACCTGATCGACGAGGACACGCTTCGCATCGTTGCGGACGTCGTTGAGCTTGACGAGGTGAAAGCCGGTCGGCTCGCGAATCGGCTCGCTCACCTCACCGGGCTTGAGTTTCAGCACCTCATCGGCGAGGAACGTCGGCAGCTCCGTGCCCTTGCGCCAGCCGAGCTTGCCGCCCTCGAGCGCCGTATCGCTGTTCGAATAGGTGACTGCAAGCTTCGCAAAGTCCTCTCCCGATTTGGCGAGCCGGTAAACCTCCTGAGCGCGCCCGGCAGCCTGCTCGATCTGCTGCGGCGTCGCGTTCTCGGGTACCGCGATGAGAATGTGGGAGATGTTGTACTCGGTCGTTCCCGAGGGGTGCTTGGTCTCGCGATCGAGATAGCGGTCGATCTCGCGCGGGGTGACCGAGATGTGGTCGAGTACGTCGCGCTGGCGCAGGAGCGTCAGGGCGAGCTCCTTGCGCATCGTGTCGCGGTACGAGGCGTAATCGATTCCCTGGGCGGCAAGCGCATCGGGCAGCTGCGCGAGCTTGATCTGATTGCGCTGCGCAACCTCCTGGAGCGCATCGTTCAGCTGCTCGTCCGAGACCTTGATACCGGCCCGGATAGCCTGCTGCATCTCTATCTGCTGCATGATGAGCCGGTCGAGCACCTGCTTGCGCAGCACGTTCTCCGCCGGGAGCTCGAGCTTCTGCTGCTTCAACCGCTCGGTAACGAGTGCCGTCTCGCTATCCACTTCGCTCTCGAGAACCACTCCGTCATTGACGACGGCTGCAATGCGGTCGAGCGGGACACCCTGGGTGGCCAGGTCGCGCGTTTGCGCGTGTACGGTTGCGCTCAGCCCGAGTCCGGCAAAGGCGAGGAGGGCGGCAGCAAGCAGGCGCCCGGCGGCGCGGAATGTTCTGACCATCGTTCTCAGCGGCTGGACGAAGCTGGCGAGTATCCCCGAATCGCCGTCCCGAGGAAAGCGTCGGTAGCTGGTCCGACACCGGCGAGGCCGGTAAGTTGCAGCTGGAACAGATAAGCCGTGTCCTGCTCTCCGGTGGTGCCCCCGAGCCCCCCGTTGATGACATAGCGCCGCGCGAGAACGCGGACCCGCCAGCAGCAGGCGCTGTACTCGAACCCAAACAGGCGATCGAGTGCCTGGTGCACGTCGAGGTCGTACACCATGCGGCCGAGCACGCTCCAGTGGCGCGCCACGGGCCACGCCCCCGAGACTTCCGCCTGATCGAGGCTCGCGCTTTGATACCCCACCCCGGCCATCGTGTAGCCGGGGCCCGGGATTGCATACGCCGTGGGCAGCACAATGTTGCGCTGATAGCGATAAGCGACGTTGATGACGCTCTCGGCGCCGGGCTTGAACTGCAGCTGGACGAAAGTGCGTTCGGCCCGAGGTGCGGCCGGATTCCACTGAAGGTTCAGATCGACGTTCCAATTCTTGAAGGCGGAGAGGACCACCTCCCCGACGATGTCGGAGGTCTTGCGGTCATCGAGCGTCTCGCCGGGCAGCTGCACGCGCGGGGTCTCGAAGTCGTAGGTCTCGCCGAGTGTCGCCGCGAGATACTGCTGACCGGTTTGGCTCAGGAGCCGCGTGGTGACGCCGGCGGTCAGCTGGTCGGCATCGCTCACCCTGTCGGCGCCGACGAACCGATTGGTGCGAAAGAGCTGGACGAGATTGAGATCGGGCAGCGCCGTGTCGAACAGCGGCAGCGAGTCCTGATTGCGGTAGGGGACGTAGACGTATTGCATGCGCGGCTCGACCGTGAGAGAGCGCCCGCCTCCGGCGGGCCCTTCAAACTCCAGCCCCGACTCGAAGCTCGCGATCGGCAGAGATCGCGAGGGCGAGCTGGCCTCTCCCGGGAGCACGTTGTCGAGCGAATAGGCGGTATAGCGCCATGCGAGGCTCGAGCGTATGAAGTAGCCGGGGTCCTCGTAATCGAAGCCGACGCGAGGCGACAGATCGAGCCTCCATCCGGTCACACCCACGGACCGCGTGAAGTTGACGAGCTCGGAGTCGAAACCGTAGCGAAAAAGGCCCCAGGAGCCCCAGCCGAAATCCCCATCCGCATAGAGCCGCGGCGCGCGCGCGTAAGGCCGATAGATCCCGGGGAGCGCCACATCGATCGTCTGATACTGCTGCGCCTCGGCGCCGAGATTCCAATACTCGTCGCGGTAGCTCGCGATGGCGCGACGCTCGACGAATGCGGTGCTCGTCGCCTCGGGGCCGTTGCCGAAGTCCTGAAAGTAGTCGACGTCACTTACGTTTGCGGCGTCGACGGAGATGCGCACATCGTCCGGCAGGCTCATCGTATCGCGCAGCCTCACGAAGCTGCGATCGCTCGCGGCGCGCGCATCGATTCCGTGTCCGGCGAGGCGGTCGTCGGGCAAATAGTGCCAGGTGAGCTCGCCCGATTGATTGGAGGTGAGGAAGCGCGCATCGCCCGCGAGGTCTATGCCGCGCCGGCTGTAGAGCATCGGATAGAAGGTCACATCCGCATTCGGCGCGATGTTCCAGTAGAAGGGAGCCTGCAATTCAAAGCCCGAGAGGGAGCTGTTGCCGATGCTGGGAAAGAGAAATCCCGTCTTGCGATCGTTGCCGAGAGGAAAGGAGAACCACGGGATGTAGAGAACGGGGACGCCCTGGAAATCGACGCTCGCGCCGCGCCCGGTGCCGACCTGCCGTCCAGTATCGAGCTTGAGCGCCTTGGCATGCAGCTGCCAGGACTCATCCGTGCGCGGACAGGTGGTGAAGGTGACGCCCCGCAGGTCGATGATGCCCGCCGGCGTGAGATCGATGGAGCTCGCCGAGCCGCGCGCCGAGCGCTGCAACAGCTCGAATTGCGCGGAGCTCACGTCCGCGCCCGCCGTCGGGGAATAGCTCCCGCTGCGCCCGGAGAGGCGCACGATCGGGTCCTCATATACTACCGAGCCCTTCGCGCTCAGCGCGTGGGTCGCCTCATCGTACTGCGCCTCGTCGGCGGTCACCTTGCGATCGTCCTGGCGCACCTCCACGTGTCCCTTCAGGCTGTAGTTGCCGTTCGCATCGACCGTGACGTTGTCGGCGAACAGGTCGGCCTTCGCGTTCGCGTCGGGCTTGGTCTCCTTCGCGGGCGGTGTCCCCGGGAGCACTGCGGCGGGGCAGAACTGCATCGGCGAGTGCGCTTCCTCCTCCGGGCTTGCCGGTGGTGCGGCGTGAACCGCGTGCGGCGTCACGAGCGCGAAAAGCGACGCAACGATCGCTTGCAGCCCGAGAATTGCGGTAGCGCACGCCGATCGCTCCGCGCATCGCCCCGGGCGTGACGGCCGGCACAGCGGGGACGGTGTTCGCGCAGGCAGCATGCGGCCGGGCATTATAATGGCGCGACGGCGCCGCCATCGCGTTCGACGCTTCGATATCCACGGAATCCCATGTCCCAGGCCGACTCCCCGAGCGGTGCTGCCGCCGGGCTCCCGAGGGGCGCTGCCGCCGACGCACGCCTCGAGTTGATTCGAGAGTGGCTCGCGCGCGAGCTCGCGCTCGCTGTGGAGCGCATCGAGCCCGCCTCGAACGATGCGAGCTTCCGGCGCTACTTTCGTGCGTTTCACGAGCGCGGGACGTTCATCGTGATGGATGCGCCGCCCGCGCGCGAGGACGTGCGCCCGTATCTGAAGGTGAGCGCACTCCTCGAATCGCTCGGCGTGCACGTGCCGCACGTGCACGAATCCGATCCCGGGCGCGGTCTGCTGCTGCTCGAGGACCTGGGGAGCGCGCACTATCTCTCGCGGCTCGAGGCCGGGGCGGATCCCGAGCCGCTCTACGGCGATGCGCTCGATGCGCTCGCGGATATCCAGGCGCGCGGTGCCGCGGCCGCCGGCGCTCTCGAGCCCTACGATCGCGAACCGCTGCTCCGGGAGATGGCGCTGATGCCGGAGTGGTTCTGGAGCCGCCATCTCGGGCTCGCCCTCACGAGCGAGGTGCGCGAGACCTTCACGCAGTGTTTCGAGTGGCTGACCGGGGAGGCGCTCGCACAGCCGCAGGTCTTCGTCCATCGGGACTACCACTCGCGCAATCTCATGGTGCTCGAGCGGCGCAACCCGGGCGTGATCGATTTCCAGGATGCGCTGCGCGGACCGATCGGCTATGACATCGTCTCGCTCCTCAAGGACTGCTACATCGCCTGGCCGCGTGAGCGGGTTCTCGAGTGGGTGAGCGAGCATCGCATGCGGCTCGCCGCGCGCGGATTCGAGGCTTGCGCGAGCGATCGGGAGCTCACGCGCTGGGTCGATCTCATCGGCGTGCAGCGGCATCTCAAGGTGCTCGGCATTTTTGCGAGGCTTTGGTATCGGGACGGCAAGAGCGGCTATTTGCGGGATCTGCCGCTCACGCTGCGATACGTTCTCGAGACTTGCGCGCAGCACCGTGAGCTCGCCCCGCTCGGAGGACTCCTCGAGCGGCGCGCAGGGCCCGAATTGCCGCGGGCGAACGCCCGCGCCGCCGCCGCGGTGAGCTCACGCGCGTCTCAGCCGCAAGCAGCCACATGAGGGCCATGGTGCTCGCAGCGGGGCGGGGGGAGCGGATGCGACCGCTCAGCGATCGCACGCCGAAACCGCTGCTTCCGGCGGGCGGCAAGCCGCTCATCGGCCACATGCTCGAGCGGCTCGCGCGCGCCGGCATCGATGACATCGTGATCAATCTTTCCTGGCTGGGGGCGCAGATTCGCGCAGCCCTCGGCGACGGCGCCGCCTTCGGCGTTCGCATCGCCTACAGCGAGGAGGGACCGGTGCCGCTCGAGACGGGCGGGGGCGTGGTGCACGCGCTGCCGCTCCTCGGCGGCGATCCTTTTCTCGTCGTGAGCGGAGACATCTGGACGGATTTCGACTTTGCGCGGCTCGCGACGCTCGATGCAGCGGCGGATGCGCGCATCGTGCTCGTTCCGAATCCTCCGTTTCATCCACGCGGCGATTTCGGGCTCGACGGGGAGCGGGTCATCGAGCGAGCGGACGAAACGCTCACATACGCGAACATCGGTTTGTACCGGCGCACACTCTTCGCAGATTGCTCGCCGGGGCGATTTCCGCTCGTCGATGTGCTGCGGCGCGCGATTGTAGCCGGGCGGCTGCGTGGGGAGATCCACCGAGGCGAGTGGATGAACCTCGGCACACCGGAGCAGCTCGCAACGCTCGATGCAACGCTGCGGCGGATGCGCGAGAGATAGCGTGGATGCGTCCTCCGCGCTTGCTCCGAGGCGCGCTGCGCGGCGCACGTTCATCCATGGTCGCTCGATCCTGCACCACGCCGACTGCTTCGAGTGGCTCGCTCGGCAGGCGCCCTGCAGCATTCACGCGGTCGTCACGGACCCGCCGTACGGGCTCAACGAATACTCGCCGTCGCAGCAGGCGAAGCTTCGCGCGGGACGCGGAGGCGTGTGGCGGATACCGCCTCGTCTCGATGGCGTCGAGCGCTCGCCCCTGCCGCGATTCACCGTGCTCACGGTGCGCGATCTCGACTCGCTCGATCGATTCTTCTTCGATTTCGGACGCGCACTGTTGCCGGTGCTCGTGCCCGGCGCGAACGTCGTCGTGGCGAGCCACCCGCTCGTGTCGTTCATCGTGTCGGGGGCGCTCGCACGCGCAGGGCTCGAGCGGCGCGGCGAGCTGGCACGGCTCGTCATGACGATGCGGGGCGGGGATCGACCCAAGTCGGCGCACCGGGAGTTCTCCGGCGTGAGCGTGATGCCGCGGTCGATGTGGGAGCCGTGGCTGCTCTTTCGAAGACGCCTCGATGGGCGGGCGCAAGACAATCTGCGCCGCTGGAAAACCGGTGGCTTCAGACGCCCCTCCGCCATACAGCCGTTCGGCGATGTGATCCGGTCGGCGCCGACGCGGACAAGCGAGCGCAGGCTCGCTCCGCACCCGAGCCTCAAGCCGCAGCGCTTCCTGCGTGCGCTCGTGCGCGGAGTGCTGCCGCTTGCGGAGGGGATCATCCTCGATCCGTTCGCCGGCTCCGGCTCGACGCTCGCGGCCGCCGAGGCGGTGGGCTATTTGAGCATCGGGCTCGAGAGGGACGCGCGTTACTTCGCGCTCGCGCGCGCGGCCATTCCGCGCCTGGCGGCGCTCGAGGAGCCTGCGGCGAAGGTCGTGTTTGCGGCGGGGCGGAGCAGAGCGCGCGCTGCGGTACAATAGAACCATGTCGGATCGGGCGGAAAGCGGCGATAAACGCGCGGCGAGCGGCGATAAATACGTGACGCCGCAGGGCTTCACCGCCATTCGTGACGGCATCAAGGCGCGGCCGGCCGGATCGAGCGCCCCAGCGGCTCGCAAGCCTCCCTGGCTCAAGGTCCGCGCTCCCGCCGGGTCGGGCTACGGAGCCGTTCGCGGCATCGTCCACGAGCATCGGCTCGCGACGGTGTGCGAAGAGGCGAAGTGTCCGAACATCGGGGAGTGCTGGAACGCAGGCACGGCCACCCTCATGTTGATGGGAGCGGTCTGCACGCGCGCCTGCCGGTTCTGCTCGGTCGACACCGGCAATCCGCGCGGTTGGCTCGATGCGGAGGAGCCGGCGAACGCTGCCCGCAGCGTCGAATTGATGAAGCTCAAATACGTGGTGCTCACCTCCGTCGACCGCGACGATTTGTCCGATGGGGGCGCGGCGCACTATGCCGCCTGCGTGCACGCGATCAAGGCGCGCAATCCCGGCACCGCGGTCGAGGCCCTGACGCCGGATTTCGGCGGCGTGCTCCGGGATGTGGAGACCGTCGTCGATGCCGGCGTCGATGTCTTTGCTCAGAACATCGAGACGGTGCGCCGTCTCACCCATCCCGTGCGGGACCCGCGCGCGGGCTACGAGCAGACGCTGCGGGTGCTCGAGCACGCCAAACGCCGCAACCCGAACGTGCTCACCAAGACCAGCCTCATGCTCGGCCTCGGTGAGACCGATGCCGAGATCGCCGAGACGATGGACGATTTGCGCGCGATCGGAGTCGATATCCTCACGCTCGGCCAATATTTGCGGCCGACGGTGAATCATCTGCCCATCGAGCGCTTCGTCACGCCGGCGGAATTCGACGGTTACCGCGAGTGGGCGCTCGCGCGCGGTTTCCTCGAGTGCGTGTCAGGCCCTCTCGTGCGCTCGAGCTACCGGGCGGAGCGGGCGCTCGCCAAGAACAATGCCGGCCTCGACAACCGCGCGCTCGCCGGCGCGCGCTGAGGTCGTTTTGCGCCGGCCGGGGCTCGTCGAATACGAGCCCACCTGGCGCGCCATGCAGCGTTTCACGGATGAGCGCGATGCCTCGACGCCCGATGAGATCTGGCTCCTCGAGCATCCGGCGGTCTTCACGCTCGGTCTCGCCGGAAAGCTCGAGCATGTGCTCGCGCCCGGGGCAATACCCGTCATTCAAACAGACCGTGGGGGGCAGGTGACTTATCACGGCCCCGGACAGCTCGTGGTCTATCCGCTCCTCGATTTGAAACGGCTCGGCCTCGGTGTGCGCGAGCTCGTCATGGCTCTCGAGAATGCCGTGATCGGCTATGCCGCCGAGCTCGGCATCGAGGCGCGCTCGCGCCGCGATGCCCCGGGCGTCTATGTCGAGGGACGAAAGCTCGCGAGCGTTGGACTGCGCATTCGCCGCGGAGCGAGCTATCACGGGATCGCGCTCAACGTGAACATGGACCTCGAGCCGTTCGAGCGCATCAATCCGTGCGGATACGCGGGTCTCGAGATCACCCAGCTCGCGGCGCTCGGCGGTCCCCGCTCCGTTCAGGATGCGGCGCGCGGGCTCGAGCCGCATCTGCTCGAGGCATTGAGGCTGCGCGGCGATCCGCACGCCGCTAAACTCGATGTCCTGTGTCGAGCAAGCGTATGAATATCGGGAGACGACGTTTTCTCGCAGGGCTGCAGGCGCTCGCGGGACGCGCGGCCGGCGTCTGTATCGCGGCGCCGCTCGGTGCGAAGATGGCGCATGCAGCCGCGCGTGTCGCGCTGCTCAATGCCTCCTACGATCCCACGCGCGAGCTCTACAACGATTACGACGCCGCCTTCGCTCGCTACTGGCGCGCGAAGACGGGCCAGATCGTGAGCATTCGTCAATCGCACGGCGGCTCCGGGACTCAGGCCCAATCGGTGATCAACGGGCTGCCGGCGGATGTCGTGACGCTCGCGCTGGCCGCCGATATCGATGCGATCGCAACGCGCGGGAAACTTCTGCCGCTCAACTGGCAGAGCCGGCTGCCGGATAACAGCGCCCCGTACACCTCGACGATCGTGTTTCTGGTTCGCAAGGGCAATCCGAAGGGCATCCGCGACTGGGGCGATCTCATCCGGCCGGGGATTGCGGTGATCACACCGAATCCGCGGACATCGGGCGGCGCGCGCTGGAACTATCTCGCCGCCTGGGCATGGGCACGACGCCAGCCCGGCGGGTCCGATCAGACTGCCAGGCAGTTCCTTGGCAAGCTCTACAAGCAGGTTCCGATACTCGACACGGGCGCACGCGGCTCGACCACGACGTTCGCGCAACGCGGGATCGGAGATGTGCTGCTCGCGTGGGAAAACGAGGCGCATCTTGCGATGCGCGAGCTCGGCGCCGGACAGCTCCAGATCGTGGTGCCGAGTGTGAGCGTCCTCGCGGAGCCCTGCGTGGCAATGGTCGATGAGGTGGTGCTGCGCCACGGGACGCGAGAGGTTGCGCAAGCCTATCTCGGCTATCTCTACGGCAAAGAGGGCCAGCAGATCGTCGCGCGGCACTTCTACAGGCCTCGCGATGTGCAGATCGCCGCTCAATATGCCCAGCAGTTTCCGAAGCTCATGCTCGTGCCGATCGCGGATTTCGGCGGGTGGGGCCGCGTGCAGAAGGAGCACTTCGGCGACGGGGGGATATTCGATCAGATCACGGGACAGTGAATCGGCGGGATCAGGAGTACAGATCGAGCTGGCGCGTATCGCCGATCACCCGCTCGAAATCGAGGCCGAGCGCTTCGAGAACCGGCTCGGCGACCGGCCGCACCTGCTTTTCAACGTAGTGCTCGCGATCGAGTGAGTGCTCGATGCGGTCGAGGGGCTCGGGGCCTGCGACCGTCATGACATAGCGAATCGAGCGCCCGCGCGGCTGTCCCGATTTGCGCGCAGCGACGACGTGCGGCGGCGTCGTCGCGGTGTAATCGTTCGTGTCTTTGCGCAAGCCCTTGCGATAGACGAGCTCCTCGTCGAGCTCCCCGCTGCGGACCCGCCGGACGGTTTCCGCGAGGTATGTGTCGACGGCCTCGCCGGTGAAGAGTCGCTGATAGAGCTCGCGTTGGACGCGTTTCGCGAGGGCGGTCCAGTCGCGCCGCACGACCTCCAGACCGACGAACTCCACAACGGCGTTACTTGCGGCGTCTGCGGTGGCTGTCTCGGACGCCGCATGGTACAGCAGTCCCGCATAACGTTTGCTCGCGCCTCGGGTGCTGTGACGGGCATGGGGGAGGAAGAGCTTGAGATACAGCTTCTCGAATTCGAGCTCGAGCCGGCTCGCCACACGCCAGCGCGCCTCGATGTGTCGAGCGAGTTCGGCGTTGAGTGTCGCCGCGAGGTGCCGCGCCTCGAGGCAGGCCGCGGCGGGATCATCGCGTCCCGAGCGCACGAACAGACTGTCCGTGTCGCCGTAGAGGACCTCGAAGCCCGCCGCCTCGAACCAGCGCTTCGACCAGAGCAGCATCTCCTTGCCGAGCCCCGTGATCGAGTTCGCGAGCGCCGGGTTGAAGAAGCGGCACGCGGGTGTGCCGAGCACGCCATAGAACGAGTTCATCAATATCTTGATCGCGTGCGCAGCGACCTGATCACCGCGTCGCTTCGCCGCCTCGCGCATGGGGAAGAGCTCATCGAGAAGACGCGGCAGGATCGCCGGCTCGCGGCGGAAGGCGCCACCCGGTGTCTCGATCGGATCCATTCCGCCGCTCGAGGATGCCTCGGCGTTCGATTCCGGGACATAGCTCAGCGGATCGATGTTGAACGTGCGGATGAGGCTCGGGTAGAGGCTCTTGAAATCGAATACCCAGACCTTTGAATGCAGTCCCGTCACGGGCTCCAGCACGTGCCCGCCGCGTTGCGCGGCATGCACCCGCGCATCGTCCCCGCGCACGCTCGGCGCGACGACGCGCAGTGCGTCGAGCGCGCCCAGATACAGGAAATCGAACGATGCGATGCTCGCCGAGACTCGATCGGGGGTCATGCCGGTCAGGCGGCTGCGGGCGAACGCGAGGCGCACGAGGTCGAGCTTTTCGACGATTCGATAGGCGAGGCGGGCGTCGGTTCGGGAATAGAGCGCGAACGCGGGCAGGTCGTGGCGATAGTTGTGCAGAATCTCCGCCATTCGATCGCGCGAATCGCCGGCGACCGCCTTGCCCTCGCCGAGAACCTCACGTGCGACAGCATCGAGCGAGTAGTCCTCCATGCGCACGAATGCCCCACGCAGCAAATCGATCCCGTCGAGCACGACGCGACCGGGAATGAGGGCCTGGCCGCTGCCGAAATAGCCTTCGGGCTTGCGCAAGCGCATTGCGCCGGGCTCCCGACCGAGATCGAGCGGCTCGCGCAGTCGCGCGGCGATCCGCTCGAGCGCAGCGAGATCGAAATCGACGATATTCCATCCGCTAAGCACGTCGGGGTCGAGCGTTGCAAGGCGCTCGCGGAATGCGCGAAGCGCTGCAAGCTCGCTCGCACATCGCGTCGCGCGCTCGGGCATCGATCGCCCGCTGCCGTCGACGATCAGCACCTCGTCGATGCGTGGCCCGAAGAGCGAAATCGCGAGCAAGCGCTCGCCGCGAGCGTCGGTCTCGATGTCGAACGACAGCACGTTCGGCTCGATCGTCACGTCGGCCGCGCGCACCGTCGGATTCTCGAACACCGTCAAGCCGCTCGGCTCCGAGTGCACTTCGCCTTCGATCTCGCAGCCGCCTCTGATGTGGCGGTCGATCAGATAGCGCGTCGCAAAGCGCACATCGGCCTCGAAGGTCTCGATGCCGGCCGCGTGCAGCCGATCGCGAACCGGAGGCACATCGCCCGGCACCTCCATCCGCACGCAAGCGACGCGTTCTCCGTCGAAGGTCCGGCGGTCGACGATCTGGGCGTCGCCCACCCGCAGCGAGCGTGCACGCTCCACATCCGAAGCGCGCACGTAAAAGAAGGGGTGAGTGCGGTCATCCCGCACGGCGAAGGCGCCGCCGCCCTCGAGCCGGCCGTACAGATGTACAACCGGAACACGCCGGCCGTTCCCGCGCGTCATCAGCCGGTACGTGGACTGCAGGATGAATCCGCGTGCGATCGTCACGCGAGCATTGTGCCGCAGGCAGGAGGCGCGTGCCGCCCTGTCGAGCCGAGGCTTGGGCTCGTACCTCCGGGAGCCTCGTACCTACGCCGAGCCTAGACGGGTACAGCGCTTGCTCGAAAACGACAATCACTTGCATCGGAAGCGGAGGCCACATGGAAACGCCACAATTGAAAGAGCTGCTACTGCAATCGCTGGAGCATGAGCGCGGTGGAGTGAAGATTTACGAGACCGCGCTCAAGTGCACGCAGAACGAGGACCTCGAGGAGGAGTGGACCAAATACCTCGAGCAGACGCGCAACCACGTGCGCGTGCTCACCGAGCTCTGTGAGACGCTCGGTCTCGATCCGAAGGAGCAGACCCCAGGCACGAAGATCCTCCACAAGATGGGTACCTCGTTCGTCAACGCCATGGAGGAAGCACGCGCGGCCGGCGATCCGGATGCAGCGCAGATCGTCGCGTGCGAATGCGTCGTGCTCGCCGAGACCAAAGATCACCTCGATTGGGAACTGATCGGCGTCGCCGGGAAGAAGCTCAAAGCCGCGGAAGCCAAGGCGATCAAGGAAGCGTACGAGGAGATCGAGGACCAGGAGGACGAGCATCTCTATCATTCGAGGGGCTGGTGCCGAGAGCTGTGGCTGCAATCGCTCGGCATCAAGGCGCAGCTTCCGCCGCCTGAGGAAAAGCGGCACGTGAAGACGGCAATCGCGGCGGCGCGCGCGGAAAAGGCCCGCACGAGAGCGCATTAGATTTCCGGACCGGGGATGCACCTCGTCCCCGGACAGCGGCGCGTTCGCGCTGTGGCGCTGCAGCAATGAAGCTGGGCGACGCTCTCAAAACGTCGCTCAACGAGCTTCGGATGCAGATGCTCGGCGTCAACGTGCTGTTCGGCTTCGAGTTTCGGGGACTATTCCAGGATACGTTCCCGGAGTTCTCACCGAGCGTGCGAGCGGTCGATGCGGCCGCGCTTCTGCTCATGGCCTCGGCGCTCTGCCTGCTGATCGCCGCGCCGTGTCAGCACCGAATCGTCGAGCGGGGCGAGGCGAGCGAGCGCATCCAGCGGACGGCGACAGCTTTCGCGAAGCTCGCGCTGGTGCCGCTCGCCGGAGGCGTGGGATGCGATATCTACGTGGCTACCGCAAGGGCCTTCGGCAGCACCCTGGGAACGGTTGCGGCTGCCCTTTCGCTCGGCTTTGCGCTTCTTCTCTGGTTCGGTCTCGGCTGGGGGCTGCGGCGCCAACTCGATGTGTCCGATACGGAGGACGCGATGGAAAAGCATGCGACGCCGCTGCACGAGAAGATCGATCACATGCTCACGGAGTCCCGAGTCGTGCTGCCGGGTGTGCAGGCGCTGCTCGGCTTCCAGTTGATCGTGCTCCTCTCGAAATCATTCGATCAGCTGCCGGTCGCCGTCCGACTCGTTCATCTCGGCGCACTCCTCGCCATGGCGCTCGCGATGACGCTGCTGATTGCGCCGGCGGCGGTTCACCGGCTCACCTTCAACGGGCGCGACGAGGAAAGCATGCATTCCATCGGCTCAACGCTGGTCACGCTCGCACTGGTTCCGCTCGCGGCCGGTCTGAGCGCGGACCTGTTCGTCGCCTTGTTCCGATTGTTCGATGGCAGCCTCGTGGCGCCTGTCGTCGCGGTGGTGGCCTTCGCGGTGCTCATCGGGTTGTGGTACCTCGTGCCGGTGCTTCTCAAGCGGGTGTACGGCTCTCGAAGCGTGCATTACCGAGTCCGGTCCCGATCGTGAGCACGCCCCAATGCTTTGCCTCGGCCATGAACGGGATCTCACTCAGTCCCTGAACGACCGCGTCGTTGTGCAACAGGATGGTGGATTCGTGATCTCCGATGCGCGCGATACCCTCATGAAGCGCTGCGGGCAAATTGAAGCTGCGGCTCTCCCAATTGCCCGGCAGATTCTGCGCCCCCCGCTCGATGGCGCCATCCGGAGCGATGACTCCCGGACAGCCCACGCCGATGAACGGGGCGAGACGCAGCTTCTCCTTCTCCGCGCGATCGATGAGCCGGCGCAGCATCGCGATCAGCTCTTTAATCGCCGCGTCCCGCTCCACCTTCTTCTCATCGCCGTGCCTCCAGAGCTCACTCTTCCATACACGCAATTTGGAGAGGTCCGGCGCCTTCTTGAGGTTGAGGCAGACGACGCCGGCCCGAATGTTCGTGCCGCCGATGTCGACCCCGAGCAGTGCATCGTGCCCCTCGAAGATCCAGCGTGGCGCGAGGTGCGCGGCGCCGATGAGGCCTGCTTCATCCGGCTCCGCATGAATTGCGGATAGCGCGATCGGAATCTTCTCCGCCTTGAGGATCGCCGCTGCACGTCCGATCGCGCGCTCTCCGACCCGACTCGCTCTAAAGCCGCCGCCGATTGCGATCCGCTCCGTATCGCGCCACGTCTTGAGCCTCGCGAAGCGACGGATGACTCGCGTGAGCTCCTGTGCGAAATCCTCGATCGCACTCTGTATGACACCCGCGGCATCGGCATCGCCGGTCTCGAGCAGAGTGTCGAGCTGTTTCTTGCTCAATTCCTCACGGGGATCGCCGCCCAGCGGGTCCTCGCCGGCTTCGCCGAGGCGCTTGCGCCAGGTGCTCAGAATCTCGCGAAAGGCACCTTTGCTGACCCGGTCCCCGAGGAAGCCTTCCTCATCCTTGAGCTCGACGTTGTAGCTCGCGACTTCGACCGCGGGGAGCGTCGGGGCGCCGTGCGGCCCAAGGATGGCGGGAGCCGGGGAATCGGTCATCGAGAAAAGTGGGAGCAAGATTGAGCGCAGGCGGCAAGGGGTTGGAGGGCAGGGCAGAGACCCCAGCTCGGGCCCCCAGCTCCGACACGAGGCCGAGGTATGGTAGGATGCGCGCCCGCGGACGGGGCCCTTCGGCGTCTATCGCCGAATCCGGTCCCGGAGCCAATCCGTTTTCAGGGCACCTGGCCGGCGCGCCCGTAGCTCAGTTGGATAGAGTACCTGGCTACGAACCAGGGGGTCGGGAGTTCGAATCTCTCCGGGCGCGCCAATCTATCAAATACTTACACGCACAAGCTCGAAGTACGTCAGGTGATTGTGGGATTTCTCTGGGACTTTTGAGTACCTGGTCTATTGCCAAGTGTTCGAAATCTCTGCCGTGCACCATCGCACCACCGTCCCGGTCACGAATGCTACGTAGCTCATGGAT
>DATNFW010000111.1:0-16874 GCA_035606175.1 Steroidobacteraceae bacterium | reverse complement strand
CGGGCAGCGACTGGGAGACGTACAACAAATCGCTCGAAGGCCAACGCTATTCTCCGTTGAGCGAGATCAACGCATCGAACGCCGCTGAAGAGCACCTCCGGCACGAGGTACGTTCCGCGCGTGCTCAATTTCGGCGGTGCCGTTGCGGCCGGCAGCGCGCCGGCGACCGGTTGGGTCACGGCGGTCGACGTCGACACCGGCGCCATTCGCTGGTTTGACAGTGGCAGAGGCAAGCTGCTGTTCAAATACCCGACGGGCGGAGCCCTTGCAGGCGGCCTCGTCACCTACGCCCGCAACGAAAAACAATATGTCGCCTTCACCTCCGGGAACGCCTCGCCCCGCCTCTTTCGGCGCCGTGGGGCGGCCGACCCTCGTCGTGATGTCGCTGCCGCGCAAGCTTTCGGGGCCTGTCGCGGGTGTGCGCGATCGTACGGAACCGCCCACCGGGGCCGAGGCCGCGCGGTCTATGTGCAGGCGTGCGCGGCATGCCATGGTCCGGAAGGGGACCGGATTACCGGCCACCTGAGGACGGTAGGCGAGCGGATGAGCGCGGCGCAGATTGCATCGTTCATCCGCGAGCCGGCGGCGCCCATGCCCAAGGTGTTCCCCCGCCCCGCAACGCGGAGGACGAGCACGACCTCACAGACGTGGCGGCATTCGTCGCCGCCTGGCCTACGGCGTCCCCCAAGGCGAGATGATGGGTGACGGACGCACCCGGCCGGCCGGCTGACCCTGACGGCCGCCGGCCGTTGCACCCCATGCGCTATCATCCGTGCAGGACCCCGCCAATCCGAGCGGCTCCTGATATATACGAAATAGAGCTGTGGCCGTGCGGATGACGGCGTCCGCCGGCGCGGAGATCGAGATGAATAGAAAGCACGAATCGAAGGGGTTTCCGCTTCCGAGCTCGCTCGAGGTCGCCGCAGGGACCGAGCGGGCGCAGGCGGCGTATCCCTATTTCATCCAGTTCACCCCGGCGGATGACGAGCGCTTCTGGTTTTATAACTCCATGCACTTCCCGGAACCCATGTCGGCATTCGATATGGTCACCGCGGAGGCCGCGTACTGCGCTCTCGGCTCGGCGAACACCCGCGTCCACTGTCTGCCGACGACGCTCGGCATCGACCACCGCATCCTCAACGGCCGCGTCTACATCGGCGGCAACGCCGTAACGGACCCCGCAGAGATCGCACGCCGGACCGAGGAGTTTGAGAAGCGGGCCTTCTACTACTACGAGAACTGGGAGCGCCTCTACGCGCAGTGGCGCGAGAAGATGCTCAAGCTCATCCGCGATGCGCAGGCGCTGCCGAAGCTCGAGCTGCCGGAATTCGAGCCTCTCGAGAACGTGCGCGCGGGACGCGGCATCGCTTCCAACCACTGGCTGCTCGACACATACCAGAAGACCCTCGAGGGCTACTTCCGGATGTGGCACCACCATTTCGAGTTCCTGCTCCTCGGATACGGGGCCTACATGACATTCTTCGCCTTCTGCAAGAAGGCGTTCCCGGAGATCAGCGATCAGACCGTGGCACGGATGGTCGCCGGGATCGAAGCGGAGATCTTCCGCCCGGACGAGGAAGTCAGAAGGCTCGCGCGGCGGGCCGTCGAGCTCGGAGTCGACGCAAAGTTTCGTGACGGCATTTCGGTAGAGGCGATCATCGCCTCGCTCGAGCAGTCGGGGCCGCCGGGACGGGAGTGGCTCAAGGAGCTCGAGACCTCCCGCGATCCGTGGTTCAACGTCAACGTCGGCGATGGCTTCTACCACTATCACCGCTCCTGGAACGACGATCTGTCGATGCCGTTCGCGGCGATTCCCGGATACATCGGCCGCTTCAAGGCGGGCGAGTCGCTGCATCGGGACCACGAGCGGCTCAAGAGGGAGCGCGAGCAGCTGATCGCCGACTACCGGGACCTTCTCGGCTCGGACGAGGAGCGTGCCGCCTATGATCAGATGATCAAGCTCGCACACCGCGTGTTTCCGTACGTCGAGGGCCACAAATTCTATTGCGAGCACTGGTTCACGAATCTCTTCTTCAACAAGATCCGGGAGTTCGGCGCGCTGCTCGCGAAGCACGGCTTCTTCGAGAAGGCCGAGGACGTCTTCCATTTGAATCATTACGAGCTCGAGTCGGCGATCATCGATCTGATGAGCTCGTGGTCGAACGGCTCACCGCCCCGCGGGCCCGCACACTGGCCGCAGATCGTCGCCGAGCGGCGCGCCGCTCTCGCCGTATGGGCGAAGCAGGACATGCCGCCGGCGCTCGGACCCGTGCCGGATGTGATCGACGATCCGGCGATCGTCATGCTGTGGGGCATCACGCGCGAGAATCTCGACAAATGGCTCGCAACGGACCGTGAGACGACGGGCAACGAGCTGCGCGGATTCGCGGCATCGAACGGGGTGGTCGAGGGGACGGCGCGCGTGGTCAAGTCGGTGGAGGAGATCTCGCGGATCAAGAAGGGCGACATCCTCGTCTGTCAGATCACCAATCCGACCTGGGCGCCGCTCTTTCAGAAGATCTCCGCAGCCGTCTCCGACATCGGCGGCTCGATGAGCCACATGGCGATCGTTGCGCGCGAATTCGGGCTGCCGGCGGTGGTGGGAACGGGAAGCGCGACCACGCGCATCCGCGACGGCCAGCGCATCCGCGTCGACGGCGGCCGCGGTGTCGTGACGCTCTTACAGTAGACGCATGAGCTCAGCCCGGCACGTCAGCTGGTTCGAGGAAGTCGGCCTCGCCGACCGCCCGCACGTCGGCGGCAAGGGCGGCAGCCTTGGAGAGCTCAGGCGCGCCGGGATCGCCGTGCCGCCGGGATTCGTGATCAGAACCGCGGCGTTCGAGCGATTCATCGAAGCACTCGAGCGCGAGTCACCGGTTCGCGCAGAGGTGGAAGCGCTCGACTGCGAGGATCTCGACGCGGTTCAACATTGCGCGCGTGCCCTGCGTGCGCGTCTCGAGAATGCTTCGCTCCCCGCCGAGCTGCGCGATGAGATCGCATCCGCTCACGAGTCGCTCCGTCGAGATGCGGGCGGCGGCGCGGCGGTTGCGGTGAGGTCCTCGGCCACGACGGAGGATGCGGCGGATGCGAGCTTCGCGGGACTTCAGGACACGTATCTGTGGGTGCTCGGGGCCGAGGAGATGCTGCATCGGGTGCGCAGCTGCTGGGCGAGTCTCTACTCTGCGGAGTCGATCACCTACCGTCGCAAACATCGTTTCCCGGAATCGAGCGTCGCGATGGCGGTCGTCGTACAGCGAATGGTGAACGCTCGCACGGCCGGTGTGATGTTCACGCGCAGTCCAACGACCGGCGACCGCTCGGTCGTAACGATCGAAGGAGCGTGGGGGCTCGGCTCCGCCGTCGTGGGCGGGGAGGTGACGCCCGATCGATGGGTGGTGGGCAAGATCACGGGGGAGATCTCCGTGCGCGAGATTTCCGACAAGGCCATCCGCCACGTTCCGGCAGTTATCGAGATGCCCACTCGCGCCGCGGAGGGCCACGGCGAGACGAGCGCGCTCAACGGCGACTCGCGCCATGGCGGAGGTATCCAGACGGTCCCCGTCCCGGATGAGCTGCGCCGTGCCCCGAGTCTGAGCGATGAGGAGATCCAGGCGCTGCGCACCATTGCGCGCAACGTCGAGCGACACTACGGCCGTCCCCAGGACATCGAATGGGCCATCGATCACGGGACCGGGGAGGTCCTGCTGCTGCAGAGCCGCCCCGAGACCGTCTGGTCGGTGCAGGAGAGCGCACCCGCGGCGCGCCCGGCGGACAACCCGCTCTCGCACGTCATGTCCATCTTCGGAGGCCGCAGGTGACGCTCACGGCGAAGGATGTAGCAGAAATCACGCGGCTTTTGGAGCAATCGAATTTCGATGAATTGTATCTGGAGCTCGATGGCGTAAAGCTCAGCCTCCGGCGCGGCGCTGGTGCGATGCCATCCGCCAGGAGCTCTGCGGTGCAGGGCCAGGCTCCGCCGCCCGCGCCGCCCGGGCCGTCATCGAGCGTCCCACCCGCGCGGGGGGCGCCGGCCCATACTTCGAGCGACGCGCCGGCTCGAGCGGCCACGGCGGGCTCTGCAAGCAATCATGACATTCCGGCGCCTCTGCTCGGGACGTTCTATCGCGCGCCGAAGCCCGGCGCGCCGGCTTTCGTCGAGGTGGGCTCGAGTGTCGATGAGGAGACGATCATCGGCATCATCGAAGTGATGAAGCTGATGAACACCGTCCGCGCCGGCAAGCGCGGTCGAATCGTGGAGATCCTCGCGCGCGACGGGGCGCTCGTCGAATACGGCGAGGCGCTCATGCGGCTCGAGCCGACGAGCTGAGCGTGCAGACGAGCTGACGTGGCAGAGATTCGCCGAATCCTCATCGCGAACCGAGGCGAGATCGCGGCGCGCATCATCCGCACCTGCCGCACGCTCGGGATCGAGACCGTGCTCGCGGCATCCGAGGCGGACCGCGATTCGATGCCAGCGCGGCTTGCGGACCGGACGGTCTGCATCGGGCCTGCGCGCCCGTCCGAGAGCTATTTGAAGATCGAGACGATCGTCCAGGCGGCCCTCGGCGTGCAGGCCCAGGCGATTCATCCCGGGTACGGGTTTCTATCGGAGAGGGCAGGGCTCGCACGGCTCTGCGAGGAGAACGGGGTCCTGTTCATCGGCCCGACGGCCACCCAGATCGAAGCCGTCGGTGACAAGCTCCGTGCCCGTGCCGAGGCCGAGGCGGCGAGCGTACCGGTCGTGCCGGGCGGTGCCGTCGATTCCGTCGAAGCCGCGCGCTCACTCGCGCAGCGGATCGGCGCGCCGCTGCTCGTGAAGGCGGTCGGTGGCGGCGGTGGACGCGGCATGAAACGCGTGGATCGCCTCGAGGATCTCCCACACCTGATGGAGCTCGCTTCCTCCGAGGCCGGAGCGGCCTTCGGCGATGCCCGCGTCTATCTCGAGCGCTTCGTGACCCGCGGGCGCCATGTCGAGGTCCAGGTTCTCGGCGATGGCGCAGGCCGCGTCATCCATCTCGGCGAGCGCGACTGTTCGGTTCAGCGCCGCTATCAGAAGCTCATCGAGGAGACGCCCGCGCCGGGGTTGACCCGAAGCTTTCGCGGCCGCATTCAGGGGGCAGGTGTGCGCTTCGCGGAGCGGCTCGCCTATCGGGGCGCCGGGACGGTCGAGTTCCTGGTCGATGTCGAGCGGGACGCTTTCTACTTTCTGGAGATGAACGCACGCATACAGGTGGAGCACCCGGTGACCGAGGCGGTGACCGGAGTCGATCTCGTCGCCGAGCAGATTGCGATCGCTCAAGGCTCGGGCCTGCGCCTCAACCAGCGGGACGTTCAGCCGCGCGGATGGGCGATCGAGTGCCGGGTGAACGCGGAGGATCCGGCGCGGGATTTTCAGCCGAGTCCGGGACGAGTGTCGGAAGTGGCCTGGCCGATCGGGCCGGGCATTCGCGTCGATACGCATGTGGGGAGCGGATCGCGCATTCCGCCCTTTTATGATTCGCTCATGGCCAAGATCGTCGCGCATGGAAGCGCTCGCCCCGCGGCGCTCGATCGGCTGCGGGAGGCGATCGCGGCAACTCGCGTGGCGGGCGTCGCGACCAATTTGCCGTTTCACGCTCAAGTGCTCGCCGACCCGGAATTCGCGGCCGGCGGAGTGGACACGGGCTTCGTGGCGCGTCTGTTGAGACGGGGCCCGAGCTCAACGGAGACCCCTTCTCATGGCTGACATTCAGATCGTCGAGACCTCGCTGCGTGACGGGAATCAATGTCTCTGGGCCGCGCTCGGTGTCGATACCGCGAATACGCTGACGATCGCGCCGGTGATGGACCGCGTCGGTTACAAAGCGATCGACTTCACCACCTCGACGCACATGGGCGTAGCCGTCCGCTACAAGAAAGAGGATCCCTGGGAGCGCATCCGGCTCATGGCGGCCGCGACGCCGCGTACGCCCCTGCAGTTCATGTCGACGGGATTCCGCTTCATATCCTGGGAGACGGCGAGCCCGGAGTTCATGGCGCTCGCGTTCCGGACGCTCGCCCGCAACGGAATCCGGCGCTTCTGTCTCGCCGACCCCATGAACGATGCCGACTCCAACGTCGCCTGCGCGCGCATGGTGAAGGAGGGCGGCGGCGAATACGTCATCGCCGCGCTCGTCTTCACACTGAGCCCGATCCACGACGATGCGCATTACGCCGAGCGTGCTCGCAAGCTCGCTGCATCCCCCGACGTCGATGCGCTCTACATCAAAGACCCGGGAGGGCTGCTCTCACCGCAGCGCGCCGCGACGCTCATTCCCGCCATCAAGGCGCAAATCGGCACGAAGCCGCTCGAGCTGCATTCCCACTCGACGATCGGGCTCGCGGAGCACACCTACATGGATGCGCCCGGCTACGGGGTGAGTGCGCTGCAGTGCGCCTCGGGCGCGGCGGCCGACGGCAACTCGAATCCGCCCGCCGAACGGATCGTCGCGAATCTGCGCGAGCTCGGGCACACCGTGCATGTCGATACCGCGGCGTTGAAAGAGGTCGGAGCGTACTTCACGCGGCTCGCGGGGGCGGAGGGCCTGCCCAAGGGAGCGCCGCAGGGGTTCGATGCAGCCTATCTGCATCATCAGTTGCCCGGCGGCACGATCGGCACCATGCGCCGCCACCTTGCCGAGACGCGTCTCTCGCATCTCGAGGGCGCGGTCATCGAGGAGCTCGGCCGCGTGCGCGAGGAGCTCGGCTGGCCGATCGTGATGACGCCTTTTGCGCAGATGGTGATCACTCAGGCCGTCATGAACGTGACGGGCAAGGAACGCTATGCCGTGATTCCGGATGAGATCATCCGGTATGCACTCGGCCGCTTCGGCAAGCCGAATGTGCCCATCGCCCCCGAGGTCATGAGCCGCATCGAGTCCTTGCCGCGTACCCGGGAGCTTAAGGCAGAGCCGCCGATGGCGCCTGTCGCCGACCTGCGCAAGAGGTTCGGACCTCGACTCTCGGATGAGGAATTCCTGCTGCGGGCGACGATGCCTGCCGGTCAGGTGGATGCAATGATCGCCGCGGGTCCCGCCGCACGGGATTACGATCCGTCGGCGAAGCCTGTGATCGCTCTGCTGCGTAAGCTGACCGCGCGGACCGACCTCACCGAAGTCTCCGTGGCGAAGGCGGGCTTTCGGCTCGAGCTGCGGCGCGCGAGCGTGCCGGCGCAGCTCGCGAGCCTGCCGCCGCAAGCGAAGGTGGATGCGTGACATCGGCTGTCGTTCTGGAGAGCCTCGAGGAGAGTCTGCCGGCAATCGGCGGTTTCATGTTCGATGTGGACGGCACGCTGCTCTTGAGCGATCGGACGCTCGGCGGCTACGAGCTGCTCCCGGGGGCCGTCGAGACGCTCTCGGCGCTCAAGTCGCGGGGCGTTCCGTTCGTACTGCTCACGAACGGCAGCGCCTACCCCCCGGCCGAGCAGGCCGCGAAGCTGCGAAAGCTCGGACTGCCGGTCGATGATGCGCAGATGCTCACCCCCTCGAGCATCACGGCCGATCACATGGCACGCAGAGGAATCAAACGGGTGCTCCTGCTCGGCACGCCCGGCGTGGGTCATGCGCTCACCGAGGCGGGCATCGAGATCACGCAACCGGGCGAGCCGCGTGCGAGCGAAGTGGATGCCGTTTACGTCGGCTGGCATCCGGAGTGCTGCATGCGGGACATCGAGGCCGCATGTCATGCCGTGTGGGCGGGCGCAAAGCTGTACGTCGCATCCGACGTGCCGTTTTTCGCAACCAAACACGGCCGCACCATCGGCTACTCGTACACGATTACCGGCGCGATACGCCGCCTGACGAAGGCTCCGGCGATCCTGACCGGCAAGCCCTCGCTCCATGCGCTCAGGTTCGTCGCGCGCAGGCTCGGGCTGCCGATGCGCTCGGTCGGCGTCGTGGGCGACGATCCGATCGTCGAGATCATCATGGCTCGGCGGGGCGGAGCGGCGGCACTCGGTGTGACGACCGGAATGACCAAGCGGGAGGACTGGCTCAAACAGCCGCGCATGCGCCGCCCGCACCGCATTCTCGCGAGCCTCGGCGAGGTGCTCGCGTACGCGGGCTCGAAGCCTTGAGCCGGCGCGGGCGTCCTATGCCTGCGCTGCGTAGGGCTTCCGACGGGCGAATTCGATGAACCAATCGAGCGATGCGGGATTGGCGAGAGCCGCGCGATTGGCCGCCTGATCAGGGGATACTCCCATCAGGATGCGCCGCACGGGCACCTCGAGCTTCTTGCCGGTGAGCGTCATCGGGATGGCATCCACCTGATAGATCTCATCCGGCACGTGGCGGGGCGAATAGTCGCTGCGCAGCCGTTGCCGGATCCGCTCGCGCAGCGGCGCATCGAGCTTGCCTGCGCCGCGCAGCTTGACGAAGAGCGGCATGAAGAATCGCCCGCCCGGCAGGTCGAGATTCACGATCAACGCATCGTCGATCTCCGCGAGCCCCGCGAGCGAGCGGTAGATCTCGGCGGTGCCGATGCGCACGCCGTGACGGTTGAGGGTGGCATCGGAGCGACCGAGGACGTGCGAGCCGCCGCGCGCGTCGAAGCGCACGAAATCCCCGTGCCGCCACACCCCGGGCCAGCGATCGAAGTACGACTCGCGGTAGCGCGCATCGCCGGGGTCGTTCCAGAAGTTGAGCGGCATCGAGGGCATGGGCGCGGTGATCACGAGTTCGCCGACTTCGTCGATCACCGGCTGCCCGGCCTCGTTGAAGGCGTAGAGCGCGCAGCCGAGCGCCCGCCCCTGGATCACGCCCGCATGAACGGGCTCGGTCGGTACGCCCCCGAGGAAGCCCGTGCAGCAGTCGGTGCCGCCGCTGCCCGAGACGACCCACAAGTCGGACTTCACGTTCTCGTACAGCCATCGCATGTGCTCGGCCGTGACCGGAGAGCCGGCGAGCGTCACGGTCTGCAGGCCGCTCAAGTCGAAGTGCGCCTTCGGTACGATTCCCGCCTTCTGTTGGTGGGCGATGTAGGTCGGGCTCGTGCCGAAGAGCCTTGCGCCCGAGGCTTCGACGATTCTCCAGAGCGCATCGGGGCCGGGATACGCCGGGTTGCCGTCGTAGAGCACCGGTATTACATCCGAGAGCAGCGAGCCCGCGAGAAAGTTCCACACCATCCATCCGGTCGTGGTGAAGAAGAACAGCGCCTCGCGCGAGTGCACGTCGTAGTTGAAGGCAAGATGCTTCAAATGCTCGAGCAGGATGCCCCCGTGACCGTGCACGATCGCCTTCGGCAACCCGGTCGTGCCTGAGGAGAACAGGATCCAGAGGGGATGATCGAACGGGACCTGCTCGAAGCGGAATGCGTCGGCAGGCGTGGGCGATCGGGCGAGCAACTCGTCCCAGACGAGGCCGCCGGATACGAGAGGCGTGCGGTCGTTGCGATCGAGGTAGGGCACGAGGATGACGTGCTCGAGCGAGGTGAGCTCACCTAAAATCCGGCGCATCTCCGGGCGGCGATCGAAGCGCTTGCCGCCGTATTGATAGCCGTCGACGTGGAAGATGACTTTCGGCGAGAGCTGTTTGAAGCGCTCGAGAATTCCCCCGGGGCCGAAGTCCGGGCCGCAGCACGACCAGACAGCTCCGAGGCTGGCGGTCGCAAGCAATGCGATGATCGCCTGCGGAGAGTTTGGAAGCACCGACACGATGCGGTCGCCCGGGGATATCCCGAGCTCGCGCAGGCTCGCGGCGAGGGCGCGCACGGCGGCCCCGAGCTCCGCCCAGGTCATCTGCGCGAGCGGCTGCGTCTCGCTCGCGTACATGAGCGCTACGGCGTCGCGCGCTCCGGCATCGCGCGCGCCGGCGTCGGATCGCTCGTGCCTCAAGGCATGCTCGGCATAGTTCAGGCGCGCACCCGGGAACCACTGCGCACCGGGCATCTGCCGCCGCGCGAGCACCCGGTCGTAGGGAGCGGAGGAGCGCACGTCGAAGTACTCCCAGATCGCGCCCCAGAATCCCTCGAGGTTGCGCACCGACCAGCTCCAGAGCTCCTCGTGATTCGCGAATTTTAGCCCGCGCGTCTCCTCGAGCCAGCGCAGGAATGCGGTGAGATGCGAGCGCTCGCAGCGCGCGGCGCTCGGGGTCCAAAGCACTTCGGCCCGTTCGGGCAGGCTGTCGTCCGCTCTGCTGCGCATTACGCGTGGCGCCCGATGAAACGCGCGACCTCCGCGCTGATCTCCTCGTTCTCCGGAACAGGGCCGAACCCGAAGCCCCCGTGCGGCATGGCCTCCCAAACGTGCAGCTCCGTCTCGAGGCCGGCGGCCCGGAGCTTGCGGTGCAGTAGAACCGAATTCGAAAGAAACAGATCGCGCGTTCCCGATTGAATGAGCGTCGGCGGAAAGCCGCGCGCGAAGTCCGCATAAAGCGGAGAGAGGTACGGGTCCGTCAGGTCGCGTCCCGCGGCATACAGCGCGTTGCACTCCGGCAGTCCGCCTTTGAGCGTGACGTCGAGCAATGCGTTCGTGCGGAATGTATCGCCGGCCTCGGTCAGGTCCACCTCGGGGGTGAGGAGGACGACGGCGGCAGGCAACGGCAAGCCGCGATCGCGGACCATGAGCGTGACGGCGGCGGCGAGATTGCCTCCTGCCGAGCTACCGCCGATCACGATCCGACGCGGGCCGTGCCGATCGATCAACGCTCGATAGACGGCGAGACAATCCTCGGGCGCTGCGGGAAAGGGATGATCGGGCGGCATGCGGTAATCGACCGAGTAAGTCGTGATGCCGAGCCGTTCGGCGGATGCGGCACCGGTCGCCATCGCGAAGCGACCGGCACCGAACACGAATGCACCGCCATGGAAGTAAAGATATACACGGCCCTCGGCGGCGGCCGATACCGTATCCGGCGTGCAGACATAGGTCGTGACGCCCGCAATCGAGCGTGTCTCCACCTCGCAGCGGCACTCCGAGAGCATCTGCGCGGCGATCGGCTCCCACATGCGCTCGCTCGCCTCGATGGCGCGCCGCCAGCCCTCGAGATCGTCTGCCGCCGGCCGCGCGACCGGCGGCGTGGCGGCGCCCGTCGAGAGCGCCATCCGCGCTGCCTCGCTGATCGTCGGCGGCGGAGGAATCGTGCGCGCAGGCAGTTGCACTGGGACCAGCTGTGTGGCCGCGGTCGCATTCGCCGCGCTCGAAGTCGCTTTCGCAGAGCTCATATGGGCAACCCGTAACGTTTGATCATGAGTGCAGCTCGTCCGCCGCAGTCGAGGCGTCGCGCGTGAGAATCACGGGCGGCCGCGCGACCTCGATAGGCGGAGCCACCCCCTCGAAGCGGCGCAGCTCGACGAGACACGTCTGCGCGCTGCAGCCCTGGGAGAAGGAGGAGGCGCCGCGGTCGAGCGTCAGAGCGTTGGGATTGCCGCTTCGCTCGGCCCCCCCGTCGGGACAGTCCCACCAGGCTCCCGTTGCGAGTCGCACGACGCCGGACATCACGTCCTCGCTCACGATCGCTCCCGCAATGCACCGCCCCCGAGCGTTGAACAGCTCGACCAGATCGCCCGCCTCGATGCCGCGGGCCGCCGCATCGGCAGGATTGATCCACGCGGGCTCGCGCCCTGCGACTTTGGCGGCCTGCGAGTAGGGACTGCGGTCGAGTTGACTGTGCAACCGCCGCGCCGGCTGGTCGGAGATGAGGTGCAGCGGATACTCGCGAGCGCGAGCGGAGCCGAGCCACTCGAAGGGCTCGATCCACACCGGATGGCCCGGGCAGTCCTCGAGACCGAAGCCGGCGATGCGTTCGGAGAAGATCTCGATCCGCCCAGAGGGCGTGCGCAGCGGACTGCGGGCCGGATCGGCCCGGAATGCCGCGTGCATCACTTGCGGTGCATCGTGGGCCGCGAGATCGATGAGACCGCGCTCCCAGAACTCCTCGAACGAAGGCAGCGTCACGCCATACTCCGCGACCCGGGCGGCGTTCTCGCGATACATCCGTTCGAGCCACTCGCGCTCGCTCAGGCCCTCGGTGAAGCGATCCGCGAGTCCCAGGTGGGCGGCAATCGAAGCGAGTATCGCATGGTCGTCGCGGGCTTCCCCGTGCGGAGCAGTCGCCTGGCGCATGGCGACGTAAAGGCCCTCGCGTGTCGCGCAGCCGATGTCGTTGCGTTCGAGCGCGATGGTCGCGGGCAGCACGATGTCCGCGCGCCGCGCCGCCGCCGTCCAATACTGCTCGTGAAAGATGATGGTCTGCGGCCGCCGCCACGCCTGCTCGAGCCGATGCAGGTCCTGATGATGATGGAACGGATTGCCTCCGGCCCAATAGACGAGCTTGATGTCCGGATAACGGTAGGTCCGTCCGCGATAGGTGAACGAGTCACCCGGTGAGCTCAGAAGGTCGGCGATGCGCGCGACGGGGATGAACTCGCTGACCGGGTTCTGCACTCGCGGGAGCGAGGGGCCCGGCAGGCGCCGATGCGGGCTGCCGATGCCGTTCGTCGCGCCATAGCCGAGCCCGTAGCCGCCGCCCGGAAGGCCGATCTGCCCGAGCATTGCCGCGAGTGTCACGATCATCCAGAACGGCTGCTCCCCGTGCGCGGCGCGCTGCAGCGACCAGGACGCATTGAGCATCGTGCGGCAGCGGAGCATTTCGCGGGCGAGGGACTCGATGCGCTCGGCCGGGACGCCCGTGATGGCTGCGGCCCACGAGGGCGTTTTCGGCGTCCCGTCCACGGCCCCGCTCAGGTAGGCGGCGAAACGATCGTACCCGACCGTGCAGCGATCGATGAAACTGCGATCGAAGTGCGGGTCCTCCCGGATCACGAAGGCGAGCGCCAGCATCAGGGCGGTATCGGTATTCGGCCGGATCGGAACCCATTCCACCTCTCCGCCGGTTGCGAGCGCGTCGCGGACGGGACTGATGTTGACGAAGCGAGTGCCCCCGTGGGCCATGCGCTCGAGCGCTGCGCGGGCGCGATGATCGGCCGCACCGCCCCAGGAGACACGGGCGTTCTTGAGCGGCACGCCCCCGAAGGCGACGAACAGCCGCGTGTGCTCGGCCATCACGGGCCATGAGGTATGCGCGGCGTGCAGGTCGTTGATCTCGCCGCAGACGTAGGGGACGAGCGCGCTGCCGGCGCCGAGGCTGTAACTGTCGACGCTGCCGACGAACCCGCCGCAGAGCGCGAGAAAGCGGTGCAGCTGCGAGGGCGCGTGGTGGAAGCGGCCCGAGCTCGCCCATCCGTACGAGCCGCCGAAGATCGCGGTGTTGCCGAAGCGCTCGCGTACACGGCCGATCTCGGCCGCGACGAGTCGTGTTGCGCTCTCCCAGTCGACCCGCACGAGCGGCTCGCGTCCGCGCAGCTCCGGTCGTGCGCCCGGCCCCTGCTCGAGCCAGCTGCGCCGCACGCAGGGAGTCGAGACCCGAAGGGCCGTCACCCGCGGGTCGAGCTGATCGAGTCCGTGGGGTGCGGGGTCCGGATCGCCGGAGTAGGACTTGAGGCGCGGCGCCTCTCCCTGCTCGGGCACCTCGTACTCGTACACACCCCAGTGCGCGGCGCTGTAGCGCAGCTTGCTCATCCAGCCTGTTCCGATCCTGTGTTGCGGTCCGGCGGCAGCCGGTGCCTCCGCACTATAATCGATGCGGGGGGCGGGACGGTCCCGACCATCCGGTAAAATACGCGGGGCTCAACCATGATGACACGCTCGTTCCTTGCCGCCTGTGCGGCGGTGATTCTCCTCACTCCGGCCGCAGGACACGCACGCGCATGGATCGGCACCTGGGGTGCGGCACCCGAGCCGCCGAGAGCCGCCGCGGGACGTTTCCCGGCGACACCCTCGTACGACAATCAGACGATCCGGGAGGTCGTGCGCATCGCAGCCGGCGGCCATCGGTTCCGCATCCGCTTCACGAACGAGTACGGCACGAAGCCTCTTGTGGTCGGGGCGGCGAGCATCGCGCTCGCCGACTCGAAGGGCGGGATCGCAGCCGAGTCGACCCGGCCTCTGACGTTCGCGGGTGAGCGCAGCGTCACCATTCCTGCGGGCTCGCCCTATTTGAGCGATCCCGTGGAGCTCGATGCGAAGCCGCTTTCGAAGCTCTCGATCAGCCTGTATCTGCCGCAGGATACCGGGCCTTGCACCTGCCACGGCGTGGGCCTCGAAACGACCGAGGTCTCGGGCCCGGGCAATTTCACCGATATGCCGTTCACGCCGAAGTCGACCTCGCGGGGGCGCGCGTTCATCTCGGGCGTCGAGGTCGAGACGTCGGGACCCGCAAAGACGATCGTCGCACTCGGCGATTCGATTACGGACGGCGTGGGCTCGACAGCGGATGCCGATCGCCGCTGGCCCGATCTGCTCGCCGATCGCCTCGCCGAGCGCAAGGGTCGCACCGAGTGGGGCATGGTGAACATGGGAATCAGCGGCAACCGCGTGCTCAACGACGGGGCGGGCCAGAGTGCGCTCGCACGGCTCGATCGAGACGTCCTCTCCGTGCCCGGCGCCGCGTATGTCATCGTGTTCGAAGGAGTGAATGACCTCGGCATCTCGTATGGGCGCTTCACGGGGCCGCTCGCCGCGGCCTTCAAAAGCCAGGCCGCAGGCGGGCACGTGACGGCCGAGCAGATGATCGCGGGTTATCGTCAAATCATCGATCGGGCCCACGAGCGAGGTCTCAAAATCTTCGGGGCAACGATCGCCCCGTATGAGGGCGCCGCGTACTATTCGGAGGAAGGCGAGGCGGTACGCGAGAAGATCAATCAATGGATTCGCACCAGCGGGGCGTTCGACGCGGTGCTCGACTTCGATGCAGTCATGCGCGACCGGGCGGATCCCAAGCGCATCGCGACGCCGCTGCAGGCGGGCGATCATCTGCACGGGAGCGATGCCGGCTACGAGGCGATTGCCCGCTCGATCGATCTCGCTCTGTTTCGTTAAGCTTTGAGCCGGTATCCGGTGCGGAAGATCCAGGCGACGAGGACCATGCAAAGGGCGAGGAACGCGAGCGCGATTCCGAAGCTCACGCTCGCCGCGACGTCCGCCGAGCCGTAGAAGCTCCATCGAAATCCGCTCAACAGATATACGATCGGATTGAAGAGCGCGATGCGGCGCCAAAGCGGAGGCAGCATGCCGATCGAGTAGAAGCTGCCGCCGAGAAAGGTAAGGGGCGTGATGATGAGCAGGGGCACCATCGACAGCTTCTCCCAGCCATCCGCCCAGATGCCGACGATGAAGCCGAAAAAGCTGAAGGCGATCGAGGTGAGGAGCAGGAAGGCGACCATCGTGAGCGGATGGATTATCGTGAAGTCGACGAACAGACGCGCGGTGGCGAGAATGATGGCGCCGAGGATCATCGACTTCGTTGCGGCTGCGCCGACGTAGCCGAGCACGATCTCGACCGCCGAGATGGGAGCGGACAACACCTCGTAGATCGTTCCCGAGAACCTCGGCATGTAGATTCCGAAGGATGCGTTCGAGACGCTCTCGGTGAGAATCGAGAGCATGATGAGGCCGGGCACGATGAACGCCCCGTAGGGGATCCCCCCGATCGGGGTCATCCGACCGCCGATTGCCCCGCCGAACACGATGAAGTAGAGCGAGGTCGAGATCACCGGCGCAGCGATGCTTTGAAGCAAGGTCCGCCGGGTGCGCGCGAGCTCGAACCCGTAGATGGCGCGGACTGCGTGAAGATTCAATCCCGTCATGCGCGCGCTCGCACGAGGCCGACGAAGATCTCCTCGAGTGAGCTCTCCGTCGTCTTCAAGTCCTTGAAATCGACCCCCTGCTCGCCGAGGCGGCGCAGCAGGTCGGTGATGCCGGTCTCGCGGCTTGCCGCATCGAACGTATAGATGAGCTCGTGCCCTTCGGCGGCGAGCTCGAGCCCCTCGCCCGCCAGCCCTGCGGGAATCCGGGCGAGCGGCCGCTGCAGGTGAAGCGTCAAGCGCCTGCGGCCTAGCTGCCGCATGAGAACGGTTTTGCTTTCGACCAGGATCAGCTCTCCCTTGTGGATGACACCGATGCGATCGGCCATCTCTTCGGCCTCCTCGATGTAGTGTGTCGTGAGGATGATCGTGACGCCGCCTGCGCGCAGCTGGCGGACCATGTCCCACATCGAGCGGCGAAGCTCTACATCGACGCCCGCGGTCGGCTCATCCAGAAAGAGGATGCGCGGCTCGTGCGAGAGGGCCTTGGCGATCATGACCCGGCGCTTCATGCCCCCCGAAAGCGTCATCACCTTCGCGTCCTTCTTGTCCTCGAGCGACAAGTCGCGCAGCACCTTCGCGATATGCGCGGGATTGCGCGCTTTGCCGTAGAGGCCGCGGCTGAAGCTGACCGTATCCCACACCGTCTCGAACATGTCGGTCGCGAGCTCCTGCGGCACGAGCCCGATCAGCGAGCGCGCGGCGCGGAAGTCGCGAAGGATGTCGTGACCATCCGCACTGACGCTTCCCGCGGTCGGGTTGACGATCCCGCAGACGATATTGATGAGTGTCGTCTTGCCGGCTCCGTTCGGGCCGAGCAGGGCGAAGATCTCGCCACGGCGGATCTCGAGATCGATGCTCTTCAGCGCCTGGAAGCCGGAGGCGTAGAGCTTCGACAACCCGCGGATGTGGATGATCGGCTGCATGTGCGGCGCCTTCGTCGACGACGCATTTTACCGGCAATGCCCGCTCGCTCGATGAGATAAGCTGCATCCTCTGCGGAACTCTCGCGCAGGCGAGATCGGAGGGCGTATGGCAAGCAAGGCTCCGAGGCATCCGGGCGGGGAAGGGAGTCGCGCGGCATCACCGGATGTCGATGACGAGGGCGGCGGCGCGCGCCGGGGTGCCCAGGTGCTTGAGCGCTTGCGGGAGCGGCCGCCTGCGATCTGGTATCGGGGCGAGGCGGTGCGCGATGTGAGCTCGCACCCGGCGTTTCGGGG
>DATNFW010000110.1:0-17847 GCA_035606175.1 Steroidobacteraceae bacterium | reverse complement strand
CGCGCTCGATGCCGCCGATCAGATCGGGCTCGCGGTGGTCGCCACTTCGGCGGCCATCATCGCCGTGTTTCTGCCGGTGAGCTTCATGAGCGGCATCATCGGCCAGTTCTTCAAGCAATTCGGCCTCACGGTCGCCGCGGCGGTATTCTTCTCGCTGCTCGTCGCGCGGCTCGTCACCCCGGTCATTGCCGCCTACACGCTGAAGGGCCAGCAGGTCGCCGTGCACGAGGACGGACCGGTGATGGCCTGGTATCTGCGCGTGCTCGGCTGGTGCATCGAGCACCGCTGGAAGACCCTGGCTGCGGGCACCGCATTCTTCGCGCTCTCGCTGTTTGCGCTGGCGCTCGTGCCGCGCTCGTTCTCCACCGACGATGACTACGGCAGCTCACAGCTCAACATCGAGCTGCCTCCCGGCGTGCGGCTCGAGCAGACCGCCCTCACTTCCGCCGATGCCTACAAAATCCTCGCCAGGCGACCGGAGGTCGAGAGCGTGGTCGAGGACATCGGCTCGAGCGGGGATGTGCGCCTCGCGACTCTCTATATTCAGTTGAAGCCCGTCTCCGAGCGCAAGCTCCTCGCGCCCCAGTTCGAGAAGGACGTGATGAAGCAGCTGCGGACGATTCCGGATGCGCAGATGTCCTTCCAGAAGCAGTCGGGCGGAGGCGGCGCGCGCGACGTCACGCTGTATCTGACCGGGGACGACTCCGAGGCGGTCCAGCGCAGCGCACAGCGGGTGATCGTCGAGATGCGCCGCATGCCGGAGCTGCGCGACCCGCGGATCAACGGGGACCTGCAACGACCGGAAATCGTCATTCGACCGCGCTTCGACCTCGCCGCCTCTCTCGGGGTCACGGTGCAGAGCATCAGCCAGACGATCCGCATCGCAACCATCGGCGATCTGCCCCAGAACGGCGCGAAATTCGATCTGCCGGATCGGCAGATCCCGATTCGCGTGAGTCTGACGGAAGCCTCGCGCCGCAGCCTCGATACGATCGAGAACTTGCCCGTGCCCGCCGCGGGCGGCCGCGTCGTGCCGCTCAAGTCCGTCGCCGACGTGACGTTCGGGGAAGGTCCGAACCGCATCCGCCATTACAATCAGAGCCGGCGGATCGCTCTCGAAGCCGACCTCAACGGGGTTGCGCTCGGCACGGCGCTCGCGAAGATCTACGCGCTGCCGGCCGTCAAGAGCCTGCCTGCCGGCGTGAAACTCGTCGAAACCGGGGATGCGGAGCTCATCAACGAGCTCTATGTGAGCTTCGGTATCGCGATGGGAACGGGGATCCTCATGGTGTTCGCCGTGCTCGTGCTGCTGTTTGCGCGCGTCTTCCAGCCGATCACCATCCTCTCGGCGCTGCCGCTCTCGATCGGCGGGGCCGCCGTGGCACTGCTCATCTTCAATCTGCAGCTCGGACTGTCATCGGTGATCGGCTTTCTGATGCTGATGGGCATCGTCGCGAAGAACTCCATCCTGCTCGTCGATTTCGCGATCGAGGAGATGCGCGCCGGCAAGGATCGCGTGACCGCTCTCATCGAGGCGGGCCACAAGCGCGCGCGCCCCATCGTCATGACGACGGTCGCGATGGTCGCCGGCATGACCCCCGTCGCTTTGCAGATCTTCAGCGGGAACTACTTCCGCTCATCGATGGCGATCGCGGTGTCGGGAGGTCTCCTCACCTCCACCGCCCTCACGCTCGTCATCGTGCCGGCCGTCTTTACGCTCGTCGACGATCTCGAGCGCTGGCTCGGACCGCGGGTCGCGCGTGCCGTGATGGCCGAGCAGAGGGAGCCGGGTGCGAAGGCGCACCCGGCGGCCTGAGGCTCAGACTCGATTCACATGGGCGAGGGCGAGGCGGGCCGTTCGGCGTGGTGGGTCCGGCTCGCCGCGGCCCAGCCTTGGTGGCTGCTCTACGGTCTCGCCGACTGCCTCGCCTGGGCGGCCTGGCGCATGGTTCCGTACCGCTCGGATGTGGTGCGGCAGAACCTGTCGATCGCATTTCCGGAGTTCGGCGCGCACGAACTCCACGAAGTCGTACGACGCTACTACCGCGGCTTCGGCGAGGTGCTCGTCGAGGTCGTGAAGGCCGCACGGCTCCCGCCCGTCGAGATTCAGCGGCGCGTCGCCATCGAGGGCCTCGCGAACGTGCGCGAGCGGATCGCGGGCGGCACGCCGGTGCTGCTCGTCGCGGCTCATCAATGCAACTGGGAGTGGATGCTGCTCGCGCTCTCGCTCGAGCTCGGGGCGCCGCTCGATGCCGCGTACAAGCCGCTCGTCGATCCGTGGGCGGAGCGTGAGATGCTCAAGCTCCGCACCCGCTTCGGCAGCCGGCTCGTGCCCGCGCAGCAGCTGCTCGGGGATATTCTCCGGCGCGGCCGCACCCCGCGCGCGATCGCCATGGTGGCCGACCAGGAGCCGCGCACGAGCGAACACAAGCACTGGACGCGCTTTCTGAACCGGGACACGGCGTTCTATGTCGGCGCGGAGGAGATCGCGCGCGCGACGAAGTTTCCGGTATTTTTCGTCGCGATGCGGCGGCTCCGCCGGGGTCACTATGAGGTCGCCATCGAACCCCTGGCGGAGGGGGGCGAGGCGCTCGCGCCCGGAGAGCTCACCGAGCGGTATGCCCGGCGCGTCGAGGCGCAGATCCGCGCCGCGCCGCCCGACTGGCCCTGGTCGCACAAGCGCTGGAAGCTCAAGAAGTCTCTGTATCAGCGCGGCTGATTCGAGGCGCAGTCCTGCTAATCGAGCCTGCCGGAGGGCCCGGCGTTACACTGCGTTCATGCGTACGGGGAGCCGACATGGGTGACGTGAGCGTCCGGGGGACCCGCCATTATCGGGTTCCGCACGGGGTGCTCGGCGAGCTCGTCGAGCTGCTCTGGCTCTACGACGGACAGGTTCTGCCGCACGCCCGCGAGCGGCTGCTTCCGATGCCGACCGCGGAGCTGGTGATAGATTTGCGAGCCGGCTCGACCGGCTCGCGCGCGACGCTCGTCGGGCCGCATTCGCAGTATTGGGTGCTCGACACTTCCGAGGAACGATCGGTCTTAGGCGTGCACTTCAAGATCGGCGGCGCATTCCCTTTCTTCGGCGTGCCCGCCGGCGAGTTGCACAATGTGCGGACCTCGCTCGAGGCGCTCTGGGGCCGGGCGGCGGAATGGCTCCTCGAGCAGGTTTCTTCCGCAAGCACGCCGGAGGCGAAGTTCGACACCCTCGAAGCTGCGCTGCTGCTTCGCATGGCGGGTACTCTCGAGCGGCATCCTGCAGTCGACTTCGCCGTGCATCGGCTCTCTCAATTCCCGCCGCCCGGTGCCGTCGGCGCGGTGACGAGCGCCGTGGGCATGTGCGAACGCCGTTTCCGCGCGCGCTTCCAGAGCGAGGTGGGTATGGCACCGAAGCTCTTTGCCCGCGTGCAGCGCTTCCAGGCGGTGATCGGCCTCGTGCATACCCTTCGCGATGTCGATTGGGCAGAGGTCGCTGCCGATTGCGGCTACTTCGACCAGGCCCATTTCATTCACGACTTCCGGGCTTTTTCGGGCTTTACGCCGGTCGAGTATTTCGCGATCAAAAGCGAGCATCGCAATCACGTCCCGCTCGCCGACTGAGACGCGTGCCCGCTCATGGCGCGACGTCCGTTTTTTCCAATCCTCGGCGACGGTGATCGCGTCTCATTGCGTCGAGCCTCAATCAAACCACGGAGCCGATCGTCGTGACATCCAAAGTGCAGCCGGTGCCCGCCGGGTACCAGACATTGATTCCCTATTTCGCCGTGGCGGATGCCGCGGGGCTTCTCGGGTTCGTGAAGGCAGCGTTCGATGCTGCGCCGGGGGAGATGATGCGCGGACCGGGGGGTGCGATTCGCCACGCCGAGGCTCGCATCGGCAACTGCGTGCTGATGATCGGACAGAGCTCACTGTCGCGTCCGAACACCACGTACATGTATGTCCCGGACGTGGACGCCGCGTATCGGCGCGCCATGTCGGCTCCCGGCGCCGCGAGGTCGCTCCGCGAGCCGGCGAGCGAGTGGTACGGCGATCGCAGCGCCGGGCTGGAGGATGCGTGGGGGAACCAATGGTGGCTGGCGACTCACATCGAGGACGTCTCGTCCGAGGAGCTCGAGCGACGCATGGCCGCGGTCAGTCAGCGTGACCCGCGAGACAGTCGATGAGGGCGGTCTGATCGCTTCGCACGGCAAGGTAGTTCGAGCCCTGGAAGTTTTCCATGCTGAAGTGATAATCGGCGAATGCGACCCGGCGCGGGAAGATCTTGCCGACGACGAAGCCTCGCGGCTGCAAATGCCTGTAGAAGTCGCCGAGCAGGTCGTGCGATGCGATGTTGAAGATGCCGTATTCGAACTGGACGGCGCGCACATCTCGCAGCCGCTCTCCGAAACCTCGGATCACCTCGAGGTCCATCCCCTCCACATCGATCTTAACGAAATCCACTTCGTCGATCGCGAGCGCGCGCATGTAATCGGCCGCGGTGATGACCTGGCAGCGCACGTCGGAGGTGTAGTACTCCTCGTGGAATCTCATGCCTTCGATCCGGCAGGCCGTGGCGGTGTCGGATGTCGGCCCGAGATGGATCAGTACCTGCTCGGGGCGGCTCGATAGACCGCGATCGTTGAGACGAACGTTCGCGAGGCGGCCGACGCGCTCCTCGAGCTCTTTGAAGGTCCGCGGCACGATCTCGAACGCATGAATCCTGCTTTGCGGCATCAAGCCCGCGGCCGCGGCCGTCCAATCGCCCCGGTTCGCGCCGACATCGAACAGGTGACGCGGCGGCAACCGCGCCATGATCTCGAGAACGCGCCGCTCCCCATTGCGGCCCATCTCGAAATCGACGTTGTTCAGTCGCTGGTGAAGGCGACGGACGATGCGCTCTAAACCATCGAGCGGCTGTCGTCCTCGATAGCGACAGGCGAGCATGCCGACGGCCGAGGCAGCCCTCGTGATGAATCTCTCTATCGGCCCGACCGCCAGACCGTCATTGCTAGCAAGCCCGCGATCGCCAGCCGACCGCGGCGCGGCTTCCTGCTCCCGGGCGACCATATGCCGGATAACGGCCCCGTTCGCGCGAGGTTTCCGGGTGCGGGTATCGTCGAAAGTGTCCCGCTTCAGCTCATGTCCCCTCAATGACCCGGTTCTGCGTCGCTTTGCGGTGCGCCACTTCCTGCAAATAGATCGTCGTTCGGTAGTGATTCTGGCGCGTCAGCTCCTCGGGCAGAGGCTTGAACGGAATCATCGATTGCAGCAGCGCGTTGCAGCGTGCCTCGACGCCCTCGCGGTACTCGGGCTCGGCAACGACGTAAAGGTCGTTGTGCAGAATGCCGTCGAGGACGAAGCGGCCCGCGACGACGGGGTCCATTGGCCGCGCCGCGGCCGGGCTGCCCCCCGTGAACGCGGGGAATCGGGGAGGACGGCCGCGTCGCGTGTTCGGGCCGCGCGCCGTCCTCGGGCGCGCGCCGGGCGCGAGAGCGGGGGGCCCCTCATTCTTGAGCGATGCGGGCCTGTATTGCTCGCTCTGGCCGATGTTCGTGCGAGTGAGGCCCGGGACGAATGCGGTCGTGCCGATGTTGGTGTGCTGCAGCTCGAGCCGCAGCTCCTCCATGAGGCCGACCTGAGCGATCTTCGTGACCGTGTAGACGCCCGCGCCGCTTCCCGGAAGTATGCCGCTCGTCGAGGTCGTGGTGACGATCTGCGATCCTTGCTTGCTCGCGAGCATGCGCGGGACGTACGTGTGGATGCCGTAAATCGGTCCCCACAGATGCAGCCCGAGCGCCCACTCCCAATCCTTGTAGGTTCCCGTGCTCGCCGGGGCTTGCATCCCCGCACCGGCATTGTTGACCAGCACATGGAGCGTCCCGAATCTCTTCTCGATGTCGTCGGCGACCCGATTCCAGGTGTCGCGATCCATCACGTCGTGTTTGATGGGGTACACGCGCGAGTCGTTGGCCGGGAACTGCTTGAGCGCATCCGCGATGTGCAGGTCATTCAGGTATCCGATCGCCACCTTCATACCGGCCTCGTGTAACACGCGTGCGATGCCGAGGCCGATACCGCTCGATCCGCCGGTCACGTAGGCGACCTTGCCCTTCACATCCGTGATGGTGGGTGCCTGGGAGGGACCGACGTTCGGGGCGGCGGCCGCGGCAGCCTTGCCGGCGGCGACGCCGCCGACGACCCCGGCCGCACCGTAAGCCGTCAAGCCACCGAGAATCTGCCGCCGGTTCAGTGTCTGCTCGTCCATCTCAGCCCCCAGTCTGCGTCGTGGTGATGCCGCGATCGGCGACCGCATGATAGGCGAGCGGGGCGGCCGCGCAAAAGCCGGGTGGAGCGATCACCCGCCACGCGCGACACCCCGGATGCGGCAATCCGCTGCGCTCGGTTTGTCGTTCTACTACCAGGCGGCGGGCTGGCGGCACGCCGGTTGAAGGTAGGGCGAATGATCGACGAGAAAGCATTGCGCGTAAGAGCACGCGAGGCCGTGAAGGCCGGGAAACTCCCGAAGGTGCGGCCTGAGCGTATCTGGGGTGGCCCGGGAATCGGTGCTCGCTGTGCCGTCTGCGATGAGCCGATCGAGCGGACCGAGAGCGAGTTCGAGCTTCAATTCGCTGAGAGCTCCGGGTGTGAGCCAGCGCCTCCCGGCGATGAGCGCCCGGTCGGGGTATCGGCGGATGGGAGTTATCACCTGCACGTCAGATGCTTCGCCGCCTGGGAGTTCGAGCGCAAGTCGGGGCACGAATTGCAGAGAAGGGGTCTTGACGGCATCATTCGCCCCGATGAACGCGACGCCGCACGAGAGACGAGCGACCGATGACCGCACGCAGGGAACGCTCGGCGACGTGCTCTATAAGCAGAGCACGAGGAAGAGGAATCTTCCACCGGAGAAGGACTGGGTTGCGCTCGCTCGCTCCATGGGTAAGGGCGATCAGCTCGCGCTGCGCGAGCTGTACGGGCGCACGTACCGGCTCGTTTTCACGTTGACCATGCGCATTGCCGGCGATCGCGCGACGGCCGAGGAGTTGACCGTGGATGTGTTCCACGAGGCTTGGCGGCGCGCTCCGGCCTACGACCCCGCGGACGGCACGGTCATCGGCTGGCTCATGAACATCGCTCGCTCTCGCGCCATCGACCGAGTGCGTTTCGAGCAGCGCAAGAAGCGCATCGATCCTCGAGCGGATGAGCCGGCGGTTTCCACCCGCAAAGACGGAGCCGATGAGCCGCTGGTCGCCGCGGAGCGTGGGCGGCAGCTGCTAGCCGCGCTCGCGACTTTATCGTCCGGCGAGCGGCTCGCGATCGAGACCGCCTACTTTCAGGATTTGACGCATGTCGAGACGGCTTCGCGGCTCGGGGAGCCGCTCGGGACAGTCAAGACGCGTATTCGTTCGGGGCTTGCGAAGCTGCGCACGGCGCTCGAGCCCGAGATGGGTGCGTCATGAGTTCCTCATCGGAGAAGCGCCGCTGCGCCGAGACGGAGCGCGTAGCGCTCTACGCGCTCGATGCACTGGATGCGCACGAGGCAACGACTATGCAGGCGCACCTGGCCGATTGCGCCCAATGCCGCGGTGAGCTCGCAGCGCTCCGCCGCGTCGTGGACAATTTCGCGAATTGGCCGACCGAGGTGCTGCGGCCGTCGCACTCGCCCTGGGAACGGCTGGCGAAACGCCTCGCGGAGGAAACCGGTCAGCCGCCCTTGGCGGTGCCTGAACGTTGGGCGGAGCCGGAGTGGGAAGAAGTGGCGCCCGGCATCCGCTGCAAGCTGCTCGCGACCGATGCGGACAACCGGCGCGTCAGCATGCTGGTGCAGCTCGCGCCGGGTATCCAATATCCGCCGCACCGTCATGCGGGCGTCGAGGAGCTGCACTTGCTCGATGGGGAGTTGTGGATCGGCGACCGGAAATTGCGTCCGGGCGACTACAATCGCGGCGAGCCCGGCGCCGTGGACAGGCGCGTATGGAGCGAGACCGGCTGCACGTGCATTCTCGTCACCTCGACTGCCGACGAGATCCTCTGATCGAGCTCGCCGAGCCGGTCGGGCCGCGGAGCCGCTACCCGCAAGCGCTCACGCCGGCACTGGGGCGAGCTTGCTCTCGAGATGGCTCGCGAGCTCGGCGATCGTCGGAAACTCGAACAGCTCGGTGAGGTCGATGGCTCCCGGGTACTCGCGGTCGATTTGCTCGTGGATCTCGATGAGCTTCAGCGAGCTCGCGCCGATCTCGAACAGGTTCTCGTCGCGGTCGAGTTTTTTCCCCTCGAGCGCGGCATCGCAGATCGCACGCAGCTTCTCCTCGATGTCGCTCCGCGAGGCGCTCACCGGACCGCGCCGCTCCTCGCGCAGGCGAGCGAGGTCGGCGAGCTCGGCGGCGAACTCGCCATCCTCATAGGCTTTCTCGAGCGTGTGGCGCTGGATCTTGCCGCTCGTCGTCTTCGGGATGCGCTTCACCGGAACGACCTCGGCGACCTCGAGGCCCGTGTGCTCGTTGATCAGCTTCGTCACCTCAGCGGCGATCGGCAGCAGCTCCGCGAGCGCGCCGCGGTGCAGGACGAACACGATCAGCCGATCGACCTCGGCACCGGGCGGGCGTGCGCCGCCCACGACGACCTTGCCGAGATCGAGGCCCTGCGCACGCTGCGCGATGCTCTCGAGGTCGTGCGGGTAATAGTTCTGCCCGTTGACGAACACGATCTCCTTCGCTCGGCCGGTGACGAAGAGCTCGCCCGCATCGCTCACGCCGAGATCGCCGGTGCGCAGCCAGCCGTCCGGGGTGAATGCCGCCGCATTCGCCTCAGGATCGTGGAAGTAGCCCTGCGTGACATTCTCGCCGGCGATCTGGATGTGGCCGACGACGCCCTCGGGGACGGGTCGGTCGTCATCGGCGGTGAGGCGCACGCGGCAATACGGAATCGCGCGTCCCACGGAGATCAGCTGGAGCGACTCGCTCGAGCCGTGCAGGCTCGAGCGCGCCTGCTCCCCGACATTCAAATGATGGCGATCGAAAGTGAGGCTCCGGTACGCCGCGTGGACCGCTGGGAAGGTCACGGCAAGGGAAGCCTCTGCGAGTCCGTACACCGGAAACATCGCCGTGCGATCGAGGCGCGCCGGCGCCATGCGGCGCAGGAACTGCTCGGTGAGCTCGACCGAGATCGGCTCGGCGCCGTTGAAGATGAGCCGCACGGCCGACAGATCGAGTCCCTCGATGGGGCGGTCGCCGAGCACCTTGAGGTAGTGGCGGTAGCCGAAATTGGGCGAGCAGAGAATCGTCGCGCGCTTGCGCGCCGCGAGCGTCATCCATAGCAGCGGGCGGCGCACGAACAGCTCCGTCGGCATCAGGTTCACGTCCATCCGGTTCGCGAACATGTAGATGAAGAACCCGATGAGCCCCATGTCGTGCGTGAGCGGCATCCACGACAGGCTCACGTCCTCATCGGTAAAGCCGGCGAGCTCGGTCACGCCGCGGCCGTTCGCGAGGATATTGCGATGCGTGAGCACGACCCCCTTGGGCTCGCTCGTCGAGCCGGAGGAGAACTGGATGAATGCGACATCGTCGGGGCCTGCCCGGTGCGGCTTGCCGGCGCGCGAGACATCATCGAGCTGATCGACGAGAAAGACGCGCGAGGCGAGCTCATCGAAGACCTTCTGCTCGCCCACCTCGGCGGCAAGTGCACCGACACGCTCGAGTGAGCGTCGGTCGGTGTACAGGAACGGCGCACCGGAAGGTGAGCCGCCGGAGGAGAGCTTGCGTGCGATCCGCAGCAGCTTGTGGCGGTGCTCGTCGCTGATGCCGAGGGCGACGGGAACCGGCACGATGCCGCCGAGGATCGCGGCCCAGTACGCATCGATGAAGGGCTCGTTATCGCCCAGAAACAGGATGAGCTGGTCGCCTCGCTGAATGCCGAGGCGCTGCAGGTGGTGCAGAATGCCGAGCGCACGCTCGTAGAGCTCTCCGTACGAGATGCTGCGCTCGCTCTGCTCGCCGTCGATGTAGTGGATGCGGCGTGAGGTCTTGCGATTGCCTTCGATGAGCTCGGTCAGCGTGCTTGCATTGAACATCAGGGGTCGCCTTCAGCGCCGCTCGAGCCTCATGTAAAGCGGCTTGCGGGTGCGCAGGTTGATCTGCGCCTCGAGCGAGATGGGCTCGTCCGTGGCGCGCGTGAGCCGATAGCGGCGCGCGACCTTGTACAGGTGCACGAGCATTTCGTAAAGGGCGAAGGTCTCGCCGATACAATGCCGCGGACCCGCTGCGAAGGGCATGTAGGCGAAGCGCGGCCGCTCGGCCTCGTGCTCCGGCGCGAAGCGCTCGGGCTCGAAGGTGTCCGGGTGCTTCCAGTAGCGTGGGTGCCGGTGCAGCAGGTACAGGCAAAGGAGCACGTCGCTGCCGGCCGGAATCGAGTAGCCGGAAAGCACATCCGGTGCGATGCTCCGCCGGGAGAGCAGCCACCCGGGCGGATACAGCCGCAGCGCCTCGTTGACCACCTGCTGCGTGTAGGCGAGCGACTCCATCTCGGCAAGGCTCGGCGCGGCGAGCTCCGGTGCGGCGCTCAACTCCCGGTACAGCCGCTCCTCCGCCTGTGGATGCTGCGACAGCAGGTACCAGGTCCAGTTGAGACCGCTGGCCGTCGTCTCGTGCCCTGCGACGACGAGCGTCATCAGCTCATCGATCAGCTGCCGATCGGGCATGGCATCGCCCGTCTCTTTGTCACGCGCGCTCATCAGCATCGCAACGTAGTCGAAGTGCTCTTGAGGCTCGGCGCGGCGGCGCTCGATGAGAGCGCGAATGACCTTGGCGAGCGAGCGGAATTTGTAGGCGAATTTCAGGTCGCGCGCCGGCTCGCGGGTGACCACCTCGAAGGGATTCTCGCCGAGCTCGCGCGACAGACGCTCGAGATCGCGCCCGAAGATCGCAGCGAGCACGATGCCGAGCGTGAGCTCGCTCATCTCCTCGGTGAGGTTCACGGCCTCGCCGCGCCGAGCGAAGCCGTCCCAGCGCTCGATCAGCCGCTCGTTCGCCTCGGCGAGCAGGCACGCGAACTCGGTGATCACGCGCCGGTGGAAGAACGGCTGCATCATGTAGCGCTGCCGCTTCCACAGCTCCCCCTCGCTCGTCATCAAGCCCATGCCGAGCAGGATCTTCACGCGGTCGAGCCCGATTCCCTTGGTATAGTTGCGGTGATTCGCGACGAGCACCCGCTTCACGTCGTCCGGATGGTTGATGACGTACGTCTGGGACTTCCGCCCCGGGGCGTAGACGCGATAGATGTCGCCGAGGCGGGCGAAGAGCTCCGTCATCCGCTCCAGGGAATCTTCCGTGGAGCCGACGTCGAAGGGCGTCTCGGCCTCGGGGGGCTGACGTTGAGCGGGCTCGGTGGCGCTCATGGGGTAGGCAAGTCTACCGGAAGATGCACGAGGACCAACGCCCGCAAGAGAGCCGTAACACGCTGTATCGCAGAGCACCGGGCTTCGGGCGTCGCATGACGCCGACGCGCCGCACGCTCTATGCGGTCGCGGCTCCGCTTGGAATCGGACTCATCAAACTCTGGTGGCGTCTGTGCCGTGTCGTGCACGTCGACGGCGCGCAGCATCTCGATGCGGCGCTCGCCGAATGCCCGTCGCTCATCCCGTGCTACTGGCATCAGCATCAGCTCTTCTGCGCGAAATGGCTGCTCGAGCAGCGCTCGCGCGGGCTCACCGTCGGCTGGCTGGTGAGCCCCTCGCTCGACGGGGAGCTCGGCGCGATGCTCGTGCGCCGGCTCGCAGGCGTCGCGATCCGCGGCTCCTCGACGCACACCGGCGCCCGCGCGTTGCGCGACTACTATCAGGCGCTCGTGAAGGATTGCGTCTCCCCGATCATCACGCCCGACGGTCCGCGCGGCCCGAGATTCCGCTGTAAGCCCGGCGTCATTCTGCTCGCGCAGATGTCCGGCCGTCCGATCCTCCCCATGGCGTATGCAGCCTCGAGCGCCTGGCTCATCCAATGGGACAAGTTCGTCCTGCCGAAGCCCCTCTCGCGCCTGGCCGTCGCGATCGGAGCGCCGCGACGCATTCCGCGCACGATCGATGGCGCCGAGCTCGAGCGCCAGCAGCGCGCGCTGGAGGATGACCTGCATCGGCTCTACCATGTGGCCCGACAAGCACTCGGGTGAGCACTCGATTTAAATTCAGCGTCTTAGCTTGCATTCCTTAACCGACGTGAGAGAATCGGGCCGTATCCTGCGGCCCGGCCCACGCCTTGGGCAGCCCCAATCGCCGCGCTGCGAGAGCGGTCCTTGACGGACGTCTCCGCGGCCGTCCGGGGAATTGGTCACACTGTAGCCCGAAAGGTCAAGCAGAAGAGGAGAGACGAGCCGCGATGTCGAGTCCGCCGATCGAGGTGCCGGAGCTCACGGCTTCGGACGTGCTGTCGTCGGACGCGTGGCTCGGCGGACCCGAGACGCCGCCGATCGGACTCGACGTGGCGTGCACCAAGGTCGCGGTCGATCTGCAGAACCTCGAGCGTGCTCAGGTCGACGAGGTCCTGCAGAGAAGCCTGCAGACGCTCACGGAGCTCACCGGGAGCGATTGCGCGTTCATCGCGCTCCTCGACGAACGGCGTTGCTTCGGTAAGATTCACGCCGCCCGCCGCGGTCTTGCGCCCTCCCAACCCGAGGGGCTGAAAGGGCTCGCCCTCGCCGAGCTGCCGTGGCTCGAATCGCGCGTCGGACATCTGCGCCTGACCGAGCTGCGCGACACCGCAAAGCCGCGCCGCGGCGAGCTTGCCGAGGCCCATCGCTTCGCGAAGCTGCAGATCGGATCGATGCTCGCCGCCGCGTTCCACGTGCTCGGCGAGCCCCAGGGAGTGCTTGCGCTCGCGCGCGTGCAGCCCCGAGGCCCCTGGGACGTGAATCTGCAGCTGCTGCTCAAGCTCGCGGGCTCGAGCCTCGCCGCGGGGCTCGGCAGGTTGAAGCTCGCCGATCGGTTCGCCCGGCTCGAGGAGCGAGTCGTCCTCTCGCATGCCGCGGGGAACGACGGCGTGTGGGATTTCGATGTCGAGCGCAACGAGGTGTACTTCTCGCCGCGCTGGAAGACGATGCTCGGCTACTCCGAGGACGACCGCCTCGACTCCCCCGATTGGCGCAATCTCGTGCACCCGGACGACATGTCGCGCGTGCAGGCGGCGATCCGCGACCACGTCGCTGGCAAGACCCCCGTCTTTGAAAGCGTGCATCGCATGCGCCACCGGAGCGGGGAGTGGCGCTGGGTCTTGAGCCGCGCGCGAGCCCGCGTAGATGGGCAGGGAAGGCTTGCGCGACTGGTCGGCGTCGAGCTCGATATCACCGAGCGCAAGCTGTACGAGGAGGCGCTGTTCCGCGAGAAGGAGAGCGCCCAGATCACGCTGCAGTCGATCGGCGATGGCGTGATCACGACGGACGCCGCGTCCGTCATCGACTACATCAATCCCGTCGCGGAGGAGCTGACGGGGTGGCGGCTCGAGGACGCGATGGGCCGCCCGGTCGAGGAAGTCTTTCGGGCATTTCACGAGGAGACCTGCGAGCCGCTCGAGAATCCGCTCGCCGTCTCCATACGGCGGGCGCGACCGACTAAATCGGTGCGTCCGATGCTGCTCATCCGCCGCGACGGCAACGAGCTCTACGTGGAGAGCACCGCGGCGCCGATCCGCGACGGGCAGGCGAAGATCGCAGGCGGTGTGCTCGTATTCCACGACGTGAGCGAATCGCGCGAGCTCAATCGCCGGCTCTCCTATCACGCGAGCCACGATCTGCTCACCGGGCTCGTCAACCGGCGCGAGTTCGAGAGCCGCCTCGAGCGGGCGCTGAAGAGCGCGAAGGCGCGCGAGGCCTCCTACGCGCTCTGCTATCTCGACATCGATCAGTTCAAGATCATCAACGACACGTGCGGGCACAGCGCAGGCGATGCGTTGCTCGGTCAGGTCGGGGCGCTCCTGAAGAGCAAAGTCCGCTGGCGCGACACGCTCTCGCGGCTCGGCGGCGATGAATTCGGCATCCTGCTCGAGAGCTGCTCGCTCGATGAAGCGATGCGCACGGCGGAGCTGCTGCGTGAGGCGGTGCGCAATTTCCGCTTCACCTGGGAGGATCGCGTCTTTCGCCTCGGCGCGAGCGTCGGTGTCGTGCCGATCACGGCGGACAACGAGGACGTGGCCTCGGTGCTCTCGGCGGCGGACAGCGCCTGCGCGGCGGCGAAGGAGGGCGGGCGCAACCGCGTGCACAGCTTCGCCGAGAACGACGTGGAGCTCATGCGCCGCAGGCGCGAAATGCAGTGGGCGGCGCGCATCAACGCCGCCCTCGAGGAGGGCCGCTTCGAGCTCTTCCGGATGCAGATTCAGCCGCTGCAGCGGGTTGAGCCGGGCTCGCACTACGAGCTGCTCCTGCGGCTGCGGGACGAGAACGGCCGCATCGTCTCGCCCGACAACTTCATCGCCGCGGCGGAGCGCTACGGCATCACCCCGGCGATCGATCGCTGGGTGATCGAGAACGCGTTCCGCTGGCTCGTGTGCGAGGCGGACGAGCGCGAGAAGCTCGCGCTCTGCTCGATCAATCTATCCGGACAGAGCCTCGGGGACGACAAGTTCCTGCCCTTCGTCATCGATCAGTTCCACAGGAGCGGGCTCGACGCCTCGAAGATTTGCTTCGAGATCACGGAGACCGCCGCGGTCGCCTCCTTCTCGCAGGCGAACCGCTTCATCCAGGCACTGAAGGAGCTCGGCTGCAAATTCGCGCTCGACGATTTCGGGCGCGGATTGTCCTCGTTCGGATATTTGAAGCACTTTCCCGTCGATTTCCTGAAGATCGACGGCAGCTTCGTGCGCGAAATCCTGCGCGACCCGATAGACCGCGAGATGGTCCGCTCGATCAACGAGATCGGACACCTGACCGGCAAGCGCACCGTCGCGGAGTTCGCCGAGAACGCCGAGATCATTCAGATGCTGCGAAGTCTCGGCGTCGACTATGCGCAGGGCTACGGCGTCGCGCAGCCGCAGCGCGTCCTGAAGTCCGCGGTCGCCTAGCTCAGCGTCCGGCGAGCTCGAGGCGCATCGACAGATCGATCGCGCGCGCGTGTTTGGTGAGCGCACCGACGGAGACGAAATCGACACCGGTCTCTGCGATCGCGCGCACGGTCTCGAGGCTTGCGCTGCCCGAGGCTTCGAGCTTCGCCGTGGCTCCGCGAGCGCGGACGCGCGCAACCGCGGTGCGCATGTCCTCGAGCGTGAAGTCATCGAGCAGGACGATGTCGGCGCGGGCGGCGAGCGCTTCCTCGAGCTCGGCGAGAGATTCCACCTCGACCTCGATCGCAAGGCCGCCGCCACTGCGCCGTGCCGCCGCGACGGCCGCGGTGATCGAGCCCGCGGCGGTGATGTGGTTCTCCTTGACGAGGATCAGATCGAAAAGTCCCATGCGGTGATTGCGGGCTCCGCCGCAGCGCACCGCGTACTTCTGCGCGGTGCGCAGGCCAGGCATGGTCTTGCGCGTGTCGAGAACGGTGCAGTGAGTGCCTGCCACGGCATCGACGAAGCGGCGCGCCGCCGTCGCCGTGCCCGAGAGGAGCTGCAGGAAATTGAGTGCGGTGCGCTCGCCCGTGAGGACCGCCCGGGCCGGACCTGCGATACGAAAGACGATCTGCTCCGGCTCGACCTGGCCGCCCTCGGGGATGAGCCACTCAAGCGAGACGCGCTCGTCGAGCTGCCGAAAGGTTTCCTCCACCCACGGCGCCCCGCAGATTACCGCGGCTTCCCGGCTCACCACCTCGCCGCGCACGAGCTGAGACTCGGGAACGAGGCGCGCCGTCGCATCGCCAGTGCCCACGTCCTCCTGTAAAGCCGCGGCGACCTGCCCGGGCAGATCGGGAGGGATATCGAGAGAGGAGGTCGCAATCCGGCGTGCGGCGTTCACAGGACCTCGCGGGTGTTCGGAGCTGTCGAGTGCGAGCCGGCTGTCCCGGCCTCGGGCGCAGCCTTGGAGATTAGGGTGCCTAGCCCCATAATTCAACGTGCGTGGGGGCATGGCGGAGTATGCTCGCCCCCAAGAGGCTTTCTGGAGAGTGAAGATGGACGTTATGGATCGCATCAAGACGCAGATTTCATCGAGCCCGGTAGTACTCTTCATGAAAGGATCGCCGGATTTCCCGCAGTGCGGCTTCTCCGCGCAGGCGGTCGCGGCACTCCGCGCGTGCGGAGCCGAGTTCAAGCATGTCGACATATTCGAGGACGCCGAGCTTCGCGAGGCGCTCAAGAGCTATTCCAACTGGCCGACCTATCCGCAGCTTTATGTGAACGGCGAGCTCATCGGCGGTTGCGACATCGCACTCGAGATGTACCGGAACGGCGAGCTCAAGAAGCTTCTGGCAGAGGCGGGCGCGGTCACCGCCTGATCGCTAAGCCTCCAGCCGCGGATTGTCGCTGACCGGCTCAGCTGCCGGCCCGGCGAGCCAGCCTAGCGCGCACGCGCGCTCCTCGGCGCGTGCATAGCTCGCACGCATCGCATTGCAAATGTGGCAGAACAGGTCCGCCGTACGCTCGGCGTCGTACACCGCCGAGTGCGCCGAGCTCGCATCCCACGACATACCGGCGACGGTGACCGCCTTCGCGAGCACCGTTTGACCGAGAGCGACGCCGGCGAGCGTTGCCGTGTCGAAGCAAGAGAAGGGATGGAACGGATTGCGCCTCACCTCGGCGCGAGCGACGGCCGCATTGAGAAACGTCAGATCGAATGCGGCGTTGTGACCGACCAGGATCGCGCGGCGGCAATCGTACGCCTTGAGTGCGTGGCGCACTTCGCGGAAGACCCGCTGCAGCGCATCGCGCTCCGGAAGCGCAGGCCGAAGCGGATGGAACGGGTCGATGCCGGTCACCGAGAGTGCCGTGGGATCGAGACGCGCGCCCGGGAACGGTTGCACGTGCCAACTCACCGTCGCGCCGCGCTTCAACTCGCCGCGCGCGTCGATGTCGATGAGCACCGCTGCGATCTCGAGCAGCGCATCGGTCGCCACGTTGAAGCCGCCCGTCTCCACATCGACGACCACGGGCAGGAAGCCGCGAAAGCGACGCGTCATGAGCCCCGCGCTGTCTGCGCACGGTGGTGTCATGCCGAGCGCCGGGCTCGGGCCGGCGGGCACGCTCACGGGGCGACCCGCCAGGCCACGCGCTCGCCGGCGCGCAGCGGCACGAGCTCATCGTCTCCATAGGGCAGTGCTTGCGGCACTCGCCAGGGCTCCCGGCGCAGCGTGAGCGTGTCCGAATTGTGCGGCAGCCCGTAGAAGTCCGCGCCGAACACCGACGCGAAGCTCTCGAGCGCATCGAGCCGTCCTGCGGCCTCGAACGCCTCCGCGTAGAGCTCGACCGCCGCGTGGGCGGAGAAGACCCCGGCGCACCCGCAGGCCGACTCCTTCGCGCGGCGCCCATGCGGTGCGCTGTCGGTGCCGAGGAAGAATCTGGGATTGCCGCTCGTCGCCGCCTCGGCGAGCGCCTCGCGGTCGCGCTCGGTTTTGAGCACCGGCAAGCAGAAGTGATGCGGGCGGAGCCCCCCCGCGAACAGCGCATTGCGATTGAGCAGCAGATGCTGCGGCGTGATCGTCGCGGCGACTCCCGCGCGCGCGGTGCGCACGAACTCCACGGCACGCTGCGTCGTGATGTGCTCGAATACGACGCGGAGCCGGCGGTGGCGCTCTGCGAGCGGCGCGAGCACCTGATCGATGAAACGGCTCTCGCGCTCGAAGACATCCACCGGCGGATCGGTCACCTCTCCGTGCACCTCGAGGACCGTCCCGGCTGCGCTCATCTGCTCGAGCACCGCATCGATGCGGCGGATGTCGGTCACTCCAGCATCCGAGTGCGTCGTGGC
>DATNFW010000109.1:0-8375 GCA_035606175.1 Steroidobacteraceae bacterium | reverse complement strand
CGAAGGACTCGACATCATCCGCCACTCGACGGCGCATTTGCTCGCGCAGGCGGTCAAGGAGCTCTTCCCGACCGCGCAGGTGACGATCGGGCCGGTGATCGAGGACGGATTCTATTACGACTTTGCCTTCGAGCGCCCCTTCACGACCGATGACCTCGCGGCCATCGAGACCAAAATGCGCGACCTCGCCCGCGCCGATCAGCGCGTCAGCCGCCGCGTGATGTCTCGAGACGATGCCGTGCGCTACTTCAAAGGCTTGGGCGAGGACTACAAGGCCGAGATCATCGCCTCGATTCCGGCGGGCGAGGAGCTGAGCCTGTACGGCCAGGGCGGATGGGTGGATCTCTGCCGGGGGCCGCACGTTCCAAGCACTGGAAAGCTCGGTGCGTTCAAGCTCACCAAAGTCGCTGGCGCTTACTGGCGAGGGGACTCTCGTAACGAGATGCTCCAGCGAATCTACGGCACCGCCTGGCCCGACAAAAAGCAGCTCGACGCCTATCTCCACCGGCTCGAGGAGGCCGAGCGGCGCGATCATCGCCGCATCGGGCGCGAGCTCGACCTCTTTCATATGCAGGAGGAGGCCCCCGGGGCGGTGTTCTGGCACCCGAAAGGCTGGATCGTCTTCCAGACGCTCATCGCGCACATGCGCGAGCGGCAGAGTGAGGCCGGCTACGAGGAGGTCAACGCGCCCGAGCTCATGGACGTAAACCTCTGGCGCGCCTCGGGGCACCTGGAGAAATTCGGCGAGAACATGTTTCTCACCGAGACTCCGGATGAGCGGGTGTACGCGATCAAGCCGATGAACTGCCCCGGGCACATTCAGATCTTCAAGCATGGCTTGAGGAGCTATCGGGAGCTTCCCGTCCGGCTTGCGGAATTCGGCAAGGTCCACCGCTACGAGCCCTCCGGTGCGCTGCACGGGCTCATGCGGGTGCGGGCATTCACGCAGGACGATGCGCACATTTTCGTCACGGAGGATCAGATCACCGACGAGGCGGTCGCCATCACGCGCCTGCTGCTCGATATCTACCGGGATTTCGGGTTCGATGAGGTGCGAATCAAATTCGCGGACAGACCCCCGAAGCGCGTCGGCGACGATGCGATCTGGGATCGCGCCGAGGAGGCTCTCAAGGCCGCAACGCGGGCTGCCGGCATCGACTACACGCTCAATCCGGGCGAGGGCGCGTTCTACGGGCCGAAGCTCGAGTTCCACCTGCGCGACGCGATCGGCCGGGAGTGGCAATGCGGCACGGTGCAGCTCGACTTCAACATGCCCGGGCGCCTGGGTGCGTACTACATCGACGAGTCGAGCGCCAAGCGCACGCCCGTCATGCTGCATCGGGCGATCTTCGGCTCGCTCGAGCGCTTTTTCGCGATCCTGCTCGAGCACCATGCCGGGCGGCTCCCCGCCTGGCTCGCCCCCGTCCAGGCGGTCGTCATGAACATCACCTCGGCCCAGGCCGGACACGTCGCAGCCGTCGCGGAAACGCTTAAAAAACAGGGTTTTCGAGTGGATTGCGACTTGCGGAATGAGAAGGTCGGTTTTAAGATTCGCGAGCACACGCTGCAGCGTGTTCCATACATGTTGGTCGTGGGTGATAAGGAAGTCGCCGCGAATTCAATCGCAGTGCGTTCCCGCGGCGGCAGGGACCTCGGCACGATGTCCGTTCAGGCGTTCTCCGAACGCTTGCGGGTCGAGCTCGAGAGCCGCGGACGCCGAACTTTGGAGGATTGACGCATCGCCATAGCAACAAAGCGTGTCCGGCGCAATGAGGAGATCACCTCGCCCCAGCTGCGGGTGATTGGGCCGGACGGGGGGCAAGCCGGGGTCATGTCCCGCTTCGACGCGCTTCAGATGGCAACTGCCGCGGAAATGGACCTGGTCGAGGTCTCTCCGACAGCCGAGCCGCCCGTCGTGCGGATCATGGACTACGGCAAGTTCCTCTTCGAGCAGAACAAGAAAGCGCATTCTGCGAAACGGAAGCAGAAGCAGATACAGGTCAAGGAAGTAAAGTTTCGTCCCGGAACGGGAGAGGCGGATTACCAGATCAAGCTGCGTAATCTCGTCCGCTTCCTCTCCGAAGGAGACAAGGCCAAGGTAACCTTGAGGTTCCGCGGCCGTGAGATGGTGCACCAGGACATCGGGCGCAGGCTCCTCGCACGGGTCTCCACCGACCTCGCTCCCTACAGCGTCGTCGAGCAGAACCCGCTCATGGAGGGGAAGCAGATGATCATGGTTTTTGCACCGAAAAAGAAGTAACGGTTCCAAGTCACTGAAAAGACTGGGATCGTTCGCCCGTAGCGGACGCGAAAGCGTCCGGCGACCGGGGCTATTACACTGAAGGAGTCGATCCAATGCCCAAGTTGAAGACCAACCGGGGCGCGGCCAAGCGTTTTCGCAAGACGGCGAAGGGCTTCAAAGGCTACTCGTCGGGCCGCCGCCACAATCTCGGCCACAAGGACCGGAAGCGCAAGCGCCACCTGCGCTCAGGGGGTAGCAGCCTCGTTCATGAGAGCGATACGGGTCGCCTCGTGCAGCTGCTTCCGCATCACAAGTAATCCGAGCGGGCGCGTTCCCGAAACCGATCGAATTGCTTACACCGGGCGCGTTCGTCGCACCCGTTCATTTCGGCGGCGTACGGTTCGTTTGAGCCGGGGCGCCGCTCACGGAGAGCTCCATGGCACGAGTCAAGCGTGGCGTGACGGCCGGTCGTCGTCACAAGAAGGTTCTGTCGAAAGCGAAGGGCTATTACAACGCCCGGCGCAAGGTCTATCGCGCAGCGAAGCAGGCTGTCATCAAGGCGGGCCAGTACGCCTACCGCGATCGGCGCGCGAAGAAGCGCGAATTCCGCGCGCTCTGGATTGCGCGCATCAACGCGGCAGCGCGCACGCACGGCCTGTCCTACAGCCGCCTCATTTGCGGCGTGGAGAAGGCAGGCCTCACGATCGATCGCAAGATGCTGGCGGACCTCGCGATGAACGATGCCGCCGCATTCGGCGCCATCGCGCAGCAGGCGAAAGCGGCGCTCGGGATCGCCTGAAGGCGGCCGCAGCGTGAGGCGCGTGAGGCATCCCGTGCGAGGCCTGCCGCGATGAGCGATCTCGGGGCGAGCGATCTCGATCGCGTTCTCGCAGAGGCGCTGCGGGAGATCGCATCGAGCGCCGATCTCGCGGGGCTCGAGGAAGCGCGCGTGCGCGCGCTCGGACGGAAAGGCGTCATCACCGAGCAGCTCAAATCCCTCGGCGCTCTGGCGGCCGAGGAGCGGCGCGCCGCCGGCCAGCGCATCAATGCCGCGAAGGACCGGGTGCTCGAGGCACTCGAGGCTCGGCGCGTGGCGCTCGAGCGCGCGCAGGATGAGCACGAGCTTGCCGCAGGCCGCATCGATGTGACGCTGCCTGGGCGCGGCGAGGCGCGCGGCGGGCTGCATCCGGTGACGAGGACGCGGTTGCGCATCGAGGCGCTGTTTCGTCGCGCCGGATTCGATGTCGCCGAAGGCCCCGAGGTCGAGGACGATTTCCACAACTTCGAGGCACTCAACATCCCGCCCAATCATCCGGCGCGGGCGATGCACGACACGTTCTATTTCGCGGACGGACGGCTGCTGCGCACTCACACCTCGCCCGTTCAGATCCGGGCGATGCGCGCGCGCGGCGCCCCACTGTCGATCATTGCAGCCGGCCGCGTATACCGCTGCGATTCGGACCTCACGCACTCCCCGATGTTTCACAACCTCGAAGGACTCGTGGTCGGTGAGGCCGTGAGCTTTGCGAATTTGAAAGCGATTCTGCACGGTTTCGTCGAGGCATTCTTCGAGCGCGACTTGCGCATGCGGTTGAGGCCCTCCTACTTTCCGTTCACCGAGCCCTCCGCCGAAGTCGACATGTCGTGCGTGTTCTGCCTCGGCAAAGGCTGCCGCGTGTGCAAGCACACCGGCTGGCTCGAGGTCGCCGGCTGCGGCATGGTCCACCCGCGCGTGCTCGAGGCGGGCGGCATCGATGCCGATCGGCATACGGGCTACGCGTTCGGAATGGGCATCGACCGGCTCGCCATGCTGCGTTACGGGGTGAACGACTTGCGGCTGTTCTTCGAGAACGACCTGCGCTTCCTCGAGCAGTTCGCGGCGTTTTGAGCATGAAAGTTTCGTATCGATGGCTCACCGAATGGGTTTCCGTGCCTTGGAAGGCGCGCGAGCTCGCCGATCGGCTGTCGATGGCGGGTTTCGAGGTGGAATCGCTCGAGCCCGCCGCACCGCCGTTCTCCGGAGTCGTCGTGGCGGAGATTCTCGATGCCGCTCCGCACCCGCAGGCGGATAAGCTGCGCGTCTGCCGGGTGGCGACGGGGCCGGGCGGCCCCGGCGGTCCCGGCAGTTCTGCCGGGCAGGGCGGTCCCGGCGGGGGGCCGCTTCAAATCGTCTGTGGCGCGAGCAATGCCCGTGCCGGGTTGAAGAGCGCGCTCGCGCGCGTCGGCGCGCAGTTGCCCGGTCCCACCACGATCCAGGCGACCCGGATACGCGGCGTCGAATCGCAGGGCATGCTGTGCTCGGCGAAAGAGCTCGGCCTTGCCGAATCGAGCGCAGGGATCGTCGAGCTGCCCGCGGATGCGCCGCTCGGCAAGCCGCTGCGCGAGTATCTCGAGCTCGATGATGTCGTGCTCGATCTCAACGTGACGCCGAACCGCGGCGATGCTCTCTCGGTGCTCGGTATCGCGCGTGAGCTGTCGGCGTTGAGCGGCCTCCCGCTCGCCGGACCTCGAATCGAGCCGGTCGCGGCGCGCAACACCGATTTGATCCGGGTCCATCTCGATGCACCGACAGCCTGTCCGAAATTCGCCGGTCGCGTCATTCGCGGCATCAACAACCGGGCTGCAACCCCGCTCTGGATGCGCGAGCGGCTGAGGCGTGCCGGCCTTCGATCGATCAGCCCCGTGGTCGATGTGACGAACTACGTAATGCTCGAGCTCGGGCAGCCCCTGCACGCGTACGACATCGCAAGGCTGCGCGGGGATATCCGCGTGCGTCTCGCAGCGGCGAGCGAGCCCGTGCAGCTGCTCGATGGTCGTCGCATCGAGCTCGATCCCGATGTGCTCGTGATCGCGGACGCCGAAGGCGCGGTAGGTGTCGCAGGCATCATGGGAGGCGAGCGGACGGCAGTCAGCGCGGGCAGTGTCGATGTTTTCCTGGAGGTCGCGTATTTCGCGCCGGAGGCGATCGCGGGCCGAGCCCGCCGTCTCGGGCTGCAGACCGACGCCAGCCAGCGTTTCGAGCGGGGTGTCGACCCCTCGGCTCAGGAGCGGGCGATGGAGCGCGCGACAGAGCTGATTTACGAAATCGCCGGCGGCTCCCCGGGCGCCATATCGGTCGTTCGCGCGGACGAATATCTGCCGCGGCGCCTGCCCGTTCGGCTGCGACGCTCGCAAGTCGCGCGGGTGCTCGGCGCTCCCGTGCCTCCAGAGCGCATCGAGGCGATCTTCGGCGCGCTGCAGATGTCGGTCGCGCGCACGCTCGAAGGTTGGGCGGTGACGCCTCCGGCGCACCGCTTCGACATCGCGATCGAGGCCGACCTCATCGAGGAGATTGCTCGGATCGAGGGGTACGGCGCGTTCTCGGAAGTCGACGCCACGTTCGCGCAGCGTTTCGCGCCTCTCCTCGAGGAAACCCCGCGCGAGCACACTGTGCTCGAGAGCTTCGCGGCGCGCGGATGGTTCGAGGCCGTCAACTACGCCTTCGTCGATCCGACATTGCAGACGCGCCTCTTTCCCGACCGCGAGGCCCTCGCTATCGCGAACCCGATTGCAAGCGACCTGTCCGTCATGCGCGTGTCGCTGTGGCCGGGCCTCGTGCGCGCCGCGCTCGAGAATCAGCGGCGGCAACAGGATCGGATTCGGCTGTTAGAGCACGGAGCGCGCTTCAACATCGAGGGAGGGCAGCTTACCGAGATCGACTCGCTGGCCGGGATCGCCCTCGGCCCGAGGCTACCGGAGCAGTGGGGAAGCGGCAAGGAAGAGCGCGCACCAGTTGATTTCTTCGACGTGAAGGCGGACGTCGAGGCGCTTCTTGCGGGGACGGGCGACGCCAAGGCGTTTGCGTTCGAGGCGGGGGAGATGGCGTGTTTGCATCCGGGACGCACCGCTCGCATCGTGCGCAGCGTCGGCGAGGACGGCACACTCGCGACGCCGAATGCGCAAAGCGCGCAAGCCCCGCCGACGGCGCGAGCCGCCGTCGGCTGGCTCGGCGAACTGCATCCGCGGCTGGTGCGCGAATTGGGATTCGCGAGCGCGCCGATTCTTTTCGAAATCGATTTTGCGAGCTTGCGCGTGGAACTGCCGCGGTCGAGCGACGTTTCTCGCTTCCCACAGGTTCGGCGCGATATCGCGGTGGTCGTCGATGAGGCCGTGACTTCAACTGCCTTGCGCGAGCGTGTAACCTTAACGGGGTCGAAATTGCTGCGCGAAGTGCGCATCTTCGACGTGTATCGGGGGGGCGGCGTAGAAGAAGGTCGAAAGAGCGTCGCTTTGGGCTTGATTTTTCAGGAAAATTCTCGCACTCTTACCGACGAGGACGTGGACCGTGCGGTCACTTCCATCGTGGCGGACCTCACCGCCCGGTTGGGCGCGAGAATTCGAGAATAAGGTATGGCGGCTCTGACGAAGGCTGAGATGGCCGAAGCGCTCTTCAACCAGCTCGGACTCAACAAGCGCGAAGCGCGCGAGCTCGTCGACTTGTTCTTCGAGGAGGTGCGCGCCGCGCTCTCTAACGGTGAGCAGGTGAAGCTCTCCGGGTTCGGCAACTTCGATCTGCGGGACAAGAACCAGCGTCCCGGCCGCAATCCGAAGACCGGCGAAGAGATTCCAATCAGCGCCCGGCGCGTCGTGACGTTCCGCCCTGGTCAAAAACTCAAGGCGCGGGTCGAAGCCTATGTTGGAGCCAAAGAATAACGACACCCTCCCGCCGATTCCGGGCAAGCGCTACTTCACGATCGGCGAGGTGAGCGAGCTCTGCGGCGTCAAGCCGCACGTGCTGCGCTATTGGGAGCAGGAATTCCCGCAACTGAAGCCCGTCAAGCGACGCGGCAACCGGCGCTACTATCAGCGCCAGGACGTGATCGTCATCCGCCAGATCCGCAGCCTTCTGTACGACCAGGGTTTCACGATCACCGGCGCGCGCAACAAGCTCACGGGTGAGGAGGCTCGCTCCGACGTGAGCCAGGCTCAGCAGATCGTGCGGCAGGTGAGGGTGGAGCTCGAGGAAGTTCTCAAGCTGATGCGGCGCTGAGCGGCGCGTTGAGCGGCGCTGATCCGCACTCCGCGCGCTGAGCCGCGCATTCATCGACACCGCCGCGGCGCTCTAGCCATACGGGTATCGTGCGCACGATTCGAGCATGGCTTCGCGGCCGCTTCGACATGGGACTGGCGACGGGAGCATGGCTTCGCGGCCGATGCGAGCCCGGGGGCCGTGCGGATCAGCCGGCGCGTCGAGGGTCAACGCGGAAGAAATGCGGTATGATGCGCCGTGGCGCCTGCAGCGGCGCCGATAAGAAGAACAATCGGTCGGAGCGTGGCGCAGCCTGGTAGCGCACTTGCATGGGGTGCAAGGGGTCCCGAGTTCAAATCTCGGCGCTCCGATCAGCATTTCCGAACATCCAGTTTTTAGCGTATGGACACCTTCATGGACACCCCGGAAGAAGGGCGGCGCGATCCGCCGCCGAACGAAGATCGCCGCCGGGCAGCCATGCAGCGCTGGTTCGCGCGTGCCGGCGCGGGGCACGCTCACGTCGACGAAGTCTCGAGCAACAAAAACCGACATCTCGCGGAGATCTACGCGACGAAGCCGTGAAGCGGTCTTCGTTGACACTCACGCCGCATGATCGGTCAGCGGCTTCACTTCTCGAGTGATCCTTCTCGCACTGGCCTTCTCCGCAGTGCGGAGGTCGTACTGAGTCTGCAGATTCAGCCAAGACTGCGCATCGCCCCCGAAGTACCGGGCGAGCCTCATGGCCGTGTCGGCCGTTATGCCGCGCCGCTCCCGAACAATGTCGTTGATACGCGGAGCGGGTACGCGCAAGGCTTTTGCTAAGGCGTTCGCCGTCAAGCCCGCCGGGCGCAGAAAGTCCTCGCGCAGTACCTCACCCGGATGAACCGGGCGCATGCCGTTCTTGAAGTTCATGTGCAACACTCTCAGTGGTAATCCACGATTTCGACATCCTCAGGTCCCGCGGCAGTCCAGCGGAAACAGATGCGCCACTGGTCATTGACCCGAATGCTGTACTGGCCCGCACGGTCGCTCTTCAAGGCTTCGAGGCGGTTGCCCGGAGGTGAGCGCAGGAACTCCAGTGTTGCTGCCGCCTCAAGCTGAGTGAGCTTGCGGGTCGCGACCTTG
>DATNFW010000108.1:0-7621 GCA_035606175.1 Steroidobacteraceae bacterium | reverse complement strand
CATCGCCAAATACGTCCACACCAAGACCGACGGCGCGGAGCAGTTCCAGGCGGCGTTCCTCAAGGTCACGACCCACGACGAGCTCGTCACCCTGGGCCACGACGAGCGCGGCGCGACCCGGTACACCACCCGGGAGATGCTCACCGTGGAGCGCGAGCTCCTCGAGCGCGGCGCGCGCATGAGCGGCCACCTCGCGCACGTCGTCACTGACGCGCATCGCGACCAGGCGCTCATCGAGAGTCGGCTCTCGGCCGAGCAGCGCGAGGCCTTCGAGCATGTGACAGCCGGCGCCGACCTCGCCCTGGTGATCGGGGTCGCCGGCGCAGGCAAGAGCACGATGTTAGAGACGGCGCGGCGCGCCTGGGAGGCCGAGGGCCTTTCGGTGAAGGGGGCCGCGCTCTCCGGGATTGCGGCCGAGAATCTCGAACACGCCAGCGGCATCGTCTCGCGCACACTCGCGAGCTGGGAGAGGGCGTGGGAAAACGATCGCGATCCGCTCACCCGGCGCGACGTGCTCGTCATCGATGAGGCCGGGCTCGTGGGCACGCGCCAGATGGCGCGCGTGCTCGAGCGCGCCGAGGTCTCCGGCGCCAAAGTGGTCCTCCTCGGCGATCCCGAGCAGCTGCAGGCGATCGAAGCCGGGGCGCCATTCCGAGGTCTGTCAGGGCAGGCCGGCTTTGCCGAGCTCACGGAAGTGCACCGACAGAGAATCGGCTGGCAGAAGCAGGCGACGCAAGACTTGGCGCGCGGTCACACGACGGCAGCCTTGACCGCCTACGAGCGCGCCCAGCAGGTTGCGGCCGCATCCACCCGGGATGCCGCACGCGAGGCGATGCTCCTCGCCTGGCAGCGCGCGAGTCTCGAGCGCCCCGGCGAGTCGAGGCTCATGCTCGCCTACACTCGAGACGACGTGCAGGCGCTCAATCACGGCGCCCGCGTGTTGCGCGAGCGGGCAGGCGACCTTCAAGCGGGGGAGATCATCGAGACCGACCGCGGGCCACGCGAGTTCGCCGTCGGAGATCGGCTGTACTTCCTCAAGAACGAGCGCAGCCTCGGCGTGAAGAACGGGACGCTCGGCACGCTCGAGAAGATCCGCGACGGCGTGCTGCAGGTCCGGCTCGATGGCGATGCAGACCGGCGGGTCGCGGTCGACTCGCGCTTCTATCACCATCTCGACCATGGCTATGCGGCGACCGTCCATAAGGCCCAAGGCACAACGGTCGACCGGACCTTCGTGCTCGCGACACCCCATTTTGACCGACACTCGACATACGTGGCCCTCTCCCGGCACCGCGAGAATGTGGCGCTCTTCTACGGGCGAGAGGACTTCCCAGGAAGTTTCGAAGCGACGCTCTCGCGTGCAAGGCCCAAAGCACTGGCGCATGATTATCTCGAGCGCGAGGGTCTCGATGCCGAACGCGCCGCGGGCTCCGAATCGGAAGGCCTGCGCTCGATGTCGCTGGCGGATCGGTTCCGGCAGCGCATGGACGAGGCCGCTCAGCGGTTTGCGCTCGAGCGCGAAGCCGAGCGCTCGGCACGCGAGGTCCTTCAACAGAAACGCGCGCTCGAGCAGTATCAGGCCCTCGAGCGACAACGGGAGCTCGTGCGCGAGCAGCAGCGGGCCGCGGAGCTGCGACGCAAGCGAGATCACGGACTCGAGCTCTGACGGCGGCCGATCGTGCTGCGACGACGCCTGATCGTGCAGGGCGGGGGGAGCCAGATGAAAGAACAAGAGATCGACCAGGCCGCCGAAGTCGCCGGCCTCGCCAAGGAGATCTTCAGAGCGTTCGAGAGCCAGCTCGGCGAGGTCATGGCGACCCAGCGCCTCGCGGCTCGCGAGGCGAGCGAGGCGCTCGCCGATACCCAGATCAAGCTGTCGAAGCTGCTGTTTGAAGCGCGGCAGGCGAGCGATGCGATGCGCGCCATGCAACATGAACTGAGCCGCAACTGGCAGATGCACGTAGCGGAGAATTCCAAAGCGGCGGGGCGTGACATGGCGCTCGCCTTCGGCGCCGAGATCGCAGCGGGACTCGAGCAGCGGTTGGAGAAGCTCGCCATTCAGGCCGAACGCGCCACGCGCCGGCTCACCTTGCGAGCGGCATTCCCGTGGGTGATGGGGCTTGCGATCGCGATCCCTGTGATCATTGCCATTGCCCTCAGCGCCTTGATGCCGCGCCCCGCAGACCCGAGCATCCTCGGACTCACTGCCGACCAGACGCACGATGTCCTCTCCCGGATCGCGATCTGCGCGCCCTACAAAAATGACATGGGAGACCTGCACGTGTGTGTCGCGACCGACGATCCCCCGCGTTTGATCCGCGATCCGCATAACAAGGCGACCGTGATCGTCCGCGGGATGTAATAGGGCGCACACATGAAACGCACGACCCGGATCGCCCTCATTCTCGTGACGCTCCTCGGCTGCGTCGGCTGCGATCAGGTGACGAAAGCCGTCGCCCGCGAGCAGCTCGCGCCCGGGACGACGATCTCTTTGCTCCACGATCTGGTGCGTCTCGAGCGCTACGAAAACCCAGGGGCCTTCCTGAGCCTCGGTGAGGATTGGCCGACCGGAGTGCGCCGCGCGCTCTTCACGGCTGGCGGTTTGCTCTGGATTGCGGGAGTCCTCGGCTGGGCACTTCGCACCCGCCACGCACGTCCGACCGCAATCCTCGGCGCCGCACTGGTCGCGAGCGGCGGCCTCGGCAACGTCATCGACCGGCTCGCGCATGCCGGCCGCGTGACCGATTTCCTCAATGTCGGAATCGATGCGATCCGCACCGGGATATTCAATGTCGCAGACATGACCCTGCTTCTCGGTCTGGCACTCTTGATCGTGGGTGTCAGAGAGAGCGGCCCGCGCGAGCCGTGATCGAGGCGCTTACCCGTCGGCCTATGGCGTCGCCAACAATTGCTCGGCGACCAGCGAGCGCACGCCGCGGCTCCAGGACTGATCCGTGTTGCCGCGGATCGAGACGCTGCCGGCAACGACATTTTTTCCCGCAGGCACCGAGAGGATCACGGCGTTGATGTCGAGAATGAGATTCGAGACCTTTTGCACCCACGCGACTACCGCCACCTGAGCACCGAGGCGCTGCGCGAGGGCCACGGCACATGCGAGGCACGCGTTGAGTCGCTGTGCATCGACGCTCGCCTGGACCGGCGCGATGCTGACCGGAGTGAAGCGACCCGAGCGTGCCAGCAGCTCACGCAGCTGCGCATCGACTTTGTGTAGTCTCGCCAGCTCCGCTGGCTGTGGCGGCTCGGGGCTGCTGTCATCAAATATGAACGGGAACACCGCTGCCCGCAGCGACGCGGGCTGCGCCATCGAAGGAGCAGCGACGAGGAGGCTCGACAGCAGCGCGAGCACCAGTAGCCGTCTCGAGCATCGATATGCAGTGTTCACGGGATGGCCCACATTATCGTTCATGCGCATAATCTATCTTATGTCATATTACACCGAACCAACTCCATACCCGATGGCCCACGCACGTGGACACGAGGCATGACGGGGAACGCACAAGCTCGCGAACGTCGGCTCCTCCGGCCCATCGATCCTCAGCTGGATCACATCCAGGGCGCCGGCGCAGCTGCGCGCGCACTCACGATTCTGATCTACGGAGATTATCTCTGCCCGTACTGTCGTCGGCTCCGGCACGTGCTCGATCGACTGCGGCACGCCCTCGGCGAGCGGATGGTCTATGTATTCAGACATTTTCCGAACGAGCGTGCGCATCCCGGCGCCGAGCTGCTGTCGATCGGCTCGGAAGCCGCCGGCCGCCAAGGCCGGTTTTGGGAGATGTACGATGCACTCTACGGGCGTGAGCCGCCGATCGATGAGAGCGCGCTGCTCGAGATCGCAGCGTCACTGAAACTCGACATGGAGCGTTTCCGGCGTGATCTTCGCGACCCGGGCCTGCGGCGGCGTGTCGAGGAGGACATCGCCGACGGTCGCCGGAATGGCGTGACCGGAACGCCTACCATCTTCATCGACGGCGTGCGGTACGACGGCGCCTGGGACTTCTATTCCATGCTCGAGGCGCTCGAGCGGCCCGTGGGTGCCCGAGTGCAGCGCACGGCGCGGGCGTTCGCGAACCTGCCGAGCTCGGCAGGTCTCGTACTGCTCGCGGCGGCCGCCGCCGCGGTGCTCTGTGCGAACAGCCCGCTAGCTCATCTCTATCGGCACTTCGTCGCCGCGCAACTCGGTCTCGGCCCGCCCACGAGCCTCCTCTCGCTGAGCGTCGCGCGCTGGTGTGCGGAAGGGCTGCTTGCGATCTTCTATCTCATCCTGGGGCTTGAGATCCGGCGCGAGATGACCGCCGGCTCACTCGTCGATTGGCGCGCCGCCCTCGCACCTCTCCTCTCCGCATTCGGGGCGATCGCCGCGCCGGCCCTTATTTATCGAGCGCTCAATCCCGGACCGACCGCCCCCGGCTGGTCCGTCCCGGCCGACACGGGCATTGCCTTTACCCTCGGCATCCTCGCCCTCTTCGGCACCCGCGCTTCCGCCGGGTTGAAGGTCTTTGTCGCAACGTATGCCATCGTCGATGATGTGCTCTCGATTCTCATCCTTGCACTGTTCTATCCGCACACGCTCGAGCCCGAATGGCTCCTCGCCGCCGCCGCTGCCATCGCCGCGATGGCGATCTTCAATCGCTGGCGCATCTATGCCGTCTGGCCGTATCTCGCGGCGACGATTGGCCTGTGGCTGTCGCTTCATCTCGCGGGGGTGAGTGGTGTGTTGAGCGGCATCGCGCTCGCCGCATTCCTGCCGTTGCGGCCGGCTCCGAAAGCGGGCCCGCTCCTGGCGCAGGCGGCAACGGCGCTTGCAGAGCTCGAGCATGTGGAGCACGCGCTCGAGCGCGCCGGAGATCCCCGCCGCCGCCTCGATCAGGAGCCTGTCTGGGATTGGGCGAGCCGCAATTTGTCAGCGGCGGCCGAGAGGCTGCTCTCCCCGGCGGAGAGAGCGGAGCGGGCCGTGGAGCCCTGGTCGACCTACGTCGTGCTCCCGCTCTTTGCCTTTACCGCCGCGGGCGTCTCGCTGAGTGTCGATCTGAAGACTGAACACGGGCCTGCGATCTTTGCAGGCATCGTGCTCGGGCTCGCCGTCGCAAAACCCATTGGGTGGGTGCTGGTCGCGTGGGCCGCGACGAAGGCGAGAATCGCCAGCCTCCCGGCCGACACAGCCCCGCTCGCCTTCATCGGCGCGGCGTTTTTGTGCGGAATAGGGGACCCGCTGTCGCTGTTCATGGCGGATCAGGCGTTCCAGAGCGATGCCTATGCCGCCGCCGCCAAGATCGGCGTCCTTGCAGGCTCCGTGGTGGCCGCTGTCATCGGGGCGGTCCTGCTCTCATTCAGCCCGACGCCCGTCACTACTTCGCAATCGGCGACGGAGGAGTCGAACGCATCTCGATAGCGCGACGCGAGCGCGCGCGGGATTCGAACAACTGGCCGCACCGACCCTCATCAACGCCCCAATTGCCGCCGCCGCCCGGCCTCCCGCCCGGCGGTACCGCTCAGTCGCGGTCGCGCCCGCAGCCCCTCATTCCTCCTCCGTCCACCTCTTCCGTGCGCGCACCCGCGGCAGGATGAAACGGGCGCCCAGCTCATCCCTCGGGCTCAACCACAACAGCTGCTCGAACACCCGAGCCGCCTCGCCAAAACGTCCCAACCTCCACAGGCACAACCCGAACCCATGCAAACATCGCAAGAACGGTCGATTATCTATCAATCCCCACGGCAGCAGACCCTCGAAGCGTTCCCCGAGCGCACGCCGGCCGATCTGCACGCCGAGCGAGTAGTGCACGAGCGCCCGCCGCGGGTCCCTCCGAAACGCCAGGTTGCCGAGATGCGCGTACGCATCCAAACAGCGCGGATCCCGCTCGATCAGCCGCATGAGGAGCCGGCGCGCCTCCGCGCGCTCGCCGACCTCGCAAAGCTCGACCGCCTCGAGGATCGGATCGCCGTCCGGTTCGTCCGGATCAAAGCCCGGCACGACCTGCTCCATCTCAAACATCGCCCGCGGTCCGCGGGCAAAAATTGGTTTCGCCCATCCCTCAATCGCCTCCCCTTCCTCCCCCCAGCTCTCCTCCTCCGGGTCCCACATCCCCTGCGGCTCGAGGCGCAGCGGCACGAGCTCCCCGATCCAGCGGCGGTCCTCCTCGGACAAACCCTCCGGACTCAAATCGAGCAGCCGACGATTCCGCGCGTCGCGCGCCGCACGCGTCCTCGCTCGAACCGGTCCCTTGCGCCCCTTCTCGCGCATCACCCCGCCTCCCCGCGCTTCTCCGACCGATGCCGCTTCAAATATCGAAACACCGGCAGCGTACTCAGCAGCGCTTTTGATTCGAGCTCGGTGTCCCGCCGCGACTGCCGCACACTCCGCTCCGGTGCCCGCTGAGGCAGCGGCCGGAACCGCTCCGGCAGCGCCGTACCCAACATCACGAGCGGCGCGACCGCCGAGCAGACCCTGCGCGTTGCGGGCCGTCCCCCCCGCGCCGGCCACGCCACGTTCGCTTTCACCGTCGCCGGCGCCTCGCGCACCAGCGCGAGCGGCTCCCCCGCCGGCAATCGCCGCAGGATAGCCAAATCGCGCTCAATCAGCCGCGAGGCCCCCTTCCCGCTTACCAAACGTCGTCTCCCGAGCTCCTCGATCAGCGCCTCCCGAGAAGTGCGCCGCACCGCCCGGCAGCTCGCCCAGCTGAAACTCACATACTCCGGCGTCCCGATCTCCTCCTCGCTCCTCCTCTCTGCCCCCTCTGCCCCCTCTGCCCTCTCTGTCTCCCTCTCCCGTTCCTCGCTTCCCCGCGCTTCCCTCTCCCGCTTCCCATCCTCCCGCAGCACGATGATCTTCCGCACCGCCTGAAAGTAGTGCAGCCGGCGAAAATAGAACGCCTCGAGCGCCACCTCCCGCAGCGGCCGCCGTCCCCGCGCCCCCGTTTGTCGATCGACGACGCCGATCTCCTCCCGACCCTCCATCGCCTTCAAAACGGCAGCGAGCCGCCCCTTCCAATAATTGACTTCCTCAGCGAGCGCGATCCCCGCCCCCGACACCACCACCAGCCCCGGCGCGATCCGCGACTCGTGCGCCCCCTGCCCCTCCGCGTATTGAATGCTGAGAAACGCCCGCGCCGCCGCCTCGACCTCCTCCGACCGCCGCACAGTCCTCCGCGCCGTCTGCCGCACCGTAGGCAGCACACTCCGCGGTACCTCGCTCCGCAGTAATTCGCTTCTCGCCCCCTCACTCCGCGGCACATCGCTCCGCGATAGATCGCTCAGCGCCACATCGCCCCGCGCCAACTCGCTCCCCGCCGGCGCTCTCCACATCCAAACCGCCCGCGCCTCCCGGCGAATATGCCCCGCGAACGCCTCGAGCGCCCGCGTCAACTCTTTGAGCGTACTCCCCAGCTCCGCCCGCAAAGCGCTGTTCGATAGATCCATCGCACCCTTATATATGCTCCACTCTATCTTCGCAATCCTCGTTGGCTTTCTTATGGTGAGGATTTCGAGTCGGCATAGTGGAAGATATAGCGGGAACATGGAACATATATAATCAGGTACTACATCCCCGGGTCCCACGCCCTCGAACTCACGACACACGACACCACCATGGCTTCGACGGCCG
>DATNFW010000107.1:0-26032 GCA_035606175.1 Steroidobacteraceae bacterium | reverse complement strand
TTGATTTTATTGGGGCGTGACGGAATCGAACCGTCGACCAGCGGATTAAAAGTCCGATGCTCTACCGACTGAGCTAACGCCCCGCCTGAGCGGCGCCGAGGCCGGGCCGATTATGATACTACAGAGCCCGACACCGCCGCCGCGTCCGAGGAAGCCGCTCTTGAACGTCTCGCAAGCGATCGACACTCGCATGAGTTGCCGTGCATTCCTGCCGACGCCGGTGCCGGAGGCGACGGTGCGAGCGATCATCGAACAGGCCCGGCGCGCACCCTCCGGCGGCAATCTTCAGCCCTGGTTCGTCCATGTGCTGACGGGTGAACCGCTGCGCGAGCTCGTCGGGATCGTGCGTGAGCGCGCGGTGGAGCAACCGCTCGGCGAGGAGACCGAGTACAACATCTACCCGCCGCGCCTCAAGGAGCCGTATCGCTCGCGTCGCTTCAAATGCGGCGAAGACCTTTACGCACTACTCGGCATTGGGCGAGCCGAGCGCGAGCGGCGCCTGCGGCAGTACGCCCGCAATTACGAGTTCTTCGGCGCGCCGGTCGGCCTGCTCTTCGCCATCGATCGCTCGATGGGCGCCGACCAATGGGCCGACGTGGGGATGTTCATGCAAAGCATCATGCTGCTCGCGCGCGAGCACGGCCTGCATACCTGCCCGCAGGAGTCCTGGGCAGGCTGGCACCGGATCGTCGGCGAGTTCCTGCGCCTGCCGCCCGAGCTGATGCTGTTCTGCGGGATGTCGCTCGGTCATCGCGACGAGTCGCACCCAGCGAATCGCCTGCGCACCGATCGTGCGCCACTCGAGGAATTCGCGACTTTTCACGGCTTCTTAGCCGGCTGATAGCGCGTTGGGTCCGGTACGCCGGCCTGCTCGAATCCCTCCCGCCGAATCCGGCACGCATCGCAGCGACCGCACGCCCTGCCCTCCCCGTCTGCCTGATAGCAGGAGATCGTGATGCCGTAGTCGAGGCCGAGGCGCACGCCCTCGCGGATGATTCGAGCTTTCGACCAGTGGATGAGCGGGGCGTGTATGTGCCACGGCTGTCCTTCGACACCGACTTTGGTCGCCTCGATAGCCAGCCGCTCGAAGGCTTCGATGAACTGCGGCCGGCAGTCTGGATAGCCGCTCCAATCGACCGCATTCACGCCGACGAACAAATCGTGAGCGCCGAGCACCTCGGCCCAGCCGAGCGCGAGGGCGAGCATCATCGTGTTGCGCGCTGGGACGTATGTGACAGGGATGCCGCTCGTCGGTGACTCGGGCACCGCGATGCTCGGGTCCGTCAGCGCAGAGCCGCCGATGCCGGCAAGATCGACGCGCATGATCCGGTGCTCCACCGCTCCGAGCCCACGGGCGACCGCGGCGGCTGCGGCGAGCTCCGTCGAGTGGCGCTGGCCATAGTCGACGGAGAGCGCATGGCAGGCGAAGCCCTGCTCGCGCGCGAGGGCGAGCGTGGTTGCCGAATCGAGGCCGCCGGAGACGAGCACGACCGCGCTTGGCTGCGCTCGGCTCGCTCGAGCCGCGGGCGAGCTCACTTCCCGGCCACATCGCCCCACAAATATTTGTGGAGCTGAATTTGAAACCGCACGGGCAAGCGGTCCTCGAGCACCCAGTCCGCGAGCGCGCGCGCCTCGACAGCGCCGTGGCTCGGGGAGAAAAGCACGGCGCATCGCGCATCGAGGGCGAGCTCGCGCAATTTGTCGCGGCTCCACTCGTAGTCCGGCCGGCTGCAGATGACGAACTTCACTTGATCGTGCGGCCGCAGTCCCGCGAGCTCATCGTACCGATTGCGGCGCTCCTCGCCCGACCCCGGCGTCTTGACATCGACGACGCGCACCACGCGCGCATCGACCTCGGCGATCGGCATCGCGCCGCTCGTCTCGAGCGAGACGCGCAGCCCCTCATCGCAAAGTCGCGAGAGCAGCTCGTGACAGGCGCGCTGCGCGAGCGGCTCCCCTCCCGTGACGCAAACGTACCTCGATCCGAGCTCCCGCACGCGCTGAATCACATTCTCGACCGTCCACCACTGCCCGCCATGGAACGCGTATGCCGTATCGCAGTAACCACACCGCAGCGGGCAACCGGTGAGCCGCACGAATACGGTCGGAATGCCGACCGTGTCCGCCTCGCCCTGGAGCGAGTGAAAGATTTCCGTGATTTTGAGGCGCGACATGATGGCGCTAATCAACAGCTCGAGCGCACGTGGTGCGGCTCGCTCGCGCTCGATGATGTGCTCGCGTGCCGCTCAGTTGGCCGGTGGCCGGGTGGCCCGGTGACCCGGTGTCCCCTCGTCAGTCGGTACCGGCTCCGGCGCCAGGCCCCGCCGCCCCGGCCCCACCACGCCCGCCGCTTCCGCCTTGTTGCATCTGCCTCAGCCGTTCGGATGCGAGCTCTGCATCATTGCTGCCCGGAAAGCGCTTGGTCACGTCCGTGAGCGTTGCGCGCGCATCGGCGTACTGCTTCAACTCGAATTGCGTGTAGCCGAGCTTGAGCAAGGCATCCGGCGCCTTGCGCGAGTTGGGCCACTGGTCGAGCACCGATTTGAAGGCGGTCGCCGCCTTGGGGAAATCGCGCGTGACGTAGTACGCCTCGCCGAGCCAGTACTCGGCATTGTCGGCGAGATCGCTCTTCGGATACGTCGAGAGAAACTGCTGCAAACTCGCGATCGCATCGGGGTACTTGCCCGATTTGAGCTGATCGAGCGCCTGCAGATAACTCGCCTGCTCCGACCCCGGCGCAGAGGCCTGCGGTACACCGCTCCCGGTAGCGCCTGCACCCACCCCTGCGCCTGCTCCCCCGCCCCCCGGGCTCAGTTGCGCAACACGCTTATCGAGGTCCGAATAGAGCGCCCGCTGCTGCTTTTGCAGCGCCTCATTCATGTTCTCGAGCTCGTCGATCCGGCCCCGCTGCTCGCGCACCTGCGACTGCAGCGACTCGATGCGCTGCGACATGTCGAGCAGGCTCTGATTGGAGATGACACGCTCGATGCGCGCGATGCGGCCATCGAGGTCCGTCAGCTTCCCTTGCAGGACCGGATCGTCCGCGGGCGCGGTTGCGCAGCCCGCGATAAAAATCAGCGGGGCCGCCGCGAGTGCCGCCGCGACGGCATGAACCATCGCTCTGTTCATCGTTGGGCCTCCTTCTCGTCGGCGCGCCCCGCTTCCCTCATTGCAAATAGACGATCTCGACGCGGCGATTCTTCGCCCACGCCGCCTCGTCGTGCCCCGGATCGACGGGGCGCTCGGCACCGTAGCTCACGGTGCTGATCTGTCCGTCCGAGGCGCCCTGCAGCAGCAGCGCCCGGCGCACCGCCTGCGCACGACGCTCGCCGAGTCCGATGTTGTACTCCCGAGAGCCGCGCTCGTCCGTATTCCCTTCGAGGCGCACCTTGACGTTCGGATGGCCTGCAAGGTACTTGGCGTGCGCCGAGACGATGTCCGTCCCATCGCCCTTGATCTCGCTGCTGTCGAAATCGAAGTAGATCGTGTGCTTGGCGAGGAGGCCCTCCTGGGGTCCAGCGGCCCCCTGGCCACCGCCGTTCGCCTCAGCGGCGCCCTCGTTTGCATTCGCGCCGCCCGCGCCGGACGACTCCGCGCCGCCGTTGGTCGGTACGGCCGTGTTCGTCGCGGGCGCGACGCGAGGCGGCTTGTGCGAGCAGCCCGCGAGACCGAATGCCGCGGCGATGATCAATACCGAAAGAGCCCTACGCATACATACCCTCCGTTGAGCGGGACCTTTTATCACAGATGATCATGGGTGCGAAAACGGACCCCAGACCGGGTCGCGCACGTCCCCCTGCTGGGACTCGAGCCTCTGGGAAGTGACGCCGTCCACCGAGACTCGCTGCAGGACGCCCCGCCCGTTCTCGGTGGCCGCATAGATCAGCGTGTTGCCGTTCGGCGCGAAGCTCGGGGACTTGTCGAGATGGCCGTGCGAGAGCACGCGCACCGTGGAGCTCGCGAGGTCCATGATGGCGATGTGATAGCTGCCCCCGTCCTGCGTCATCATTGCGAGCTGGGCGCCGTTTGGGGAGACGCTCGGGTCGGCATTGTAGCTACCCTCGAAGGTGATGCGCTTGGGCCGCGCGCCCGGCCCAAGCCCGACCTGGTAGATTTGCGGGCCGCCCCCGCGGTCCGAGGTGAAAAAGAGCGAGCGGCCGTCGGGGGCCCAGACAGGCTCGGTGTCGATCGCCGGATCATCGGTGATCCGGGTGAGCTGCTGGGTCGCAAGGTCGAGCACGAAGATATCGAGATTGCCGTCGCTCCCCCCTAAGGTGAGCGCAAGCTTGCGGCCATCGGGGGAGAAGGAAGGGGCCGTATTTGCACCGAGGCGCGCCGACACGAGTCGCCGCTCGCCGGTGCGCACCTGCTGAACGTAAATCGACTCGCGCCGATTCTCGAACGACGCGTACGCGAGCCAATTGCCATCCGGCGACCAGGACGGGGACATCACGGGCTGCCGTGAATCGAGCACTACGTGCGGGTTCGCGCCGTCTGCATCGGCCACGACGAGCTGGAAATGCTGAGCAGGAGGGGTGCCCTGTACGGCGACATACGCAATGCGCGTATCGAATGCCCCGCGTATGCCGAGAATCTTCTGGTAGATCGCGTTGCTCACGCGATGCGCCGCATCGCGCAGCGCGGTCGGCGGCCCCGTAAAGCGCTGGTTGGCGAGCTGCTCCATCGAGAGCGTCGAGAGCAGCTGGAAGTCCACCGCGAGCTGGCCGCCGCCGATCGGGCTCACGTTCCCGACGACGACGTAGTCGTTGCCGCCGGCACGCCAGTCGGCGAGCACCACGTCGCCGGCTTTGGTCGGGGTGGTTCGCATCGCGCTGCGGGGCATCGCCTTGAAGCGGCCGCTGCCCGTCAGATCGCTCTGGATGACCGCCGCCACATCGGCCCCTGCGGTCGGGACCGTCGGATCTGCGTTGCCGAATGGCACTATCGCAATGGGAATCGGATCGGTCACCCCGGAGGTGATCACGATGTTCAACTGCGCGTGCGTACTGAACGCCGCGCACACGCCTGTCGCCATCGCCAAAAGCGCGGCTGCGCGCCGGATGAGTGCGCGTGCGCGCGCCGGGGTTCTCACCGGCATTGACTGTTCCTCTCTCACTCTCACTCCGTAGGCTTGAATTCGACGCGAATCACCCGCTCGAACAGGGCGGGATCGGATGGTTGCGGGAGGGGCGAGGCGCGGTAGGCGGCATCCTGAATGGATTGACGCACTGCCTGATCGCCGTTGCAGGCGCCGACCTTCACGTCCGTTACCTCCCCTCCCGGCACTTGTGTGATGTCGATGAAGCAATCGATCCCCGGCCGCGCGGTCGGCGGCCTGATCCACGCGTGTTGGATGCGCGCCTGGATGAGCTGCGCCCAGGTGGCCATCGCAGGCCCCGTACGCTCCGCGAGCAGCTTCTCCTCGGCATCGACCCCCTGGGCGAGCTGGGCCTGGTTGAGCGCGAGCTGCTTCGCCTCTGCCGCCCGACGCTCCTCCTCAGCCTTGCGAGCGGCTTCGAGTTTGCGCTGTTGCTCGGCTTTGCGCTGCTCCTCCGCCTTGCGTTTGGCTTCCGCGAGCCGCTGCTGCTCGGCGCGCTTCTTCGCCTCCGCCTGCTTCGCCTTGCGCTCGGCGGCGGCCTCGTCCGCCGCGCGCTGCTCGGCCAGCTGCTGAGCCTTGCGCTCGGCCGCCTTCCGTTGGGCTTCGGCTTCGGCTTTATGGTCGACAGGTTTCTCCTGAGGGGGCGGGGGGACGGTCTGGTCATCCGAAAGCGACGGCGGTGGCGTCGGCTGTGGCGGCGGTGGCGGCGTCACCGTTTGCGGCTCCGCGGAGTGCGCCGAGGGCGTGACGGTTTGCAAGGGAGGCGTGGGCGGAGGGGCGCGATGCTCGAGTGCCGCGGTGCCGCCTTTCAGAGACTTGGAGCTCACGACCGTGGCGTCGATGGCGAGCGTCGAGGGCGGGGCGGGAGCGGGGTGGCGGAAGCTCCACCAGCCGAAAATCAGCGCACCGATGATCGCGCCGTGCAGGAGAACGGAGAGTCCTGCAGAGACCCAGCGGTCGCGGCGCCGTTCCAGCTGCTGCATGCGCGGTGTCGGAGCCGAGCGAGCGTCAGCCGCGCCGCCGCGGCTCGGGCAGCGGTTGGCTGACGAAGCCGACGCGGCGAGCGCCGGCACGCTGCAGGAGCACCATCGCGCTCATGACGCGGCCATAGGAGATGCGGTAATCGGCCTTGAGCAGCACGGGCAACTCGGGGTTGCGGCTCAGGGCCGCGGCCGCTCGTAGCTCGACGGTCTGCTCATCGAGGGACTGCCTGGGATTGCTGCCGACGTTCAAGTACAGCCTGCCTTCCTCATCAATCGACAGCACCAGAGGGTTGGAGTTCTTGGTGAGCGAGGGATCGAGCGGCTCGGCGCCCGCCCGGGGCAGCTCGACCTTCACACCCTGCGTGAGGAGCGGGGCGGTCACCATGAAAATGATGAGCAGTACCAACATGACGTCGATGTAAGGAACGACGTTGATCTCACCCATCAAACGCCGTCCGCGGTGCAGCTGGGCCATCAGCGTGCCCCCCCGAGGCGCCCTCCGGGGGCGGTGCCGACCGCTCCCGCGGGTGCCGCATGCACGCCGGTGCCGAGACTCGGTAGCCCGGCCGACGCGGCGGTGCCGGGCGTCGGCGCGGACGGCCCGTGTGCTGCCGTCGCTGTGGCGCCGGGCGCGCGCTCCGGTGCGCGCGCCGCGTGGCGCTGCAGGATCGAGGAGAACTCCTCCATGAATGCGTCGTAGCGCACCTCGAGCCGGCCCACCTGGTCGGCGAATCGATTGAAGGCGACCACGGCCGGGATAGCGGCGAAGAGGCCGATCGCCGTTGCGATCAGCGCCTCGGAGATACCGGGCGCCACCATCGATAGCGTCGCCTGCTGAACGTTACCGAGCGAGGCGAATGCGCTCATGATGCCCCAGACAGTGCCGAAGAGACCCACGTAGGGACTCGTCGAGCCGACCGTGGCAAGCGTTGCCAGGCTGTACTCGAGGCGGTCGACCTCCTTCAGCTGCGCGACGCGCATCGCCCGGCGCGCACCGTCGAGGAGCTGATCGGATGGCACGGAGCCCTGCTGACGCAGGCGCGCGAACTCGCGGAATCCGAACTCGAAGATGCTCGCCATGCCAGTTGCTCCCCCGCGCGCTTCGATGCCGCGATAGAGCTGCGCGAGGTCTCCTCCCGACCAGAAGCTGTTCTCGAATTGCTCGGCTTCCCGCCGCGCCCGGCGCAGGAGCGTCCGCTTCTGAAAGATGATCGCCCACGACATGAGCGATGCGAAGGCGAGCAGTGCGAGCACGATCTGCACGACCACGCTCGCCTGCACGATGATACGAATGATCGACAGATCGTTCGGCATCTTCAGCCACCCTCCCTCTGCTCAAGAACGTCGATCAGAAACTGCGGCAGGCGCTGCGGGCGAAAAGTTCGTGCATCGACGCAGGCTACGCGCACGGCGGCCTCGGCGAGCAGGGTGTCGTCGGGGGACCGGCGCAGGATACGCTGCGCGAACAAGAGCGATGCCGCCCCCGCCCGCTCGGGCGAGCAGGTGACGAGCAGCTCGTCATCGAGCCGCGCAGGACGGCGATAATGCACTTCGACCTTCGTCACGGTGAACACGATGCCCTGCTCGGTCGCGAGCGCCTGCTGCGAGATGCCTGCCGCGCGCAGCCACTCCGTGCGCGCCCTCTCCAGGAATCTCAAATAATTCGCGTAGTACACGACCCCGCCGCCGTCGGTATCCTCCCAGTAAACGCGCGCCGGAAAGCAGAACGGCCTCACTTGCCGCCTTCGAGCGGCAGAGCGAGCGAGCCGGCGCTGCTCGGAGGCACTTGCCGCCCGAAATGACTCCACGTCGATGCGGTAGCCATCCGCCCGCGCGCCGTCCGCATCAGAAAGCCCTGCTGGATGAGAAACGGCTCGACGACGTCCTCGAGCGTGCCCCGGTCCTCGCCGATCGCAGCCGCGATGCTCTCGATTCCAACCGGACCGCCCCCGAACTTGTCCATGATGGTCGTGAGCAGCTTCTGATCGAGCGTGTCGAAGCCCTGTGGATCGACCTCGAGCATGTCGAGCGCATCCTGCGCGATGCGCTCGTCGATGCGTCCGTCGGCGCGCACCTGCGCGTAGTCGCGCACCCGGCGCAGCAGCCGATTCGCAATGCGCGGTGTGCCCCGCGAGCGCTGCGCGATTCCGCGGGCGCCGCCCTCCTCGATCGGCACGCCGAGTATACCGGCGGAGCGTCGCACGATCCGCTCGAGATCCTCGATCCCGTAGAACTCGAGCCTCTGCACGATGCCGAACCTGTCGCGCAGCGGCGACGTGAGCAGGCCCGCGCGCGTGGTCGCACCGACGAGGGTGAAGGGCTTCAGATTGAGCTTGATCGAGCGCGCCGCCGGACCCTCGCCGATCATGATGTCGATCTGGCAGTCCTCCATCGCCGGATACAGCACCTCCTCGACGATCGGGCTCAGCCGGTGGATCTCATCGATGAAGAGCACGTCCCGGGGCTGAAGCTTGGTGAGCTGCCCGGCGAGATCCCCCGGACGCTCGAGCACCGGACCTGAGGTCTGCCTCAAGCTCACGCCGAGCTCGGCCGCGATGATGTGCGCGAGCGTCGTCTTGCCGAGGCCGGGCGGGCCGAAGATGAGGACGTGATCGAGCGCCTCGCTGCGCTGTCGAGCCGCGGTCACGAAGATCTCGAGCTGCCGCTTCATTTGCGTCTGCCCGACGTACTCTTCGAGCCGGCGCGGACGGATGGCGCGCTCTATCGCTTCATCCTCGGGACGAGCGGCCGGAGCTACGATTCTTTCTGCTTCCAACTCGTGCTCCTTTCGTTCAATCGCGCGCGGCGCTCTGCAGCGCGCGCCGAATCAGCTCTTCGGTCGAGTGTGTACCGGGACCGGCAGCCCCGAGCAAGCGCATCGCCTCCGCAGGCTTGTACCCGAGAGCCACGAGCGCATCGAAGGCCTCGCCTTCGGGACTCGCCGGGGGCGGTCGGGCAGCGGCGCTCGGCAACTCTCCGGCGACGCCGAGCCGGTCGCGCATCTCGACGAGCAGCCGCTCGGCGGTTTTGCGTCCGATACCCGGGACGCGCGTGAGCGCCGCTGCGTCCTGCTGCTGGACGCAGCGTGCGAACGCATCGACGGTGAGCCCGGAGAGCAGCGCGAGCGCGATTTTCGGTCCGACGCCGGACACTTTGAGAAGGCTGCGAAACAGCCGCCGCTCCTCCTCGGTCGCAAATCCATAGAGCACGTGCGCGTCCTCGCGCACGACCAAATGCGTGAGCAGCCGCACCGCGCCTCCGACGGCGGGCAGATGAAAGAACGTGGACATCGGCGCCTCGACCTCGTAGCCGACGCCGCTCACCTCGATCGTGAGCTGAGGCGGGGTCTTGGAGGCGATCCGGCCCTCGAGGAACCCGATCATGACGAGAGGGTGTCGGCACCGCCGAGCGCGCCCTGCTCGATGGCGATCGCCCCGCGCGCGTGCGCATGGCAGATGGCGACGGCGAGCGCGTCGGATGCATCGGCGGTGAGCGACCCGGTGAGCGCGAGGAGGCTGCGCATCATGTAGGCCACCTGATGCTTGTCTGCGCCGCCCGTACCCACGACCGCCATTTTGATGGCCCGCGGCGCGTACTCGAAAACCGGCGTGCCCCGCGGAACCGCCGAAAGCGCCGCGCCGCGCGCTTGCCCGAGCTTCAACGCACTGTCCACATTGCGATTGACGAATACCCGCTCCACGGCGATCTCATCCGGCCGGTAGCTCGCGATCAGGGTCTCGACGGCCTCGAAGATGGCTCGCAGCCTGGTAACGGCATCCCGAGCCGGGCGCTCATGGAGCCCGGGGACGATGCAGCCGTGCGCCACATGGGCCGTCTCCCCGGCGCAGCAGTCGACCAATCCGTATCCGGTACGACGCGATCCGGGGTCGAGGCCGAGAATGCGCACCGCGGCACCCGTCTCGCGCGCACTGCGAACGCGCTCCGGGGCGCGCGGCGGATTCGCCGCCGCATCCGGATCAAACGCTCTCCAGGAGCTCGCCCGCCACTTCGGCATTCGTGTAGATGCGCCGTACGCCGCCGACTCGCCGGAGCGCTTCGAGCAGCGCTCGCATCTCCTCGGCAGCCGAACCCTCGAGCGGGACCGTCACCGCCGGGCGCCAGGTCAACTGATGCTCGGCGGAAGTGAAGCCCGAACGCTCGAGCGCCGTGCGGACCGCCTCGAGCTCGAGCGGATCGGTATAGACTTCGACCACCCCGTCTCGTCCCGTTATCACATCCTCCGCGCCCTCTTCCCAAGCGAGCCGGATCAGGGCTTCGGACCGAGGAGCGGCGGGGTATACGAGCCGCCCCACTTCCCTGAAGAGATAACTCACGGCGCCGGGCGCCCCTGGCCATCCGCCATGGCGGAGGAAGGCGTCGCGGACCCCCGCCGGCATCGCTGGCGGGTCATCCGTGAGCTCCATCCAAACTGCGGCCTCGCCGGGGCCGTACCCTTCGCAGACCTGCACTTCTCGGGCGCGTATCATACGGGAAACCCCGCTCGCCGACACTTTCCAGCTACGGCAGGAGCGAGGCAGACGTGGAAACGCCTCAACTCTGTCCGCCCGAGATCTCGAGAGCCCTCGCCGACGTCCGCGCGATCGAGCAGACCCTCGGGCTCGCCGACGGTGCCCCCGCGGCGCTCGCCGAACCCTTCGAGGCGGCCGAGCTCGCGGGCGCGCTGACGGGCGATAGCGACCTTGCCAAAGCGTTGCTGCTCGCGCCGCTGCTCGAGCACGCCGCCTCTGTCCCGCCAGCACTGGCACGGGTTACAGGAGCAGCCGCGGTCCAGGCGGCCGAAGCGCTCGCGCGCTTCGGCGAGCTCGGATTCCCGGCGGGGTGGTCTCCGGAGCAGGGGCTCGATGGGCGTCAGGCGGAAGCCGTCCGCAAGATGCTGATCGCCGCGGTGAGTGACCCGCGGCTCGTCTTGGCCCGGCTCACGATGGAGCTCGTGCGGCTCCGCCGCGCCCGCTCGCTCGGACCCGCTGAGCAAAAACGTGCGGCGCTCGCCGCCCGCGCGGTCTTCGCTCCGCTTGCTAACCGTCTCGGCATCTGGCAGCTGAAGTGGGAGCTCGAGGACCTCGCATTCCGTTATCTCGAGCCCGAGGCGTACCGGCGCATCGCGCTCGCGCTCAATGAGAAGCGCTCGGATCGCGAGCGGTACATTGCCTCCCTCTGCGAGCGGCTCCGCGCGGAGCTCACCGCTTCCGGCATCGAGGCCGAGGTCGAGGGTCGTCCGAAGCACATCTATAGCATCCACCGCAAAATGCAGCGCAAGCAGCTCGCCTTCGGCGAGCTCTACGACATCCGAGCGGTCCGCATCATCGTCGCAACCGTCGAGGAGTGCTATGCCGCGCTCGGTCTCGTGCATGGACTGTTCGCTGCGGTCGCGAACGAGTTCGACGACTACATCGCAACGCCCAAAGAGAATCTGTACCGCTCCATCCACACCGCCATAGTGGGACCGGAGGGGGCGAGCGTCGAGGTGCAGATCCGCACGCGTGAGATGCATGAGCATGCCGAGCTCGGAATCGCAGCTCACTGGCAGTACAAGGAGGGCGGCGGCCGCGACCGCGGGTACGAGCGCAAGATCGAAGCGGTGCGGCGTCTCCTCAAGCCGGCGGACGCCGCGGCTGCCGGGGAGCGCGACTTTCTGGAAAGCGAGCGCACTCGGCTCTTCGCAGACCGGGTCTACGCGCTCACCCCGAAGGGGGAAGTCATCGATTTGCCGCGCGGTGCGACGCCGCTCGATTTTGCCTACCACGTGCACAGCGACCTCGGCCACCGCTGCCGCGGCGCAAAAGTGAACGGCCGCATAGCCCCGCTTACCCACAGCCTCGGCAACGGAGAGGTGGTCGAGATCATCGCCGGCAAGCACCCCGCTCCGAGCCGGGACTGGCTCGCACCCGAGCTCGGCTATCTGGCTTCGCCCCGCAGCCGCGCGAAGGTGCGCGCCTGGTTTCGACGCCAGACGAGCGGCGACAACCGCGTGGCGGGCCGCTCCATTCTCGAGCGCGAGCTTGCCCGCGTCGGGGCGGGCCCGGAGCTGATCGCACCCCTCGTTCAAGCCTTCGATACCGGCGGAAGCGAGCACCTGCATCAGCTCCTCGGCGAAGGCGAGATCACCGGGACGCAGCTCGCGCGAGCGCTCGCGCGCCTCAAGCAGCCCCCAGCTCCGCGGGAGTCCCTGCCCGGCATTCGCGGTATTCGTGGGGTTGGCGGTATTCGCGGCGTAGGCGGTATTGGTGGGATCGGCGGTATTCGCGCGCCGCTGCGAGCTGCGGCCCAAAGGCATCGGAGCCCCGTCGAGATCGAAGGCGTCGGCGACCTGCCGATCACGCTCGCGCGGTGCTGCGCGCCGAGCCGGCCTCAGTCGATCGTCGGCTATGCGACGGTCGGGCGCGGGGTCACGATCCACCGCAAGGACTGCCCGAGCCTCGCGCGGATGTTCGCGGCGCATCCGCAGCGCGTCTTGCGCGTCGACTGGATCGCGGAGAGCGCTTAAGGAACTCGCGCCGCGCTCGTTCGTATAGTCGAGGTTGCGCCGGCTCGCCCGGCTCCTCCTAGGCAGGTCTCCCCATGCACTTCGGATTCGCCATCGGGCCGCTCATCGCGCTCATCGCCGGAATACTGATCCTCATCATTCCCCGGCTGCTCAACTACATCGTCGCGATCTATCTGATCATCATCGGCATCGTCGGGCTTTGGGGAGGACGTGGAACCCCGATCTGAGCGGCGTCCGCGGGCTAGCGGCCGATCCAGGGCAGCCGATCGAGGTCGACGTTTCCCCCGGAGAGAACCACGCCGATGCGCCGCCCTTTGAAAGGCGATGCGCCGCCGAGCAGCACGGCGAGCGCAACCGCCGCCGAAGGCTCGATGACGATCTTCAGGCGCTCGAAGGCGAGGCGCATCGCCTCGATGATCGCGTCCTCGCTTGCCGTGAGGATCTCATCGGCATTCGCACGGAGGAGAGCAAAGCTCGTCTCCCCGAGGGAGCTGCGCAATCCGTCGGCGATCGTCTGCGGATTTCCGGCGGGCACGATCCGGCCGGCGCGCAACGAACGGCTCGCGTCGTCCGCCTGGGCCGGCTCGGCGCCCGCGACGAGGATCCCCGGCCGCAATGCCTTCGCCGCAACGGCGATGCCGGCGAGCTGGCCGCCCCCGCCGACCGGGCAGATGAGCGTCTCGAGCTGCGGTTGGTCCTCCAGCATCTCGAGCGCGGAGGTGCCCTGCCCCGCGATCACCCGCAGATCATCGTACGGATGCACGAATGAAGCGCCGGTCTCCGCGGTGATGCGGCGAGCCTCGCCCTCGCGAGACTCGAGGGTTGGCTCGCAAAGCGTCACCGCAGCGCCGAGGCGCGCGACGGAGGCCTTCTTGACCTCTGCGGCATTTCTCGGGATCACGACATAGGCCGGAATCCCACGGTTGCGCGCAGCGAGCGCCACGGCGGCGCCGTGATTGCCGGAGGAATGCGTGACGACGCCCCGGGCCGCCTCGGCGTCCGTGAGGGAGAAGATCGCATTGTGCGCGCCCCGAGCCTTGAACGCGCCGATCTTCTGGAAGTTCTCGCATTTGAAGAAGAGGCGCGCGCCTGCGAGCTCATCGAGCGAGGCGCTCGTCATGATCGGCGTGCGATGGATGTAGGGACGAATCCGCGCGTGCGCCGCGCGGATGTCCTCGAGCGTGAGTCGGGGCGCGGACACGGCTAGCGGTTGATCGTGTCGATCGCGCGCTTGTCCACCGCGAGCGCCGCCTCGTGCACCGCCTCCGCAAGCGTCGGGTGCGCGTGCATGGTGCGCTGGATATCCTCGCTGCTCGCCGAGTACTCGAGTGCGAGGACCGCCTCGGCGATCAGCTCGCCGGCGAGCGGACCGATGATGTGCACACCGAGAATCTCATCGTCGTCCTGGGCCGCGATCAGCTTCACGAAGCCTTGCGTCGCCTCCATCGCACGAGCCCGACCGCTTGCGAGGAACGGGAAGACGCCGAGCTTGTACGCGCGGCCGCTCGCTTTGACTTCCTCCTCCGTCGCGCCGACCGTTGCGATCTCCGGAGCGGTGTAGATGACGGAAGGGATTGCGCGGTAATTCACCTCACCGTAGCGGCCGGCGATGAGATCGGCCACCATGACGCCCTCTTCCTTGCCCTTGTGCGCCAGCATCGGGCCGCGCACGCAGTCCCCGACCGCCCAGATGCCGTCGCTTCGAGTACGGCAGTGCTCGTCGACGTCGATGAATCCGCGCGCATCGAGCGGCAGGGCCGCCTCGGGAGCCCACAGCTCGCGCGTGTTCGGACGCCTGCCGACGGCGACGATGAGACGATCGACCGCGATCCTCTGACTGCCTTCGGCACCTTCGTATGCGACCGTCACCTCATTGCGCGCGCACGTCGCGCCCGTCACCTTTGCGCCGAGGCGGATGTCTAGGCCCTGGCGTTTGAAATGACGCAGTGCCTCGCGCGCGAGCTGCCGGTCGGAGGTCGCGAGGAAGTCGGGCAGTGCTTCGAGAAGGATCACTTCGCTCCCGAGACGCCGCCACACGCTCCCGAGCTCGACGCCGATCACGCCGGCGCCGATGATGGCGAGCCGTTTCGGGACCTCCTCGAGCTCGAGCGCATCCCAGGAGTCGAGGATCTGTTTGCCGTCGAAGGGCGCGGATGCGAGCTCGGTCGGCACCGAGCCCGAGGCGAGCACGACGTGGCGCGCGGCAAGCTCGCGGCGCGTCCCATCGTGCGCGGTGAACTCGACCCGTCGCCCCGGAAGGAGCCGCGCGTGTCCCTGCAGAGGGGTCACGCCTGCCGCCTTGAACAGGGCAAGAACGCCATCGGTCATCTTGCGCACGATGCCTGCACGCCGCTTCTGCATCGTCGCGAGATCGACCTCGACGCCCGAGGCGCGGATGCCATGCGTCGCAAATTCCTCGCGCAGGCGGTGATAGAGCTCGGTCGACTCGAGCAGTGCCTTGGAGGGAATGCAGCCCGCATTCAAACAAGTGCCGCCGAATGCCGGCGCGCCATCGCGGTTCTTCCACTCGTCGATGCACGCGACGGTGAGCCCGTTTTGGGCAGCGCGGATTGCGGCGGGATAGCCCGCTGGACCGCTGCCTATCACGATCACGTCGAATGAGTCTGCCATGCACGCTCCCGATGCTATACGCCGAGCAGCATGCGCCCGGGGTCCTCGAGGCAGTCCTTCACCGCGACGAGAAACTGCACGGCCTCGCGCCCATCGATGATGCGATGATCGTAGGTCAGTGCGACATACATCATCGGGCGAATCGCAACGGCGCCATCGACGACGACCGGGCGTTCCTGGGTCTTGTGCATGCCGAGAATGGCACTCTGGGGCGCGTTGACGATGGGCGTCGACAGAAGCGAGCCGAACACGCCGCCGTTTGTGATCGTGAACGTGCCGCCGGTCAACTCCTCGATCGTGATCGAGCCCTCGCGCGCCTTCGCCGCGTAAGCGGCGATCTCCTTCTCGAGATCCCCGAAGCTCTTCGCATCGGCATCCCGCACGATCGGCACGATGAGTCCACGGTCCGTCGAGACGGCGACTCCGATGTCGTAGTACTCGTGATAGAGAATGTCCGTGCCGTCGACCGAAGCGTTGACGACGGGGAAACGCTTGAGTGCCTCGATGGATGCCTTCACGAAAAAGGACATGAAACCGAGCCTCACGCCCTCGGCTTTCTCGAAGCGATCCTTGTATCGAGCGCGAAGCGCCTGCACCGCACTCAGGTCGACCTCGTTGAAAGTCGTAAGCAGCGCCTGCGAGGACTGCGCCTCGATCAGCCGCTGCGCAATCCTCTGTCGCAGCCGCGTCATCGGCACCCGCTGCTCGGCACGCCCGGCACGACTGGTAACGTCCGCGCGGACGGTGCGGTCGGTGCGGTCGTTGCGGTCGGCGACCGCTGCTCCCTGAGCCGCGCTCGACGCGGGCGTCGAGCGCTTGTCGAGATAGCCGATCACGTCGGCCTTGGTGACGCGCCCATCGCGGCCGGTCGCCGGAATCTCACCGGCCTCGAGCCTGTTTTCCTCGACGAGGCGCCGTGCCGAGGGGCTGAGCCTGCCGCCCTGCGCGACGGCTGCCGGGGTTGCTGCGGTCGGCTGAGGCGCTGCGGCCGGCTGCGGTGATGCGGCCGCTCGCGGCGCTGTGCTCGGCTGTGATGATGCGGCGGGCTGAGGCGCGGCGGCTTGCTGAGGCGCTGCGCCCTTCGCAGCTGCGGTGCGCTCCTCGAGCACCGCGAGCAGCTGACCGCTCGTGACCGTCGCGCCGCCCTGCACCTTCAGCTCGCGCAAGATGCCGTTCGCGGGTGCGGGCACTTCGAGGACGACCTTGTCGGTCTCGAGATCGGCCAGATTCTCATCGCGGCTGACCGGCTCGCCGGGCTGTTTGTGCCAGCCGACGAGCGTCGCATCCGTGATCGACTCCGGCAGCTGCGGCACGCGGATCTCGATGGTCATCGGCAGGTCTCTCCGGTCGCGGTCAGAGGCTCTTGCGGATCGGTGTCACGGTGAGCCGGGCGGTATCGCGGCCGGTCTCCTCGGTCGCCGTCGCGCGCAGCGCAGCCTCGATGAGCGCGTGCTGCTCGGCCTCGTGCAGTTTCATGATCCCGGTTGCCGGTGCCGCAGCCGGCGCCCGCCCGGCGTAGAGCACAGGCCGATTGTGGCTCAGTCCCTCGAGGCGATGGCGGATCTGATACCACGCGCCCTGATTCTGCGGCTCCTCCTGGCACCAGACGATCTCGCGCGCGCTCGTATAGCGGCGCAGAGCCGCCTCGTACTCCTCGCCGGGAAAGGGGTAAAGCTGCTCGATGCGCAGTACCGCCACATCGCGCAGCCCTTCCTTGCGCCGCGCTTTGAGCAGATCGAAATAGACTTTCCCGGCGCAGAAGACGACGCGCCGCACCTCACGCGCCGGCACCTCGTCCACCTCGTCGATGACGCACGCGAACGTGCCGCGCGTCAAGTCCTCGAGCATCGAGACGGACAGCTCGTGCCTCAACAGGCTCTTCGGCGTCATGACGATCAGAGGCTTCCTGAAGCTCCTCAACATCTGCCTGCGCAGCATGTGAAACATCTGTGCCGGGGTCGAGGGCACGCAGACCTGCATGTTCTGCTCGGCGCACAGCTGCAGGAAGCGCTCGAGTCGTGCCGAGGAGTGCTCGGGGCCTCCGCCCTCGTAGCCGTGCGGCAGAAACAGCCCGAGCCCGCAGACGCGGCCCCACTTCGCCTCGCCCGAGCTGATGAACTGGTCGATCACCACTTGCGCGCCGTTTGCGAAATCCCCGTACTGCGCTTCCCAGATCGCGAGCGCGTTCGGCTCGGTCGTCGAGTAGCCGTACTCGAAGCCGAGCACGGCCTCCTCCGAGAGCACCGAGTCGATCACCTCGAAGCGAGGCTGATGCTCGCGAATGTGCTTGAGGGGCACGTAGGTCGCATCGCTCGACTGGTCGTGCAGCACCGCGTGCCGATGAAAGAAGGTGCCGCGCCCGCTGTCCTGACCGCAGAGGCGCACCGAGAAGCCGTCCTCGAGCAGCGCCGCGTAAGCCAAAGTCTCCGCGCAACCCCAGTCGAGCGGAAGATCGCCCGCGAGCATCTTCGCCCGATTCGCCATCACCTGCGCAACGCGCGGGTGTAGCGCAAAACCCGGCGGCACGGCGAGTATCCGCTCTCCGAGCGCGGCGAGCCTTGCCGGCTGCACGCTCGTCTGCACCCGCTCGTTCCAATCGGCGTGCCGGTATTTGTTCCAGTCCACCGTGAAGTTGTTGCCGATCATCCCGAGCGAGGCGCGCGCCTGCGGGCGCCCCTCGTCGAGGCCCTGGCGGTAGCGCTCCATCATGTCGGCGGCGTCGGATTCCGCAATCGCCCCTTCCGAGACGAGCCGGTCCGTGTAGAGCTTGCGAGCGGTCGGGTGCTGGCGAATCACCCGATACATGGCCGGCTGGGTCGCCGCGGGCTCATCCGCCTCGTTGTGGCCGTGCCGCCGATAGCACACGAGATCGATCACCACATCCTTGCCGAATTTCATGCGGTACTCGAGCGCGAGCCGGCCGACGAATACGACCGCTTCCGGATCGTCCGCATTGACATGGAAGATGGGCGCTTCGAGCATCTTCGCCACATCGCTGCAGTAGATCGTGGAGCGCGCATCGTGCGGATCGGACATCGTGAAGCCGACCTGATTGTTCACGATGAGGTGCAGCGTGCCGCCCGTCGAGAAACCGCGCGCCTGAGAGAGCTGCAGCGTCTCCATGACGACGCCCTGGCCCGCGAAGGCTGCATCCCCGTGCACGAGGAGCGGAAGCACCCGCTCCCCGCGCGCATCGCCGCGGCGCTCCTGGCGAGCGCGCACCGAGCCCTCCACCACCGAGTCCACCACCTCGAGGTGCGAGGGATTGAAGGCGAGCGCGACGTGAACGTTGCCGGCGGGCGTTCTCAAGTCCGAGGAGAAGCCCTTGTGATACTTCACATCGCCCGAGCCCTGCTCGTGCGCGAGATCGTAGCGGCCCTCGAACTCGGAGAAGATCGCAAGCGGCGCTTTGCCGAGTACGTTGACGAGCACGTTGAGGCGCCCGCGATGCGCCATGCCGATGATGATCTCCTCGATCCGCGCAAGGCCGCATCGCTGCACCAGATCATCGAGCAGCGGAATGAGCGCATCGCCGCCCTCGAGCGAGAACCGCCTCTGGCCGACGTACTTCGTGTGCAGGTAGCGTTCGAGACCCTCGGCGCTCGTCAGCTGCCAGAGGATGTTGAGCTGCTCGTCGCGGCTGAAGCGCTCGCGCACGCGGCCCGCCTGAAAGCGATCCTGCAGCCACAGCCGCTCCTCGGAATTGGAGACGTGCGCGAACTCCGCGCCGATCGGGCCGGCATAGATCGCCTGCAGCTGCGCGAGGATGTCCTTGAGGCGCATGCGCTTCGGCACGGCATCGGTGCGGCTGCCCGTGAAGAACTCGGTATCGAGATCGGCATCGCTCAATCCGAAGTACCCGAGAGCGAGCACCCGCGGGCGCGGTCGCGGCATCAGACCGAGCGGATCGAGATCGGCAACGAGATGGCCGCGGTTCGTCCAGATCTGAATGAGCCGCGATACGGCCGCCTGCTTCGCGCTCGCCGCCTCACCGGGCTCTGCGCCCGCGGCGGCTCGGGCAGGGGCGTGCGCCCGCGCGGCGATCGCAGCTTCGACCGGCCCCCGAGCCTGCTCCGCGGATGCGCGCGGCGCGAGGCGGTCGAAATACTCGCGCCAGCGCGCCGGCACACTCCCCGGGTCGGTGAGATAACGCTCGTAGAGGACGTCTTCGAGGTAGGCGGCGTTGCCGCCGTAAAGGGGCGTAGGTTCGAGCATGCGGCAGGTCGAACGTGGGCTCGCGGGGCGCGGCCTGCGCCCGCTTCCGAGCCCGTGATGGTTGCAAGCGGCTTGTGTAGCAGTTTAGCGGAAGCCGCGCCGTGAAGGAACGCTAGAATTTCGCGAACGAATAGAGCATGCGCAGCTCGTACACGATGAGCAGCGAATAGGCCGCGAGCACCAGGTACAGCAACGTGCCCACCGGCAGCCGCCCGAACGCGCGCACTCTCGCGAGGGCCATGAGCAGCATCACGCCTGCTGCAGTGAGACCGAGCTTCACGGCAGCGAAGCCCCCGGTGCTGCCTCGAACGAGGACGGCCATCACCGGATTTTCCTCGAGCGCTCCGTGACCGATCAGTGTCAACGTCAGTACGGCATCGCAAATCGAAAGCAGCAGAATCGCGACGGCGATGACCATCCAGCGCGGCTCGTACCAATCCGTCGAGGCGATGCTTCCGTCGCGCGCGCGGCGCGGTCCGCGACGGCGCGGGGTGAAGTGGCCGAACACGAGCGAGCGAAGTGGATGCTGGCGCCGGTCCGAGCTGCGGCGCCGGTCGGTCATTTGTGTTTTTTTGTGAAGACCCGGCAGCTCCGACATGCGTCGCTCGCTCCGCGCGAACCATCCCCTGCGGTGCAACATTATACGCATGCCGCGCGGGAAAACCGGTGGCATCGAGCGCATTGCGCGTGTCCGGCCGATGCGCGGGCGGCGCAACAACCGCCGCAGGCTTAAGTTCAATCGCCACCTTTCGGAACCGCTCGCGGGACGAATCGTTCCCCGATTGACCGAGCCTGCATGAGGAGGGACCGTGGCCGCAGTTCTCGTTGCGCTGTATGAGAGTCACGCGCACGCCGAGCGCGCGCGTACCGAGCTGGTGCAGGACGGATTCGCGACCGACCGCGTCGAGCTCACCTCGGCGTCCGAGCCGGGCACGGCGGGACTCATCGCCGCCGAGACCGAGTCCGAGCGCTTGCGCCGCTACTTCGAGACGCTCTTCGACGAGGAGCGGCATCGGGGCTGTGCCGAGTATCTCGCGGGTCGCGTCGCCAAAGGTGCGGCGGTGCTCACCGTGCATCCGCGCGGGGACCAGGAGATCGCGCGTGCGATCCAGATCCTCGATCGCCACGAGCCTCGCGAGATCGAGCGCGAGCACCTCGATCAGACGCTGCTCGAGCGAGCCGCGAGCCCGAGCTCGCGCAGCATCGTGATGCAGCTGATCGAGGGAGGCGGGCGCAGCGCCGAGCGGCGCGCGCCCTGAGGCGCTCCACGCCTCATTTCGCGCCGCCCTGCGCTACTTCATCTGCCAGCGCAGGCCGGCGAACACCTCGTTGCCGACCCGGTCATCCGGCTCCCCGACGAGGGTGAATTTGAGCCAGCGGTAGCCTGCCTGGCCGACCAGCCGCGGTGTGAACCTCACCTCCCCGCCCGCGAGGAAATCGTAGAGATTGTGCGCGTTGCCGAACGTGAGCACGCCCGGGGAGTAAAACGCACTGCCGAATGCCGCGACGCCCCAGCGCTGGAGGAACTCATAGCGCACGTTGCCGCCTAATGCGATCGCGCCCACGTTGGTCTTATGCGCTGCATTGAGCAGCGCGACGTACGCCTGCGGTCCGACCTCAAACGTGAGCCGGGGAAGGAGATTGAGATCGGTGTGGAACAGCAGCGCGGCCGAGCCGATGATGTCGCGGTCCTCGGAGAGCAGCAGTCCGTAATCGAGGTCGCTGCGCGAGTTGGTCGGATTGACCGGCGCTGGGGTGAGATAGCGCAGCTGCAGAACGCTGTTCCCGATCGTCGCATCGAGATAGCTCGCGTCTCCGGCGGGTCTCGGCTCCTGGGCATACAGCTGCTGCGCGGCGGCGAGGGCCGCCACGCAGACGAACAGCGTGGGAAAGCGCATTGCGAACTCCTTGAATGATGGGCACGGATGAGGCGAGACGCGTGCCGGCAGGAAACGTGCCGACTGCTCAATCTTTGCGTCGCGGGTTATGATGGCCGCGGGCACAGATAGAGCTTGCGTCAGAGGTTCAAGCAAATGCGTACAAAGGCCTGGAGCGCGCTCGCGCTCATGTGGGTGGTCGCGGTCGCGGGAGCGCAGAACGGGACATGGCGCGAGGGAGAGCAGTACTTCCTCGTCCAACCGCCGCAGCCGACCAATGTGCCGGCCGGGAAAATCGAAGTGACGGAGGTTTTCTCCTACGCATGCCCGGCCTGCAATGCGTTCTATCCGGTATTCGATCGGCTGCGGGAGGGCATGCCCTCGAATGTCGTGGTCGATTACGTTGCCGCGGCGTTCAACCCGCAGGAGGACTGGGTGGTATTCCAGCGCGCCTACTACGCGGCGCGGGCGCTAGGGCTCGATAAGCGCACGCACGATGCGATGTTCGATGCGATCTGGAAGGACGGTGCGCTTGCCACGACCGATCTGCAGACCGGGCGATTGAAAGGACGCCTGCCCAGCATCGAAGATGTGGCGCGGTGGTATCACCAGAAAACCGGCGTCGACACGCAGAAGTTTCTCGCGACCGCGAATTCCTTCAGCGTCAACCTCAAGATGCGCCAGGCGGACACCTACGTGATGGCGTGCCAGGTCGATGGGACGCCGACGATCATCGTGAACGGCAAGTACCGCCTCTCCCCGACGAGCGCCGGAGGATACGATCAGACGATCCAGCTCGTGAAATGGCTGGTGAAGAAGGAAAGTCACTGAGGCGCTGCGCGCGGGGCTGCACCGCCATCGCGCTCCGGTGGTTCAGATCTCCTCGGGCTCTCGGCCGCTCAACGGCCGGTGCCCGCTCACCACTGCGCCCGCGCGCGGCGAGAGCCGCGCGAACGAAGCGAGCGAGAGCGTCCCGAGCAGCACGAGTCCGAGGAGCGCGACCTGGCAATTGTGCAAAGTCACGTGCCCGGCGGGCTCTCCGAGCACGATCGAGGTGAGATTCATCAGGATCGCGGCAAGCGATACGCCGCAGGCATTCGTGATCTGCAGCACCAGATTCCACAGCACGGTGGAGCTGCCGAGCTCCTCGTGCGGCACATCCGCGAACGCGAGCGTGCCCATGCTGGTGAAAAGCAGCGAGCGCGCCATGCCGCAGGCGCCGAGAAGCCCGAAAATCACCCAATACGACGTGTAAGCCGCCAGCACGATCGCGGCCGCAATGCCGGCGAGCATGAGGACCGAGGTGGTCATCAGCACTGATCGGAACCCGAATCGGCGCAGCGTACGCGTCGCGATCGTCTTCAGCAGCATGTCGCCGCCGTTCATCGCAAGCAGCAGTAATCCGGAATAGAAGGCGCTGTAGCCGAGCACAACCTCGAACAGCAGGGGCAGCACGAACGGCAGCGCACGCACGGGCAGGCGCACGAGTACACCGCCGTTGAGCGAGGTCGCAGCGAAGGTCGCAATTCGCGTGGCTCGCAGCGACAGCACGGGGTGCGGGTGGCGCGCCAGATGCCGAAGCGCGAGCGCACCGAGCACGAGCCCGCCTGCGGTGAGCGCGCCGCCGAATCTCCACGAGCCCCCGCTCGTGCTCATCAAGTCGAGACCGCTCAGCAGACTCGCAGAGGCGGTGGCGAGCAGCGCGAAGCCGCCCACATCGAATGGCCGCCGGCTTTCCTCGAGCCGCGGAATGAAGCGCAGCACGAGCAGCACGCCCGCGATGCCGACCGGAACGTTGAGCAGGAATATCCACGGCCACGAGAAATAGGAGACGATGAAGCCGCCCACGGCCGGCCCAAACGTCGGCGCGATCAGCATCGGGACGGTGCTGATCGTCATCACGCTCACGAGGTCCTCCTTCTCCGTGGATTTGAGAAGGACGATGCGCGCGATCGGCGTCATGAGCGATGCGGCCGCGCCTTGCAGGATGCGCGCGCCGATGAACTCCGCGAGCGTGCGGCTGCCGCCGCACAGTACGGACGCCACCGTGAAGCCGACGAGCGCGAGGGCAAACACGCGCCGTGCGCCGAACCGGTCCGCGATCCAGCCGCTCGCCGGCAGCAGCACCGCCTGCGCGAGAATGTAGATCGTGATCCCGATGTTGAGATCGACCGGGCGCACATCGAACGTGTGCGCCATCGCGGGCATGGCGACCACCACGACCGAGGCATCGAGCCCGGCCATGAACATCGCGGAGGCGACGATCAGCCCGATGAGCCGTGAGCGCTTGCGGGACCGGCGCGCGGCGCCCGATGCAGCTTGCGTGCCGGCGCCGCCGGATTCGGTCCTGGTATCGATCGTGTGAGCCTTGTGCGCCCGCGCTCGCGCGGCGAGGCGCTCTGTCGCAGAAACGAGGGTTTGGGCTCGGCGGGCTGGCACTCGTCCCGCGGCCCGCCGCAATATACCGCAGGTCCTTTGAGATCGGCATGACCGAAAGCGCACTCGCGGGCGAGATCGACGTGCTCATCGTCGGAGGCGGCATCAACGGCGCGGGCATCGCGCGCGATGCTGCGGGCCGCGGCTTGCGTGTCGCGCTCCTCGAGCAGTCGGACCTTGCGGCATTCACTTCCTCCGCAAGCACCAAGCTCATACACGGCGGACTGCGGTATCTCGAGTACGGTGAGCTGCGCCTCGTTCGCGAGGCGTTGATCGAGCGCGAGCGGCTGCTCACCATTGCGCCGCATCTGGTGCACGCGCTGCGCTTCGTGTTGCCGCACGTCCCGGAGCTGCGCCCGCGCTGGGAGATCCGGCTCGGCCTGCTGCTCTACGATCACCTCGGCGGCCGGCGCAACCTCGCACCTTCGCGCGCGCTCCGGCTCGATCGGGACCCGGCCGGATGCGCCCTGCGCCCGCACCTGGTGCACGGCTTCATGTACTCGGATTGTCGAGTGGACGACAGCCGTCTCGTCGTGCTCAACGCCCTAGATGCCGCAGAGCGCGGCGCCGTCGTCCTGCCGCGCACGCGGCTCATCGGTGCGGTCGCCGAGGGTGGCGGATGGCGCGCGCAATACCTCGACGCTGCAACCGGTGCGCGCCGCACAGTCCTCGCACGGACCCTCGTCAATGCAGCAGGCGGTTGGGTCGATCCGGTACGCCGCTCCATCGGACTCTCTCCACGGCTCGACGTGCGGCTCGTCAAGGGCAGCCACATCGTCGTGCCGCGCCTCTTCGAGGGCGATGCAGCCTATCTCCTGCAAAACCCGGATCGGCGCGTCGTGTTCGCGATCCCTTATGAGCGCGACTCGACGTTGATTGGTACGACCGATGTCCCCTACGACGGCGAGCTCGATGCCGTGAGCGTCTCCCCCGGCGAGATCGAATATCTGTGCGAGAGTGTCAACCGGTATTTCCGCCGCAGCGCGAATCCATCGGACGTTCTCTGGCGCTATGCCGGCGTTCGCGCGCTGAAGGACGACCGAGCCGCAGAAGCCGCGGCGGTCACGCGCGATTACGAGTTGCACGTCGAGGAGAGCCCGGGCGGCTCACTCGCGCTCACGGTGATCGGGGGCAAGCTCTCGACGTATCGCAGTCTCGCCGAGAGCGCCCTCGATGTACTGCAGTCGCGGATCGGCGGCTCGCGGCACCGTTGGACACATCGCGCGGCGCTCCCAGGTGGCGATGTGCCACACGGGGATTTTCAGGCTTTCGAGAGCGAAGCGCTTCGCCGTTGGAGGGGGCTCCCGACGCCCACCGTGCAGCGCATGGCGCGGGCCTACGGGACGCGCATCGAGCGGGTCCTCGGGAGCGCCGGCTCCCTCGATGCGCTCGGGGAGCGCTACGGCGCCGATCTCACCTCGGCTGAAATCGACTATCTGCAAGACAAAGAATGGGCGGCGTGCGCCGCCGATATTCTCTGGCGCCGCTCGAAACTCGGTCTTGCCGTCTCCACCGCAGCGGCGGCGCGCCTGGAAAGATATCTTTCAGAGCGCGCGCGCCGGCCCGCACCGGCCGGCTCGGCAGCCGGTGGACCCGAGGGGCCGCCGGCCGAGCCGCGCTGAATCCGAGCCTCACGTCCTCCTTGCGAAATTCGCGATCAGACTCACTACCGTGAGGACGAGGAAGATCACGAACAGGATTTTCGCGATGCTCACGGCGCCGGCGGCAATCCCGCCGAATCCGAAGATCGCCGCGATGATCGCGATGATGAAGAACACGAGCGCGTAATACAGCATGCGGGTGCTCCCTTGCGTGTACCAGCGCATAGCTTCCCGCAGCTCGGCCGCGAGCGTCATCAGGTGCGCGCCGCGGACCGCTGTAGGACAGGTCTCACGCTCGCCCCGCCGCGAACGCGTTATAGTCTTAAGGTGGCGTTTCCCGGAGGAGCCGGATGAAGGATTTGGGGGGCAGAGTCGCCTTCATCACCGGGGGCAGCAGCGGTATCGGTCTCGGCCTCACCGAGGTGCTCGCTCGCGAGGGCATGCGGGTCGCCTTCACGTATCGGCGTCAGGACCATCTCGCCGAGGCGCTGGCCCACTTAAGGAGTGCCGGCCTGGAAAAGCTCGTGCTCCCGCTCGAGCTCGACGTGAGCGATCGCAGCGCCTTCGCCCGCGCGGCCGATGCAGTGGAGCGCGCGCTCGGACCGGTTCAGCTCCTCGTCAATAACGCGGGCGTTGCCGTACATGGGCTCATGGAGCACGCAACGTATCAGGACTGGGACTGGGTG
>DATNFW010000106.1:0-98574 GCA_035606175.1 Steroidobacteraceae bacterium | reverse complement strand
TCAGAATCCCTCCGGACAGGGCACCTTCATCTACAACCCGCGCTTCCACGGCCAGTACTTCGATACCGAGTCAGGGCAGATGTACAACTACTTCAGAGACTACGATCCGCAAGTCGGCGGCTTCGTGGAGAGCGACCCCATCGGGCTCATGGGCAGGAGCTACTCGACGTACGCCTATGTTAGAGATAACCCGATCAGTCGCCTTGACCCGCGCGGTCTATACGACTGCACATATTCGATCTCGGCGCACAGTATGAATTGCATCCCGGATTTTCCGGGCGATCCTAACTTTTCCAGCACCAACTACGTCTCCGGAAACAACAATTCGCCCAGTTGTCCAAACTGCCAGAACAATCCGGACAAGACCGGCGTGAATGATCATGGACCGATACCCGTCGGCGGCTACAACATCGGGCCAATAACCAAGCCTGGCGGCTCCCGGCGGCGACTAACCCCCGATCCAGTGGGTAGAACTAACCTTGAGCTCCACGGCTGCCCAAATCCTGCGAAATGCTCAGATGGGTGCATCGGAGCCACAACCAACGCCGACAGGGACCTGCTGAACTTCCTTCTTGGGCTCGAAGAGGGTTACAACACGTTGACGGTGTTGCCATGAAGTATATTCGCGAACGTCTCCTGGTTGGCCTGCTAGGGCCTGTTAACACTCGCGCACCGCCTCGATGACGAGCGCGAAGTAGATGAAAGCGATGAAAACGAGGTCGAGCTTGTCGAAGCGACTGAAGATGCGCCGGAAGCCTTTGAGCCGGCGGAATAGTCGTTCGATCTCATTGCGCCTGCGATATAGAGCTTTCTTGAGCCTCCACGGTTCGACTCGATTCGGGTGCGGCGGTACGACCGGCACAAAGCCCAGGTCGAGCGCGAGCTGGCGCGTCTCATCGCCTTCATACGCGCAATCCATCAGCAGATGGCACTTCATGGGCAGCTCGGGGATCGAGCGCAACAGCGCGCGCCCCTCCGGGGCATCGCCGGCCTGTCCGGGGGAGAGCGAAAATCCTATGGCGCATCGAGCACTCGCGGCAACCATATGAACTTTGGTGCTCCAACCCCCTCGGGATTTTCCGATGGCCTGGGGTCCGTTTTTTTTAGAGCTCCGGTCCCATCGGGATGGACCTTGACGATCGTGCTATCCAGACTCACCGCTTCGATCTTGATGCGAATGAGTTGCTGGCGCTGCAGTTGGGCAAATACCCGATCGAGCACGCCGGCCTTGGACCAGCGGTTCATACGAGTGTAGATCGTATGCCAATTGCCAAAACGCTTCGGCAACGCACGCCACTTGCAGCCGTTCTCGGCGACAAAAAGTATCGCGTTGATCACGTTGAGGTTCTCGTGCGACACGTTGCCGCGTTGCCGAGGCAGATGGGGCGCAATGCGCGCGAACTGTTCGGGAGTGAGTTCCATCCCGCAATCGTATCAAACATCTTTGATAGTGTTAACACGCCCTAGCGGAGACATCGTGAAAGCCGTTCGAAGCTTCGCGGCTCTGACCGCCTTCCTTCTGGCGTTCGTGCCTTCGATCCTCCAGGCGGCGGGGAGGCCCGTTCAGCTCACCGACTTGCGGGAGCTCCGGCGCATCGCCTCGCCGCAGTTCTCACCCGATGGGCAGCAGATCGCGTTTCTCACGATCCGGCCAGATTTCGTACACGACCGGTACGATGCGACGTTACGCGTGATTGGCACCCAAGGCGGGAGCGTCCGAGTCTTGGTGCGCGGGATGACGGACTTGGAAATGCCTCGCTGGTCACCTGACGGCCGCACTCTCGCATTCATCGCAAAGGTCGGCGACCGGAAATCGCAGATCTACACCGTGCCTGCCGCCGGAGGCACACCCACCGAGCTCGGGGATGTGCCGAATGGCGTCGAGCAGTTCGCCTGGAGCCCGAACGGCAGCGCTGTCGCTTACGTCACACCCGATGATTCCCCGTTGAGCAAGGAAGACGAGCGTACGCACCATGATCTATTCACGATCGGGAATGACGACTATCTGATCGACAAGGCACCTGTCCCCTCGCACATCTGGCTTCTCTCGGTCGCATCCGGCAAGGCGCGTCAACTCACGCACGGCCCCGCGAGCGCTCTGGAGGCTGCGCCGCCGTTCGGTGGGAGTGTGAGCGAGCCGTCCTGGTCAGCCGATGGCCGATGGATCGCCTATACCCGCCAGGTCGACGCTGACGATGCCGATACCGATCGCACCCGCATTGCGGTCGTCGACGCCTCGAGCGGGGCGGAGCACATGCTCACTTCGCAGACGAGCTATGAGTACACGCCCCGCTTTGCGCGCCAGGGCAGTACCGTCGCATACCTGTTTCCGCACGGCCCCGGTGCCGTCAGCAATATGGATCTGTTCGTCGCCCCGTCGGCCGGCGCGGCGGCACGCGACGTGAGTGCCGCGCTCGATCGCAATCTGCTCGGAGACTTCTCCTGGCTGCCCGACGGCAGCGGCCTCGTGGTTCTCGCGGACGCGGGTGTCCGCACCGCCTTGTATCTTCAGCCCCTCGACGGTATGGCCCGTGCACTCGATCTCGGCGATTTGAATCCGCTCGCGTTGGACGTCTCTGCCCAGGGTGCGCTGGCGGTCGTCGCCGACAGCGCCACACAGGCTCCGGAGCTGTATCTGATGCGCACGGCCGAGAGTCGTCCGATGCGCCTCACAGACTTCAACCGCGGATTCGGTGACGATGCATTTTCGCGAAGCGTGGAGGTGAGATGGCGCGCGCCGGACCGTGAGCTCAACGACGGCATCCTCACGTACCCCAATGACTATCAGGCTGGGAAGCGCTACCCCCTCGTCGTCTACAGCCACGGCGGCCCCGAGGCCGCCTCGACCGAGCATTTCGACGCCGATGAGGTCGGCCCCCTTCGCATGCTGTTTGCGGCGCGCGGATATTTGGTCTTCGAGCCCAACTACCGCGGCAGCGACACTCTCGGCAACGCGCACATGCACGCGATCTTCCGGGACCCGGGAGAAGGCCCCAATCGCGACGTGATCTCAGGCATACGGATGCTGGAGAAGCAGGGTGTGGTCGACAGCTCGCGTATCGCCGCCGTCGGTCACTCGTACGGCGGCTACATGACCGCCTGGCTCATCTCACACCAGCACTTCTGGCGCTGTGCGGTCGTGGCCGACGGAGCCCTCGATTGGACGCAGGAGTACGAGCTCTCCGGCGCGGGGAACCTCGCCTGGACTCGCGATTCGCTCGGCGGCAGCCCGTGGGATGAGGCGAGTGCGGCTCTGTACCGCACCGGATCGCCGATCACCTATGCCGGGGAGATCGTCACGCCGACGCTCATCCTGTCCGGGACGGACGACAAGACGGTGCCGATCACCGAATCGTTCGCGCTGTATCACGCTCTCGCGAGCCGGCATGTGCCGGTGAAATTCATCGGTATCCCCGGTGCGCATCACTCACCGCAAGACCCGGTTCACCGTGAGCTCTACTACGGTGCGATCGTCGATTGGGTCGCGGCGCATCTTGGCCCGCAAGGGGGCGGCCAGCCACCCGCCCTGCGTTGAGGAGCACACCCGTGGTGCGCAACCTGAATGTCGCTCAGATGCTCTTTGCGGCGACCTTTGTCGCCCTCGGAGTCATCGGCCTGGTCGGAGGGGATTTCGCCCCCGTCTGGCAGCCGGTGCCGAGGACCGTGCCTGAACGCGAGGCGCTCGCCTATCTCTGCGGCTTCATCTCTCTCGCATCCGGCATGGGCCTGCTGTGGCCGCGCACGGCAGCGGCCGCCGCGCGTGTGCTGCTCGGCTCTCTGCTGCTGTGGTTCCTCCTCTTTAGAGTGCCCGTCCTGTTCCGCGCGCCGATCGTGGAGGTGTCCTGGGAAGGGTGCGGCGAGAGTGCAGTCGTCGTGTCAGGCGCGTGGGCTCTCTATGCGTGGCTTGCCTCCGACTGGGACCGGCAGCGGCTCGGTTTCGCCGTGGGCGAAGCGGGTGTGCGCCTCGCGCGGGTGGTATTCGGCCTTGCATTGATCCCGCTCGGTCTGGCTCACTTTGTATATTTGAAGCAGACCGCTGCTCTTGTGCCTGCGTGGCTGCCCTCGCACCAGGTCTGGGCGTCTTTCACGGGATTTACCTACATTGCGGCGGGCGTCGCGATGCTCGGCCATGTGCTTGCCCGGTTCGCAGCGGCACTTTCAGCTTTGCAGATGGGGGCGTTCACACTGCTGGTCTGGGTACCGATCCTCGTAACGGGACCGAGGGGCCCTTTCCAATGGAGCGAGGCGCTCGTCTCTTGGTCCCTGACAGCGAGCGCTCTGGTCGTGGCGGACTCCTATCGCCGATGGAGTGCTGCGCCGACCGGGCCGACGCCTTTGCGGGCCCGTCAAGAAAGTCGTCTGCCATTCCGGTTATGATCCACGTGATCGGAGGTAGCCCATGCAGCACGCACACAAGAACGCCCGCTTCCGGACCGAGTGCAGGGTTGAGCGGGTGCACGCGACAGCCATGGCAGCCTTTTCGCTCGCCTTGGGACTGGCTTTTCTCGCCGGAACCGCGGCTCACGCGAGCACCGGGGTCGACTATAAAATCACGAAGTCCGTTTCGCTCGGCGCGCCCGACCGCTGGGACTACGTGGTGTTTGATGCGCCGTCACACCGGGTCTTCGTCGCCCACGGCGATCGCGTCACCGTCGTCGATGCGCAGAGCGGACAGATCGTCGGCCAGGTCGAAACCCTGCCCGGCGGCACGCACGGCATCGCGATCTCTCATGCAGCGGGTCTCGGCTATACCGATGACGGCCGTGCGGGGCAGGCCGCTGCCTTCGATCTGCGCTCGCTGAAGATCGTCAAGCATCTGCAAGCCAAGCCGGATGCCGATGCGGTCACGATCGACCCGACGAGCGGACACGTATTCGTCGTGGATGGCGATCCCGGCGACTTGACCGTCATCGATCCCTCGACCGACAGCGTGATTGCGACGGTTTCGGCAGGAAGCAAGCTCGAGTATGCGGTCGCTGGAGTCGGGGGCAAGGTATACGTCAATGGCGAGGAGAAGCAGGAGATCTTCCGCATCGACACCGCGACCAACCAGGTCGATGCCACTTGGCCGATTCCGCAGTGCGAGTCCCCGCACGGGCTTGCGATCGATACGGCGACTCACCGCCTCTTCTCGAGCTGCGAGAATCGCCGCCTGGTCGTCGTGAACGCGGATACGGGAGCCGTCGTCGCGACCGTTCCCATCGGCCGCGGCACGGATGCGGCGGCTTTCGATTCCCGTCGCAAGCTCATTTTCAGCTCCAACGGCGCCGATGGAACGATAAGCATCATCCGGGAGGTGAGCGCCGATAAGTTCGTGCCGGCAGGCACGGTGAAGACGGCGGTCTCGGGGCGCACGATGGGAGTCGATCCCGAGAGTGGGCGCCTGTTCGTCGCGGCCGCGGATGAGGACCCCGCTGCAATGGCGGCGTTCCGCGCCGCACTCGCGGCTCACAAGCGGCCAACCAGGATGCCCTTCGCCGCGGGGTCCCTGAAGCTCTTGTTCCTCGATCCCGTGCACTGAGGGAGCGCCTGGAGAACGAGATGGCGAACGAAGATACTGCAAGCGCCAATCAGCCCGCCGGCTACATTCCTCCCAAGGTGTGGGTCTGGGACAAGGAGAACGGCGGACAGTTCTCGAAGATCAACCGCCCGATCTCCGGTGCCACGCACGAGAAGGAGCTGCCGGTCGGCAAGCACCCGTTTCAGCTCTATTCGCTCGGCACTCCCAACGGCCAGAAAGTGACGATCATGCTCGAGGAGCTGCTCGGGGCAGGCCACGCGGGCGCTGAGTACGATGCGTGGCTGATCCGGATCGGCGAAGGCGAGCAGTTCTCGAGCGGGTTCGTTGCGATCAATCCCAATTCAAAGATCCCCGCCATGCTCGACTGCTCGACCGGTCCGCCGACGCGACTATTCGAGAGCGGGTCGATACTGTTCTATCTTGCGGAGAAATTCCACGCGCTGCTGCCGACCGAGCATTACAAACGCGCGGCCACGATGAACTGGCTCATGTGGCAGATGGGAGCCGCGCCGTTCGTCGGCGGCGGCTTCGGCCATTTCTATGCATACGCGCCCTTCAAGATCGAGTACGCGATCAATCGCTATGCGATGGAGACCAAGCGGCAGCTGCATCTGCTCGATACCCATCTGGCGAAGAACGAGTACATGGCGGGCGATGAGTACACGATAGCCGACATCGCGATCTGGCCTTGGTACGGCGCGATGGTGCGCAGTGCGTACAACTCGCAGGAATTCCTCTCAGTCAGCGAATACCGGAACGTCAATCGCTGGGTCGAGCTGATCGGGAACCGACGCGCCGTGAAGCGTGGTCAAGTGGTCAATCGGACCTTCGGTCCACCCGAGACTCAGGTCGCCGAGCGGCACGACGCGAGCGACATAGACAAGGTCGTAGGGAGGGCGGTATGAGGCACACCCGCTTGCTCACTCGCCGACAGTTCGGTGCGCGTTGCGCCGCGCTCGGGTTGTCGTTCCCCGCCTTGAGCGTGCTGCCTGCTTTGCAACCGCGCGCAAGAGCTCTCGCGGCTGGGGACACTGCGCCGGGGGCTGCGCGCCGAACCGTCCGATTCCCGGACGGCGTGACCGTTCCGGCCCTCGGCCAGGGCGCCTGGCATCTCGGGCAGGGAAGGCATCCGGCGGCCGTCGAGGAGGAGGCCGTGCATACGGGCATTTCGCTCGGCATGACGCTCATCGATACGTCCGGCAACTATGGCGACGGCCGTTCCGAGCAATTCCTCGGCCATGCGCTCGCCGGTGAGCGCAACCGGGTATTCCTGGTCTCCAAGGTGGAGGCCGATGAAGTCTCAGGAGACGGCATTGCCCGTGCCTGCGATGCGAGTCTCGCTCGCCTCGGGACCCAGTATCTCGATCTATATCTGCTGCATTCGCCCGTCCCGAGCGAGCAGTTCGCGGGCGTCGTGGCGGCGTTCGAGCGATTGCGAGCTGCCGGTAAGATTCGCGCCTGGGGCGTATCCAATTTCGACACGGGCCAGATGAAAGATCTGTTCGATGTGCCCGACGGAAAGCGCTGCGCAACGAATCAAGTCGTCTACAGTCTGCACAACCGTGACATCGAGCGCGATCTGCTGCCGTGGTGCATGCAGCACGACATGCCGGTGATGGCATATTCCCCGCTCGGCGGCGATCATCACCTCGTGGTGCATGACCGTACTTTGGCGCAAATCGGCGCTCGGCATCGGTGCTCGGCAGCCGCCGTCGCGCTCGCCTGGGTGATCCGCAACGGGAACGTCATCGCGATTCCCGAATCCGGCTCACCGGCACATACCAAAGAAAACGCTCAGGCGTTTTCAGTAGCACTCACGTCGCAGGATCTCAAAGCGTTGGCTGCTGCGTATCCGGGTCCATCGGGCGCTGCCTAGGGGAACACGCGTGACTCCGTATCCAAAGAGGCCCATGCATCGCATCGCCTATACCAAGCTCACCAAAGAGCAGATCGCCGCCAAGCTCGGCCCGGTCGCCGAGCGTGGGCCGGCCAGCGTGTCGCCGCTTGCGACCGACTTCGCCGGCGAGTCGCTCAATGTCGTGACCGATGATGGTCCGGCGCTCAGCTACAAATTCTCCAGCAACTCGAAGCTCTCGGTGGCAGAGAACGGCGGCAGGGCGACGCATGCCGGCTTCGGTGCGCTCGAGATGGATCACATCTGCCTGTTCACGCACATGATCCCCGGCACGCAGCGCGGCTACGTCGTCGTCGTCGACCGCCGCAGCAAGCTCGCGACCGTCATCGAGCTGTGGTTCAGCGGTTACGAGGACAACCGCGAGGTCCAGCGGCAGATCTACTACGGGTACATCGACGGCGGCGGCCAGCCACCCAAAGAGCGGCACGCGTACACCGATCGTCTGGAGGGCCGGGGCTATCACTGGCGGCAAGACAACGGCACCGAGACGCTGGAATACTATCCTTCCGCCGGCTATTCCCACTTCGTGGAGCTCTCGCGCACGGGCGGTGAGCTCGGCTTCTCGGCGCCGTCCGATTACCTCAAGGTCGACAACGATTTCTTCGTGTACACCCGCACGGAATGCGAGTTTTCGGGGGCGTTCACCGCTTACGTGATCGACATGAATCGCACGCAGAAGATGGGCGTGCGGCTCGGCTTCGATGAAGCGGACAACCTCCGATACGACCTCTTCCGCGGCCGTGGCGACATCGTGGGCCAGATCGCCCGTTTCGAGAAATTCGGCGACTACTCCGGAGACCCCATTCCCGGCCCGAAGGGCAAGGATGGCAAGCCCGTCAAGGGCGGCCGGCGCGTGTACCGCCCGATCAAGACCATGGAGAAGCTGACCCGGGAGCAAGTGGCGCAGATCGTCAAGGAACACTCCACTGCGTTCCCGCCGCAGACAACGAGCGGTGGCGCCGCCGGCATGGGCAGCGTGAACGCTCTGCCGGCCAGTGATTTTCTCGCAGGCAAGACTTTCACACTGCGCTACGACAATGGCCCCGTGATGGAATATCAGGTCGCGAGCGCCGATGAGCTCAACTGGCGAACCGATGGCGAAGGCGCGTGGACCAAGGCGCGCTACCAGGCCTACGAGGTGGCACCGGGGCTGTTCTTGATGGGGCACCTGCTCGAAGGCACGCCGAACCACGACGGGCACATCATGGCGGTGGATTTTCATCAGGGACTCGTGACCTGCTACAACGGGTTTCTCAACACGCCGTATTTCGCAAACGAGGCCGGGGCGCGCACCTGGTTCGGCGTTCTGGAGATGGAGGGCATCCAGCCGCCCATGTATCGCCGCCACGCCAGGACGACAGAAATGCTCGGCCGATGCATCACGTACAGCTATGCCCCCGGGCTCACGTCCATGCATCTGTATTCGACGCCGAACACCGTGTCCTGGATCATCTTCACGCCGGATGGGCACGGCGGCATGGAGTGGAGCGGTCCGGGCGACTTCGTGAAGATCCGCGACGGCATCTATTTCATGAACTGGCGGGAGGAGGCCTGCAACGGGACGCTCGGCACCGTCCTCCTGAATCTCAACATCATGCACGACGCCGGTATCGGCTATCACTGCGGCACTCGTGGTGGGCTCAACATGAGCCGGATCGGCGCGGTGATCCGGCACGCCGGCAAGTTCGAAGTCGACAGGTATTTTCAAATCAGGACGTGAGGGGGGACGTGTATGGCTCAGGACAAGACCTCCTCGCGTCGCGCATTTTTGAGAGGCGGTGCGATTCTGGCCGCACCTGTCGCCGCCGTCGCGCTTCCCGCCGTGGCGCTTGCCGATCAGGGGTTGCAGGCGCGCATCCGACGCCTCGAGGATGAGGCTGCGATCCGCGAGCTGCATCGGGCGTGGCTGCAACGTGTCAATGCCGGCGAGCGCGCTGCGCTGCCCGATGCCACGGTGCGCCGGATCATTTGGGATCATGCCGGCGCGCCTGACAACATTGAAATCGCGGCGGACGGACGCAGCGCCGTTGGCAGTTTCGACTGCGCGGTGGAGGTGGAGGAGCCGCTTCCGAAGGACTGCACCTTGGGGCAAATGGCTCATGCTCAGGGGCACGGCAGCATCCGCCGGGCCGAGCGCCGCACGCTGAGGGCCGAGTACGCCAAGGACAGCGGCACCTGGAAGATCAGCAGAGTCGATCTGACGACCCCCGGCTAGCGCGACGCACCGGCCTTCAAGACGAGCGCACGCGCTGCGTGTGGCCCGAGCTCGAGTCGCAGCCGGCGATCACCATCGAGCTCGATCGCGCGGGCCTGGGGATCGAGCGCATCGCGCGCGAGTGCGTGAGCGGCCGCCGGTGCGATTGGCACGGCCTCATCGATCGCCTGATTGGAGAAATTGACCGCCGACACTTCGAGGCCGCCGTGCTGCGGCAGCTCGTGCACCAGCACCAGCAGGCCCTTCGCCTTCACCTGCGGCACATCGACGAGTCGAGCGGCGTAGAGCTTCAGGCGGGCGCGCGCAGCGAGGATGCGCGCGAGCCGCGAGGCGAACGAGTTCGGATCGCGCAACTGCGCGGGGAGCGGGCCGTAGAGCGCCACGGCACGCGGTAGTCCCGCGGGCGAGCGCTGCGCGCTCGGATTCGTGCCCAAGAGGTCATAGGCACCGCGGTTGATCCAGCGAGTATCCCCATCGGCGAGGCGCGCACGCACGGAGTCGGCGGGCAGCGTGAGAGCACCGACCAGGTCCCAACCCGACAGAGCGAACACTCCCGGCTGCATCGCGTTGTAGAACGCGAGCAGGAGGTGCAGGCGCTTCACGCGCTCGATCTCGGCGGGCGTGAGATGCGTGAGGTCGCGAATGCCCAGCGCCGCGGTGATGATCGTGGCGGTGGTCGATGCGATGCCGTCGCCGAACTTGAGGTTATAGGGCGCGGCATTCCCCATCAGGTGCGCGTACATCTCGCGTCGGACGGTCTCTTGCAGCTCGCGTCCGCTCATCTGCCGGCCACGGAACTCGAAGCGCTCATCGGCATGCGCACCGAAGTGGGCGAGTCCGAGCGTGAGCTCGTCATGGTTCTGCAGCGCATGCACCAGGCGACCGGAGTCGATGTCGTACTGCTGCATGAGCTTGAACACCAGCCTCAGGAGCGAGGCGTCGCCCATGACGAGCGCATCGTCGTATGCCGGGCGCGTGACGAAGTCGTATGACAGATCCGGACCGCCGCTCGACTCATCGTGGATGCGATCGAAGGCGAGCGCGAGCTCCTCGAACGTGAAGCCGCCGAGCTTGCGTACCATGTCGGCGATCATTTGATTGGCGGTCACCGAGAGGGGATGGCCCTCCGACCATACGCGACCGTTCGGCTCTCGCTCGATGCCGAGCAGGCCGTTGGCATCGAGCCTCAATCCGGAGTCGCCGAGGACGCCGAGCTCGTCCACCGCATCCCCGATGACGAGCCGCTCGGCGGCGAAGCTCGGATCGAGCCAGTTGAGCGTCGGTTGTCCTTCCTTGAAGTAGTGCAGGTAGACCCAGCGGCGCTCGACGCCGTCGACGCCGCGCACGACATCCGTCGCGCTCCAGTCGGAGTCCTTGACGCCCGGTTGATAGAAGATCGTGGAGGACAGTTGCCCGACGATGTATCCGCGCGCCTGCAGGGCATCGACCGTCGCAGGCTTGAGATTCACTGAATCGTGTCCGGGGAGTACGGGCGGGAGCAGATTCCAATCCTTAGGGGCGATGTGCACCATGTGATAGATCCCGGGATAGTCGGCATAGTCGCGCTCGGCGAGGCGCCAGTCGGGCCCCTTGCCGGTATGTCCGGGAATGATGTCGCCGATCACGATCGCATGGTGCCGGTGCGCGGTGCTCACCATCGCTTTGTATTGCGCCTCGGTGCCGAATGCCGGATCGATCTCGAAGCTGATGCGGTCGAAGTGACCGTCCACGGTCGGGGTGTACGTATACCCTCGCACTCCGCCCGAGAGTTTCATCGGTCCCGTGTGGATCGCCTGGATCCCGATCGTCTCGAATGTGCCCCAGAGCTGCTCGCTCCCGAGCGTGCTCAGCACGGACTCGCCGGGTTTCGATGGAATGGTCGAGGCGGGATAGGCCGTGAACCACACCGAGGCGCGTGCGGTCGCCGCTTGCGGCCGCGGCTTGCCGTACGGGTGCTGCCACTGAATGGAGGAGCCGGAATACTTGCGCGCAAGGAGCGCAGCCTGATGCAGCATCGAGCGCTCCTCGAGCCAGTGAATGTAGCTCGATGGCTCTGCGGTCGGCGTTTTGCGAGCACTGCCGGCCGGGTGGGTGGCGCATGCGGTCAGTGCCAGCGCGCACGCGAGTACGGTGAGCCCCGATGCGAGTCTCGATGCCATGGTCACCTCCGTGCCGGTGCAGGCTCTTTTAGGAACGGGCGCACAGCGAGATAGACACTGCTCCAGAGCTGCGCCGCATTCGATTCGTCTACATCTGCCGCGCGCGCGCCGAACGGGGCGACTTCGTAGCGGCTGTTCCCGAAGGACCAGGACCAGAGCTCCGAGTTGCTGATCGATCGAGTGGCCTCGATCGCCGACCAGAGTACGCGCTGCGCATCGAGCAGATGCCCACGCACGGAGGGCGGCAGGTCTCCGCGCTCGAGCTGATGGGCGATTCCTGCGGCAAAGAGGGCCTGCTGCCAGGACCACACCACGGTACCATGGTAAGCGTTGCGGCCGAAGCGAGCCTGCAGGGACGGCCTGCAAAATACAGGGTTGGCCACCACCATACCCACGCGGGTCATCAGCCCCGCGGGGAACGGGCGCATCAACGCTTGCACGATGCGATCGATGAAAGCCCCATCGGGCTCGCCGAAGAGCAGCGCGAACCCCTCATCGGAATGCATCACGGGAATCGCGTTACCCTCCCCATCGAGCGCGAGCGCATGAAAGCGGACGGCACCGTTGCCGAGCGCCGCGAGCGCCGGCTGCGCGGGGATTGACTGCGCAGCGGCATAAGCTGCGATCGCATGCGCGGCGACCGCATGCGATACGGTCACATCGAAGAGCGGCGGGGCTTTGGCGCGCCAGGTCGCGGCCATTGCGGCCGCGCGAGCAAACAGGGCCCGATCGGCGGGCGTGAGATAGGGTGTGAGCAGTCCGCTCGCATAAAGCCGCGAGGCGGCCTCGAGCGCAGCGGGCACCAGTACTGCGTTCACATCGTACGGATAGCGCCCGCCGCCGAGCCCCCACTCGCTGTCGCGCCAGTCCGCCACATCGACACCTGGCTTGAGGCCCACGAGGTTGCGAGCGGCCGGATGCGCGGCGAAGCCGGCGGCACGCTCGATGGCGTAGCGCAGATTGCCGAGGAGCGCGGCACCGCGCGTGGTGCGCCGTCCGTCGGCCGCCGAGATGCCGCCTGCGAGAAACGATCGCGCCGAGGATTGCGTGGGGTCGTCCCGACTTCCGCGCCCGAGGAGCCAGGCGCTCGCGACGGGCGCGAGCATGAAGTCCTCATCGATCATCTTATAGTCGTACACGGGCGCGGCCGAGCGCGTGTGGTCGCGCTCCAGGTGATCGAGCACGGCACGCTCGCCGATATCCTCTTCGTGCGCGACTTCACCTTGGGGCGAGAGCCGCTCGAGCACCGAGGACAATGCATTCTCCACCGCGGGTCGAGCGAGCGCAGGCAGCAGCAGTCGCACCGACATGAGCGTGTCGCGGCCGAAGTACGTATCGAAACGCCACGAGCCGGCGAGCAGCTTCTGGCGATACGCGAGAAAGCTGAGCGTATTGCGAGCGCTCGGGTCTGCGGCCGCCGTCCCGTTCAGCAGCTCATCGCCTGCAAGAGGCGTCAACGCCGGCTCGCCCGTGAGTCCCGTGATGCGCACGCGCAGTTTGCCGTCGCTGCCGGCATAAAGATGGGTCCCCTCGACCCGACCGTCGGTGATCTCGAGGGAGAGACGATAGCCGGCCGCCCCATCGAGCCGGTCGCGAGACCACAGGAGGGTCCGATCTTCGACGGTGAGCGGCGCTTCGAGGGCCGGCGGGAGCCGCCGCTTTTGCTCGTAGTCCCGGATCACGCGGATGCTCGAAAGAACGGCTTGCCGTATCCGCACATCGTCCGCATCCGAACTCACTTGCGCGACAATTCCGGTGAGCGCTCTGCCGTGGTCATCGCGAGCGTGAATGGGCTCCGGAGCTGTCAGGAGGCGCCAAGTGACCGGTCGGCCTCGATGCTCGAACCAGACCGCAACGCCGCTATCGCCCGCTGGGAATGCGATGAGCAGGCGCGGCTCCCTCCCGGAGCGCAGCACCAGATGCGCAGCCACATCGCCCGCGCGCAGGAAGGCGTTGGTGTTGAGTCCTTCGTGGACGCTGAACTCGAGCCGCGGCTCGCCGAAGGCAGCGGCGCCCGCAACGAGGAGCGCAAGCAGCAGCCAGCGGAAGATGCGGGCCGAGGTAGCCAATTTGCGCACGGCCATCGCGCGAGGAGTATACCTCGGCGTTGAGCACGAGCCGGGCGGCCCGACCGAGTCGTGCGGCCCGAGAGAGTCCGCTTACACGGAGATCGCGAGGCGCTCCGAGCCGTAGACTCGCGCAGTGACCGCCAACATGAGCGCAGCGACAGCGAAGCCGCAGACGAGGCATGTCCCGATCTGCGCCGCTGTCACCGAGCCGCCGAGCAGCAGCTCGGTGATGGCCACTTGCTGACTGAGGAGCGGCACCGCATACATCCACGAAGCTGTCTTCACGGGGAAAAGACTGAGCATGATCGAGGGCAGGATCGGGATCAGCATGAGCAGACTCAAATATGTCTGCGCCTCCCGGAAGCTCTTGGAGAAGGCGGCCACGAGTGTCTCCAGGGCGGCGATCAGCAGTACGAGCGGGAGCATGAGCACCAGCACCTCGACTGCGAACACCGGTCCCAGTCCGAGGGCCATGCCTAGCTTCTCGGTCGGAATGAAGCGGCCGGCGACGGTGAACGCGACGATGCAGATGAGCAGACTGCACGCCGAGAAGACGCAGATCGCCGCGACCTTGCCGAGCAGGATGCGCCAGGGCGCCACAGGGTTGACGAACAGCGGCTCGAGCGATTGCCGCTCGCGCTCGCCGGCCGTGAGATCGATGGCGAGGTACATGCCGCCGATGAACACTGTGAGAACGAAGAAGTACGGCAGGATCGAGAAGAGCGCGCCGGCCCGCGACTGTGGCGTCGACTGGTCGCGTTCATCCACGAGAACCGGGCTCGCCAACGTGGATGAGAGTCCGCGCGCAACCAGGCGCATCGCGCCGGTGAGGCGCGAGTATCTCTGCACCATCTCTTTCAGGCGGTTCACGACTTGTTGCGTCTCGCGTCGCGAGGAGTCGTAATAGATCTCGACCTGCGCCGGCTCACCCGTGTGCCACGACTCCCCGAAGGCGGGCGGGATGCGCAGAACGGCAGCCACGTCGCGATTGCGCACGGCCGCAATGGGGTCAGCGACCGGCGGCTGCGGATCGAGCCCCTGCTGGCGCAGCTCGGCGATCAGATTCGGGGCATTGGTGGCGCCGATGACCGGCAGCCGGAGGGGGCCTTCAGCCTGACTGAGCTGGCGCGAGATCATGACATTAATGAGCATGACGAAGATCAGCGGCCCGATCAGCGGCCCGGTGATCAGGGCGTTGAGCACCGTGCGCCTGTCGCGCAGGTTCTCACGAAACTCCTTCAGGAAGACGACGAGCGAGCTGTTCATGCCGCAAGTCCCTCTCCGCTGCCGATGATCTTCACGAACGCTTCCTCGAGATTGGATTCGCCCGTCTGCGTACGGAGTGCTTCGGGCGGCTCATCGGCGACGACTCGACCCTTGGCGATGACGACGATGCGGTCACACAACTGCGCGACCTCTTGCATGATGTGGCTCGAGAACAGCACGCAGCGCCCCTCGGCGCGCAAATCGCGCATGAACTGCCGCATGCGCCGCGTGGCCATCACGTCGAGCCCGTTGGTCGGCTCATCGAGGATGACGTTTTTCGGATCGTGTATCAGCGCGCGCGCGATCGCCGTCTTCACGCGTTGCCCCTGCGAGAAGCCCTCCGCGCGACGATCGACGAAGTCGCCCATCTCGAGCACCTTGATCAGAGTGTCGCGGCGATGCGCCGCTACGCCGGCCGGTACGCCTTGCAGACGCGCGAAGTAATCGATGTTCTCGCGTGCCGTGAGATGCTTGTAAAGGCCGCGCGCATCGGGCAGCACGCCGAGCCGTTTGCGAACCGCGAGGGGATCGATACCGGAGTCGATCCCGTCGACCAGCACCCGGCCGGAGTCGGGGCGCATCAGCGTGTAGAGCATGCGCAAGGTGGTCGTTTTGCCGGCACCGTTCGGCCCGAGCAATCCCGTGATCTCACCGTCGCGCGCCGCGAAGCTGACACCGTCGACGGCTCGCACCTCGCCGAATGCTTTGTGCAGATTCTCGACCTGAATCATGGCGAGGCTCCATTGAAATCCACGAATGCCGGCGTCGGCCCGAGACGATCCAGGCATCGTGCATCGAGCTTCTTGGGCTTCGGATCGTTGACGAATTGCTCGACGAGCTTCGGCATGCAGCCGCGGCCGAGAACGGAGTGGCCCTGCCCGTTGAGCACCAGATGCCGAGCGTTGCTGAGGCCCTGCATGATCTCCTTCCCATACCTCGGCGGCGTGACGGGGTCTCGCGAGCCCGAGAGGATCAGGATGGGCTTGTCGCTCCGCAGGGGATCGTGGAAATCCTTGGGCATCGCGCCGCGCGGCCAAACGTCGCACTGCGCTTTGATGCTCTCGATGAGGCGGTTGCCCAGGATCGTGTCGGCATCCTGCGGCCTCTCGTGCAGCTCGCCGGCGTCCTCGCTGCAGATGACGCTCATCGACATGCCGCTGTTGAGATCGCCCGCGAGATCGGCGTCCAACAATCGCTCTTGCCCGAGCAGCGGCGCCACATCCCCGTGTGCGGCAGCATCGATCGACAAGGGGAGGAGAGCGGCGCTCTCCGGCTCGTAGGCGAACATGCGCACGACCGACGCGAGCGTGTATGGCGTCAGCATGCGCGAGACGGGCTCGAAATTGCGCGGGTCGCGGAAAGTGACCTCACGGGGCTTCGACCGCAGGGCGTCGCGAAGCTTGTAGAGCGTCATCATCGGATCGCCGTATGCCCGTTTGCACGCCGGCACGGCGATGCAGTCGGCGAAGTCGCGCTTCAGCGCAGACTCCAGGTTGTCGGCGAATTCCTCGCCGAGGATCAGCTGGTTCGGCGCCGGCGAGTCGAGCACGACACTGCGCACGCCCTCGGGATGACGCATGAGGTACTGCTGCGCGACACGAGTGCCGTAAGAGCCGCCGATCAGATCGAAGGGGGGCGCACCGAGTGACTGGCGAACTTTCTCGAGATCCTCGACCGCGATGGTGGTCGTGTAATAGCGCGGATCGGCTTTCTTGCTCACTTCGGCGAGACAGCTCGCAACGTTCTTGCGGATGTTCTCCGGATCGAACGTGTCCATGCGAGTTCCCTGCGCGCGTTGCGCCTTGGCCGTCTCCTTGCAACTCAGCGGGTTCGAGCCGCCCGTCCCTCGCTGATCGAGGAGCAGCACATCGTGGTGCTTGAGCAAGCCCGAGTAGAGGGTCGTGTCCGCGAAGGCCTCGGTGGCGGCCTCGCCGGGACCGCCCGCGATCATGACCACGATATCGGGGGCGGGCGTTGCCGCGTCGCTGCGAATCACAGCAAGGTGCACGCCGATGTGGCGGCCCTCGGGTTGCGCGGGGTTTTCGGCGACATCGAAGTTCGTGCACCACGCTGCCGTCGTTGCGCCGCTATTGAGATGCGGCAGCTCGCACGAGGTGAGCTTCAAGGCCCCGAGCTGCCAGTGGCGCGGCGGAGCCGGTTTCACGGCGGCCCCGGATGCCATGGCCGCCTTCTGCCCAGGCACGACGCGTCCGGTGTCTTCCTGCCCGCCGTGCTGGCGAGCGAAGTACTGCCGGGCGACCAATGCAGCAACAACCGCGAGGATCACGATACGAAGGACCGTTCGACCTTTCAAAGCCACTCGCTCACTCCTCAGATTGCAGCACGGTCACCCCGATGAGGCTCCCGACCGCCGGCGGAGCGGCCCGCCGCGGGCGGGGACGCTACTGCGGCCCGGCAGGCTGCCGCGTGTCGGGATACTGCCGCGTGTCGGAACGCTGCTCCGCTCGGCCGCGGGGCCCTGCGGCTCGTCCGGATCGAAAATATCCTCGATGGATCGCTCGAATAGCCGAGCGACCTTGAATGCAAGCGGCAGGCTCGGATCGTATTTGCCCGTCTCGAGCGCGTTGACCGTCTGTCTGGACACATCCAGGCGATCTGCAAGGTCTGCTTGAGACCAGCCGCGTTCCGCGCGCAGGGCGCGCAAATTGTTCTTCATCGATAGCGCTTGCTCGCGAGGACCCTTCCGGACGCATACCCCAGTGCCGAGACGGCGACGATCAAGGGAGTGCCGCTTGCGGGGTCGAGGTGCGGGAGTCCGGCTTGCGCTAAGACGCTGTAGGCGACGCCGAAGGCGAGCCCAGCCCAGAAGCCCACGGCCAACGCTTCCAGCTGGATCTTGCGGATGAGCTCATCGGCTTCCCGTAGAAAGCGCAATTGGGACCAAAGCCACGGAATCATCAGAGCGATGGTCACCGCGGTTACGGCCCATTTGAGTGCGTCGCTGACTCCAGGACCTGCCTTGAGCAGGGCGACCGATCCCACCAACCCCACCGCGAGCAGGATCGACCAGCAAAGGATGGCGGTCTGGTTGCGGCGATCGCGTGTCGTTCCCAGCCACGCACCCAAGGTCAAACACTTGAAGAGTCCGACTTCATCGGCGCCTGCTTCGACGCCTGCGTTGCGGCTCATCGATCACCCCCGCGCGTTTGCTTGCATCAGACAGCGGCGTGCAGACCCCGGACTCAAGGACGCCCGCGTAAAGGACGCTTTACATCGGCAAGCGTAGCCCGTCACTGCGCCGATTGTCAAGCATGCTTGACTGCCGCTCGTAGAGCGAGGCTCTGAAGTCAGGGCTTTGTGTATTTGTGCTCCGCCCTTGCACCCCAGCGGTAGAGATCCTCATTCGCGCAATGCGGACACTTGAGCACAGCGAGCTGGTCGTTCGACTCGGCAGAAGCCGGTTTGCTTCCGGGCGGGGAGGGGGCAATGGCGATGATCAGGCCGCACGATTTGTTCTTGCACACCCATCCCATATAGAGATCCCCTGCCACCATCTGGTGCGGTGCCATGACCTCGACGTGGCGCATGCCCTGCGACGACACCGGCCTGCGCACCGGGGTCCCGAGGCTCTTGGATGAACGTTTAATCGCCATGGATGCCTCCGGAATGATGCAGCCGGGTGAATTTGTCGATCATGAATGCTGGCGGCAGGCTCTGCAACGAGAGTATCCACGCGCGGGCCGCTCGAACCGCCGCTGTTGTTACGAGCGACGCCGGCGACTGCTAGACTGCCCGCGGGGGCTGCTCGGGGGAGGTCTTTTGTCACCCTGCCCAAATTGCGGTGCACAAAACCCGCAGAACTTCTCGTTCTGCAGCGTCTGCGCGCATGCGCTTTCGGAAGCGGCCCTCGTCGCTGCGCCTCCTGCTGCGGCTTTGCAATCCGGCCCCGAAGCGGCGGCCGCGATCGAGGGGGCGCCTGCGGTTCTCCTCGGTTTGCTGGCGCTGAAGCATCTGCCGAACGGTCCGCACGACGCGACGTGGCTCAGCGGCCCGGATCGCAAGTGGTTGCAGGATCGCCTCGCCGCGGATGAGTCCAATGGGCCAGTCGATCGTCGGCACTCGATCCTTGCGCTCTGCGGATTCTATCTGCGGGCGTTCGGCATCTGGGGCGCGCTCGGTCCGTTCTGGGCGGTCTGTTCCACTTTCTCGGCCGGACGAGGCCGCGCCGTGGCAGTGGCGTCGATCTATGCAGTCGGTAATGTAGGGTTTCTCCTGCTGGTCGCCTTGCTCAATCTATCCGGGCTGACAGGCACCGCGGTATTCATGGCGATCGCCCTCGTGCTGGTCGGCGCGATCAGTGTGATTCTGGGACAACCGGCAAGTGCTCTCGCCACGGAATGCGATGGCCGGCGGTTCGGATCGGTCGCGGCTGGTTAGTGAATCCGCTCGTCAGCAAGGTTCATGGCAAGGAGAGGCGCTGGAGCGCCGAATATACCGCGCTTCGGCAGATCTGCCTTGCATCAGGACTCAACGAGGAACTCAAATGGGGCCACGCCTGCTACGATCTGAACGGCAGCAATGTCGTCGTGATCCATGGCTTTAAGAACTACTGCGCTTTGCTGTTCTTGAAGGGGGCCCTTCTGAAAGATCCGAAAGGCGTTCTCATCCAGCAAACCAAAAACGTGCAGGCCGCGCGACAAATGAGATTCGCTTCTCTCGCGGAGATCCAAAGGCACCGACGGACGATTACGGATTATCTCCGGGAAGCCATCGCCGTCGAGAAATCTGGCGCGAAGGTGCGGATGAAGAGCGTGGCACAATTCGCTGTGCCCGCAGAGTTTCAAACGCGATTGGATAATGACCCCGCATTGGCCAAGGCGTTTCATGCGCTCACCCCGGGACGGCAAAGGGGCTATTTGCTGCATTTCGCCGGGGCGAAGCAGTCGGCGACTCGATCAGCGCGCGTGGAGAAGCATGCGCCGAGAATCTTGAAGGGGATGGGCCTCAACGATTGAAGTGTGGTTCCAGGCTCTACGAGAATCGTGTAGCCATGCTCACGCGTCTCTAGTGCAAATTAATGAGCGAGCGCGCTCATCGAGCGCGATGCGACCCGTCAATACGAAACGCGACCCGTCGCGTCCCCCCAACCACCGCAACAGCCCCTGCTACTTTTTTCTTCATCACGTAATCCTCCAGAAGCGACTCTACGTGGCTCGTCTTAGCTTCCGCGGCTGAGAGCCTCGAGGGGCGCGACGACCGCTGCGGGTGCCGATCCGATTGTGCCAGCACTGCTCGGCGCGTGACCATTCGGTGAGCCATCTGACCGCCCTTGCCCGCATGACGCCGGGCGGGAGATTGAGTCCGGGTTCCCGCCGGTCTGCTGAGCATCGTTACGCTCATACCCCGGTATTGACATCCATTATTTTATCACTACTATTGAATAAATGCGCAGCCGCCAATTCATCGGCAGCACTAAACTCATGGTCAGCTCGACGTGCCGCGAGGGGCAGGGTGGGTATGGAGTTCCCAAATCCCGCGCGCATTGCAACCACCGCATTCACGATCGCAGTGCACGTGACTTACCTGAAGGGAGACTCGAAGGATGAACGTTGTTTCGAAGTTGGGATTGGTGGCGTTTTGCTCCTTGGCCATGGTATCGGTCGGCCTCGCGCAGAGCGCGCCGACAACTCCGGAAGGGCAGGCGCAGGCGGCCGTGAAGCTTCGCAAGGCGTTGTTCGACGTCCAGAGCTACGCGTACACGCCGATGCAGGCCTTTTTGAAAGGTGCTCCCTTCGATGCGATGGCGGCCCAGACCGCAGCCGACCGCATCGAGATGACGTCGTCCATGATTCCGGAAGTCTTCAAATTAGATACACGGAAGTTCAATGTCATGACGCGAGCACTCGATGGAATCTGGACCAACACGGCGGACTTTCAGCAGAAGGCTCGCGATCTTCATGCGGCGGCTGTGAACCTCGACATGGCAGCGAAGTCGGGTGATGCCGCTGCGACGAAGCGGGCGGCAATGGGAGTCGGGAAGGCTTGCGGCGCCTGCCACGACGAGTTCCGCAGCCACTAACGGGCGGTCAACCCAGCACCAATCCCGCTCTTCCGGCGTCTGACGTGTCTGCGGGCATCGCACATCATTGACACGGGGGCTTAATTCATTACGATTGAACAAATGCGCAACCGCGAATTCCTCGGCCAGCACGAACTCATGGTGATGCTGGCCGTGTTGCGGCTCGGACGGGAGGCCTACGGCGTGCCGATCGCGGCCGAGATTGCGCAGCGAACCGGGCGCGAAATGCTGCAAGGGAGCGTCTATGCAATCCTCGAGAGGCTCGAATCCAAAGGGTTCGTCACCTCAAAGCTCGGTGAAGCGACTCCGCAGCGCGGCGGGCGCGCGAAGCGCTACTTCGCACTCACTGCCGAAGGCAGCCGGCATGTGCGCGAGACGCAGCGTGCGCTCGAGGCGCTCTGGCAAGGTCTTGCCAAGACGGCCGGCGCAAAGTCATGAACTCCAGGACCGCGCCACGCGCCGCGACCTGGCTGCTTGAGCGAGTCGGTGGCCGCTCGCGATTCGACCCGCTTATTGGTGATCTCGTTGAGCAATTCGAGGAGGGCCACTCGCGGCTCTGGTATTGGCGGCAGGCGGTCGGGACTGTGGCCATCGACCTCGCTCAAACGCTTCGGTCCCATGCGTTCTCGTTCATTGCCGCGGTGGCCGCCGGTTTTGCCTTGATCTGGCTTTTGGACGCTGGCTACTCATACGCATTGCGGCCGCTCCGGGAGAATCTCACTATCGTGAGCCAGCATCCCTGGACCGCCCAGGCCGTACTGCGTGTCGCCGGCATGGTGATGTGTGGTCTGCTGACCGATGTGCTGATCTTCGTCACCGTATGGGTCGTGACACGCATTCATCGATCTCATCGGCGGGCGGTTCTCTCGATCTTCGCCGCAGCCGTGACCGTTCGATATGTTCCCGGACTTGCACGGCTCTTAATCCACGCGGCGACCGATCCGCGATTCACGGCTCCCTTGGTTTCACGACATCTGCACCTCATGATGCCGGTCGCTTGGCAGGCGCTATGCATTCTCGCCGCGGGACTTTGGGTGCTTCGTAGGCCCCGATTCACCGGGATGGGTCGGTTGACCTATTTCGTTGCGATACTCGCAGGGTCGCTGTGTGTCCTCGCTGGACTCGCTCGTGCCGCAGGACTCGTCGGGGAGCTCACGTACACGCTGCATGAGCAATACATATCCGACATGTTGAACATTGCAAGCGTGGCGTACCTGGTCCTCCTTTTGTGGCGCCCGAATCCGGGGGCGGAGGAGCAGGTCAATGAGAACGTTGAAGTGGCGAGCGTCCGTGATCCTCGGCCTTCTGTTTTGGATCGCGCTTGAATTCTCGATCGGCAGATCATTCGCCGCCGCGCCGGACCCCGGTGATGGATACGCATACGCGACCGCCGGCGTCTTGGATCAGATCCACGTAGCCGGGATTGACTGGAAGATCCTTCCCAACCAATCGAACTTAGGCGGCCGAGAGCTCGAGATGGTCGAGGCCGCGGCCCTCTGGTTTGGCATTTGATGTCAAGGGTTTGGGCACGAGCGGCGTAATGTCCGCCTGCTCGCACTTGAGGATCTGCCAATTGCTCTCGGTCGTGTCCTTGGTTCACGTCGTACGCGATGATCAGATGGTTCTCGCAGTCGATCGCCGTCTGCACGTTGTAATCGACGGTGCCGGTACCGCGGCCGCTAATTGCCATGAGCGCGCGTCGGGATCGGTCAGCGATTTCATCGTCGGGCGACGCGATCCGCTGTTCTATTCTATCCGTCGCAGTCGCGGTTCTAGCATTTTCTGACGCGCAGGCTGCGGATCAATCTGCACCATCAAGCGGGTCGATGGCTACGGAGAAGCTGCAGGAAGTCACCGTCACGGCGCAGCGCGCGAAACTGGCATTCAGGGTCCAGCAGTTCGTTAAGCAGATCGTCGCTCCCGAGAATAAGGGTGCAGATGGAATTGGGCGCTGGCAACCGCCGCCCGCTCTCTCTGGCCTTAGAGCAATTGGGCGAATTTCTCCTCGAGCGCCTCTCAGGGATCGCCCGCAAAGCCGGACCGTCGATTGGTTCGCCAACGGCGAATTCAAGTAAGCGCGAACGTACCTCGCTCCGTTTCGCCTGATCTCGCTATAACTTGGCACTGCGCCGCTGGGCGGTTCAGCGTTGCCATGCCAGTGTATGGACCTCCCGGTGAGGCTCTCCGGGCGACAGTGCCGACGCGTCGGCGGAGTAATCGCAAACGAAGCAACGCTCATCTATCACGCCCCGTCTCGCCGTGGGCCGAGTGCGGTACGCGTTATGCTGGGTGCGGCGGCCTCTGAACGGGAACCGGTTGAGTCTTCTACCATGAACTCTTGCAGGACTGCGAATTGCTGGGTACTGCTTAACGCCGCACACGCTGGAGATTGAGATGGTTCTCACGCAGTTCAAGATCGCGCCGGTAACGCTGACGCTACTGGTAGCGCTCAGTGCTTGCTCAATGTTTGGCGCGGAGAGGGTCCAGTCCGCCTATGTGGGCCCAGCCGCCATGAATCAGGATCAGGTCACTCGAATGTTGAACGAGCAGGGATATACCAGTATTACCGGGCTACACAAGAACGGCAATGATTGGATCGGCTCGGCGATCGCCGAGGACGGCCGGCAAGTGAACTTTGACATCGACAAAGCCGGGAAGATACATACGAAATAGAAGGCCGCGAGAATGTGGCGCACGATGTCGGCGACGGCGCACAGCGCGACGATACGTTCATGAATATCTGCTGGCGGCTTGCGGCGATTCTGGGCGTGCTGACGGCGGGAGGGTGCAGCGGAAATCCCAGGCCCGTCCCCGCTGCAACGGTGCAAAAGGACCTGTCCAGCGCGCGCCAGGAAGCCGCGGAGAAGAACGCCAGTGCCGCTCGTGGTCTCGCAGTGGCCGACGCAGGTAAAGTGGAAGCGCAATACAAGGCGAGGATCACTGCGGCAGACGGCGAGCACCAGATCGCACTCGTGCAATGTGAGGCGCTCTCAGGCGATACGCAGAGGGCTTGCCGTGATCAGGCGGATGCCAAATTTGAGTTGGCGAAGGCGAACGCGAAGGTCGCCAAGATCGAACACCGCTAATACGCTCTTCCCGCTCGATCGAGCGCGGACGACCTCGCACCGCAATCCCGGTTTGTCGGTCGGGCGAGCAGCGCAGCTGATGAGCGGCAAGGCGCAATCGATCTCCCGCTCATCGCGCGGGTTCGCCGTGCAGACTCGATTCGCCAAGGCCAAGCCGCAGAGAGGCTGGCCTTATTGCACAGTTCATGTTGTAGCGTTCGAGCACTCAATTCGGTAACTACTGCGAGGGCACCAGAAAATCGGTCATACGGTCTCCTCAGCCGTAGGCTGCGCGCCATGCGGAACGGCCATTGCTTCGGACCCGTGCAGCTTGATTAATTCGCCAAACGGCGGCTGGGAGATCGTCATGTCAATCATCGCGTGGATCGTCCTTGGACTGATCGCAGGCTTCATCGCCAGCAAGATCGTCAACAGACGGGGTGAGGGGGTGGTGCTCGACATCCTGCTCGGGATCGTCGGAGCGCTCATTGGGGGTTGGATATTCCATGTATTCGGCGCGGCAGGCGTTACGGGACTCAATCTCTATAGTCTGCTGGTGGCGGTTCTCGGAGCCATCGTGTTGCTCGTCCTTTACCACGCGATTACTGGCAAGCGAGCGCGGCAGTGATTGACCCCCCGTGCGGCAGCGTGCGATCCGATCCATGGAGAGGAGGCCCGCAATGCAGCGTGAGAGCGTCGGGTTCACTGCCGGCGTGCAAACGGTCGGCTCTCGGCAGCGAAACAGCTCACTGAAATGCAAGGACAGCTGGGTCAGCACGTAGGAGATCATGAAAGGCCTCATCTTCGACCTCGATGGCACCCTAATCGACTCGGTCTACCCGCACGCGCTCGCTTGGCAGCAGACACTCAACGAAGCGGGGCTGCATGTGCCAGCGTGGGAAGTGCAACGCCATATCGGCATCAGCGGCAAGCTGCTGGTCCGGACCCTGGCCCGAGCGCGGGACCGTTCGTTCGAAGAGGCTATGATCGAGCGACTCGAGGCGCGGCACGATGCGCTGTATCGGGGATACGGAGCCTTGCAGCTGCCGTTACCGGGTGCGACCGAATTGCTCCAGTTTCTGAAGCAGCACAACGTTACTCATGGCATCGCGACGAGCGGGCGGCGCTCCGAGGTGCAAGGGTCGCTGCAGGCATTGGGGATTGATGACGATGCGGTGGTGATTTGCGGTGACACCGGTAGCGCCAAACCCGAGCCGGATCTTTTTCTTGCTTGTCAGCAGCGACTGGGAGTGCCTCGTCCGGATTGTCTGATTGTCGGGGATTCGGTTTGGGATGTTCATTCGGGCCGCCGCGCAGGCATTTTGGCTGTCGGGGTGCTGACTGGCGGGTTCAGCGAGCAGGAGCTGTACAACGCCGGTGCGATGCGCGTCTATCGTGAAGCCGCCCAGCTCCTTGCCGGAATCGATGAACTCGGTCTTGAATTCGACTGAATTGCCGTCGCAGAGCTACGAGTTTCTGGCAACATGGCCCGCGAGCTGCGTAATCGGCTGGCGCCGATGTCGATCGCTACGCAATGCTGAAAATCGCCGGTGCAAAGCAAACGACCGCGACAGGGCGCTCGCCACTCTGGAGCGACAGCTGCGGCACATGACGCGGCTCGTCAATGACTTGGTCGACGTTGCCAGGATCGAGCACGGCCACATCACCCTGCAGCGCCAGCGCATCCGAGTGTCCGAGGTCATCGATGCGGCGCTCGAAACGACTCGTCCGGAAATTGATAGTCGGGCCACGAGTTGGTGATTGAACCGGGGGGCGACGCTTTGGCAATCGAAGTCGATCCCGGTGCGCATCCCTGCAGGCGCGGCGGGCTTGTTGGACGATCTCTGGACGCACTGGGAGCTCTTTGACGCTCTTCGCGGCGCGCAGGACGACGCCGATCGCTTGCGTGCGCGGATCGTTGCCATGGTGCACTAGGAGGTGTCACGCTATTCATGACACCTATATGGCACCTCCGCAATTAGTAAACTCCCCGGAATGCCCAGAAACCCCGCAGAAACGCCTGAGTCGGAACAGCCTGGAAAAATACGGGTACCAGAGGATTCTTCGGCCGGAAGATTGGATCGCCGCCTCTCCGTCGCTCCGATGATGGACTGGACCGACCGCCACTGCCGCTATTTTCTACGCGGCTTCTCACCGCGTGTCCTCCTCTATACCGAGATGATCACTGCGGCCGCCATCGTGCGGGGAGATCGAGCGCGGCTGCTGGCGTTCGATCCGGAGGAGCATCCCGTCGCGCTGCAGTTGGGTGGCAGCGATCCGGGCGAGCTCGCCGCGGCGGCGCGAGCGGGCGAGGCGGCGGGATACGATGAGATCAATCTCAACTGCGGTTGTCCGAGCGATCGGGTGGCGAGCGGAGCGTTCGGGGCGTGTTTGATGCGCTCGCCCGAGCTCGTTGGCGATTGCGTTTCCGCCATGCGAGCGGCGGTGCGCGTCCCCGTTACGGTGAAGATGCGCGTCGGCGTGATCGAGGGCAGGGGCGCGGAGGCGATCGCTGCGTGTCGGCGATTCGATGATGATGACCGGGAGGCTCTCCACCGCTTCGTCCGGGCGGTGCGCGATGCGGGCTGCGAGGCGGCGATCGTACATGCGCGCAAGGCGGTGCTGAGCGGACTCTCGCCGAAGGACAATCGCGAGGTGCCGCCCCTTCGCTATGACGTCGTGCGTGAGGTTCGCCGCGCGTTTCCTGGGCTGCCTTTCATTTTGAATGGTGGACTGCGCGAGCCCGGCGCGATTCTCGATGCGCTCCGCGACTGCGAGGGCGTCATGCTCGGTCGTGAGGCGTATCACCGTCCGTACCTGCTGACGCGTCTGCACGCGGCCGTGTTCGGCGCGGAGCCCGCGACGCCGCGTCGCGCGGAGCTCCTCGAGCGCATGGCGCGTTACGCGCAGCGCGAGCTCGCGCGCGGGGAGAGATTGTCCGCGATTACCCGGCACATGCTCGGGCTGCAGGCGGGAGAGCCCGGTGCACGCGAGTTCCGGCGCCTCCTGAGCGAGGGGTCGCGGCGGCCCGGAGCGGGCGCCGAGCTGATCCTCGCGGCTGCTGGATGCGTTCCTGCCTGAAGGGTAGGGGGATGAGTCGATTGTTGGCAAGGGGAGACAGCATACGGCCCAGCTTTGATCGCTGGCGCGGAAACAACGCGGCGCGCCGCGCCGCGCCGCTTACGCTGGCGGCTGGGGGTGCTCGCGTATAAACTTTCTTCCACTGCTGTGCCGGCCCGCTCGGGGCCGGCGGGCGCGGTGCCGATCAGCTGCATGGGAAAAGACATCGAGCTTGCGATCCTGTTTGCCGATGTGGTCGGCTCCACCCGACTCTACGAGCTCATGGGCGACCTCAAGGCGCGCGATATGGTCGCGATCTGCATCGATGTCATGCGCAGCGCGACCGAGCAGCACCAGGGCACCGTCATCAAGACCATGGGCGATGAGGTCATGGCGACGTTCCCGTCCGCGGACCAGGCACTCAATGCCGCGGCCACGATGCAGCAGCAGATCTCGAGGCACTCTCACCTGAAGGTCGAGGGGCAGCCGGTCACGATTCGCATCGGTTGTCACTTCGGTCCCGTCGTGCTCGAGAACCGGGATGTATTCGGCGCGACCGTCCACACGGCCAATCGCATGACGAGCCAGGCGAAGGGTAGTCAGATCATGACTACCGCGGCCATGGTGGAAAAGCTCTCTCCGCAGTGGCGCGCGGCGGTGAGACAGGTGGACATCGCCATGCTGAAGGGGCAGGGGAGCGAAGTCGCGCTCTACGAGGTGCTCTGGCAGACCGAGGATGTGACGAGCATGGTCCCCGCCATCGCGCTCGCCGGCCGCAATGGTCCGGCGGTCCGACTACGCCTGCGAATTCAGGAGCGGGACATCGTCCTCGATGAGCAGCATCCGGCGATCGCGATCGGTCGCGCCGAGGACAACGATGTGGTGGTCAAGGGCAATCTCATCTCGCGTCTGCATGCGAGAATCGAGATCAACCGCCACAAGTTCGTGTTGATCGATCAAAGCACCAACGGGACGTTCGTGCAGACGGACGACGGCGATGAGGCATTCGTCCGGCGCGACAGCGTGCAGATCAAGGGCAAAGGGCTCATTGGGCTCGGCAAGCTCCCGGAGGCCGACTCGCCGCAGACGATTCGATTCGTCTGCGAGGACGAGCCGCGCTGAAGCGGCGAGTGCCCGCGCAGGAGCGCGGGCGGGAAGCGCGTCCAGGGATGGACAAATGCGACGAGCCGCGCTAGCCCGAGAGCCTCGTTAGCCCGAGAGTCGCGCTTCGGTCTTCTCGAGCTCGCGCAGTAGCGCGGGCGGCAGCCGCTCGCCGTAGCGGCGGAAATACTCGCGGATCTCGCCTGTCTCCTTGCGCCAGAGCCCCGGGTCCACCGAGAGGAGCTCGCGTAGCGCATCGGGGCCCACGGTGAGGCCCGAGGTGTTGAGATCCTCCATTCTGGGCAGCCAGCCAATCGGTGAATCCGTCGCGCGGGCCGTGCCGGCCGACCGGTCGAGCATCCAGGCGAGCACGCGCAGGTTCTCGCCAAATCCGGGCCAGAGGAACTTCCCCTGCGCATCGCGCCGGAACCAGTTGACGTGAAAGATGCGCGGCGGGCGCTTGATCTTCGTCCCGAGCTCGAGCCAGTGCCGCCAGTAGTCCGCGAAGTTGTAGCCGCAGAAAGGCTACATCGCCATCGGGTCGCGGCGGACGACGCCGACCTGACCTGTCGCAGCGGCGGTCGTCTCGGAGGCGACGGAGGCGCCGACGAGCACACCGTGCGCCCAGTCGCGGGCTTCGTAGACGAGCGGCGCGACTTCGCGCCGGCGTCCGCCGAAGACGATCGCGGACAGTGGGACGCCCGTCGCGTCCTCGGAGTGCGGGGAGTAGCTCGGATTGCGCTTCGCGGAGACGGTGAAGCGCGAGTTCGGATGCGCAGCGGGACCGCGCTTCGAGTCGAATGGGCGTCCCTGCCAATCGATCACGGGCGCGCCCTTCTTGAGGCCCTCCCACCAGGGCTGGTTGTCGGCCGTCAGCGCTACGTTCGTGTACAGCGTATCGCGCCGGATCATCTCGTACGCATTGCGGTTCGTTTCGGGATTGGTGCCCGGCACGACGCCGAAGTAGCCCGCCTCGGGATTGATCGCCCAGAGCCGTCCGTCCGGCCCGGGATGCAGCCAGGCGATGTCGTCCCCCACGGTGAACACCTTCCAGCCGGGCATCGACTCGGGCGGTATGAGCATCGCGAGATTCGTCTTCCCGCACGCAGAGGGGAAGGCGGCGGCGACGTAGTGGGTATCGCCGCGCGGGCTTTGCAGGCCGACGATGAGCATGTGCTCGGCCAGCCAGCCCTCGGTGCGCGCCTGCCAGCTCGCGATGCGCAGCGCATGGCATTTCTTTCCGAGGAGCGCATTGCCGCCGTATCCGGAGCCAAAGCTCTCGATCGACAGCTCCTCGGGGTAGTGAATGATGAAGCGCCGCTCGGGGTCGAGCTCCCCGATCGAGTGCAAGCCCTTCACGAAGCGCTCGGTGCGCGCGATCCGCTCGAGTGCCGGGCGCCCCATACGGGTCATGACCGACATGTTGAGGACGACGTACGCGCTGTCGGTGATCTCCACGCCACAGCGCGAGTAGGGAGAGTCGAGTGGGCCCATGCAATAGGGCACGACGTAGAGCGTGCGTCCGCGCATGCAGCCCTGAAACAGACCGCGCATTTTCGCACGCGCCTCATCGGGCGCCATCCAATGGTTGTTCGGGCCCGCATCCTCCTTCGAGCGCGTGCAGACGTAGGTGAGATGCTCGACGCGTGCGACATCGTTCGGCTGGGATCGGGCGAGATGACATCCGGGAAAGTGCTCGGGGTTGAGAGTCAGGAGCTCCCCGCTCCCGACGAGCTCACCCGTCAGCTTGCGCACCTCGGCTGCAGAGCCCTCGCACCAGTGAACCGCAGCGGGCTGCGTGAGCTGGCGAACCGATTCCACCCACTCGGCAACCGCGCGGCTCAACTGTTGAAGGGCTACGAAATCGTGCGGGGCAGTGGCCATTGCGCTGATCCTGTCTGTCTCGTGTAAACGAATGCGGCGGTCGTCGTGCTCCGCACCGACCCCAAGGCGCCGTTCAGGTCGTCGGGTGCCGCTCGCCGGTCCGACGCCGGCTCTTGCGTTTGCGGGACCGAGGCCGTCCCGTCGCGGCGCGTCGTCCGCCACGCGTCGGGCCGCTCTCGAGCTCGTGGCGCGTCGAGCGAGCGAGCTCGATGAGATCACGGCTCGTCGCGGACATGATGCGCCACGTCGCCTCGAGATCGCGGGCAACGCGGCGCCCCGTCTGCGGAAGCGCGGCCCGTTGCGCCGCATAAAGTGCGCCGAAGCTGCGCGCCTTCGCGCTCATGCGCAGGCGGTCGGCTCCGTCGCTCAAGGTGCCTTGCGCGCTCTCGACGCCCTGGCGGACGAGCTGGTCCACGCAACGGAACGTGATCTCGGTCAGCTTCAGGCTCGCTTCCGCGAGCGTCGCAATTCGCGGACCGGCCGCCTCGACGCGTTCGGCAGCGCGCCCGGCGCTCGCCTGCGCGAGGCGCAATGCGCTTTCGGCATAGGAGCCGGCCCGGTGCTGCATGAGCCGGGCAGCCGTCCAAGCGACTTGACCGGCGAGGCTCATGAGCGCCGAACGGGGCCTGTCGTGATGCAGTGCACCATCATAAAATCGTCGAGCTTGCCCAATAATGCGACTTTCCCGGCTTGGTTGCAGCAAAATGCCCTGCAGCTGACCACAGCTCGAAGCGGCGGGGGTATGGACGGAAGGGTTCTGGCCGCCCCGCCCCCGATTCCGCTCACCTTATGCTCGAGCTCGATGACATATTCGGTGCCCAGGGGCCACTCGCACGCGCGTTGCCCGATTTCACGCCGCGCTCGCAGCAGGTGCAGATGGCCTCCCGAGTGGCCCGGGCGATCGAGTCGCGGGAAAAGCTGGTCGTCGAGGCGGGGACCGGCACCGGCAAAACCTTCGCCTATCTCGTTCCCGCGCTGCTCTCCGGCGCGCGCGTCCTCATCTCGACTGGCACCCGTACGCTGCAGGATCAGCTCTTCTCGAAGGATTTGCCGCTCGTCGCCGGTGCGATCGGCCGGCCGGCGCGCGTAGCGCTGCTCAAAGGGCGCGCGAACTACCTGTGCCTGCACCGGCTGGGCCTTGCAGGCCGGCAGAGGGCGCTCGAGGGGTTCGCCCGCACGGATGCGACGCTCGTTCGGATCGAGCGCTGGGCGCGCGTGACGCGTGCGGGCGATCTCGCCGAAGTGCCGGGGCTTTCGGATACTCACCCGCTCTGGCCGCTCGTCACCTCGAACCGCGACAACTGCCTCGGCACGCAGTGCGCGGAGATTGCCCGCTGCCACATCGCGGCGGCGCGGCGCCGCGCGCAGGAAGCGGACATCGTCGTCGTCAATCATCATCTGCTGCTCGCGGATCTGGCATTGAAGGAGGACGGGTTCGGCGACCTGCTCGGGTCGGCCGATGCCGTGATCCTCGATGAGGCGCATCAGCTGCCCGACCTCGCGACCCAGCTCTTCGGAGCGAACGTCGGCAGTCGCCGCATCGAGACTCTGCTGCAGTCGATCGCGCAGGAGAATATCGGCGCCATCAAAGCATCTTTGGCGATGGCCGAGGAGGCATTGCGCGAGCTCGAGGCTCGCCTGCCCGCGTCGGGCGGTCGGCCGCTCGCCTCATCGCCCGCCTCGGGCCGTCAGCAGGCGACGGTACGCCTCGAGTGGGAGATGTGCGGGCCGGCGCTCGCCTCGGCCACCGAGTCCCTCGCGGCGGCACTCGATGGGCTCGGGAGTGCGCTCGAGGCGTCCGGCGACTCAGCGGGAGCCGCTGCACTCGGCGTGCGGGCGCGAGGGGTCGCCGGCGAGCTCGCGCGCATCTCCGCCGTCGATGAGCTCGAGGGCGTTCGCAGCATCGAGCTCACCGCCCGGGGCTTTGCACTGCACTTGATCCCCTTCGACATCGCCGAGCGCTTCCGCGCGCTCACGCAGGCGCATCGCTCGGCATGGGTGTTCACTTCAGCGACGCTTTCGGTCGGAGAGGATTTCAGCCATTTCACCGGCCGGCTCGGCATCGCCGATGCTCCGACCCTGCGCATCGGCAGTCCCTTCGATTTCGAGCGTCAGAGCCTGCTTTATCTACCGGCGGGACTGCCCGAGCCCGCAGCGCCGGGCTATGTCGCGGCCGTGCTCGATGCGGTGCTTCCGCTCATCGCCGCGGCTCGAGGCGGTGCGTTCCTGCTTTTCACCAGCCATCGCGCGCTCGGGGAAGGGGCGGTGCTGCTGCGACGCCGCTGGGGCGAGACACCGCCGTACCGGATGTACGTTCAGGGCGAGTCCCCGCGCGAGCAGCTGCTGCAGGATTTCCGAGCGGACGGGGACGGCGTGCTTCTCGGGACCGCGAGTTTCTGGGAAGGAGTCGACGTAAAAGGAGATGCGCTTCGCCTGGTCGTGATCGACCGGCTGCCGTTCGCATCGCCCGAGGAGCCGCTCGTCAAGGCTCGCATCGATCACATCCAGGCGGTCGGCGGGAATCCGTTCCGCGACTTCCAGCTGCCCGAGGCAGCGCTCGCTCTGAAGCAAGGCGTAGGGCGGCTCATTCGCAGCGAGACCGATTACGGCGCCGTCGTCATCTGCGATCGGCGTCTGATGGAGCGCGCCTACGGACGCACGCTCCTCGCCGCGCTGCCTCCGATGCGCGGCACGCGCGATCCCGAGGAGGTGCTCAGCTTCCTGCGAGCGCATGCAGCTTCGCGCTCGGGCAATCGGCCCGCGAACGCGGCCGCTCGATGAGGCACGCGCGCGATGCAGCGCCGCTCGCTCAACATCCTGGCCGTCGACACAGCGACTGAGGCTTGCTCGGCCGCCCTGCTGTGCGGCCCCGATTGCGCGTTCAGCCGCTACGAGGAGCCCGGTCGCGGACACGCGGAGCGCATTCTCATGCTGGTCGACGAGATACTGGCCGAATCGCGGCTCACGCTTGCGGCCCTCGATGCGATCGCTTTCGGCCGCGGCCCTGGCGGCTTCACGGGTGTGCGGCTCGCGACGAGCGTTGCGCAAGGACTCGCCTTCGGCGCGGGGCTGCCGGTCGTGCCGGTGTCCGACCTGCGCGCACTGGCGCAGCGCGCGTTTGATTCCGCGCCGCAGGCGCGAAGCCTGATCGTCTGCGCCGATGCCCGCATGCGGGAGGTGTACTGGGGCTGCTTTCGGCGCAATGAACAGGGCCTGGCGGAGCCCGTGTCGGGCAGCGCCGAGTGGGGGGATGCCGAGCGGGCCGCCGAGCGCGCGGACGCCGAACACGTGAGTGCACCGGATAGGGTCGCGCTCGCCGCCGGCCTCGATGAGCCCATTCACGGCGTGGGACGCGGCTTTACGGCGTACCCGCAGCTCGAGGCAAAGCTCGGTCCGCGCCTGCGTGCGGTCCATGCCGATCTGCTGCCCCGGGCGTTAGAGATTGCCCGCCTCGGCGCCGCGGATTTCGCGGCCGGGATCGCCGTCGACCCGACGCGCGCCATCCCGATCTATCTTCGCGATGAGGTTGCGCGGCCACCCGCAGGGCGGCTGGCGTCACGAGATTGAAACGAAAGGGCACTGTAATAGTGTAGCCATGACAGACTGCAGCCCATGTCGGCCAAGCACATCCTGATCGTCGAGGACGAGAGGCCGATCCGCGAGATGATCTCGTTCGGCCTGAAGAGGGCCGGGTTCGAGGTCGTCGAGGCCGAGAATTGCCGCGCGGCGCGCGAGCTGATCGTGAATCGCCGGCCGGACCTCGCGCTGATCGACTGGATGCTGCCGGACATGAGCGGGCTCGAGCTCACCCGATCCCTGAAGCGGGACCGCGGGACGCGCGACCTGCCGATCATCATGCTCACCGCACGCGCCGAGGAGGGCGACAAGGTCGCGGGCCTCGAGGGAGGCGCCGACGACTACGTCACCAAGCCGTTCTCTCCGCGGGAGCTGCTCGCGCGGATCAATGCGGTGCTGCGCCGGGCCGCGCCGAACGGTCACGGCGAGCGCATCGATTTCGGCGGCCTGTCGCTCGATCCGGCGAGCCATCGAGTGCTCGCGGGCAAACAAGCGATCCCGCTCGGTCCGACCGAATACCGCATGCTCGAGTTCTTCATGACGCATCCGGATCGCGTGTACACGCGCGAGCAGCTGCTCGATCGCATCTGGGGCGGTAACGTCTACGTCGAGGAGCGCACGATCGATGTGCACATTCGCAGGCTGCGCAAGGCGCTCGAGGATTTCGGGTACGATCGGCTGATCCAGACCGTGCGCGGCACGGGTTACCGGTTCTCGGCTGAGGCGAGCTGAGCTAAGCCGACGGAAATCATTTTGCAATGTACCTGGCGCTGCAGGCCGCATCGTTCATCGCCGTCCGCCTGATCGGGGCGGTGGTTCTCGGCCTGCTTCTCGGCTGGCCGTTCGGCTGGCCGTTCGCAGGCGCCGCGTTCGTCGTGACGGCTGCCCTCGGATGGCAGCTCCTCAATCTGTTTCGTGTCGACTGGTGGGTGCGGCATCGCAGCTTGAGCGACCCGCCCGATGTCGGCGGCGCCTGGGGCGATGTGATCACCCAGATCGTGCGCCTGCACAGGCGTAAGCGCTTTCACAAGCAGCGCTTCATTCAGCTGTTTCGACAGATCCAGCGCTCGACCGCCGCCCTGCCCGACGGCGTCGTCGTCCTCGATGCGGAGCGCGAGATCGTCTGGTTCAACCGCATGGCGGCCCAGCTGCTCGAGCTGCGCCGGCCGGTGGACCTCGGCTTGCGTATCGACAATCTCGTACGCCACCCCGCGCTCGCGCGCTATCTCGGAGCCGGCGACTACTCGAATCCTGTCGTGATCCGCCACGGTCGGGCGCCGGGCGTGTTTCTGTCCATTCAGCTCGTGCCGTACGGGGAGGGACAGCAGCTGCTCCTCGTCCGCGATGTCTCGCGCCAAATGCGCCTCGAAGCCATGCGCAAGGATTTCGTGGCGAATGCCTCGCACGAGCTGAGATCCCCGCTCACCGTCATCTCGGGCTACCTCGAGACATTGAGTCAGGACGGCGCGCTCGATCCGGAGCTCGCCGGTCCGATTGCCGAGATGAGGCGCCAGGCCGAGCGCATGACGACCATCGTGCGCGATCTGCTCGAGCTGTCGCGGCTCGAGACGACCGAGGAGGAAGTGCGCGGCGAGCCGATCGATGTCGCGTCACTGCTCGCGACGCTGCGCAGGGAAGTCCTCGCCCGTCCGGAGCATCCGCGCGAGGTGCAGATCGAGGCGGACGAGGCGGTGGGGCTCCTCGGCAATGCGACGGAGATCCATTCCGCCTTCTTCAACCTCATCGACAATGCCGTGAAGTACACGCCTGTCGAGGGGCGCATTTCGATGAAGTGGTGGGCGGACGAGGAGGGCGGCCACTTTTCGGTATCGGACACGGGCATCGGCATCGAGCCCGAGCACATTCCGCGATTGACGGAGCGCTTCTATCGCGTCGACGAGGGACGCTCGCGGAGCCGCGGCGGTTCGGGACTCGGGCTCGCGATCGTCAAGCACGTCCTGCAGCGCCATGGAGCCGAGCTCGCGGTGGCGAGCACACCGGGGCGTGGGAGCGAATTTGTATGCCACTTCCCGGCGCGCCGGATCGTGCGCCTCACGGCAGTCGCCGCGCTGGTATGATCGACCAAATGCCCGCCGGACCGGCCGCCGCGCGACATCGCGCCTCGCCATCGCCTGCCCGGCGCGGAGGACTTCGATGGAAACCGCCGATCTGACGCATCACATCTCCCGCCGTTTCAACGAGGACCTCGAGCGCGTTCGCAACAAGGTGCTCGGAATGGGCGGATTCGTCGAGCAGCAGCTGCAGAAGGCGGTGAATGCGCTCATCGAGGGGGACAGCTCCCTCGGTGAGGCGGTTGCCCTCGATGACTTCCGCGTCAACAACATGGAAGTCTCGATCGACGAGGAATGCAGCCGCATTCTGGCGACGCGCGCTCCGGCGGCCGGCGATCTGCGGTTGATCGTCGCGGTCATCAAGACGATCACCGATCTCGAGCGGATAGGCGATGAGGCCGAGAAGATCGGCTACATCGCATCGCGTCTCGCCACGATGGAGCGGCCCGCGGACAAGTACCGCGAGATCAAGCATCTCGGGCGCGTGGTGGCGGATATGGTGCACAGCGCGCTCGATGCGTTCGCGCGCATGGATGCGGATGCGGCGCTGCAGGTCGCACGGCAGGACCGCGCCGTCGACGAGGAGTACGAGTCGATCCAGCGCCAGACGATCACGTTCATGCTGGAGGACCCGCGCTCGATCCGGCGGGCGCTCGATGTGATGTGGGTGGTGCGTTCGCTCGAGCGCATCGGCGACCACGCGAAGAATATCGGCGAGTACATCATCTATATGGTGCACGGCAAAGACGTGCGCCACACCTCGCTCGACGATGTCGAACGCGAGCTGCGCGGCCGTCAGCCGACGGCGGGGACGTGACTCCATGCTCCAGCATCGACGCCTGCTGAATGCGCTCGGCGCGGCGGCCTGTGCCGCAATGCTCGGCTATGCGTACTTCGCACAGTACGTGCAGCACTACGAGCCCTGTCCACTTTGCATGTTCCAGCGCGCGACCATCCTCGCGCTCGGGATCGTGTTCATCGTGGCAGCGGCGCACAGCCCGCGAGGCTGGGGGCGCTTCGTCTATGCCGCGCTGATCGCCATCGCCGCGCTCGCGACGATCGGCATCGCTGCGCGACACCTTTATATCCAGAGCCTGCCGCCCGGCTCGGTTCCCTCCTGCGGCGCGCCCCTCGATGTGCTCGTCCGAATGTTTCCGATCACCACGGTCATCGCCAAAGTGCTCCGCGGCGGCGGTGAGTGCGCGCAGGTCAACTGGACCTTCCTCGGGCTCGCAATGCCGGCATGGGTGCTCATCTGCGCCGCAGTCCTCGGTGCGTACGGTGTGATGACGAACGTTCTGCGCGGCGTCTCCGGCCGTGAGCCGACGGCCTTCGTCGGGGCGGCCGAGGGGAAGCACTAGCGGGCGGCGGACACGCTCAGCCGAGGAGCCGGCGCAGGATTCCGACGTACATTCCCTGCAGCGCATCGATGTCGGCGACGCGCACGTGCTCGTTCACCTTGTGTATGGTCGAGTTCACGACGCCGAGCTCGACGACCTGTGCGCCGAGCGTTGCGATGAACCGCCCGTCGGAGGTTCCGCCTCCGGTCGAGAGCCTGGGGGCACTGCCCGCGATCTCCTCGACCGCCGCGCAAGCGGCATCCGTGAGGGAGCCGCGGGGCGTGTAGAAAGGCTCACCCGAGACGTGCCAGTCGAGCGTGTAGCGCACGCCGTGTTTGCGCAGGATGTCCTCGACCGTCTGCTTGAGCCCATCGAGCGTTTGCACCGGGGAGTAGCGCAGGTTGAAACGCGCCTTGAGCTCGCCCGGGATGACGTTCGGTGCGCCGGTTCCGGCGTTCAGGTTCGATACCTGGAACATCGTCGGCTGGAAATGCTCGGTCCCCGCATCCCACGTGCGGCTCACGAGCTCCGCGAGCGCGGGCGCGAGCGTGTGCACCGGGTTCTCGGCGAGGTGCGGATAAGCGATGTGGCCCTGCACGCCGTGCACCGTCAGCCGTCCGCTCAAGGAGCCGCGCCGGCCGATCTTGATCGTGTCGCCGAGAACTGACTCGCTCGAGGGCTCGCCCACGACACACCAGTCGATCCGCTCACCGCGACTGCGAAATGTCTCGACGACACGCTTCGTCCCGTCGACCGAGGGACCCTCCTCGTCGCTCGTGATGAGAAAGGCGATCGTGCCGCGATGTGCCGGTAGTGTGCGGACGAAGTCCTCCGTCGCCGTGATCATGGCGGCGAGGCCGCTCTTCATGTCCGCGGCGCCTCGGCCGTAAAGCAAACCGTCGCGCAGCGTCGGCTCGAAAGGCGGCGTGCGCCACTCCTCGAGCGGTCCGGTGGGGACCACATCGGTGTGGCCGGCGAAGCAGAAGACGGGCTCGGAGGCACCGTGGCGCGCCCAAAAGTTCTCGACACTTCCGTAGCGCATTCGCTCGATGTCGAAACCCGCGCCCGCGAGGCGCTCGATCATCACCTGCTGGCAGCCTTCGTCGGCCGGCGTGACCGACGGGCGGGACATCAAATTGCGGGTCAGCTCGAGAGCACGCGACACGGCGGGACGGTATCCGAATTTAGGTCCTCGACGGCACGCTCGAAGCGAGCGCGCCGGCGGCGCGTTTATACGTTGAGGCGAGCGACACGGCAAGAGCATGTCGGGTGTAACAGAACTGTAACCGTCCCGGGGGACACTGCGCATGAGGCCGCCGGGCTGCCGGGAGTACCGGAGCTGCCGGGGCTGCCGAGGCCGCGCAGGAGCCATGAAATCGCCCGATCCGAAACGCTGGCGCGTGCGCGTCGCGGTGCTCGCGCTGGGCTGCACCGCCAGCTTGCCCGTCTTCGCGGCAGCGGAGCTCACCGGCGCGGGTAGCACCTGGGTCTTTCCACTCGTCGCGAAGTGGGCCGCCGCTTATGCGACGCAGACCGGTGTGCGCGTCAATTACCAGTCGATTGGCTCCGGCGGCGGGATATCCCAGATCGAGGCGGGCACGGTCGCGTTCGGCGCGAGCGACAAGCCGCTCGCTCCCGAAGTCTTGCGTCAGCATCGTCTCATCCAGTTTCCGACGGCGATCGCGGGCGAAGACATCGTCTACAACCTCCCGGGCATTGCGCCGGGGCAGCTCATTCTGAGCGGTCCGCTCGTCGCCGATATCTTCTTGGGCAAAGTGAAGAAGTGGAACGATCCTGCCATCAGGCGACTCAACCCGCGCCTCAATCTCCCGAACATGAGCATCAGTGTGATTCACCGCTCCGACGGCTCGGGCACGACCTTCACATTCACGAACTACCTCTCCAAGGTCTCTCCCGAATGGAAGGCCAAGGTCGGGGCCGACACCTCCGTTTCCTGGCCGGCGGGGTTCGGGGGCAAAGGCAACGAAGGCGTCGCCGTATACGTGCAGCGCATCCGCGGCGCGATCGGCTACCTCGAGTATGCCTACATTCTTCAGATTCACATGTCCTACGCACGCCTCATCAATCGGGCGGGCCAGGTGGTGAGTCCCAGTCTGCAGGGCTTTCAGGCGGCTGCGGCGAACGTCGATTTCACGAAGGCCAAGGATTTCTTTGTGATTCTCACCGATCAGCCCGGGCCCGAGAGCTGGCCGATCTCGGGCTGCACCTGGCAGATACTGCGGACGGATGCCCCGAGGCAGGTCAACGACGCGGTCACCAAGTTCTTTCTGTGGGCCTTCGAGCATGGCCGGCAAATGGCGCAGAGCATCGCGTTCGGTCCGCTTCCGCCGAGCACCGTCGAGGCGATCCGCGCCTATTGGAAGCAACACCTGGGCATCTGATTGATCGGCGCGGAACTCACCAGCGAGGCGGAGCGCTCCGCGAGACACGTCGCGGGACAGCGCCTCTTCGAGCGTCTCTTCCGCGGGACGACGCTCGCGATGGCGATTCTGGTTCTCCTCGTGCTCGGCGGCGTGGCGGTCTCCCTCGTTCATGGCGCCTGGCCCGCGCTCTCGCGCTTCAAGCTCGCGTTTATCGTGCGCCAGGTCTGGAACCCCGTGACGGACGAATACGGGGCACTCGGTGCGATCTACGGCACGCTCGTCACCTCGCTCATCGCGCTAGTGTTCGCGGTGCCGATCAGCTTCGGCATCGCAGTCTTTCTGACGGAGCTCGCGCCCGCATGGCTCAAGCGTCCCGTAGGCGTCGCGATCGAGCTGCTCGCCGCCGTGCCGAGCATCATCTTCGGCATCTGGGGTCTGTTCGTGTTCGCCCCGCTCCTGCAGCAATACGCGCAGCCCTGGATCATCGACACGCTGGGATCGATCCCCGGCATCGGCGCGCTCTTTCAGGGTCCGCCGTTCGGGATCGGGGTACTGACCGCCGGAATCGTGCTCGCGATCATGATCATTCCGTTCATCTCGGCGGTGATGCGCGACGTGTTCGAGACCGTCCCCGATGTGTTGAAGGAGTCGGGCTACGGCCTCGGCGCGACGACGTGGGAGGTCGTCTGGCAAGTCGTCGTTCCGTATTCTCGGGCCGGGATGGTCGGCGGCATCATGCTCGGCCTCGGACGCGCCCTCGGCGAGACGATGGCGGTGACCTTCGTGATCGGGAACGCGCACGACATCTACGCTTCGTTGCTTGCTCCCGGCACCACGATCTCGGCCACGATCGCCAACGAGTTCACGGAAGCGACCACGGCGCTCTATCGCTCATCGCTCATCGCACTCGGAGCGCTCCTCTTTCTCATCACCTTTTCGGTAATCGCTGCGGCGCGGCTCATGCTGCTGCGCCTCGGCCGCCGCGCGCTTCCCTCGGCATGAGACGGCGCACCATACGCAGGCTGAAGAACGTAGCCGCGCTCGGTCTCTCCGCGGCCGCCACGCTGATCGGGCTCGCCTTTCTCGGGGCGATTCTCTGGACGCTGTTTGCGGAGGGACTTTCGGGTTTCTCGGTCAGCTTGTTCACTCAGATGACCCCGCCTCCGGGCTCGAGCGGCGGCGGGCTTCTCAATGCCATCTATGGCAGCGTGATCCTGACGCTGCTCGGCATCGCCATGGGCGCTCCGGTCGGCGTGCTCGCGGGCACGTATCTCGCCGAGTACGGCCGCAGCTCGCGCCTCTCGACCGCGGTTCGGTTCATCAACGACGTCCTGCTCAGCGCGCCCTCGATCATCATCGGTCTGTTCGCCTACGAGCTCGTCGTGGCGCCGATGGGGCATTTCTCGGCGATATCGGGCGCGCTCGCGCTCGCGATCATCGCGATGCCCGTCATCGTGCGCACGACGGAGGACATGCTGACCCTCGTCCCGCAGGGCATGAAGGACGCCTCCACGGCTCTCGGGGCGTACCCCTGGCGCACGATCGTGAGTGTCGCCTATCCGGCCGCCCGCAGCGGGATGGTGACAGGTCTGCTGCTCGCCGTGGCCCGCATCAGCGGCGAGAGCGCACCGTTGCTCTTCACCGCGCTTAACAACCAGTTCTGGAGCACGAACCTGCGCGAGCCGATCGCCAACCTTCCGGTCGTGATCTTCACGTTCGCGCTGAGCCCCTATCAGAACTGGCAACAGCTCGCCTGGTCGGCGGCGCTGCTGATCACTCTCACGATTCTTGTGCTCAGCATCATCGCGCGAATTGCGGTCTCGCGACTCTCCCCGGGAGGGCGCCGCGGATGAGCGCTTCGCCGGATGCGGTCCTGCTCGATGAGCGCTCTGACGCGGAGCGCGAAGTGAAGATCGAGGTGCGCGATCTGAGCTTTTATTACGGCTCGACCCTCGCGCTGAAGGGCATCAACCTGAAGCTGCTCGATCGCAGCATCACGGCGTTCATCGGCCCTTCGGGGTGCGGGAAATCGACCCTGCTCCGGGTGCTCAACCGGATGTACTCTCTCTATGGGGGTCAGCGCGCGACGGGGGAGGTCCTGCTCGATGGCGAGAATATTCTCGATCCGTCGGTCGACGTCGCGAGCCTGCGCTTTCGCGTCGGCATGGTATTTCAAAAGCCGACTCCTTTCCCGATGTCGGTCTTCGACAATGTTGCGTTCGGACTCAGACTCTCGCAGCGTATGCCCCGACGAGCGCTCGCCGAGCGCGTCGAGGCGGCCCTGCGCGATGCGGCGCTGTGGGAGGAAGTGAAGGATAAGTTGGGCCACGATGGCCGCAGTCTCTCGGGCGGACAGCAGCAACGGCTCTGTATCGCTCGCACGATCGCGGTGCGACCGGAGGTCGTCCTGTTCGATGAGCCGACCGCCGCGCTCGATCCGATCTCGACTCTGCGTATCGAGGAGACGCTGCAGAGCCTGCGCGAGCGGTTCTGCATTGGAATCGTCACGCACAATCTGCAGCAGGCCGCTCGCGTCTCGAACGTGACGGCATTCATGTATCTCGGCGAGCTGATCGAGGCCGGACCGACCGAGCAGATGTTCACGGCGCCGAGGGATCGCAAAACGGACGATTACGTCACGGGCCGGTTCGGATGAGCACGAACGGCGAAGCCGAACGGCAAGGCGGTCTCAATCTCAAGCCGAGCGGACGCTCGCACGTGGCGCCGCGGCTCGATGTGGAGGGTACGCGCGAGACGATCGGGCAGATCGCCGTCGAGAATCCGGTGTTCTCGTGCCGCAACGTCAATGTCTTTTACGGCCCGATTCAGGCGATCAAAGATGTGAGCATCGACATCGGCCGCAGCCAGGTGCTCGCAATGATCGGGCCGTCCGGCTGCGGCAAATCGACGTTCCTGCGCTGCCTCAATCGAATGAACGACACGATCGCGGGTGCCCGCGTAACGGGGACGATCCTGCTCGAGGGGCGCGACATTCACGGTCGCGATCTCGATGTCGTGCAGCTGCGCGCGCGTGTGGGCATGGTGTTCCAGAAGCCCAACCCGTTTCCGAAATCGATCTACGACAACGTCGCCTACGGTGCGCGTTTGCACGGCCTTGCGCGCAGTCGCGCGCACCTCGATGAGATCGTGTGCATGAGCCTGCAGCGCGCCGGCCTGTGGGATGAGGTGAAGAACCGCCTGTCGCAGCCAGGCACCGGCCTCTCGGGAGGCCAGCAGCAGCGGCTGTGCATTGCGCGCACGATTGCCGTGCAGCCCGAAGTGATTCTGATGGATGAGCCGTGCTCGGCGCTCGATCCGATCGCGACCGCGCGGGTCGAGGACTTGATCGACGAGCTGCGCGAGTCGTACGCGATCGTCATCGTCACACATTCGATGCAGCAGGCGGCCCGCGTCTCCCAGCGCACGGCCTACTTTCACATGGGCCGGCTCATCGAAGTCGGGGACACCGATCGAATCTTCACCAATCCGCGGCATCGGCTGACCGAGGATTACATCACCGGGCGATTCGGCTGACGAAGGCCGTCGCAATCTCCTGCAGGAATGGGCCGAGGTCTAGGTTTACTTCCGGTAGGGGTAGTACCGGAAGGAGGCCATCCCCTCGAATACGCTCGTGCTCGGCGCGCCGCCGATGCCGCCGAAGGCTGTGTCCTGGTTGTACGCAAGCTGCAATCCAAACCGCAGATTGCCGAGCGTGCCCGTGTAGTACTTCCACCAGAACCCGAGGGTTGCCTCATCGGACTTGGCGATATTGGCAACGCAGGTGCCCCCGAGCGTGTAGCAGCCCGAGTTGTTGTAGGCGGGGCTTCCGTAACCGTAATCGAAGGGTCCCGAGACCGTGCCTGCCGAGGTGATGGTGGCGCTGTAGTGGTTCGAGCTCGCCTTGTCCCGGCCGAGGTAGCCATAGATCTGGAATGACGGCACGGGGTTGAAGTACAGGCCGAGCAGCACGTCGTACGCTGAGATCGGGGAGAGCGCACCGGTCGGCTCGACGGTGACATCCGGTAATTGGGAGGAGCTGTAGCGGCCGATGCCTTTGCCGATCAAGCCGCTCATCTGAAACGTGAGCACGTTGGGGACGATGGGCAGGTACATGCCCGCGCCGACTCCTCCCCCGGCGGAGGTGTAGGTACTCGTGCCGACGGCCGAGCGAAACCAGCGCGCAAGGCCGTAGAGCTCGTAGTGACCGTACCCCGGATCGAGCGCTGCCTTCAGGATCACATCGGGCGCTACGTCGATCGTGTAATTGGTCGCGTTGTTGAGTAGGCCCCCGGCGTTGCCGGCCGCTTGATAGAGGAGGTTCGAGGGGTAGGCCTTGGAGGCGAGGACCGATGGGACGTCGTTGGAGGCGTTGGTGACGGCCTGCGGACTCTCGAGGGAGACACCGAGGGAGAGCGCCTTGCCGAAGGTCTGCACCACGCGCAGCTGCGGATTGCGCGTCCAATTGAAGCCGGCGGTGTACTGTGCGTCGATGGTGGCGGGCACGTCCTCGTCACGCGCGTGCAGCCCCTTCTTGTAGAGCGTCGCGAGCGACCAGCTCTGGCCGGCGAGCAGGTAGAAGTCGGAATCCGTGGTGAAGTCCGCGTAGAAAACTCGCATCCTCGGGTTGTAGCTGTTGCTCTCGCGCGAGTTCGCCGTCGGGGCTGTGCCGAGAAAGTCCATCTCCATGTAGTACTCCGGGGTGAGGCCGAAGACATGAGGCCCTTGGACGAGCATGGCGAAGCGGCTCTGGCGCGCACTCGCGCGGAACTCGGAGATGTTGTAGTTCTCGACGTTCTGGTAGGGAAGCTGAGAGAACGGCACGGAGCCCACGTCCGCGAACTCGGTGCGATTGCGCGAGATGACCGCAAGCTCGGCGTATCCACCGAAGGTGATTGTCAGCGGCCCCGCAGGGTCCTGAGCGAGCGCCGCCGGGCTGGGGGTAAGCTCTAAAGCAAGAGCCATCGCCCCGGCGATCGCGATGCGAGGCGCGAGCCGCGCGGCACGACTGAAACGGGGAGGACTCGTGTCGAGCATGTTGCCGATTCCTAAGCGATCACCTGTCGAGGCACACTGTGCTTCAGTTGTGTGACAGCTCGGCTGCAATGAGATGACGCTTTTGTGGCAGCCATCGACCGCAGTCCCGCTTCGGCCGGGTCGGCGGCGGGGCGATTCTGAACGGAATTTAATGCGGCGTTAGTGGGCTTTTAAGGGCGGCGTGATGTGCTCGCACGCCGGAAGTCACCCATGCGCATCCTGGTCATCGACGACGAAAAGAAGCTGGCCGAGCTGATCGCCGCCGCACTCCGTGCCGAGCGATACGCCGTCGACACGGCTCACGACGGGCGCAACGCCTGGGAAATGATCGAGACGTACGACTACGACCTCATCATTCTCGATCTCATGCTGCCCGAGCTCGACGGCGCGGAGATCCTGCGGCGAACCCGGCGACGCAACGACCAAGTGCCGATCCTGATTCTCACCGCGCGCGATGCGACGGAGGAGAAGGTCCGCAACTTCGAGGCGGGCGCGGACGACTACCTCACGAAGCCGTTCGCGTTCGCGGAGTTGCTCGTGCGCGTCAAGGCCCTCATGCGACGCGGACCCGTGAGTCGCTCGAGCGTGCTACGCGTCGCGGATCTCGAGGTGGATCGGCTCACGCAGCAGGTGCGCCGCTCGGGGCAGAAGATCGAGCTCACCGCAAAGGAGTACGCGCTCCTCGAGTACCTCGCATCGAGCCCGGGGCGCGTCTTCTCGCGCACGATGATCATCGAGCACGTGTGGGACCAGAGCTTCGAGGGCTTGACCAATATCGTCGACGTTTACGTCAGGCACTTGCGCGGCAAGGTAGACGATCCCTTTCCGACGAAGCTCATCCGCACCGTGCGCGGCGCCGGCTACTGCATCGGACCGGACGAGCCGTGAACACTCGCTCGCTCAGCTTTCGACTCATCGCCTGGTACGCGAGCCTGCTCGCGATCCTCTTTCTGCTGCTCGGGGCGGTAACGTTCGCCGCGGTAGCGAACTACCTGCAGGTCAATCTGCGGGAGAATCAAACACGCCGCGCACGCCAGATCGCCGATACTCTGGTGAGGAGCCTCAGCCCCGCAGGCGGGGCTCAGCTCGGGGCCACCGTCGAGGCGCTCTATGCGCCCTCGGCAAACGACCGGTTCATCCGCATCACGCGCGCCGATGCCGGTGAAACCGCCGGCGCTTCCGCGCGCGCCGGCGGCGGGGGCAATGGCGAGTCCGGCGAGGCGCGTGGCGCGGGGCAGGTGCTGTTCCAGTCCGGCGAGCCGCGTGACCATGGGTTCGATCCCGCCCGAGTGCCGAGACTTGCAGCGTTCCCCGCATCCGACTCCTGGCGCAAAGTGGAGCTGCCGGGCGGCGCGACCCTCATGATAGCGGCCGTTGCCCATCGGGCGGCGAGCGGCACGCGCTATATCGTCGAGGTCGGCGCCCCGACCGCACCGATAGACGCGACGATCACGCGGCTCGCCATCGTGCTCGGAGCGGGTTTTCCCGTCGCGATGCTGTTCGCGGTCACCGGCGGATTCCTCCTCGTGCGCCGCGCGCTCGCTCCCGTCGATCGCATTGCGCAGAAGGCCGAAGCCATCACCCAGCACAGCCTGAGCGAGCGACTGCCGGTTGCAGAGAGCGGCGACGAGATCGAGCGGCTCTCGGTCTCCCTCAATCACATGATCAACCGCCTCGAGGAGGCCGTGCAGAGCTCCAAGCGCTTCGTGGCGGATGCCTCGCACGAGCTGCGCACCCCGCTCACCGTGCTGCGCGGGGAGCTCGAGAGCCTCATGGCCGGTCGCGAGGTCTCGGTGCGCATGCGCGAGACCCTCGGGAGCCTGCTCGAGGAGGTGGACCGGCTCGCGGCAGTCGTCGAAGGGCTGCTCGCGCTTTCCCGTCTCGACACGGGCGAGGCGCGCAGCGAATGGGTGCGCTTCGATCTCGGCGAGCTGGTTGCGACGACCGCCGACCAGATGGGCCTGCTCGCCGAGGACAAAAGCATCGCCGTCGTCTGCGAAGCACGCCGGGGCGTCTGGGTCGAAGGCGATCGGGCGCGCATGAAGCAGGTCGTCGTCAATCTGCTCGACAATGCCATCAAATACACCCCGAACGGCGGTGCTGTGCATCTGCGGGTCGCGCGCGAGGATGGGGCGGCCGTCTTCGAGATCGCGGACAACGGAATCGGCATTCCGCGCGATGCGCAGCCGCACGTCTTCGAGCGCTTTTTTCGGGTCGAGCGATCGCGCACACGCGATCAGGGCGGAGCCGGGCTTGGCCTGTCGATCGTCAAGTCCATCTGTACGGCTCACGGTGCGAGCGTCGAATTGGAGAGCTCCGCGGAGAATGGCAGTCGCTTTCGCGTGCGCCAGCCTCTTGCGAGCCCCTCGGAGCCGCTCGACCCACCCTCTCAACCGCAACGGCTCAGCGTCCCATGAACGATACCGTGAAGAACGACTCCTCACCCGCCGGGCCTGCTGCCGAGCGAACGCGCGAGCGCGTCGGCCGGCAGAGGCTCGGATGGATCGTGGCCGTGGCAGCCGTCGCGGCGCTCTCGGCGCTCGTGCTGATGCGCGCCGGGCGCGGAGGGGCGCGCGCGAGGGCTGCAGCAGCCCGGATACCGGCCGTGAGCGTGGTACGCGTCGAACGCGAGGACCTCTTCAACGAGATCAACGTGCCCGCGGAATTTCGCCCGTACCAGGAAGTCGACCTGCACGCCAAGGTCGCAGGCTACGTGCGCGACATGCGGGTGGACATCGGCGATCGAGTCAAGGCCGGGGACCTGATCGCGCGGCTCGAGGTGCCGGAGCTCGATGCGCAGCTCGCGCACGACGTCGCGGTGAGGGAGCGAGCGCAGGCGGCCTTCCGGGACGCCCACCTCGATTACACACGGCTCCTCGCCGCGAATCGCCAGCATGCGAACCTCATCGCGCAGCAGGATATCGACTCGGCCGAGGCCAAGGATCGGACCGCCGCCGCCGCACTCGGCGCGGCGACCGCCGACGTGCGCAAGGACCGGACGCTCATGGGCTATACACGGATCACGGCGCCGTTCGATGGCGTGATCACGAAGCGCTATGCGGATCCCGGCGCGCTGATCCAGGCCGGAACGTCCTCGGACACGCAGGCGAAGCCGCTCGTGCGCCTCTCCGAGCTGCGGCATCTGCGGCTCGATTTTCCCGTCTCGGTCGATTACGTCTCGAGCATCCGCGACAAAGAGCCGATCACCGTGCGCGTGCAGTCGCTCGGGGGCCGCACCATTACCGCAACTATCGTCCGCTTCACGGACCGGGTCGATTCGGCCACGCGCACCATGACCGTGGAGGCCGACGTAGACAATCGCAACATGCAGATCGTCCCCGGCATGTACGCGACGGTCTCATTCCGCGTGGCCGATCATCCGGATGCGCTCGCAGTGCCCGTTGCCGCGGTTCCTTCGGGCTCGACAAACGTGCTCATCGTCGATCGCGCGCATCAGGTCGAGCAGCGTGCCGTCACGTTGGGCATCGAGACGCCGACGATGTACGAAGTCCGCTCCGGACTCGACGCCGGGGACCTCGTCGTGATCGGAAACGCGGCGCAGCTCGTGACCGGCGAGCGGGTCGAGCCGCGCCTCGAGAGCCTCGACTGACGCTCTGCGCATGTCGCGATTCGCCATCCGATATCCGCATCTGGTCATCGTCATCTGCCTGATCACCTGCGTGGTCGGCGTGACGAGCCTCGTGCGCATGCCGGTCGATCTGTTCCCACCGATTCGCATTCCGGTCGTGGTGGTCGCGACTTTCTACTCGGGGATGCCGCCCGAGCAGATAGAGAACGACATCACGGGGCGCTTCGAGCGCTTCTTCACGCTCGGCAGCGGCATCGACCACATCGAGTCGCGCTCGCTTCCGGGGGTGAGCCTGATCAAAGTGTATTTCCAGCCGGGGACCGACCCGAACGCGGCCGTAACGACGATCGCCAATCTCGCCGCAGCCGATTTGCGCAAGCTGCCGCCGGGAACGCTGCCGCCCGTCGTGCTGAAGTTCGATGCCTCGAGTCTGCCGGTTTGCCTGATCACCCTGAAGGGCAAGGGGCTCGGGGAGGCGCGGCTGCGCGATCTCGCGCAGTACAACGTCCGCAACCAGGTTGCCAACGTACCGGGTGCATCGGTGCCGCAGCCCTTCGGCGGCCGCTACCGGCAGATCATGGTCTATGTCGACCCCGTAAAGCTCGAAGCACACGAGCTGAGCGTGATGGACATCGTGCGCACGGTGGATTCGGCCAATCTCATTCTGCCGGCGGGGGACGTGAGGATCGGCCAGCGCGACTACAACCTGTACGCGAATAGCCAGATCGACGATGTGGGCGACATCGACAAGGTGGCACTGAAGACCGTGAACGGCTCCCAGGTACTCGTCGGGGATGTCGGGCAGGCCGAGGACGCCTCACAGATCCAGTACAACATCGTGCGAGTGGACGGGCAGCCCTCCGTGTATCTGCCCGTGCTCAAGCAGGGAGGCGATGCGAACACGATCGCGGTCGTCGATGGAATCAAGGCGGCCGTCGCACACTTGACGGACATCCCGAAGCGGCTCGTGACGAAGGTGGTGTTCGACCAATCGGTGTTCGTCAAGAACGCGATCGACAACCTGGTTCACGAGGGGGCGATGGGCCTGCTCCTTACCGGTTTGATGATCCTCATCTTTCTCGGCAGCGTGCGCGCGACTTTCGCCGTGTTCCTCTCGATTCCCCTCTCGGCGCTCGCGGCGTTCATCGCGCTCTCGCTGGGCGACAATACCGTCAACGCGATGGTGCTCGGCGGTCTCGCACTCGCCTTCTCCCGGCTGATCGACAACTCCGTGGTCGTGCTCGAGAACATCTTCCGCCACATCGAGCTCGGGGAGCCCCCGGAGATCGCCGCCGAGCGCGGTGGACGCGAGGTGGCGCTGCCCGTGCTCGCGGCGACACTCACGACCGCGATCGTGTTCTTTCCAGTGATGTTCCTCTACGGCGTCAGCCGCTTTCTGTTCACCGCGCTTGCACTCGCGGTCGTATTGTCGCTCTTCGCCTCGTATTTCGTCGCCATGACAGTCGTGCCGCTGTTCTGCGCGAAGCTCATCGAGGGGCACGAGGTGCACCGCGCCGATGCGGGAGCGGCGGCGCGCTCCTTCGGCGCCCGTTTCAATGCAGGTTTCAACCTGCTCTTCGGTCGGATGCTGAATGCCTACGATCGGGCCGTGGGCAAGGCGCTGCTGCGGCCAGCCGCGACCGTGCTCGGGATAACCGGGATATTCGTCCTGAGTCTTGCGTTGTACCCGCTGATCGGTGTCGCCTACTTCCCGCGCACGGACCCGGGCCAGTTCGTCATCAATATCAAGGCGCCGCCCGGCACGCGCCTCGAGATCACCCAGCGCGAAGTCGCGAAAGTCGAGCACATCATCCATCGCGTCATCCCGCCATCGGAGCTGAAGGTGGTGGTCGCGAACATCGGGGTGAATCCGGGCTTTTCCTCGCTTTACACGTCCAATTCCGGTCAACACACGGCCTTCGTCCAGGTGGGACTGGCGGCTAAGCGCAGCGCGAGCAGCTTCGAGTACATGCGGCGCGTGCGGCAGCGGATTGAGCGAGCGCTGCCCGAGCTGCACGCCTACTTTCAGACCGGCGGACTGGTCGATGCGATCATCAATCTCGGCATGCCGGCGCCGATGGACATCCAGGTGAGTGGCTCGGACCTCGACACGGCGCACCGCATCGCGGCGTGGATCGCGAGCAAGGCTCGCGCGCTGCCCGGTGTGAGCGATGTGCTCGTCCCACAGGATGTGGACTTTCCGGCGCTCAAGATAGACATCGACCGCATTCGTGCGGGTGAGCTCGGCCTGAACGAGAAGGAGGTTGTCGACAACGTCATCACCGCGCTCACCTCGAACCAGATGATCGCGCCGAGCTACTGGGTCGATCCGAGAAGCGGCAACGACTACCTGCTCACGGTCCAGTACCCCGAGAACTACGCGCATAGCCTCGGGGATTTGCGCGCGATTCCACTGCGCGCGCCCGGCGCGCTCGAGCCGACGCGCCTCTCGACCGTGAGCACGATCAAACGCATCGAGTCACCGACCGAAGTCGATCATTACCAGTTGCGGCGCGTTTTCGACGTCTACGTTGCACCGTCCGGGGAGGACCTGGGCGGCGTCCTGCACGGCGTGAACGGGATCCTGCACGGCATGAGGCTGCCGCGCGGCATCACCGTCAACGTGCGCGGGTCCGTGCAGGGCATGGAGGCATCGTTTCGCAGCTTCGGCTTCGGGCTGCTGCTCTCCGTGGCGCTCGTGTATCTGATTCTCGTCGCCCAGTTCCGCTCCTTCATCGATCCGCTGCTGATCCTGCTCGCCGTTCCGACGGGGCTCACCGGCGTGCTCCTCATCCTGTATGCGACCGGCACGACTCTCAATGTGATGTCCCTCATGGGCGTCGTGATGATGGTCGGCATCGTCGTCTCGAACAGCATTCTCATAGTCGAATTCACCCATCGACTGTGGGAGGAGGGCAGGCCGCTGCGCGAAGCCGTGGCGCTCGCCTGCCGCGTGCGCCTGCGACCCGTGCTCATGACCTCTCTTGCCACCCTGATCGGGCTCGTTCCCATGGCGACCAAGCTCGGCACGGGCAGCGAGGCCTATGCCCCACTCGCGCGCGCGATCATCGGAGGGCTTGCCGTGTCGGTCGTGCTGACGGTCTTCATCGTGCCCGCGGCGTACCTGATCGTGTACCGGAATCGCGAGCGCCCCAACGGCGTGCAGAGTCACCAGGGAGTGTCTTGATGCCTCGGTTCGCCATTCGACATCCGCATCTGATCGTCGTGCTGTGCCTGATCGCATGCATCGTCGGCGTGACGACGCTCGTGCGCATGCCGGTCGATCTGTTCCCGCAGATCCGCATTCCGGTCGTGGTGGTGGCGACTTTCTACTCGGGGATGCCGCCGGAGCAGATAGAGAACGACATCACCGGACGCTTCGAGCGCTTCTTCACGCTCGGCAGCGGGATCGACCACATCGAGTCGCGCTCGCTTCCGGGGGTGAGCCTCATCAAGGTGTACTTCCAGCCGGGGACCGACCCGAACGCGGCGGTGACGACGATCGCCAACCTCGCCGCAGCCGATTTGCGCAAGCTGCCACCGGGAACACTGCCGCCCGTCGTGCTGAAGTTCGATGCCTCGAGTCTGCCGGTGTGCCTGATCACCCTGAAGGGCAAGGGGCTCGGGGAGGCGCGGCTGCGCGATCTGGGGCAATACAACGTTCGCAATCAGGTCGCGGGTGTGCCCGGTGCATCGGTGCCGCAGCCCTTCGGCGGCCGCTACCGGCAGATCATGGTCTACGTGGACCCCGTGAAGCTGCAGGCCTACGACATGAGCGTCATGGACGTCGTTCGTGCGGTCAACAGCTCCAACCTGATCCTGCCGGCCGGCGATGTTCGCATCGGCCGCTTCGATTACAACATCTATGCCAACAGCCAGCTCAACGACATCAAGGAGATCGATGAGCTGCCACTGAAGACGGTGAACGGCGCGCCGGTCCTCGTCGCCGATGTGGGTCACGCCGCCGATGCCTCCCAGATTCAAACGAGCATCGTGCGTGTGGATGGCCAGCCGTCCGTATATCTGCCCGTCCTCAAGCAAGGCGGCAGTACGATCGCAGTGGTGAACGGGATCAAATCGGCCGTTGCGCATCTGCTCGATGTGCCGAGGCAGCTCGTCACCAAAGTCGTGTTCGATCAGTCCGTCTTCGTGAAGGGTGCCATCGCGAGCATCGTGCTCATCGGCGCGATCGGACTTGCTCTGACGGCCGTGCTCATCCTGCTGTTCTTCGGCAGTCTCAACGCGACACTCGCCGTGTTGCTGTCGATTCCGCTTTCGGTGCTCGCGACGTTCATCGGACTGTCGCTGCTCGGCAATACACTCAACACGATGATCCTCGCGGGCCTCGCGCTCGCCTTTCCCCGGCTCATCAGCAATTCCGTCGTGGTGCTGGAGAGCATCTATCGCCGTATCGAGCACGGGGAGCCGCCGCCAATGGCAGCGGAGCGAGGCGGTGAGGAAGTGGCGCTGCCCGTGCTTGCCGCAACGCTCGCGACCGCAGTCGTTTTCTTTCCGGTCGCGTTCCTTTATGGGGTCAGTAAGTATCTGTTCACCGCACTCGCGGTGGCCGTCGTGCTGTCGCTTGCCGCCTCGTACGTCATCGCGCTCACCGTGGTGCCGCTGTTCTGTGCCAAGCTGCTGCGAGCGCGCGCTGCCGCGGGCGTGTCCCGTCCGACGGGCAGACTCAATGGGATCGGCGCCGGCATTCAGGCCGGCTTCCAAGTGGGGTTCCGGCGCCTGGTGGCGCTCTACGACCGTGCGCTCGGTCGCGTTCTCGCGCGTCCGGTCGCGACGATCTGCGGTGCGCTCGCGCTGTGCGCGCTGACAGCCGCGCTCTACCCGCTCATCGGCATCTCGTATTTTCCGAGAACCGATCCCGGACAGTTCACGATCGACGTGAAGGCGCCTTCGGGGACACGCCTCGAGGTAACCGAAGCGCTCGTGCAGAGGGTCGAGCGCATCATTCATGAAGAGGTGCCGGCGCGCGATCTCGACGTGGTGCTCTCGAACATCGGTGTGACGCCCGGCTTCTCCTCGATGTACACGAGCAACTCGGCGGAGAATACCGCCACGGTGCAGGCGAGCCTGAAGCCCGGGCACCGCATCAGCAGCTACGCGTACATGGCGCGCGTGCGCGCACGCGTCCGTCGCGAGCTCCCGCAGCTCAGCGTGTACTTCGAGACCGGCGGGCTGGTCGACTCGATCATCGATCAGGGTTTTCCGGCCCCGATCGACATTCAACTGAGCGGGTCGGACCTGGTGCAGTCGCACCGTGTCGCGGAGCGGCTCGTACGCGCGCTGCGCGCAACTCCCGAGGTGAGCGACGTCCTAGTCCCCCAGGATGTCGATTATCCGGCGCTTCGGCTCGATGTGGACCGGCTGCGCGCGAGCGAGCTCGGTCTGTCCACGAAGGAGATCGTGCAGAACGTCATTACCGCGCTCACCTCCGACGGGATGGTGTCGCCCAGCTACTGGGTCGATCCGAAATCCGGCAACGACTACATGTTGACGGTTCAGTACCCGGAGAACGAGGTGAAGACGCTCGCCGACCTCGGCGCCATTCCGCTGCGTGGGCCATCCCGAAGCGCTCCGACGCAGCTCGGTGCGGTCAGCAGCCTGCACCACATCGCCTCATCCACCGAGGTCGACCACTACCAGCTGCGGCGCGTCATCGACATCTACGTCGCGCCAGTCGGCGAGGACCTGGGCACCCTGATGAAGGTCGTCCGCGGAGTCATCGCGCAGACGGCCGTTCCGTCCGGCGTTCAGATCACGCTGCGCGGGGTGGTGCAGGGGATGCGCAGCGCCTTTCGCAGCTTCGGGTTCGGGCTCGCGCTCGCCGTGCTGCTCGTGTATCTGATCCTGGTCGCGCAGTTCCGCTCGTTCGTCGATCCGCTGCTGATCCTGCTCGCCGTGCCATCCGGCCTTGCCGGCGCGCTGCTCATTCTGTTCCTGGGCGGGACGACGCTCAATGTCATGTCGCTGATGGGGGTCGTGATGGTCGTGGGCATCGTCGTATCAAACAGCATACTGATATTCGAATTCATGAAGCGCGCGCGTGCGAGCGGCGCGCCGCTCCCACAGGCGGTGCGCGAGGCGTGCAGCGTGCAAATGCGACCGGTGCTGATCACCTCGCTCGCGACGATCGTCGGACTGCTGCCGATGGCTGCGAAGATCGGCACGGGAAGCGAGGCTTATGCGCCCCTCGCCCTCGCCATCATCGGCGGCGTTACCATCTCGGTAGTCGTGACTGTGTTCATCGTTCCGGCCGCGTACTACGCCTTGCATCGCCGGGCCGAGCGATCGCCGCCCCCGGCATCTCAACCGCTCGACCATCCGGCCGGCTGAATCATGCGGAGCAGGCGTTTTTCCATGCCCCTCGTATCGCCGCGCGCGATCGTGTCGCTGGGCGCGATCGTGTCGCTGTGCGCAATTGCGTCGCTATGCGCGGTCGGCGGAGGCACCGCGTTCGCCGATACGGGTTCCCAGCCGCCGCAGAAGCCCGGTGTGACGCGCCCGCTGACGCTGCGGCAGGCGCGAATGCTCGCGCTGCAGAGTCACCCCGCACTCGCGGCGGCGAACTTTCGCGCCGATGCCGAGCAGCAAGCCGTGATCGAGACACGGGCGGGGCTGCTTCCGCAGGTCGCACTCCTCGGCACCGCGGCGGAGGGCGGCGCGGATAACACGCGCATCCTCGCCGGAGGGCTCAACAATCCGAGTGTGATGGATCGCACGGCCGGAGGGGTTCTGGTGAGCCAGCTGCTCACCGATTTCGGGCACACGAGCAATCTGCTCGCGAGCTCTAAGTACAAGGCGCGCGCCGCGGGGCAGGAGGTCGCCGCGACGCGCGAGCAGGTGCTGCTGCAGGTCGATGAGGCCTACTTCGGCGTGCTGCAGGCGCAGGTGGTTGAGAGCGTCGCGAAGCAGACCGTGGACACCCGCCAGCTCCTGCTCGACCGCGTCAGCGCTCTCGCGCGCAACAAGCTCAAATCCGACCTCGACGTGAACTTCGCCCGTGTGGCGCTCGAGAATGGACGGTTGCTGCTCGAGAGCGCCCGCAACGGCGTCGACAACGCAATGGCGACGCTGTCGGCGGCGCTCGGCCTCGAGCAGGCGGAGCGGTTCCGCCTGGCCGACGTGGGCAATCCGGCGACGGGATCAGAGGAGAGCGCGGACATCGGTGCGCTCATCGATCGGGCGCTGCGCGATCGGCCGGACCTCGCAAGCTTACGCGACCAACTGGATGCGGCGTTGCGATACGCGCGCGCCGAGCGCGACGCGCGTCTGCCCACGATCGCCGCCGTGGGAGCCGCCGGAGGGGCGATCTCGCACGATTCCAGGCTGCCGGACAACTACACTGCGGGCGGCATCGAGATCAGTATCCCGTTGTTCGCGGGCGGGCTGTTTCTCGCCCGCCAGCACGAGGCGGAGTTTCGGGCAAAAGCGCTCGGCGAGTCGCTGCGCAATGCGGAGGATAACGTCGGCCGCGACGTGCGCATCGCGCTGTCGAATCTGATGAACGCGCGCGAGCGCTTGCACACGACCGGGGAGCTGGTCGCCACGGCGAATGAGGCCTATGAGCTGGCGCAGGCGCGCTATCAGGTCGGCGCGAGCTCCATCGTCGAGCTGAGCCAGGCACAGCTGCAGCAGACCTCGGCTCAGATCGACGCAGCAACCGCCCGTTACGAAGTATTCAGGCAGCGCTCCGTGCTGCAGTACGAGCTCGGCGAGCTCGCGGCTCTCGACCGCAACGCGCTGCCCTGACGCCCTCTTCGATACGGGGTTTCGCCGCGGAGGCGAACCGCGCATCAGGCATCGGCGCCCCTGAGCAGCTCGTTGATCGATGTCTTCGCGCGGGTCTGCGCATCCACCTTCTTTACGATCACGGCGCAGTACAGTCCGTACCGGCCATCGGCCGAGGGCAGGGTGCCGGGCACGACGACCGAGCCTGCGGGCACGCGTCCCCGGATGATCTCTCCGGTCGTGCGGTCGTAGATGCGCGTGCTCTGACCGATGAAGACTCCCATCGAGATGACCGAGCCCGCCTCGACGATCACGCCTTCGACGATCTCGGAGCGGGCGCCGATGAAGCAGTCGTCCTCGATGATCGTGGGATTCGCCTGCAGGGGCTCGAGGACGCCCCCCAGCCCGACGCCGCCCGAAAGATGGACGTTCTTGCCGACCTGTGCGCAGGAGGCGACCGTGACCCACGTGTCGATCATCGTAGCGGAATCGACGTAAGCCCCGATGTTGACGTAGCTCGGCATGAGCACGACGTTCGGGGCGAGATACGCGCCTTTGCGCACGATCGCATGCGGCACGACGCGCACGCCGTCGGCGCGCAGCCGCGCCTCATCGGCGGATGCGTATTTGAGCGGTACCTTGTCGTAGAAGCGCGTGTAGCCGGCATCGACGACCGTGTTCTCGCGGACGCGGAAGGAAAGCAGAACGGCCTTTTTGAGCCACTGATGGGTCATCCATCGGCCGTCGCGCTTCTCGGCGACGCGGGCTTTTCCGCGGTCGAGGAGGTCGATCGTCTCATCGAGCGCGCGCGAGAGCGCGTGCGGCACATTCTTCGGGGTGAGCTCGGCGCGGCGCTCGAACGCTTCATCGATGGTCGCTTGCAGGGTGGCCAACTCGGTCATACGGGTGCTCTGCTCACAATGAAATCGCGAATGCGCTCGGCCGCCTCGATGCACTGCTCGACGGGCGGCGTGAGCGAGATGCGCACGCGGCGTGCGCCCGGATTGCCGCAGACGCCCGGACGCGCGAGATAACTGCCCGGGAGCAAAGTCACGTTCGCGCGTGCGTAGAGCTCGCGCACGAACCGCTCATCGTCGCCGCGCACGTCGGGCCAGAGATAGAAAGCGCCGGCCGGACGCTCGATGTCGAGTACGGGCGCGAGGATCGGCCGCACTCGCTCGAGCTTCTCCTGGTAGAGCCGGCGATTCTGATCGGCATGAGCATCGTCGCTCCAGGCGGCGATGCTCGCGTATTGCACCATCGGGGACATCGCCCCGCCGTGATAGGTGCGATACAGCAGGAAGCGCGAGATGAGCGCCGGATCGCCGGCGACGAATCCGGAGCGCAGCCCCGGAACGCTCGAGCGTTTCGAGAGGCTGTGGAAGACGATACAGCGCTCGAGTGGGCGCTGCCCGCTTGCGAGCCCCGCCTGTGCAAGGCTCGCAGGGGGTGCGTGCTCATCGAAATAGAGGTCCGCGTAGCACTCGTCCGCCGCGACGATGAAGTCGTGCTCAGCGGCGAGGGCGAGCGCGCGGTGCAGGTAATCGAGCGTCAATACCGCCCCGGTCGGATTGCCGGGGCTGCACAGGAAGAGCAGCTGACAGCGCTCCCAGATCGATCCCGGAACACGCTCGAGGTCGGGGGCGTAACCCGTCGCGGCGGTCGCATCGAGGTAGTAGGGCTCGGCGCCGGCGAGGATCGCAGCACCCTCGTAGATTTGATAGAAGGGATTCGGCATCGCGACGATCGCGCGCCCGCTCGCGGCGCTCGGTCCTTGCCGGTCCGGGTCGACGACGGCTTGGACGAGGCTGAACAGCGCCTCGCGCGTCCCGTTGACGGGCAGCACCATCGTCGCCGGATCGACCGCTCTCTCCGGCAGCCCGAAGCGCCGCTCGAGCCAGCGGGCGGCCGCAGTCCGCAGCTCGAGGCTCCCGATCGTCGGCGGATAGCTGCCGAGCCGCGTCGTCCCTTCGCGCAGCGCATCGAGAACGAGCGCGGGCGGTGCGTGCTGAGGCTCCCCGATCGACATCGCGATGTGGCGCAGATGCTGAGGCGGCTCGACGCCGGCCTTGAGGCGTGCGAGCTTCTCGAATGGGTAGGTCTGCAGCCGATCGAGACGCGGGTTCATGCCTCGCGCCGCTCGAGCGCCTGAATCAAGCGCTCTTTGAGCCGCTCCGCGGCTTCTTCGGCGAGCGGCCTATGATCGAAGCCGGTGACGTAGAACACGTCCTCCGCCCGCTCGCCCACCGTCATGATCTTGGCGCCGTGCAGCTCGACGTGCTCGGCCTGCAGAACGTTGCCCACACCGCAGAGCAGGCCCGGCCGGTCGCCCGCCACGAGCTCGAGGACCGAGCGCTGATTGCGATCGTCCACGCTCACCACGATCTGCGTCGGCGTATTGAACATCCGCACCTGACGCGGCGCGCGGCGGGAGACCGCGGGAAGCGGCGCATCGGGCCGCTGCAGCGAGCGCCAGAGCGCGCGCTCGATCTCATCGAGGCGGTCCGAGTCGGTGATCGCCGCCCCGTCGTCCTCGAGCACATGATAGAGGTCGAGGCTGAAGCCATCGCCCGTCGGCGTGATGCGCGCGTCGACGATCGTGAGACCGAGCTGATCGAGCACGGCGGTCGTGCGTGCGAACCCGTGATGCTGGCTCGGTGCGAACGTGAGCACCGCGGTCGTCCCGCGGATGCTGCGCGCCTCGAGTGCGACGAGCGGCTCTCCGGAGCTCGGTTCGCGCTCGGCGAGGAGCCGTGTGTGCCAGGCGATCTCATCGGGTGTATGGCGCAGGAAATAGGGAGCCGAGAAGCGCGCCCACGCACGCTCGATGTCCTCGTCGGTGACGTTGCGGTCAGCGAGCAGCCGACGCGCGGTCTGCTGCGATTCGCGGATCAGCTCTTCCTCGTCGATCGGGCTTTCGAGGCCACGCCGCAGCGCCCGCTTCACACGCTCGTAGAACTCGTGGAAGAGCGATGCCTTCCAGGAATTCCAGAGCTTCGGATTCGTGCCGCGCACGTCGGCGCAGGTGAGGACGTAAAGATAATCGAGATGCGTCTCATCTCCCACGCGCCGCGTGAAGGCGTTGATCACCTCCGGATCCGAGATGTCCTGCTTCTGCGCGGTGAGGGAGAGCTCGAGGTGATTGCGGACCAGCCAGGCGACGAGGCGCGCGTCGTAGCGCGAGAGGCCCTGCTCGAGGCAGAACGCCTCCGCATCGACCGAGCCGAGCTCGGAATGATCCCCGCCGCGACCCTTGGCGATGTCGTGGAAGAGCGCGGCGAGATAGACGACCTCGGGCTTCGGCAGCTGCTGCATGATGCGCGAGAGCTCGGGCAGCTCGTGGTCATAGCGCGGAATCGCGAGGCGGCGCAGGTTGCTCACGACGAAGAGCGTGTGCGCATCGACCGTGTAAGCGTGGAACAGGTCGTACTGCATGCGCCCGACGATGCGCCCGAACGCGGTGATGTACCGGCCAAGCACCCCGTAGGTGTTCATGCGCCGCAGCTCGTGCGTGACGCCGACGGGTGCGCGGATGATGTCCATGAAGAGCCGGTGGTGGCGCGGGTTCTGGCGGAACTCCTCGTCGATCAGCCAGAGGCTGCGCGCGACGGCGCGCATCGTCGAGGCGCGCACACCCTCGATGTCCGGATTCTGCTGCAAGAGCACGAACAGCTCGAGCAGCGCCGAGGGCGTTCGCGCGAACACATCGTCGCTGCGCGCCTCGAGCGATCCGCTGCGGATCTGGAAGCGGGCATTGAGCGGCCGGGGCGGCTCGTCTTCGCTCAGGATCGCCTCGCGGAAGAGCTGCAGGAGCAGCTCGTTGAGGAGGCTCACGTCCATCACCGTCCGGTAGTAGCGCTGCATCAGCTGCTCGACCGCGAGCGTGTACGAGGCATCCTCGTACCCGAAGGTTTGTGACAGGCGCAGCTGATGATCGAAGAGCAGCCGGTCCTCGCGCCGCCCGGTGAGCACGTGCAGCCCGAAGCGCACCTTCCACAGGAACGACTGCGCCTGTTTGAGGCGCCGCAGCTCCCCGGGGGTCAGGAATCCGCGCTCCGCGAGCCCATCGAGTGAGTCCGCGCCGAAGTGCCGTTTCGCGACCCACCCGATCGTCTGGATATCGCGCAGCCCTCCGGGGCCGGTCTTCACGTTGGGCTCGAGGTTGTAGGCGGTGTCGTTCGCCTTGAGGTGCCGCTCGGCCTGCTCGCGCAGCTTCGCCTCGAAGAACTCCTTCACGGGCCAGATCCTCTCCGGCGCGAGCGCTGCACGCATCGCGGCGAGCAGGCTCTCGTCTCCCGCGAGCAACCGCGACTCGAGAAGCGTCGTCATGACGCTCACATCGGCGGCGCTTTCCTCGGCGCATTGAGCGATCGTTCGGACGCTGTGGCCGACTTCGAGTCCGATGTCCCAGAGCAGGGCGATGAAGCGCTCGAGCTCCCCGCGCTCGATCTCGCCGGGCGGCGCGGCGACGAGCAGGAGCAGATCGATATCGGAGCACGGGTGCAGCTCCCCGCGCCCATAGCCTCCGACCGCGACGAGTGCGCAGTTCGCATCGTGAGCGCCGAGCTCGGCGCCCCAGAGGTGGCGCAGAATTCGATCGATGAGGAGCGCGCGCTCATGCACGAGTCGCTCGACGGGCTCCTCGGCGAGAAAGCGCGTCGCGAGCTCATCGTGCCCTTGCCTCAGAATCGCGCGATAGCTCTCCCGGTCGCCTGAGGCGGCGAGCAGCTCGGGCAATCGCGCAATGAGCGGGGAGGGCACGGGCGCCGGCTCGGCCTCGGCGAGGACCTCATCGAGCGACTCGGGATCACCGGCGGACATCGGGACCACCTCGACACGGCCCTCGGGAGGGCGCTTGCAAGCGCGGACCGCGCGAGCCGGTGCGGTGCTCGCGCCTCACGCCCGGCGGGCCGCGGGCCCGTCCTGCGCGATGCCCTCGCGCGCGCGCTGCGCCCGCTCGGCGGCGCTCAGCGTGAGCACCTCGTATCCGCTCGGCGTGACGAGAACCGTGTGCTCCCACTGCGCCGACAGGGAATGATCCTTGGTGACGACGGTCCAGCCGTCCGGCAGCAGCCGCACGTGGCGCTTGCCCGCGTTCACCATCGGCTCGACCGTGAACGTCATGCCGGGCTTGAGCTCGAGCCCCGTGCCGGGCTCGCCGTAATGAAGGACCTGCGGGTCCTCGTGATAGATCCGGCCGATGCCGTGACCGCAGTACTCGCGCACTACCGAGTAGGAAAGCCCCTCGACGAAAGTCTGAATGGCGTGGCCGATATCCCCGAGGCGCACGCCGGGGCGCACGCTGCGGATGCCGCGCCACATCGCCTCGTAGCAGGACTCGGTCAGCCGCTGCGCCTGGATGGAGGGCTTGCCGACGTAGTACATGCGGCTCGTGTCGCCGTGGAAGCCGTCCTTGATCACGGTCACGTCGATGTTGACGATGTCGCCCGGCTTCAGGCGCTTGTCGTTCGGAATGCCGTGGCAGACGACCTGATTGACGGACGTGCAGATCGTTTTCGGAAAGCCGCGGTAATTGAGGTTCGCGGGAATCGTGCGCTGCACGTTCACGATGTACTCGTGGCAGAGCCGATCGAGCTCCTCGGTCGAGGCGCCGGGTACGACGTGCGGCCCGATCATATCGAGCACTTCGGCCGCGAGACGCCCCGCGGCGCGCATTTTCTCCTGCTCTTCCAGTGATTTGACAGTGACGGCCATGCGGGCGGTGGGGCGGCGCGTAAAGCGTTGTTCCAGTGGGTCGTTCATGGTATAAAGCCGCCCCCTCGTTGGCAACGACGAGGCACTAAATCACACGCGCATCGTAATTCCCGGCGGCTGGGTGTTCCGCGAGCGGCGAGACGGCAAAGTCTCCGTCCGGCGCGGGATGGCCGGCGGGGATGCGCGGAGGCCCAACCCGATCGAGGAGCTTTCATGCCCGGCGTGTCCATGCGGCAAATGCTGGAGGCGGGAGTCCATTTCGGACATCAGACCCGCTTCTGGAACCCGAAGATGGCCCCTTTCATCTTCGGAGAGCGTAACAAGATCCACATCATCAATCTCGAGAGGACGCAGCCCCTCTATGCCGAGGCGGCGCAGTTCGTGAAGGGCGTGATCGCGGACGGCGGTCGAATCCTCTTCGTCGGCACCAAACGCTCCGCGCGCGAGGCCGTGCAGAAGGAGGCCGAGCGCTGCGGCATGCCGTTCGTGAACCAGCGGTGGCTCGGGGGCATGCTCACGAATTTCAAGACGATCCGGCAGTCGATCAAGCGTCTCACCGAGCTCACCGAGATGAGCACGAGTGGTGCGCTCGACAAGCGCGGCAAGAAAGAGGCGACTCAGCTGCGCCGCGAGATGGACAAGCTCGAGAGAAGCCTCGGTGGCATCAAAGGCATGGAGTCGCTCCCCGATGCGCTGTTCGTCATCGATGTCGGGCACGAGCGCATCGCCATCCACGAGGCCAAGAAGCTCGGCATTCCCGTCGTGGCGATCGTCGATACCAACTGCTCGCCCGAGGGGATCGACTACGTCATTCCCGGCAACGACGACGCAATGCGCGCGATTCAGCTCTACGCCGCCGGCATGGCCGAGTCCGTCATCGAGGGCAAGGCCGCCGTGCCTGCCGTGGCTGTCGGGGAGGACGAGTTCGTAGAGCTCGATGAGTCCGGACAGCCGCGCAAGCGCAGTCCGCGCGGACGGCAGCGGCCGCAGCCGACGGTGCGTCGCAAGACGCCCCCGCGCCGGCGCCTGCCTCCCGTGAAAGCGCCTGTCACAGCCGGCGACGACGGATCGGACTTCGACGACCTCGAGGAGAGCGAGGAGAGCGCGGCGAGCGGTGAGACTGCGGCGAGTGGGGAGACCCCGGCGAGCGGGGAGACTCCGGCGAGCGGGGAGACTCCGCCGACCGGCGAGGCATCCTCGGGCGCGGAGACCGCGACGAGTGGGGAGACGCAGGCGCAGTCGGCCGCCGGCGCCCCCGCACAGACCGGGAGTGCACCCGCCGCGGGCGCCCCTGCGCGCAAGGCCGCAGCCGTCGGCCGGCGCAAGACTCGCGACGAGAGCGAGGCGAGCGCGTCCGGCGCTGGGAAGGCCGGCTGAGCTCGAGCGAAACCGAACCCGGAGTTACAGAGTGAATATCACTGCAGAGGCGGTCAAACAGCTGCGCGAGCGCACGGGCGCCGGCATGATGGAATGCAAAAAGGCGCTGGTGGAGACCAAGGGCGACCTCGATGCAGCGGCGGAGCTCATGCGCAAGCAGGGGCTCGCGAAAGCGGACAAGAAGGCGTCGCGCATCGCCGCGGAGGGCGTCATCGTCATCGAGCGCTCGGACGACGGCCGCACGGCTGCCATGGCCGAAGTGAACTGCGAGACCGATTTCGTTGCCCGCGGGCAGGATTTCCGCACCTTCGCGCAGGAGGCCGCCGCCCGCGCCCTCGCCACGCGCCCCGCCTCGCTCGAGGCGCTGCTTGGGACCCGCCTCTCCGGCGGGGAAACGCTCGATGAGCGCCGCCGCGCGCTCGTGGCGAAGATCGGCGAGAACATTGGCGTGCGCCGTTTCGTCGTACTCGCCGCCCCGGGTCACCTCGGCGCCTATGTACACGGCACGAGGATCGGCGCGCTCGTCGCGATCGAGGGCGGCGATGAGGCGCTGGCACGCGATCTTGCGATGCACGTCGCGGCGAGCAGCCCGAGATACATCACCGCGACCGATGTCCCGGCCGAAGTGATGAACAAAGAGCGTGCGATCTTGACCGAGCAGGCGTCCGCCGAGGGCAAGCCGCCGGAGATCGTCTCCCGGATGGTCGAAGGTCGCCTGCGCAAGGTGCTCGCCGAGATCACCCTCACGGGACAGCCCTTCGTGAAGGACCCCGATCAGAGCGTCGATAAGCTCCTGAAGAGCGCTCGCGCCACCGTGAAGGCTTTCGAGCGCTTCGAGGTGGCCGCAGGCATCGAAAAGCGGGCGACCGACTTCGTAGCCGAGGTGATGGAGCAGGTCAAGAAGCCTCATTGACCTAGCCTCGCCCGGTGAGCCGGTCGAGCGCTGGCGCTCTCGAGAGCGGGCCGCGGGCGCGGCTGATATAGTCGAGTCCCCGAGAAACCCCGCCGTGGCGGGGTTTTCTCTATGCGGCCCTGAGGCCGCGAGAGGTTTCGAGCCGATGAGCACATCCGCAGCCGCCCCCTACTCGCGCATCCTCGTGAAGCTCTCCGGCGAGGCGCTCATGGGAGCCGGCGATTACGGCATCGATCCGGCCGTGCTCAAGCGCATCGCCGGGGAGATCCGCGATATCGCCCAGATGGGCGTGAACGTCGCGGCGGTGATCGGCGGGGGCAACATCTTCCGCGGCGCCGGCCTCGCCCGGGCCGGCATGGACCGCGTAACGGCAGACCAGATGGGCATGCTCGCAACGGTCATGAACGCGCTCGCGATGCAGGACTCGCTCGAGAGCCTGGGTCTTCAGTCGCGGGTGATGTCCGCGATCCGCATCAACCAGGTCTGCGAGGACTACATCCGCCGCCGGGCCGTCCGCCACCTCGAGAAGGGGCGCGTCGTGATCTTCGCCGGAGGAACCGGCAATCCTTTCTTCACGACCGATACCGCCGCAGCGCTGCGCGCGATCGAGATCAACGCGGACGTGCTCCTCAAGGCGACCATGGTCGACGGCATCTATTCCGATGATCCGCTGCACAACCCCAAAGCGGTGCGCTACCCGCGCCTCACCTTCGACAAGGTGCTCGCGGACAAGCTGAACGTCATGGATGCCACGGCGATCGTCATGTGCCGCGACAACCGGCTGCCCCTCAGGGTGTTCAACCTCAATCGCACCGGCGATCTCACGCGCATCGCGCGCGGCGAGGACGTAGGCACGGTGGTCACTTTCGAGTAATTTCGCACAATCCGAGCTCACGATTCGAGGGCGGAACCATGCTCGAGGACATCAAAAAAGATGCGACGGCGCGTATGGCGAAATGCGTGCAGACCTTTCAGACCGACCTGAAGAAGCTGCGCACGGGCCGCGCACATCCGAGCCTGATCGAGCATTTGAAAGTCGACTACTACGGCTCGGATGTCCCGCTGCAGCAGGTCGCGAGCATCAGCGTCGAGGAGGGACGCACGCTCGTCGTCTCCCCCTGGGAGAAGACCCTCGTTCAGGCGATCGAGAAGGCGATCCACAAGTCCGATCTCGGCCTGAATCCCTCGACCGCGGGCACGGTCATTCGCATCTCGATGCCGCCCCTCACGGAGGAGCGGCGGCGCGATCTGACCAAGGTCGTGCGGCACGACGCCGAGAACGCGCGGGTTGCCGTGCGCAACGTGCGCCGCGATGTGATGGCGGACATCAAGGAGATGCTGAAGGAGAAGCTCCTGTCCCAGGACGATGAGCGGCGTGCCGAGACGGAAGTGCAAAAGCTCACCGATAAGCACGTGGCGGACATCGATCACGCCCTCGCGGCGAAAGAGAAGGAGATCATGCAGGTTTGAACCGCGTGACTCTGCCGCGGCACATCGCGATCATCATGGACGGAAACGGGACGTGGGCCGCCGCGCGCGGCCTGCCCCGCCATGCCGGCCACAAGGCCGGGATCCAGGCCGTCCGCACGTGCGTCGAGCGCTGCCGCGCGCTCGCCATCCCGGCGCTCACCATCTTCGCCTTCTCGAGCGAGAACTGGCTGCGCCCGCGCGACGAGGTGGCGCAGCTCATGGCCCTGTTCGTCGATGCGCTCGATCGGGAGGTGGCGGAGCTGCACTCGAACGGCGTGCGACTCCGTTTCATCGGGGAGAGGGGGCGCCTTGCCGTGCGGCTGCAGTCGCGAATCGCCGCCGCCGAGGCGCAGACCGCCGCAAACGGCGGGCTCGCTCTGCAGGTCGCCGTGAGCTACGGCGGACGGTGGGACATCGTGCGGGCGGCGCAGAAGCTCGCCGCGCGCTGTGCGGACGGCGCGTTGAGGCCACAGGATTTGACCGAAGAGCACATCCAGGCAGCGCTCGAGCTCGCGGGGCTTCCGGACCCCGATCTGCTCATTCGCACGGGCGGGGAGCACCGTATCAGCAATTTCCTTCTCTGGAACCTCGCCTATACCGAATTGTATTTCACCGACCTCAAGTGGCCGGAGTTCGATGCGGCGGCACTCGATGCCGCGCTCGAGCTCTATGCGGGGCGCGAGCGGCGCTTCGGACGCACCACCGCGCAGGCGCGGAGCAGCTTGAGTGCTTAGGACGCGGATCGCGACGGCCGCGGTGCTCATCGCGCTGCTGCTTGTCGTGCTCTGGCTGCCGCCGATCGCCACGGTCATTGCACTCACCGGGATCGTGCTCGCCGGCGCTTGGGAATGGTCGGCGTTCCTGCGCGCGTCGACCCTCGCGATGCGCTGGAGCTACGTCGCGGTGGTCGCCGCGGTGTTGCCCCTCGTCTGGTGGCTGTCGCTGCCGCGGGGGGGAACGCAGACGGTGCTCACGGCCGCGATCGTGTGGTGGCTCATTGCGCTCTCGTGGGTGGTCTTTGCGCCGCATCGCGCGGCGCCTTGGTCGGCCGCGCTCGCCGGTCTTTTCGCTCTGGCGCCGGCGTGGCTCGCACTGATTCGACTGCGGCTCGACACGCTCCGCGGAGCCGAGTGGACCTTGTTCGTACTGATCCTGGTGTGGGTGGCGGACATCGGCGCATTCTTCTTCGGACGCCGTTTCGGTAAGAAGAGACTTGCCCCGGAGGTCTCGCCCGGCAAGACTTGGGAGGGCGCGCTCGGGGGTATCGCCCTGAGCGCACTCGTAGCCGTCGCGGGCAGCAGCTGGTTCGGAATCGCGCCCGCGGTCTTCGTTCCGTTGTGCTTGATTGCAGTTGCCTTCTCGATTGTCGGCGACCTCACGGAGAGTCTGTTGAAGCGATTTGCGGGCATGAAGGACAGCGGGACCCTGTTTCCCGGTCACGGCGGAGTCATGGACAGGATCGACAGTGTGACGGGCGCCGCGCCGGTGCTCGTGTTCGGACTGATCGCGCTCGGGCGGGTAGGCGCCTGATGGCCGGCGGCCTCGTGAAGCGCACCGGGGTTGCCGTCCTCGGCTCGACCGGCTCCATCGGCGCGAACACGCTCGATGTGATCGCACGACACCCGGACCGTTTCCGGGTTGTCGCGCTCGCCGCGAACCGCAATGCCGCGCGGCTCGCAGAGCAGTGCCTGCGCTTCGCTCCGGAGGTCGCGGCGATGGCCGATCCCGCAGCGGCGCAGGAGCTCGAGGAACGCCTCGCAGCGGCGCGGCGCGAGGCACGGAGCGGCCGATCTCAGTCGGGCTCCGGGGACGGGAGTGCGACCACTCGCATTCTTGCGGGCGCCGATGGGCTCGAGGTGATCGCGAGCCTGCCGCAGGTCGACTGTGTAATGGCGGCCGTGGTCGGGGCGGCAGGCCTCAATTCGACGCTCGCGGCCGCGCGCGCCGGCAAGCGGCTGCTGCTCGCCAACAAGGAATCCCTTGTCATGGCGGGGCCGCTACTGCTCGCCGAGGTGCGTGCCTCGGGCGGAGAGCTGCTGCCGATCGACAGCGAGCACAATGCGATCTTCCAATGCCTGCCGCACGACGCACGTCCAGGGTCCGCGCCCGCCGGTGTGCGCCGCGTGGTGCTTACGGCCTCCGGTGGCCCATTTCTCGATTGGCCGCCCGAGGCGATCGCGGCAGCGACTCCCGATCAGGCGTGCGCGCACCCGAACTGGGTCATGGGCCGCAAGATCTCGGTGGATTCCGCGACGCTGATGAACAAGGGCCTCGAGCTCATCGAAGCCTGCTTTCTTTTCGGTCTGCCGCCCGAGCGCGTGGATATCCTGGTACACCGCCAGAGCATCGTGCACTCCCTCGTCGAATACGTGGACGGCTCGGTGCTCGCACACCTCGCCGCGCCCGACATGCGCACGCCGATCGCTCACGCGCTCGCGTGGCCGGATCGGGTCGAGGCGGGGGTGCAGTTTCTCGATCTGGTGCAGACCGCCCGGCTCGATTTCCGCGCCCCCGACACCGAGAAGTTCCGCTGCCTCGCGCTCGCGCAGGCCGCGGCGCGCGCCGGGGGGTTGCATCCGGTGGTGCTCAACGCGGCAAACGAAGTTGCCGTCCACGCCTTCCTCGAGGGTCGATTGAACTTTCCCGACATCGCGGCGGTCATTGACTCGGTAATCGTGAGGACCTCGCGGGGGGAGATCGGCAGTCTGGACGACGTGCTGCAGGCGGATGCAGAGGCGCGCAGCCTGGCTCGCGAGGGGTGCGAGCGACGCCGGGAGGGCCGCGCCGGAGGCGCGCGAATGATGCCGCGTCCGCCCGGCGTGCGGCCAGCGCCGGCACCGATCGCCGATCAGGCGACACACGGGCTCGCCGGGAACGGCGACTCCGCCCATGAATAGCGGCGCGATGCGCGCCGACGATTAGAACTTCCTCTTCGAGCTCGCGCTCCTCGATCGGTGGGTCCCGAATGATGCGTCATGCGTTGGTGGTCTCCTTCATGCTTCTGCTGTGCTCCGCCGGAGCTGCCGCTCAGGATATCGGCGGAGCCGCCGGGGTCGCCGGAGCCGCTGCCGAGCCGAGCGCGTCGAATTTCACCGTCGGTGACATACGCATCGAGGGGCTGCAGACCATCTCCGAGGGCACGGTCTTCAACTACCTGCCGGTGAACATCGGCGACCGGCTCACGCCGCAACGCGTGCGCGAGGCGATCCGCGCCCTCTACAACACGGGCTTCTTTCGCGACGTACAGCTGCGCCGCCAGGGCAACACGCTCGTCGTCGTTGTGCTCGAGCGCCCGACCATCGATAGCTTCGAGATCACCGGCAACAAACTCATCAAGACGGAGGACCTGCAGAAATCGCTGCGCAACGTCGGCCTCGCGAGCGGGAAGAAATTCGACCGCTCGGTGCTCGCGGACGTGACGAACTATCTCACCGATCAGTACTTCAGTCATGGCAAGTACGCGGTGAGCATCGATGCGAGAGTCGACAACGAGGCCGGCAATCGCGTGAAAGTGAAGGTCACCATCAGGGAGGGCAAGACCGCCAAGATCCGCGAGATCAACATCGTCGGAAACCGACGCTTCTCCGACAAGGAGATCCGCGCGAACTTCACGCTGCACACGCCGAATCTGCTGTCCTGGTACAAGCAGGACGATCAGTATTCGCGCGAGTCGCTGCAAGGCGACCTCGAGAAGGTGCGCTCCTACTACATGGATCGCGGCTATGCGAACTTCCAGATCGACTCGACCCAGGTGCAGATCTCCCCGGAGAAGCAGGACATCTACATCACGGTGAACGTGGAGGAAGGGGAGGTCTATCGCATCTCGGATGTGAAGCTCGCGGGCACGTTCGTCGTGCCGCAGGCGGAGCTTGAGCGTTTCGTGCTCGTCGCTCCGGGCCAGATCTTCTCGCGCCGGCTGATCACTGCGACCCAGACGCTCATTCAAAACCGGCTCGGTCAGGATGGCTACGCATTCGCCAAGGTCGAGCCCGTGCCGACCGCGGACCCGATGACCCATAAGGTCGCGCTCACATTCTTCGTCGATCCGGGCAATCGGGTTTACGTGCGCAACATCACCTTCTCGGGTGTCACGAAGATCGATGACGTCGTGCTGCGACGCGAGCTGCGTCAGCTCGAAGGCGGCTGGCTCTCGAACGCGGAGCTCGAGCGCTCGAAGCAGCGTATTCAGCGCCTGCCGTACGTGAAAAAGGTGGACTCATCCACCACGCCTGTCGCGGGCTCACCCGACCAGGTCGATGTGGACTTCAAGATCGAGGAGGGCCCCGGTGCGCAGCTCTCGGGCGGGGTCGGCTACTCGCAGCTCTACAAGCTCACGCTGAACGGCAATTTCACGACCGCCAACTTCCTCGGCACCGGCCAGCGCATCTCGATCGACCTCGAGGGCGGCGCTTACAACAAGGTTTACAGCATCTCGCACACGAACCCCTACTTCACGATCGACGGCGGTGCGCTCACCGAGTCGTTGAGCTACCGCGATGCGAGCCAGTTCATATCAACTTCATCGCAATTCTCGACGAAACTGCTCACAGCCGGGATCTCCTGGGGTTATCCGTTGTCCGAGCCGCAGTTCGTGACGTTCGGGCTCAACTTGCAGCAGGCGCAGCTCGTGACGATCCAGGGCTCGAGCGCGCTGCAGGCCGTCCAGTGGGTGCAGGAGAACGGGCATCCCTATACGGCGAACGCCGGCACGCCCGTGCTCAATCCATACACCGAGACTTATGTCACGAACTCCTTCAGCGTCTTCGGCACGAAGTTCTGGACGCCCGAGCTCGCCGCCGGCTGGACCTACGACTCGCGCAACAAGACGCTGTTCGCCGATCGCGGCATGATCATGACGTTCGCCGCGACCTACACGCCGCCGGTCGACAAGGTGCAGTACTGGCGCACGAACTTCAATTATCTGCAGTACGTCCCGCTCTTCGGCCAGTTCACGATGGATTTCAATCTCCAGGCGGGCTACGGGTCGCCGCTCGGCAGAACGACCTCGCTCCCGCCGTTTGCGCTCTACTACGGCGGCGGTCCGGACTCCGTGCGCGGTTTCTATCCCGGCTCGCTCGGCCCGAAGGATCAGTACGGCAATCCGTACGGCGGGAACATGAACGTGCTCGGGCGGGCCGAGCTCATCCTGCCGATGCCGGCGAAGATCGAGGCGAATGCGCGGGTGAAGCTGTTCTTTGATATCGGTAACGTCTTCTTCACGCGCGGCTGCCGCAATTCGGTGACCGACCCCGCGGCGGCGCGCTGCACTCAGTTCTATGCGCCGCCGTATGCATTCTTCGAGGGCGGCTCGGTCTTCGGGGGACTGGGTCAACCCATCCGTTACGACTTCGGCTACAATAACTTGAAGAAGTCTGCGGGGATCTCGGTGGAATGGCTGGCGCCGCTCGGGCTTTTCCGCTTCAGCTTCGCGCTGCCGCTGAACGCGCAGCACGCAAACGACGGTTATTACCCTGGACCGGTCACTTGGGGCGACAACGTCGAGCGCTTCCAGTTCGACATCGGACAGGCATTCTAGATGTACACGGGCCGCGAGGCTCTCATACGGGGTGATTCTGTGGTGAAGTCAGTACTCTGGGGCACGGTGGCCGCGCTCGCCGTGGCGACCTCTCCCGCTTGGGCCGAGCTGAAGATCGGCTATGTCAATTTCCAGCTGCTCGCGGCTCGATCGCCGCAGGCGCAAGCGATCCAGAACTCGCTGAACAAAGAGTTCGGGACCCGCGGGCAGGCGCTCGCGAAGGAGGAGGAAGCGTTGAAGGCGCGGGCCGACAAGTTTCAGCGCGACGCGGCGACGATGACCGACGAGCAGCGCGACCGCGAACAGAAGTATTTGCGCGATACGGACCGCGACGTTCAGGCCAAGAAGAGCGAGTTGCAGGACGACTTCAATCAGCGCAAGAACGAGGAGCTCTCGCGCCTGCAGAAGGCATTGATCGAGCAGGTGCAGACTTATGCGAAGGCTCAGGGCTTCGACATCGTGCTCGCTGGAGATGTGATCTACGCGACTCCCACGATAGACCTGACCAGCGCGGTTCTCGAGCGCCTGAAGGATTCCTCGGGCTCGGCGGCGGCCCCGACGAGCGGCAGCGCCGCTCCGCGCGCGCACAAGCCCTCCGGCCGCAGCAAATAGCGGCGCCCCGGTCTCGCCGGCCCGTCCCGCCGGGAGAGGAGCGTGACGATCTCGCTCGGCGAGCTCGCAGTGCGCTTCGGTTGCGAGCTGCGCGGGGACCCCTCGATCGAGGTTGACGGTGTCGCGAGCCTCGGCCACGCGCACGGGCGCTCCGTCGCCTTTCTGGCCGACCCACGCCTGCGCGCACAGCTCGACGGCACGCGAGCCGCCGCCGTCGTGCTCGGCCGGGACCATGCGAATGCCTGTCCGGTCGCGGCGCTCGTCGCCGAGAATCCCCGCGCCACCTACGCCCGTATCGCCGCGCTTCTCAATCCGCGCGAGCGTCCTCCCGCCGGTATCCATCCGAGCGCCGTGATCGCGGCGGGCGCCCGCATCGATGCTTCCGTGCACATCGGTGCGCTCGCCGTCATCGCAGCAGGGGCTGAGATCGGCGCGCGCTCGGTCGTGGGGCCGCATTCGATCGTCGGCGCGGGCGCGAGGCTCGAGGAGGAGGTGTGGCTCGTCGCGCGCGTGACGCTCGGCGAGCGCGTGAGGCTCGGGGCGCGCACCCTCGTGCATCCCGGCGCGGTGATCGGCAGCGATGGGTTCGGATTCGCGGAGGAATCCGGCGCGTGGATCAAGGTGCCGCAGGTCGGCAGCGTGCGCATCGGGGCGGATGTGGAGATCGGTGCGAACACCACGATCGACCGGGGGGCGATCGATGACACCGTGATCGAGGAGGGCGTGAAGCTCGACAACCTCATTCAGATCGGCCACAACGTGCGCATCGGCGCGCACACGGCGATCGCCGGCTGCACAGGGATTTCGGGCAGCACGGCGATCGGCAGGCACTGCATGATCGGGGGGGCCGTCTCGATCGGCGGCTGGCTCACGATTTGTGACGGAGTCGTCATTACCGGTACCTCGATGATCAGCCATTCGATCACGCGGCCCGGGGTATACTCCTCGGGCATTCCCTTCGAGGAGGCGCGCAGCTGGCGCAAGCTCGTCGCGCGTTTCAAACGACTCTCCTCTCTCTACGACCGCGTCGCCGAGCTCGAGCAGCGAGCCCGGGGCGGCGGGCGTGCGGCAGGAAAAGGTGCCCGCGATGACTGAATCGACCGAGATCGACATTCTGGGGATTCTGAAGCAGCTGCCGCACCGCTATCCCTTCCTGCTGGTCGATCGCGTGCTCGAGCTGAAGCGCGGAGAGAGCATCCGGGCGTTGAAGAACGTCACCTACAACGAGCCGTTCTTCACCGGACACTTCGCCCATCGGCCCGTCATGCCGGGCGTGCTCATCATCGAGGCGCTCGCGCAGTCCGCCGGCATTCTCGCCTTCGTCACGGGTGGGGTAATCCCGGATGAGGAGACGAAGTTCTACTTCGTCGGAATCGACCGGGCGCGATTTCGCAAACCGGTCACGCCCGGCGATCAACTGGTGCTCACGGCCCGGCTCGAGCGCGCTTTCAAAGGTATCTGGCGCTTCTCAGCGAGCGCTTACGTGGGCACTGACGAGGTCGCCGGGTGCGAGATGATGCTCGCACCGGAGGCCTCGAGGTGATCGATCCGCGGGCGGTCGTGTCCCGTGAAGCCGAGCTCGCCGCCGATGTGACCGTCGGGCCCTTCTCGGTCATCGGGCCCGATGTGACGATCGGTCCCGGCACGATCATCGGTCCGCATGCCGTCGTGAATGGGCCGACGAGCATCGGGGCCGCCTGCCGCATCTATCAGTTCGCATCGATCGGCGAGGCTCCGCAGGATAAAAAATACAGCGGCGAGCCGACGCGGCTCGAGATCGGCGATCGCAACGTGTTCCGCGAGTTCTGCACCGTCAATCGCGGCACGGTGGGCGACCGCGGCGTCACGACGATCGGCAGCGACGGGTTGTTCCTTGCCTCGAGCCACGTCGCGCACGACTGCATCATCGGCGACCGCGTGGTCTTCGCGAACTGCGCCTCGATCGGAGGCCACGTCGAGATCGGCGACTGGGTGCAGCTCGGGGGCTTGAGCGCCGTTCACCAGTTCTGCAAGATCGGGGCGCATGCCTTCATCGGCGGGGGCGCGATGGTGAGCCGCGATGTGCCGCCGTACGTTCTCATCACCGGCAATCCGGCGATGCCCCACGGCGTGAACGTCGAAGGGCTGAAGCGCCGCGGCTTCTCGCCCGTCGAGGTCCGCCACATCCGCGAGGCGTACCGTATCCTTTATCGCATGGACCTGAAGCTCGAAGAGGCCGCCGAGCGACTCACCGGACTCGCCCGCGAGCAGCCCGAGCTCGAGCTGCTGGTGCGCTTCATCGAGCGTTCGTCGCGCAGTCTCACGCGCTGAGACGGCGTATCCGCCGTTGCATGCGCGGTCTGGAAGAATTGAGCATTGGACTCGTCGCCGGGGAATCGTCGGGCGATCAGCTCGGCGCCGCGCTCATCCGTGCGCTGCGCACGCGCATGCCGCGGCTGAGTGCCGCAGGCGTCGCGGGCGCGCGCATGGCGGCCGAGGGCTGCGAGCCCTGGGCGCAGGCACACGAGCTTTCCGTGATGGGGCTGTTCGAGCCGCTGAAGGAGCTGCCGCGGCTCGCCCTGCTTCGCAGACGCTTGAAGGAACGCTTCAAACGCGAGCGGCCGGACGTGTTCATCGGCATCGACGCACCCGCGTTCAATCTCGGCCTCGCCGCGCAGCTGCGCCGCGCGGGACTGCCGACCGTGCAATACGTCAGTCCTCAAGTGTGGGCGTGGCGCCAGCGCCGCGTGAAGCTCATCGCGCGGGCGTGCGACCTCGTGCTCTGCCTGCTGCCCTTCGAGGCGGAGTTCTACGGGCGCCACGGCATACGGGCCGTCTTCGTCGGCCATCCGCTCGCCGACCAAATTCCGCTCGACATCGATCAGCCGCGCGCCCGGCGCGAGCTCGGGATCGAGGGTGCGGTAGCAGTCGTCGCGCTGCTTCCCGGCAGCCGTCTTGCCGAGGTCGAGCGGCTCGGGCTCGATTTCCTCGGTGCGGCGCGCTGGCTCGAGGCGCGCAGGCCCGGAGTACGGTTCGTCGCGCCGATGGCCTCCGCGGCGGTACGGCGCATCTTCGAGCGCCAGATGCAGGTACTCGGTTGGCACGGTGTCGAGCTTCTCGATGGCGACTCGCAGCGCGCGCTCGCCGCGGCTGACGTTGCGCTCGTCGCCTCGGGCACCGCGACACTCGAGACGCTGCTTTCCAAGCGGCCAATGGTCGTCGCCTATCGCTTCGGACGGCTCACCGCGCTCGCCATCCGGCGCCTCGGGCTCGTCAAGGTGCCGCACTTCTCGCAGCCGAATCTCCTCGCGGGGCGAGGGCTCGTCCCGGAGCTGTTCCAGGAGGAGGTGACGCCCGAGGCACTCGGGACTGCGCTGCTCGGGGAGCTCGAGAGCGGCCCGCGGCGCGAGACGCTGCAGGCGGAGTTTCGCCGCATCCACGAGACGCTTCGCCGCGGGGGAGCTGAGCGCGCAGCGGCTGCCGTGCTGGACCTCGTCGTCGAGCGCAGGCGAGGGGCGGCCGCATGACCGTGCGCAGGGGAGGCACCGGCACGTGATCGTGCGCAGGCTCATCGCCGGCGTCGATGAAGCCGGGCGCGGGCCGCTCGCCGGCCCGGTCGTTGCGGCAGCGGTGATTCTCGATCCGCGGCGTCGCATCCCAGGGCTCGCGGACTCGAAGCTCTTGACGCCCGAGGCTCGCGAGGCGCTCGCGCCGCGCATTCGCGCACGCGCGGTCGCCTGGGCCGTCGCATGGGCGGATCGCGAAGAGATCGACGCGATCAACATTCTGCAGGCGACGCTGCTTGCCATGCGCCGGGCGCTCCTCGCCCTGCCGATCGTCCCGACCCACGTCCGGATCGATGGCGACTGCACGCCGCACCTCGCCGACCTGCCGCTCGCCTGCACGGTCGAGGCGATCATCGGCGGTGACCGCACGGTCGCCTCGATCAGCGCCGCCTCGATTCTCGCGAAGACTTACCGCGATGCGCTGATGACGCGCCTCGACGGCTGCTACCCCGGGTTCGCTTTCGCGCAGCACAAGGGCTATGCGACACCCGCGCACCTCGAGGCGCTGCGCCTGCTGCCGCCTTCTCCGCTGCACCGGCGGTCGTTCTCGCCCGTAAAATGCGATCTCGATGCCGCTCCGGAAGTCGAGGCATGAGCACCGGCTCGCACGGTTTCGTTCACCTGCGCCTGCACACCGAGTACTCGCTACTCGATAGCGTCGTGCGGGTGCCGGAGCTGATCGAGGCGGTGGTCGCCGCGCGAATGCCCGCCGTCGCGCTCACCGACCAGACGAATCTGTTCGCGATGGTCAAGCTCTACCGCGCCGCGCTCGAGCGCGGCGTGAAGCCGATCGTGGGCGTTGATCTCAGCATCGCGGAGGGGGAGCGGGGCCAGAGCTCTCGGCTCACGCTCCTCTGTCAATCTCAGGCGGGTTATCGCAACGTCACTCAGCTTCTCACCCGCGCGTACCTCGAAGCCGAGCGGCATCGCGGCACTCCGCTCATCGATCGCCGCTGGCTCACGGCCGCGGCACTCGGGGGGACGATCGCGCTCTCCTGCGCGGGCGAGGGAGATATCGGCCGCGCGCTCCTCAACGGTCGCGAGCGCGAGGCCTCGCGCGCCCTCGATGCCTGGCTCGAGCTCTTCGGCGACCGGTTCTACATCGAGCTGCAGCGGGTCGGACGCCCCGACGGGGAGTCGTACATCGCCGCGGCCGTCGCGCTTGCGGCCCGCCGCAGCGTGCCGATCGTGGCGACCAACGACGTGCGCTTCCTCGCGGCGGCGGATTTCGAGTCGCACGAAGCGCGCGTGTGCATCCGGGAGGGCGCGCTCCTCACGGACCCCAGCCGACCGCGGCGCTACACCTCTCAGCAATACTTGCGCACGCCGGCGGAGATGGCCGCGCTCTTCGCGGATTTGCCGGAGGCGCTTGCTAATTCGGTCGAGATCGCGCGCCGCTGCAGCCTCGTTCTGAAGCTCGGTGAGGCGCGCCTGCCGGAGTATCCGGTGCCGGCCGGCTCGACCACGGCGGAGTACTTGCGGGCCGAAGCCGAGCGAGGGCTCGCAGAGCGGCGGCCGACGCGCGTGGCCGGCACGGCAGGCGCGGCCGATGACGAGGCGCGCTACCGCGCGCGCCTCGCAATCGAGCTCGATGTGATCTGCCAGATGGGATTCGCCGGGTACTTTCTCATCGTCGCCGACTTCATCCGCTGGGCGCGCGGCAACGGTGTGCCGGTCGGGCCGGGCCGAGGATCCGGTGCGGGCTCGCTCGTTGCGTACTGTCTGCGCATCACGGACCTCGATCCGATCGAGCACGACCTGCTTTTCGAGCGCTTCTTGAACCCCGAGCGCGTGTCGATGCCGGATTTCGATGTCGACTTCTGCATGGAAGGACGCGACCGCGTCATCGACTACGTCGCACACAAATACGGCCGCGAGCGCGTCTCGCAAATCATCACTTACGGCACGATGGCCGCGAAGGCGGTGGTGCGCGACGTGGGCCGCGTGCTCGGGATGAGCTACGGCTTCGTCGATCGGATCGCGAAGCTCATCCCCTTCGAGCTCGGCATCACGCTCGACGATGCGCTCGCGAAGGAGCCCGAGCTCAAACGCCTCTACGATACCGAGGAGGAGATTCGCAATCTCATCGATCTCGCGCGCTCTCTCGAGGGTCTGACTCGCAATGCCGGGACGCACGCGGGCGGAGTGGTGATCGCTCCCTCGGTGCTCACCGACTTCGCCCCGCTCTACCGCGAAGAGGGCTCATCGAGCGTCGTCACACAGTTCGACAAAGACGACGTGGAGGCCGCAGGGCTCGTCAAGTTCGACTTCCTCGGCTTGCGCACGCTCACGATCATCGATCGCGCGCTCGGCCGGATCAACCGGCTGCGCGCGACGAATGGTGAGGCGCCGCTCGCCGTCGAGGCCATCCCGATGGGCGATCCGGCCGCCTACCAGCTGTTGAAGTCAGGACGAACGACGGCGGTCTTCCAGCTCGAGTCGCGCGGCATGAAAGACCTCATCCGCCGGCTGCAGCCCGACTGCTTCGAGGACATCGTCGCGATCAACGCGCTCTTCCGGCCCGGCCCGCTGCAATCGGGAATGGTCGAGGATTTCATCAATCGCAAGCACGGCCGCATCGACGGTCCGATCGATTATCTGCACCCGAGTCTCGAGCCGGTGCTGAAGGCGACCTACGGCGTGATCCTCTATCAGGAGCAGGTCATGCAGATCGCGCAGGTGCTCGCCGGGTACACGCTCGGCGGTGCGGATCTGCTGCGCCGCGCGATGGGCAAGAAGAAGCCCGAGGAGATGGCGAAGCAGCGCTCGGTTTTCGTGGACGGAGCCGTCGCGCGCGGTGTCGCGCGCGAGCGCGCGGCGCACATCTTCGATTTGATGGAGAAATTCGCAGGCTACGGCTTCAACAAATCGCATTCGGCCGCGTACGCGCTGCTCTCGTATCAGACGGCCTATCTGAAGGCGCATCATCCCGCAGCCTTCATGGCGGCAGTGCTCTCGGCCGACATGGACCACACGGACAAGGTGGTGGGCCTCATCGAGGAATGCAAGCAGCTCGATCTCGAGGTCCGGCCGCCGGAGGTGAACACCTCGGCGCACGAATTCACGGTCGCCGGCGAGAAGACGATCCGCTATGGGCTCGGCGCGATCAAAGGCGTGGGTCTCGGCGCCGTCGAGGCGTTGATTGCCGAGCGCGAGGCGCGCGGCCCGTTCCGCTCGCTCACGGATTTGTGCCGGCGCATGGACCTCACCAGGCTCAACCGCCGCGTGCTCGAGGCGCTCATTCGCTCGGGAAGCCTCGATGGTCTCGGCCTCAATCGCGCAACGCTGATGAACGGCCTGCCGGCTGCCATGCAGCTCGGGGAGCAAAGCTCGAAGGCCGTCGAGACCGGACAGGACGATCTGTTCGGGCTCGCGGCCGCTGAAGGGCCGACGGCTGCCGCGGGTGAGGCCGATCGTAAGCATCCCGATGGCGATTGGATCGTGCCGGTCGCAGACTGGAGCGAGCCGCTGCGGCTTGCGGGGGAGCGCGAGACGCTCGGGCTCTATCTGACGGGCCACCCGATCGATCGCTTCGAGGCCGATCTGCCCCGGTTCGTCTCCGCGCGCATCGCGGACCTCGTGAGCGAGAAGCCGCCGAGCTCGGAGGGCGGCCGCGGCTTCAGCTTGGGCAGGCCCGCGAGCATCGCCGGGCTGATCGATGAGGTGCGGAAGCGCGGGCCGCGCCTGAGCATCGTGCTCGACGATCGTTCGGGGCGGATCGAAGTGACGCTCTTCGATGAGGTCTATCAGCAGCACCGCGATCTCATCGCGAAGGATGCGCTGATCCTCGTCGAGGGAATGTTGCGGTTCGATGAGTTCAGCGACGCGTGGCGCCTCGCGGCGCGGCGCATCACGGACCTGCACGTCGCGCGCGAGCGCGATGCGCGCCGCCTCATCCTGCGCTGGCCCGCGCAGGGCGAGCCTCACGCGCTCATCGCACGTTTCGAGACGCTACTCGAGCCCTGGCGAAATGGCTCATGCGCGGTCACGATCCAGTACCGCGCGACCGGCGCAGGCTGCGCGCTCAATCTCGGCCCCGAGTGGGCCGTACGGCCCGCGCGCGAGCTCATCGAGCACCTCGAGGGGTTCGCCGGTCGCGGGGGCGTGAGGCTCCTCTACGGACCGCCTTCAACGGTACTGGACGGGCGGCACGGCCACCCGTAACCTGCCGCGGTCCAGTTCGAGGGGATACGACCCGTCACATGGCCGTCGCGTTTCTCGATTTTGAACAGCCGATCGCCGAGCTCGAAGCGAAGATCGAGGAGCTCAAGCACGTCGGGTCCGACTCGGAAGTCAATATCAGCGATGAGATCGCGCGGCTGCAGGCGAAGAGCCGCCAGCTCACGACGAGTATCTTCGCGAGCCTCACGCCCTGGCAGATCACGCAGCTCGCGCGTCATCCTCAGCGGCCCTACACCCTCGACTATGCGGCCGCGATTTGCCGGGAGTTTCACGAGCAGCACGGCGATCGGATGTTCGGCGACGATCTGGCGATCGTCGGCGGCCTCGCGCGGATCGATGAGCGCGCGATCATGCTCATCGGCCATCAGAAGGGCCGGGACACCAAAGAGCGCGTGCGCCGCAACTACGGCATGCCGAAGCCCGAGGGCTACCGCAAGGCGCTGCGGCTCATGCGCCTCGCCGAACGCTTTCATCTGCCGATCGTGACGCTGATCGATACCCCCGGTGCCTATCCTTCCGCCAGCGCCGAGGAGCGCGGTCAGAGCGAGGCGATCGCCCGCAATCTCTTCGAGATGTCTTTGCTCCGGGTGCCGATCGTGACGGCCGTGATCGGCGAGGGCGGCTCGGGCGGTGCGCTCGCGATCGGCGTTTGCGACCGGCTGTTGATGCTCCAGTACAGCACCTACTCGGTGATTGCACCGGAGGCATGCTCCTCGATTCTGTGGAAGAGCACCGATAAGAAGGAAGCGGCGGCGGAGGCGCTCGGGCTCACCGCCGCAAAGCTCCACGAGCTCGGTCTCGTCGATGAAGTTCTCGAGGAGCCGCTCGGGGGCGCGCATCGCGATCCCGCGCAGATGTCCGCGAATCTGAAGGCCGCGATCGTGCGCCATCTCGATGAGCTCGAGGCGGTCGCGCCCGAACGTTTGCGCGAGCAGCGCAACGCGCGCATCGCCTCGATCGGTGTGTACTCCGAGGAGGTCGGCAGTTAGACAGGTGAGCGAGCGCCGCAAGGAGCCGCTCCCGCGGCGCATCGAGGCCGCCCTCGCCGCGCTGTTGCCCGAATACCCGCGCAGCGCGCTCGCCGTCGCATTCAGCGGGGGTCTCGATTCGACGGTGCTACTCGTCGCACTCGCCGGTCTCAAAAGACGACCGCCCCTGCGGGCATTGCACATCGATCACGCACTTCATCCGAGCTCGGGCGCGTGGGCTTCGCACTGCCGCGCGCTGGCCGCACGGCTCGATATCCCGCTCACGATCGCAAAGGTCGAGGTGCGCCACGCGCGCGGCGCCTCGCTCGAATCGGCGGCGCGCGAGGCCCGCTACGCCGCGCTTGCAGCGGCGCTCGGCGCGGATGAGGTCTTGCTGACCGCACAGCATGCCGACGATCAGCTCGAGACGGTTCTGCTGCAGCTGCTGCGCGGCGCGGGGCTGCGCGGGCTTGCGGCGATGCCGGCAGTCGCCCCGTTTGGTCGCGGACGGATCGCACGGCCTCTGCTCGAGATGGAGCGCGCGGAGCTCGAGGCCTGGGCGCACCAGCACGCGCTCGAATGGGTCGAGGATGCGACGAACACGGACGAGCGCTTCGATCGCAATTATCTGCGCCGCAGCGTCACCCCGTTGCTGCGCGCTCGCTGGCCCGCTGCGAGCCGCGCCGTCTCGCGCGCTGCGCGCCACGCCGCCGAGGCCCAGCGGCTGCTCGATCTGCTCGCGCGCGTCGATGTGGAACGCGCGGCGATCGCGGACGCGCTGGCCGTCACCCATCTGCGCACGCTGCCCGAGGATCGCAGGCGCAACGCCCTCCGGTACTGGATCGTTCAGCGGGGCCATCCGCTCCCCGATTCGCGCCGGCTCGCAGAGCTCGCCGGCGCGCTGATCGCGGCGCGTGCGGATGCGCACCCTGAGGTGCGCTGGGCGGGCAGCCGCGCTTGTCGCGAGGGGAATCGCCTGAGCCTCGAGCGCACGAATGATCGCAATGTGACGGACGTCGCAGTTTGCGACCTCGAGTGGTACCCGCGGCAGCGCGCGCTCGAGCTTCCCGCAGGGCTCGGCCGCCTGGAGCTTGCGCTGGACCCGCACGGTCCGCTCGACCTCGATGTCATTCCCGAGCCCCTCACCGTACGGCTCCGCCGCGGCGGCGAGCGGCTGCGGTTGCGGCGCGGGGGACCGCGGCGGCTGCTCAAGTCGCTGTTGCAGGAGTCGCGGGTGCCGCACGCCGACCGCGCTCGAATTCCGCTTCTCTGGTCGGGCGATCGGCTGCTCGCCGCGGCGGATCTTTGGGTCGATGCAGCCGTGCGCGCGGAGAGCGGGCAGCGGCGACGCGGGCGCTTCATCTGGCATCGATGAGCGGCGGACGCGCACCGCGCTCCCGCGCGCACCGGCCCGCGCAGGCGGCGCAGGGCGCAGGCGGCGCCTCGACCAGGCGGTGCCTCGAGCGGGCGGTACCTCGAGCGGGCGGTACCTCGAGCGCAGCGCTTCAAAGCGTCCCCCCGGTCTGCTAATCTGCTCGCCCGTCGATACTGCGGCCGCTGAGCCGCACTCCGAAGGTCTCGACGGGAATCCCGATCTCTTCATGAGCCGTTTCGTATTCGTCACAGGCGGTGTCGTGTCCTCGTTGGGCAAGGGCATCGCCTCCGCCTCCCTGGGCGCGATCCTCGAGGCACGAGGCCTCAAGGTCGCGATGGTGAAGCTCGACCCGTACATCAACGTGGACCCGGGCACCATGAGCCCCTTCCAGCACGGGGAGGTCTTCGTCACTCAGGACGGTACCGAGTCCGATCTCGACCTCGGTCATTACGAGCGATTCGTCCGCACGACGACGGGACGGAACAGCAACTTCACCACCGGCCGCATCTACGAGCGGGTGATCGCGAAGGAGCGGCGCGGCGATTATCTCGGCGCGACCGTGCAGGTGATCCCGCACATCACCGACGAGATCAAGCGCAGCATCGCTCTCGGGGCGGGCGATGCGGACATCTGCATGGTCGAGATCGGCGGCACGGTCGGCGACATCGAATCGCTGCCGTTCCTCGAGGCGATTCGCCAGCTCGGGGTCGAGCTCGGACACAGCCGCTGCGTATACATGCACTTGACGCTGGTGCCGATCGTCGGCTCATCGGGCTCCGGAGAGATCAAGACGAAGCCGACGCAGCACTCGGTCAAGGAGCTGCGCGGCATCGGCATCCAGCCGGACGTGCTGCTCTGCCGCTGCCGGCACGCACTCCCCGAGGAGCAGCGGCGCAAGATCGCGCTCTTCACCAACGTCGAGGAGCGCGCGGTCATCTCGGCGATCGACGCCGACAACATCTATCAGATCCCGATCCTGCTTCATGAGCAGGGGCTCGACGATATCATCGTCGAGAAGCTGCGCCTCGATGTGCCCGCGACCGATCTCACCGAGTGGCGACACGTCGTGCAGGCGCGCGCAAGCTCGGACGGTCACGTCGATATCGCGATGGTCGGCAAGTACGTCCAGATCCGCGACTCCTATATTTCGCTCAACGAGGCGCTGACCCACGCTGGCCTCAAGTCCCGGACCCGCGTCAACGTCCACTACATCGAATCGACCGATATCGAGAGCCAGGGGACGGGCGCCCTCGAGGGGATGGATGCGATCCTGGTGCCGGGCGGATTTGGCGAGCGGGGCATCGAAGGCAAGATCGCCGCGGTGCGATTCGCGCGGGAGAACCGCGTCCCCTATCTCGGACTGTGCCTCGGGATGCAGATCGCGGTCATCGAGTACGGCCGTCACGTGCTCGGGCTCGCCGGCGCGAACAGTACCGAGTTCAACCGCGCCACGCCCCATCCCGTGATTGCGCTCATCACCGAGTGGCAGGACGAGGCGCGCGGGTCGCAGCTGCGAGACGAGGCCTCGGGGAAGGGCGCGACGATGCGTCTCGGTGCGCAGGAGGTGCTGCTCGCGCCTGGCGCGCGAGCGCGCGAGCTCTACGGGCGCGATACGATCCTCGAGCGCCATCGCCACCGCTACGAGTTCAACAACAACTACCTCGATCGCTATCGTCAGTCGGGGCTCAAGTTTTCGGGCTTCTCGCGCGACGGGCTGGTCGAGATCGTGGAGCTGCCGAACCATCCGTGGTTCCTCGCAACGCAATTCCACCCCGAGTTCACCTCGACGCCGCGCGACGGCCACCCGCTTTTCGCCGCGTTCATCCGTGCGGCACGCGCGCAGCGCGCGGCCCTGCTACCCGCCGCGGCGGGCGCATGAGTCCGGCTGCTCCTCCGGCATGAGGCTCGCAGGCTTCGACGCGGGCCTCGAGAAGCCCTTCTTTCTCATTGCGGGCCCGTGCGTCATCGAGAGCGAGGCGCTCACGCTCGAGATCGCCGGAACCCTCAAGGCGCTCACCGGCCGCCTCGGCATTCCGTTCATCTTCAAGGCGTCGTTCGACAAGGCGAATCGCTCTTCCCGAGCGAGCTTTCGCGGCCCGGGGCTCGATGCCGGACTCAAGGTTCTCGAGCGCGTCAAACGCGATCTCGGGGTGCCCGTGCTCACGGACGTGCACGAGGACACCCCGCTCGCCGATGCCGCGGCGGTCGTCGATGTGTTGCAGACGCCGGCGTTCCTGTGCCGACAGACGAATTTCATCCTGAGTGTCGCAGCTCAGGGGAAGCCCGTGAACATCAAAAAGGGCCAGTTCCTCTCGCCTTGGGAGATGCGGAACGTCGTCGAGAAAGCGCGCTCGACCGGCAACCAGGCGATCCTCGTGTGCGAGCGCGGCTTCTCGTTCGGCTATCACAACCTCGTCTCCGACATGCGCTCGCTCGCGATACTCCGCGAGACGGGCTGCCCGGTCGTCTTCGATGCCACCCATTCGGTGCAGCTGCCGGGCGGACGCGGCGCCTCATCGGGCGGTGAGCGCGAGTTCGTGCCGGTGCTCGCGCGCGCAGCCGTCGCGGCGGGCGTTGCGGGCCTGTTCATGGAGACGCACCCGAATCCGGCACAGGCGCTCTCGGACGGACCGAACGCCTGGCCGCTCGATCGGATGGAGCCGTTGCTCGCGACCCTGCAGGCGCTCGATTCGGCCGTCAAATCGAAGCCCCTGGAAGAGTCCTTGCTGCCGGGGAAGAATTAGGCAGCGCAGAGCAGGGCACGAGAACACCATGAGCAAGATCAGCGATATTCGAGGCCGCGAGATCCTCGATTCGCGCGGCAATCCCACCGTCGAGGCCGATGTGGTGCTCGATTCCGGAGCGCTCGGTCGGGCGGCAGTACCCTCGGGTGCCTCGACCGGCACCCGCGAGGCGGTCGAGCTGCGCGATGGCGATAGCAAGCGCTACGGCGGCAAAGGGGTGTTGCGCGCCGTCGAGCACGTGAACGCGGCCATCCGTCAGGCGCTCCTCGGGTGCGATCCGCGCGACCAGGCCGGCCTCGACCGAGTGATGATCGAGCTCGACGGCACCGAGACCAAGGGCCGGCTCGGTGCGAACGCCATTCTGGCCGTGTCGCTCGCGACCGCGCACGCCGCGGCGCGCGATGCGCGCATGCCGCTGTATCGGTACCTCGCCACGGCGATGCTCGGGGGCCGACCGCCGGTGCTGCCGGTTCCGCAGATGAATATCGTGAACGGCGGCGCGCATGCGAACAACAGCCTCGATATTCAGGAGTTCATGATCCTCCCCGCCGGCGCGCCGAGCTTTCGCGAGGCGCTGCGCTACGGGGCGGAGGTGTTCCACACGTTGAAGAAGCTGCTCGCGGGACGCGGCCTGTCGACGGCGGTCGGAGACGAAGGGGGCTTCGCGCCGGATCTCGGCTCGAACGAGGAAGCGCTCGGTCTCATCCTGCAAGCGATCGAGCAGGCCGGCTACCGCCCCGGGAAGGACATTGCGCTCGGGCTCGATGTGGCGAGCTCGGAGCTCTATCGGAACGGGAAGTACGATCTCGCCTCCGAGGGCAGGCTCTTCACCTCGGGCGAATTCACGCGCTATCTCGGCGACCTCGCGGACCGTTACCCGATCGTGAGCATCGAAGACGGTATGGCGGAGGCCGACTGGAGCGGCTGGGCGGAGCTCACCGGCGCGCTCGGATCACGGCTGCAGCTCGTGGGCGATGACATCTTCGTCACGAACACCCGCATCCTGAAGGAGGGGATCGAAAAGCACGTGGCGAACGCAATCCTCATCAAGCTCAACCAGATCGGTACGCTCACCGAAACGCTCGCGGCGATCGCCATGGCGGAGCAGGCGCACTATGCCTCGGTTGTCTCGCACCGCTCGGGCGAGACGGAGGATCACACGATCGCCGATATTGCGGTTGCGACTGCGGCAACGCAGATCAAGACGGGCTCGCTCTCGCGCTCGGACCGGATCGCGAAATACAACCAGCTCCTGCGCATCGAAGCGGAGCTCGGCGCGAATGCCCGATATGCAGGCTGGGAGGCCTTTGCGAACGCGGCCGGCCGCGCTAGGCTCCAGCGCCCATGAGATGGCTTGCCGCGGCGCTGGCCGCTACCTTCCTCCTGCTGCAGTACCGGATTTGGCTATCGCACGATGGCGTGCGGGAGGTCATGCGACTGCGCTCCGCAGTGGCGGCGCAGCAGGCCGACAACGATCGGCTGGCGCAGCGCAATCGCGAGCTCGCAGCGGAGGTCCACGATCTGAAGAACGGCATGGCCGCTCTCGAGGAGCGGGCACGCAGCGAGCTCGGCATGATCGGAGAGAGCGAGACCTACTACCAGGTCGTGCCGCGCAGCTCGACCGTTCCGCGCGTCCCGCCGCTGCCGCCTTCCCCGCCGCGCACGGCGAGCCGCTAGCGCGCAGCCATCATCGCGGTCGCACGAGCGGGCTCAAGCCATGCGCTACTGGCTCGTCATGCCGGCCGCCGGAAGCGGGCGAAGATTCCGCGAGCGCGATCCTGCGCCGCCGAGCGCTCGAGCGCGCGAGCTCCTGCCGAAGCAATACGCCCCGCTTCTCGGCCGTACCGTCATCGAGTGGGCGCTCGCGCCTTTCGTGAGCGATGCACGCTGCGCGGCCGTGGTGGTCGCGCTCGCGCCCGACGATCGGCATTGGCAGCAGATTGCGGCGCGCGCGGGCGCCGAGAAGGAGCTCATTCTCGCGCCCGGGGGAGCCGAGCGCGCGCATTCGGTGCGAAACGGTCTCCTGGCGCTCTCGGGCCGCGCAACCGACAACGACTGGGTGCTCGTGCACGATGCGGCGCGGCCGTGTCTCTCCCGCACAGACCTCGACCGTCTTCTCGAGGAGGGCGGCGCCCACCCCGTCGGTGCGGTGCTTGCCTCGCCGGTTCCCGACACGCTCAAAGCGTGCACCGATGACGGACTCATCGAGCGCACCGTCGACCGCGCCGGGCTCTGGCGGGCTCTCACACCGCAGATGTTCCGCTACGGTGCGCTGTGCGCCGCCCTCGATGCGGCCATCGCCGCCGGCCGCTCGCCGACCGATGAGGCGCAGGCGCTCGAGTGGACGGGCGCGCACCCGCTCGCGGTGCGCGGCTCGGCCGCGAATCTCAAGATCACGACGACGGCCGATCTGGCCGTTGCAGCCGCATGGCTCGTCGAGACGAGCGTGGAGGGCTCGATGCAGATCTCTGGCGCACGGATCGGATCGGGATTCGACGTGCATGCGTTCGGTCCGGGAGATGCCGTCATGCTGGGCGGCGTGCGCGTTCCGCACACACACGGCGTGCTCGCTCACTCGGATGGCGATGTAATCCTGCACGCGCTCTGCGACGCGCTGCTCGGAGCGGGCGGACTCGGCGACATCGGGCAGCATTTCCGGGACGATGACCCGCAATGGCGCGGAGCGGCGAGCAGCGGATTCGTGCGCGCCGTGATCGAGATGCTCGCGGCGCGCGGCCTCGCCGTCGTGAATGCCGACATCACGCTGCTCTGCGAGGCGCCGCGGCTCGCCAAGCATCGCGAGGAGATCCGGGCGACCGTTGCGCGGCTCATCGAGGTGCCTCCCGAGCGGGTCAACCTCAAGGCGACGACGACCGAGCGGCTGGGATTTCTCGGCCGTCGCGAGGGAATCGCCGCGCAGGCGGTCGTGCTGGTTGCGCCGCCGTGAGGCCGCTCGAGCATCTCCGTCGTGAGGCCGCGCGAGCGTCTCGCCGCCTTCAATGCGGTGTGAGCAGCGCGTAGACCGCGCCCGTGCCTCCGTCCACACCGCGGGCCGATACGAAAGCGAGCACGTAAGAGCTCCGGCGCAGCACGCTCGTCACCATCGCCTTGAGCACCGGGCCCCGCGGGCCAGAGCGCAGACCCTTGCCGTGAATGATGCGCACGCAGCGCACGTCCCGGTGCAATGCCTCGGCGAGGAATCCGCGCAGCGCCTCCTTGCCTTCCCGCACGCTCAAGCCGTGCAGATCGAGCTCCGCCTGCACCCGGTAGTCACCGCGCCGCAGCCTGGTCAGGACGGCTCTCTGCACGCCGGCACGTGCATATGAGGCTACCTCGCCGCCCGCGAGATACGGATCATCGGGCGCCGTACTCAAGCTCTCATCGAGGATCGCGGTCCGGTCGGCGCGTGTGAAGCGTGCAAGCGGGGCAGGCTTCGAAGGGGGGCCGGTGTGGCGATCGTGCTCGAGGGGCCGCACGCCGCGCGTCGCCTCACGGAACAGCGCCGTCTCCTCCTCGGTGGCGGAAGTCCCGGCGAGGTGCTCCGCGAAGCGCGCGCGAGCCTCCCCCGAGCCGCGCTCACCCGCTATATTGACGCGCCGCTTCGGGCCGGCCATGACAATACGATAGCGCAACGTGAAGATCCTCGTGAGCAACGACGACGGCTACCGCGCCGAAGGGATCCTGCGCCTGCGCGAGGCGTTGGTGCGGTTCGGCCCGGTTACGATCGTCGCCCCCGACCGCAACCGCAGCGGTGCGAGCAACTCTCTGACGCTCGATGTGCCGCTGCGGGTCTTCGAGGTCGAGCCTTCGGTCTACTACGTGATCGGCACACCCACCGACTGCGTGCACCTCGCGATCTCGGGGCTGTTCGACTTCGAGCACGACATGGTCGTCTCGGGCGTGAACGACGGCCCCAATCTCGGCGATGACGTGTTGTACTCGGGAACCGTTGCCGCGGCCGTCGAGGGCCGCTTCCTCGGGTTGCCGACGCTTGCAATGTCGCTGTGCACGCAGCCTGCGAGCGGCCGGTATTTCGAGACCGGCGCGCGTGTCGCGGCGCTGCTCATCGAGCAGCTGCTCGCAAGGCCACTGCCCGAGCGCGCGCTGATCCTCAACGTGAATGTTCCGGATGTGCCGTTCGAGACCCTCAAGGGTTTCCGCGCGACGCGGCTCGGGTTCCGCCATCGTTCCGAGCATGTCATCCAGGCGCGCGATCCGCACGGGCGGCCCGTGTACTGGGTGGGCCCGGCCGGTGCGGAGCAGGACGCAGGGCCGGGAACCGACTTTCATGCCGTCGCGCACGGATTCGTCTCGGTGACGCCTCTGCAGATAGACCTCACGCGCCATGCCGCGATCGAACGCCTCACCGGCTGGCTGGATGCGTTCCGTGGCTGACCTCAGGATGACCGGCATCGGGATGACCTCCGCGCGCACGCGCGACCGCCTCATCCAGCGCCTGCGCGAGCAGGGCATCTCAAATGCGCTCGTCCTCGAGCGCATGCGCAATGTGCCGCGCCACATTTTCGTCGACGAGGCCCTGAGCAGCCGGGCGTACGAGGACACGGCGCTGCCGATCGGCTTCGGACAGACGATCTCGCAACCCTACATCGTCGCGCGCATGACCGAGGCGCTGCTCGAGGGGCCACCGCTCAGCAACGTGCTCGAAGTCGGTACGGGGTGCGGTTATCAGACGGCCGTGCTCGCGCCGCTCATCGGCAAGCTCTACACGATCGAGCGGATCGAGCCGTTGGTCGCACGGGCGCGCCAACGAATAAAGGAGCTCGAGCTGCGCAACGTGCGCTTTCGTCACGGCGATGGAAGCGCAGGATGGAAGGCGCACGCACCGTATGACGGCATCCTCGTTGCCGCAGCGCCGCTCGTCGTTCCCGACACGCTGGTGCAGCAGCTCGCCGTCGGCGGACGTCTCATCGTGCCGATCGGAGCCGAGGGCGCGCAGGAGCTCCTGCGCTTCACGCGCAAGGAGCAGCGCATCGAGAGGCAGTCGCTCGGGCCCGTTGCATTCGTGCCGCTGCTCGGCGGGACGGCTTAAGCTATCTCATCAATAAACAAATGTAAGCCGTTGATCATATTACTCGGTAGGCCGTGGGCTTGCGCGCGACCTCGAGAGCCGCTTAACATGTCTCCGATCGACGACATTGCCGCCTGTCAGACGGGGATCCGGAGAAGGCACAGGGCGGAGAGACGGCGAAAGAGCAAGAAGAAGAGTTTCGATAACAAAAAGATAGAGCCAATTGTTCGAGTCTGTCAGCTTCGAATGATTGCGTGAGGTGGAAGTCTCTCCCTCTGTGCCTTCTCTCGATCGTCAGCCGACGAATAACAGCGCGACCACGCGTCGCTCCTCCTGAACGAGAATGTTGTAAGTGCGGCACGCCGCACCGAGGTCCATCGCTTCGATCGCGATGCCGCGCGCGGCGAACGCCTCGCGTACTTGCGGGCTCGGGAAGCGCTGCGTGTCACCGGTGCCGAGGAGCACGAGCTCCGGTTTGAGGTCGAAGACCGGCGCGAGGTGCTCCGTCGAGAGCTCCGCGGGGCTCGGCGCGTCCCAGTCGGTGATGAGGGCGTCCGCCGTGACGATGCAGTGTCGCGAGACGATGCGGTTGCCGACGCGCACGGCTCCGGGCGAGTAGCCGCGGATGAGATTCACGTCCGTGCGCGCATCGAGTGTGAATTTCATGGTGCCCTCGCGCTGATTCGCACGGCCCTGCGCGGCCGCACGCGCTTTCGCAGCTACCATACGCTGCGTGAGCGAGCTCGTCCTCATCGCAGCGGACATCTTCGCAGCGGCAAGCGATGTGCCGCAGCGGGCCCGCGGACTCGCTTTGCCGCTTCTCTCGCACATCGCACGCTACGGAACCGTAGAGCCTCTGCCCGCCGGCTGGCGCGCGTGGCTTGCGGGCTGGCTCGGTCGCGAGGAACTCGCGAGCGCGGCACCCGCTTCCATCGCGGGGGCGGCGATGCGCGCGCCCGGGGAGCCGCAGCGGCAATTTCTCTGGCTCGCCGATCCTGTGCACCTCATCGTCGGCCCGACGAGCGTGCATCTCTCCCCGAACGGGACGCTCGCGCTCGATGCGGCGGCACAGCAGGCGCTCGCCGCCGCCTTTGATTTCACCTTCGCGCGATCGGGCTACGCGCTCGAGCCGCTGCGCGGCGGGCGCTTTCTTTTGAGCGGACCGGCACCCTCCGGTGAGGTGCGCGCGATGGAGCCTGCGCGTGCGCTCGGGACGAGGATCGCCGATCCGCTTCCGAGGGGGCGCGGCGCAAGCGCTCTCCGCGCGCTCGGCGCCGAGATCGAGATGTGGCTGCACGAGCACCCGTTAAACGTGCGGCGCGTGCGCGAGAACCGCCCGCCCATCAGCACGCTCTGGCTGTGGGGAGGCGGTGCGCCCCTCGGTGCGGACGCCTGGCGCTCGGGGAACGGTTCCCCGAGCGCGGCAGTTTTCGGCGATGATGGCTTCATGGAAGGACTCGCGCGACTCTGCGGCGCACATTTCGCGGCGGAGGCTCCAGCACCGGGCGCGCTCGCGGGAGCAGGCGCCCCGCGGCGCATCGTCGCTCTCGAGCTGCTGCGCTCGGCAGAGAGCCCTCCGCAGCGCGAGCCGCTCGCCGCATTCTCCCCGCTCGCCGCGCTCGAGCAATTCGAGCGGCAATGGGTCGCTCCGGCACTCGAGCAGCTGAAGGCGGGCGATCTCACGCGGCTCACGATTCTCGTCAACGACCGGGCGCTCGCGTTCGGCGCACGCGATCGCTTCAAGCTCTGGCGCCGCCCGCGTGCCGCGTTCGCGGAGCTTCGATGATGCGGCAGATCCGGCGACGCGTGACGGGCGACTCAACGGAGCTCGGTGCCGCGCTCCATCCGGTCCTGCAGCGTGTCTATGCGGCCCGCGGGGTACGTGCGGCCGCCGAGGTGAGCGTCGCACTCGACCGGCTGCTCCCGGTCGGCACACTCGAAGGCGTCGAGGCGGCGGCCGAGCTCCTCGTGAGGCATCGAGCGAGCGGGCGCATTCTCGTGATCGGAGACTTCGATGCGGATGGGGCGACGAGCACCGCGCTCATGGTGCGGCTGCTGCGCGCATGGGGATTCGCGAGCGTCGATTTTCTCGTGCCGAACCGCTTCGAGTTCGGCTATGGCCTGACGCCCGAGATCGTCGCGCTCGCGGCCGAGCGCCATCCGACGCTCATCGTCACGGTAGACAACGGCATCTCGAGCAACGCGGGAGTCGAATCCGCGCGCGAGCGCGGCATCGAGGTGCTCGTGACCGACCATCACCTGCCCGGTCGCGAGCTGCCTCGAGCGAATGTCATCGTCAATCCGAACGCGGGCGCGAGTGCCTTCGGCAGCCGCGCGCTCGCCGGCGTCGGCGTGGCGTTCTATGTGCTCGCCGCGCTCAAGCGGCGGCTCGATGCGGCCGGAGATACCCCTCCCGGCGCGCCGAGCCCCGCCGAGCATCTCGATCTCGTGGCTCTCGGCACCGTCGCCGATCTGGTCCCGCTCGATGGCAACAACCGCGTGCTGGTCGCTCAGGGGCTGCGGCGCATTCGCGCGGAGCGCTGCGTTGCCGGCATTCGCGCACTTCTCGCCCTCGCAGGGCGGCGACGCTCCGAGCTCACCGCGGCCGATCTCGCCTTCGGCGTTGCGCCGCGGCTCAATGCCGCGGGCCGCATGCACGACATGACGATCGGCATTCAGTGCCTGCTCGCCGACGAACCGCAGCACGCGGAAGAGCTCGCCGCCGAGCTCGATCGACTCAATCAGGAACGACGCACCATCGAGGCACGGATGCAGGCGGAGGCGCTCGCAGCCGTCAAGCACCTGCGCGACCCGCCGGAGCCCGCCGGAGATGCCCCTGCCGCGCCGGACTCGATGCCGGCGCCGGTACGCGCGTGCGCAATCACGCTGTTCGATGCGAGTTGGCACCAGGGCATCGTCGGCCTCGTCGCGGGGCGCGTGAAAGAGCGCACGGGCAGGCCCGTGATCGCGTTTGCGCGCGCGGGCGCCGGGCTGCTGCGGGGCTCGGCGCGATCTGTCGCGGGACTGCACATCCGGGACGTGCTCGATGCGCTCGCCGCGCGCCATCCCGAGCTCATCAGCCGCTTCGGCGGCCACGCCATGGCGGCGGGACTCACGCTCGAAGAGGGCAATCTCGACTGCTTCGCGCGGGCCTTCGAGGAGGAGGTGGCGCGTGTGAGCGGCGGCGCGCGCAGCGGGGAATGGATCGAGACCGACGGGGAGCTCGAGGTGCACGAGATCGCACTTTCGACGGCCCTCGCGCTGAGAAGCGGCGGGCCCTGGGGACAGGCCTTTCCGGAGCCGTGTTTCGATGGGCTATTCACGATCCGCAACGCCCGCATCGTCGCAGAGCGGCACTTGAAGATGTGGGTCGAGGTTCCGCGAACGGGCCGCACGTTCGATGCGATCGCCTTCAATCTCATGCAGGAGCTGTCCGGAAGCGCGGTGGACCCTGCGCCGCGGCTGCCGGATGGGCCTGCGCGCCTCGTCTACCGGCTCGAGGTGAATGAGTACCAGGGCGAGCGGCGGCTGCAGCTCGTGGTCGAGCATGTCCTGCCTCCGTAGCGCGGATGCCGATACCCGCCTGGCCAGACCGGCGTGAGGGATATTCGGCACAAACGCTAGTCGGCGATATCGGTAAGATGACGAGCTTTACCGCGAGAACACCAAGATGGAGCTCAATCCGCTCAAACGCCGCCTCGAGGACCTCGATGAGCGCACGCGCTCTCTACGGGGGTTTCTTTGAGTACGATCGCAAGAAGGAGCGCTTGGAGGAGGTCGCGCGCGAGCTCGAAGACCCCGCGGTCTGGCAGAAGCCCGATCGGGCACAGGAGCTCGGGCGCGAGCGGGCGCGGCTGACGACGGACATCGGCGAAATCGACCGCACCTCGAAGGGAATCACCGACGCGATCGAGTTGCTCGCGCTTGCCGAGAGTGAGGGCGAGGAAGCGGCGGTCATCGACATCGAGCGCGACTCTGAGCGGCTCGGCACCGAGGTGCGGCGGCTCGAGCTCAAGCGGATGTTCCGCGGCGAGATGGACTCCCACAATGCTTTTCTCGACATCCAGGCGGGAGCGGGGGGAACCGAGGCGCAGGACTGGGCGCAAATGCTGCTGCGGATGTACCTGCGCTGGTGCGCCGCACGCGGGTTCGAAGCGGAGGTCATCGACTCGAGCCCCGGCGAGGTGGCGGGCATCAAGAGCGCAACCATCGAGGTGCGGGGCGAGTACGCGTACGGCTGGCTGCGCACCGAGACGGGAGTGCACCGCCTGGTGCGCAAGTCCCCCTTCGATGCAGGCAATCGGCGCCACACCTCGTTCGCCTCGGTGTTCGTCTCCCCGGAGGTGGACGAGGACATCCAGATCGAAGTCAATCCGGCGGACCTCAAGGTCGATGTCTACCGCTCCTCGGGCGCGGGCGGCCAGCACGTCAACAAAACCGAATCCGCAGTCCGCATCACTCATTTGCCCTCGGGCATAGTGGTTGCCTGCCAGAACGAGCGCAGTCAGCACAAGAACCGCTCGACCGCGATGAAAATGCTGAAGGCGAAGCTCTACGAGCTCGAGGTCAACAAGCGCAATGCGGCCGCCCGGGTGCTCGAGGAATCCAAATCCGACGTGAGCTGGGGCAATCAGATCCGCTCGTACGTGCTCGATCAGTCGCGCATCAAAGACCTGCGCACGGGCGTCGAGGTGGGCAACACGCAGGCGGTGCTCGACGGGGACCTCGATCAGTTCCTCGAAGCATCCCTCAAGGCGGGAGTTTAAGTGGAGGACGAGAACAAGCTCATCGCGCAGCGGCGCGCGAAGCTCGCGGGACTGCGCGAGCGGGGTGCGGCGTTCCCGAACGATTACCGGCGGACGGCGCTAGCGGGGGAGCTGCACGCCGCCTTCGATGAGCGCTCGGCCGAGTGGCTCGAGGCGAACCCGGTGGCGGTGAGCGTGGGCGGGAGGATGCTGCTCAAGCGCGTCATGGGTAAAGCGAGTTTCGCGCAGATCGCCGACCGCACCGGACAGGTCCAGCTGTTCATGAAGCAGGACGCGCTCGGTGTCGAGGCGTACGAAGAATTCAAGACATGGGACGTGGGCGACATCGTGGGGGCGAGCGGGACGCTCTTTCGCACCAAGACCAACGAGCTCTCCGTGCGCGTGACTAGCGCGCGGCTTTTGGTGAAGTCGCTGCGGCCGCTGCCCGAGAAGTGGCACGGGCTCGCGGACACCGAGACGCGCTACCGCCAGCGCTACGTCGATCTGATCGTCAACGAGCAGAGCCGCAAGCTCTTCAGGACGCGCGCGCGCATCATTCGTTTCCTGCGCGATTACCTGGATGCGCAGGACTTCCTCGAGGTCGAGACACCGATGATGCAGCCGATGGCGGGCGGCGCTGCGGCCAGGCCGTTCGCAACCCACCACCACGCCCTCGACATGGACATGTATCTGCGCATCGCCCCCGAGCTGTACTTGAAGCGGCTCGTGGTCGGCGGGTTCGAGCGGGTATACGAGATCAATCGCAATTTTCGCAACGAGGGCCTCTCGACGCGGCATAACCCCGAGTTCACGATGCTCGAGCTGTACATCGCGTACGCCGACTACCGCGACCTCATGGATTGGGTGGAGAGGACGTTCCGCGCGCTCGCGCTCGCGATTCACGGCAGCACGCGCATCGACTATCAGGGGCGCCGCTACGAGCTCGCCGCGCCTTTTCGCCGCTCGACCGTGGAGCAGGCGATCGTCGCTTCGAATCCGGGCATCGACCCGCAAGCGCTGCGGGACGCCGCGTACTTGCGCCGGCTTTGTACGGAGCGGGGCATTCCGCATCACCCGCAAGACGGTCCCGGGAAGCTTCAAATGGAGCTCTTCGATAAGACCGCGGAGGACGCGCTGCTCGATCCCACGTTCATTTACGCGTATCCGGCCGAAGTCTCCCCCCTCGCCAGAGCAAACGATGCCGATCCGTTCGTCACGGATCGTTTCGAGCTCTACGTGGCCGGGCGCGAGCTCGCGAACGGTTTCTCCGAGCTCAACGATCCGGAGGAGCAGGCCGCTCGCTTCCGTGCGCAGGTGGCGCTCAAGGAGCGGGGCGACGAGGAGGCGATGCTCTACGATGCCGACTACATCCGCGCGCTCGAGTACGGCATGCCGCCCACCGCGGGTCTCGGCGTCGGCATCGACAGGCTCGTGATGCTGCTGACGGATTCACCCTCGATTCGCGACGTGATCGCGTTCCCGCATCTGCGCCCCGAGGCATGAGTTACGAAGCGAGGCCGTAGGGCAGGGGCAGCTGCTCCGCCTCGAGCAGAATCTTATCGGTCGGTTCCGCCGCCGGCTCCTCGTCCGCAGCGGCCGCACCAGCCGCAGTAGACGCGCTGGCCGCGAGCGGCGCGACGGCCAGAAACTCGCAGCTTCCGTCGGGCCGCTGCGCGGCATCGACGACGCGCACCGTGCGTCCATCGGCGATCCGTGCGGAGTCACCGGGTGATAACGCGGCGGGCGCGGTCGTCCGCCATCGCTGCATGCGCCGCTTCACGCGGCCGCGGTAGTGCGCGCGCGCGATGACTTCCTGTCCCGTGTAGCAGCCCTTTGAGAAGGAGATCGCATCGATCGCGTCGAGATTCAACATTTGCGCGACGAAGAGCTCCGATGTCTGGGGATAGATTTGCGGCAGGCCCGCGGCGATATCGAGCAGCCGCCAGCCGTTTCGCGCCGCGAGCGCGGCCGCGTGCGATTCCGAAGCGGCCTGCGCTTCCGAAGCGGTCTGCGATTCCGAAGCTCGGGCCGCAGCGGGCACGATGCCGATCCAGCGTGCGGGCTCGCCCGGCACGGCGAGCGCGAGCCCGCCGGAGGGCTGCTCGCGCACGGAGGACGGCTCACGCATCGCCGCTTGCTCGCCCACGTTCCCCCGTATGCGCCAACCGCTCGACTCATCGGTGACCTGCACCTTCGAGCGCAGGATGAAACGGCTCAGTCGCTGCGCGACGGAGGCGACGAGCGCGCGCGGCAGCACGGCAAGGAAATCGTGCTCGCCGGTCGCGGCGAGGCGCAGCAGCGCGACGGTGCGGCCCTGCGGATTGTGCAGGCCCGCGAGAATCGAGCTCTCGCGCGCGAGCCGCGTGAGATCGTTCGAGAGCTGCCCCTGAAGGAAGCGCTCGGCGTCCGCGCCGCGGACGCGCAGCACACCGAGGTCCGCGAGCTCAACGCCGTGCGCAAGCGCGCTGGCATGCGGTGCGGCATCGGCGCCGTCGTGGGAATTGCCGCTGCGTTGCATTGGGCTCAATCTGTTCGTGGCCCGCAACGCTGAATTCTGGCAGAATTCAACCATTCCTGGGAGCATTCATGCGCGCAACCGCCTCCAACGGCGCGCCGGCTCGCGGACGGCCGCTGTCGCCTCACCTGACGGTGTACCGGATGCGCCGGTACTGCCTGCTCACGTCCTTCTCCAATCGGGCGGCCGGCGGCATTCTGAGTCTCGGGCTGCCACTCTTCGCGTATTGGCTGATCTCGCTCGCGAGCGGCGAGCGCTGGTATGAGAGCACTCACGCGGTGCTCGGGCATCCCGCGCTCCTCGCGTTCTACGCGCTGCTGCTCCTCGCATTCGCCTACCACCTCATCGCCGGTATTCGCCATCTCATCTGGGATACGGGCCGCGGCCTCGAGCGCGCGCAATCGCGCACGAGCGCGTGGGTCGTGATCGCCTGCTCGCTCGTACTCGCCGGGCTGCTCATCTGGTGGGCGATGTCGCGCGCCGGCGGCCCGGCGCTGCCTGCTGCTGGCGCATCGCTGTCGCCTGCGCATGCCGCCTCCATCGCGAGGGCGCCGGCATGAGCGGCGATGCCGAGGCGACTCGCCGCTCCGCGCTCGGTCAGGTCCGCGGCTATGGATCGGCGAAAGAGGGAGTGGCGCACTGGTGGACGCAGCGCCTCACCTCCGTCGCGCTCATCGTGCTCGGCTGCTGGTTCGTCGTCTCGCTGCTCGCGCTGCCGGCATTCGACTACGTGACGCTCGTGCGCTGGATGAGAAGCGGCTGGACGGCGCTCCCGCTCATTTTGTTCGCGGCCGTCGCCACATGGCACTCCGAGCTCGGCGTTCGCGTGATCATCGAGGACTACGTCCACGAGGTCGGCGCGAAGACGGTCGCGCTCGCGTTCTCCACCTTCATCCATGTCGTGATCGGCGCCGCGAGCGTGCTCGCCGTGCTCAAAGTGGCGCTCGGTGGCCCTCCATGAGCGAAACTTCCTCTCGCTCATCCGCTTATCCTGTCATCGACCACACTTACGATGTCGTCGTCGTCGGTGCGGGCGGTGCGGGTTTGAGAGCGACGTTGGGCCTCGTCGAGGCGGGACTCTCGACGGCCTGCATCACCAAGCTCTTCCCGACGCGCAGCCACACGGTCGCGGCGCAGGGCGGTATCAGCGCGGCGCTCGGCAACATGGGTGAGGACGACTGGCGCTGGCACATGTACGACACCGTCAAGGGATCGGACTGGCTCGGCGATCAGGACGCGATCGAGCTCATGTGCAAGGAGGCGCCGGCGGCCGTCATCGAGCTCGAGCACTACGGTGTGCCGTTCTCCCGCACCGACGCGGGCCGCATCTATCAGCGGCCCTTCGGAGGCATGACCACGCACTTCGGCAAAGGCATCGCGCACCGCACGTGCGCGGCGGCGGACCGCACCGGACACGCGCTGCTGCACACGCTCTATCAGCAGTCGATCCGGCGCGATGCGACGTTCTTCATCGAATATTTCGCGATCGATCTGATGATGGAGAACGGGCAGTGCCGCGGCGTCATCGCCCTCGATCTCGCGGACGGCACGCTCCATCGCTTCCGCGCCCATGCGACGATCCTCGCAACGGGCGGCTATGGGCGCGCGTACTTCTCGTGCACCTCGGCGCATTCCTGCACGGGCGATGGGAACGCAATGGTGCTGAGGGCAGGGCTGCCCCTCCAGGATATGGAGTTCGTGCAATTCCATCCGACCGGCATTTATGGCGCGGGCGTGCTCATTACCGAAGGCGCTCGTGGCGAGGGCGGCTTCCTGCGCAACGCCGAAGGCGAGAAATTCATGGAGCGCTACGCG
>DATNFW010000105.1:0-40629 GCA_035606175.1 Steroidobacteraceae bacterium | reverse complement strand
GGTTGAACTACGTACGATCCTGGCCCAGTTTGAAGCCATATATAAGGGCCGTCTGGGTTCGCAGTTCGCCTACAGGATTGACTCGCTTGGCGTTGATGGGTTTGATGTTCACTTTCCGGCGGGTATTCAGCACCCATTTCTGGCATATCTTGTAAATTACGTCCAATACCCAAAGGGGTTCGACCTTCGCGGGCGACAGATTGCAGCCTTGGGGCGCGTTACCCTGACCGCCGCGTATCCGATTCCTAGCAGTAACTACATTGGCATGAGAGCGCACATCTACGTGCCATCGGGCGATCGAGATTTCGATCTAGTGTATGTTGCGGTCGGTTCCGAGTTCTTCCGGCAATCGTTCACCTTTGACACGTGGCGCCGGGAGACCGATGGCCGCGTGCCAGCCCCTGTGAAGGCGCTGTGGTAGCGACTCCTAACTTTCGTTGGAGCGGACCGTGAAGCGGAGGAGCAAGGTGGGGGCGCGCACATTCGCTTCGCATGTGCGCGCGGCCATACTCAGGCGGTCCTGCGCGGCCGCTCAACTCTGGCGTTAGAGGGAACGGGAGAGGGGTAGTGCCAATCGTTGGCTGGAGCGAGATTGCTATCTTTTCAGACCGCATGTCCGCTGCGGCGCTCGTAGGCTTGCTCGAGTCCGAAAAGGTGCGTTGTCGCATCGACTCGAACGAAATCGTGCCTGGGCTCGGAACCAATTTCGCCGTGCTGGTACCCTCAGAATTGGCGCATCGAGCGAACTGGCTTCGACAACAGGCTACGCACTTCTCGGAACCAGAGTTGACGTACCTCGCGACTGGGGAACTACCGGATGGCGGCACGAAGCCATAACAGGTTCCCTCTAACTTTCGTTGGGCCGGACCGTGATGATGAGGAGCGGTGCCCAGGCGTCGGCATTTGCTTCGCATGCCGGCGCGGGACGCATACTCGTGTGCCGGCGGGTGGCCGCTCAATTCAATCGGTAGGCGGCAACACACGAACCGCCGGGGTCTCCCATGTTGGAACTGCGTCCGAATTGCGAGTGCTGCAACCGAGATCTACCACCCCAATCCGAGGATGCCCTCATATGTTCGTTCGAATGCACGTTCTGCCGATCCTGCGCGCAGACCGTACTGGGTGGTAAGTGCCCAAATTGCGGTGGCGAACTCGTAGCGCGGCCGCGGCGACCAGCCCAACTCCTCACGAAATATCCAGCGACGGCTGTCCGCAAGTTCAGGTCTGGCGGATGTATTGATCCAGGCTAACTTTCGTTGGAGCCCTGGCTGATGCTCAGGCTGCTGTCTTAGGTCGCGGCCAACTTAGTTTCTGGAGGGCAACATGTCGAACGAGCCTCGGTACTGGTACGCGGCGAAGCGCTATGGATGGGGTTGGGGGCCGCCAACGACTTGGCATGGTTGGGTAGTATCGATTCTAATTATTGCCGCGATAGTCGCGCCAGCACGCTTCTTTCTTCGGCCCGATCGCATAGGGAAGTACCTGGTCTACGTAGCAGTCTTGGCCGCCGTCCAGCTTCTTGTCTGCTATCTGACAGGCCCACCGCCGCGTTGGCGCTGGGGGGGCTCGGATGACTAGGGTGGCGCTGGTTGTCTCGCGTTCGTTGGCGGCCCGCTGATGTTGGGAGGCCGAGCCTGGGTCTTGGAAAGGCGCTGACGGCTTACCGCAAGGGCACTGGGGCGAAAATTGATGCAATCGGTCGCTGAACTCTTGCGTACGAACACATGAGAGCAGCAGCGCGCGTCGTGTTGACCCCGCTCGCCAACGTGGACGCGACAGAATTCGTCGCGGCGGCTGCAGCGAGCAAGAAGCTCCACGCTCCGTGGGTAAGCCCTCCTTTGACCGTTGCTGCATACCGAGCGAGGCTCGAGCGGACGAGACCTCCGGACAACTACGGATTCGCAATTCGGCGTCGAGAGACAGGTGCCCTCGCGGGCTATGTCGAGATCACCAACATCGTGCGCGGGACGTTTCTCAGCGGATATCTAGGCTATTACCTGTTCTCGGGTCACGAACGACAGGGTCTCATGAGCGAGGCGCTGAAGCAGGTAGCAAAGTACGGCTTCCGGAAACTGGCGTTGCACCGGCTGGAGGCGAATATTCAGCCAGAGAACCTCGCGTCGATTGCGCTGGTCCGAGCCTGCGGGTTCAAACGCGAAGGGTATTCGCCTCGCTATCTGAAGGTCCGGGGCCGCTGGCGTGATCATGAGCGTTGGGCGCTTCTCGCGTGATGGGCGGTCGTGCAACGCGATGCTTCCGCACAAACCACAATGAGAATCATTCCCGCGACGGCGGGTACTGCGTGATGGACGCCCGCTCAGGCAAGACGCCGATCGAGAGGCACGTCTGTAATACTTGAACGGGAGCACCCCGTTTTCGGTCTCGAGCGCAAATCACCAGTGAATTTCGCTCGTCATTTCGCGCGACGAGCGCGCGACAACAGATGTACTCGCGCGGCAGCAATCGGCCTCGTGCTCGCGCTCGCACCCGCATTCGCTCGCGCGCAGACCGACGAGATTCAGGTCTACGATGCCGAGATCGCACCGCAAGGAGCCGTGAACCTCACGCTTCACAACAACTTCACGCCGAGCGGTCGGCTCTCTGCGGAGGAGCCCGGCGGCATAATCCCGAATCACTCCTGGAACGGCGTTCCAGAGTGGGCCTACGGAGTGACACGGTGGTTCGAGGCAGGATTGTATCTGCCGTTGTACAGCGTCACCCCCAATGGTTCGGTGCTGTTCAACGGCTTCAAGCTTCGGACGCTGTTCGTTGAGCCGGATGCGGCCGATCACACGTTCGTGTATGGGATCAACTTCGAGTATAGCTACAACGAGCAACACTGGGATCCGCAGCGCTACTCATCCGAGATACGGCCGATCATCGGTTGGCATTTGGGTCGCTTGGACGTGATCTTCAACCCGATTCTCGATAACTCGTTCGAGGGGGTGGGAAAGCTCGATTTCGCGCCCGACACCCGGCTCGCTTGGAATATTTCGAGGAGCCTCGCGGTCGCTGCAGAGGAATACGACGACATGGGGCCGCTCGAACACTTTTACCGTCGCGACCGGCAGTCTCACGAGCTGTTCTCCGTGTTCGATTTTCACCGAGGTTCGTTCGCTTTTGAGGTGGGTCTCGGATTCGGCCTGACAGCCGCTTCCGACCACCGGATCATCAAGCTGATCCTCTCTTACGACCTCTACGATCCGACCCGCAGTTGAAGGTGATAACCGCTGTGCGTTGCGTCGAAGTCCTGCCACGCTCGTGCCCACGCAGCGGCGGCGCTGGGCCGCATTGCACCGGGAACGAGTGAATATCGCGTACGAATGCAACGTTGCCCCTTCAGGCGCGTTTATTTATGTCCACATCACTCACGGGGAGGAGACCTCATGGCACTATTCGACACCGCCCGGCGTGATAGAGCGAATGGCAGCGCTCTGCCTCGAGCTCAGCGTGGACAGTGGGCCTCCGCCACTTCATCTGCTCGAAAAGGCGTATTGCGCATGATGCTGCTCCTTGCGGTTGCAGTGGCTTCCCTCGGCATTGCGACCCAAGCGCCGGCTGCGAACCAGCAGCAGGGGCGCATGAAATCGTGCAATGCCCAAGCAAAATCTCAGACGCTTTCCGGCGCAGAACGCAAGGACTTCATGAAACATTGCCTTGCCGGCGAGGATACGGGGTCTGCCAAGGGACTCAGTAGCCAGCAGCGCAAGATGAAGACTTGCAGCGCGGAGGCGAAATCGCAGCGACTGAAGGGTTCGGACCGTCAGCAGTTCATGAGCAGCTGTTTGAAATCTTCGTCCTGAGCTCGCAATAGATCCACGAGTAGGAGTGCTTTCATGATCAGAAATCTCGTTTTCACTGCCGCGGTGTCGTTCATCGCGGCGGTCGCGATGGGTGCGATGCCTCGAGTGGCAATGGCCCAAGCCACAGGGGCCGCGGCGAACGGTGCGACTGCGTCCTCCGGCATCATCTGCAAGGATGGAACGACATGGACGGGGAAGCCGGGTCGCGGTGCCTGTCGCGGACATCACGGGGTCGACAAGGCTCGGACCCGCGCGGCCGAGGGGGCTGCGAGCGACCACGCGAATACGGAGGGCGCGACGAGCGGGACCCCGGGCGCGGCGGCTGGTTCGACCGCGGCTGGCTCACCGGCGGCTACTGAGCCGCCGAGCCGGGGCGAGCGCGAGCGCACTACAAGCTCGCCTGCAGCAGGCGGCGGCGCCGGTCAGGTATGGGTGAACACGACGAGCAAGGTCTATCACTGCCCCGGTACGCGTTGGTACGGGAAGACCAAGCACGGCAAGTACATGTCGGAGTCCGCGGCCCGAAGCGAGGGAGATCGCCCGGATCACGGCAAGAGCTGCTCCTGAGCGAGCGCCGCCAGCGCGCGCACCCGGTCCCGGGGTAGGACAGCCGGGCCGAACGTACGCCTGGGTCGAATCGCGCAGGTCTGGGTCGAACGCAGCGCCGCGGCCGACTGACCGCGCGTGAGCCCAACCGCAACGCCGGATCCGCGTACCCGGGTGATCGCGCACGACTCGATCGTCACTTCCGTTAGAATCCTTGGGTGAAGGACTTTCCGCAGGTCTTTGCCGACGCTTCGACGACCACCGAGGCGAGGCTCGAGTTCGTCTTTCAGATCCGTCTCTGGTTCACACGCGTCCAGAACATCGAGAACATGCCCTCTGGTGCCGGTCGGGGCGCGGTCTACGTCGATCGCGGCACCATCGAGGGTCCGCGGCTCAACGGCACCGTCGTCCCGGGGAGTGGTGGGGATTGGGCGCTCTTCCGGCCCGACGGCGTGCTCGCGACCGATGCTCGCTACATGCTGCGGGCGGAGGATGGAACGCTCATCCTGCTGCACAACCGCGGCTACCTGTGGGGCCGGACGGCCGACGTGATGCCGCGAATCCGCAAGTGGATCTTCGAGAGCGGGCCCCCCGTGGCGCATGGGGAATATTATCTGCGAGCCTTCCCGACCTTTGAGGTCGAGTCGGGTCCGCATGATTGGCTGATGCGGCACGTCGTGGTCGGTGTGGGCGAGCGGCAGGGCGACGGCAATCTCATCCGCTACTACGCGCTCCTCTAGCTCACCTCGGTGTGCTCGTTGAGGACAGCCGCAACGGCCGGTGACGATCGTTCCGAGTACGACTTCATCGTCGTTGGAGCCGGTTCAGCGGGATGCGCGCTCGCGAACCGACTCTCCGCAGACGGTTCGCACCGCGTTCTGCTTCTCGAGGCAGGCGGCCGTGAGTATCGTCGATCGCTCATCTCCATTCCGGTCGCGTGGCTTGCGGCCTCGAACACTCCAGCTTTCGGGTGGGGCTTGCAGACCGAGCCCGAGACCGCGGCGGACGGTCGGGTGATCCCTCAGCCCCGCGGGAAGCTGCTCGGCGGCACCTCCTCCATCAACGGAATGATGTACAGCCGCGGAAATCCAGGCGACTACGATCGCTGGCGGGATCTCGGCCTTCCCGGGTGGAGCTACGCGGAGGTGCTGCCGTACTTCAAACGGATGGAGCGGAGCTGGAGAGGCGAGGGCGCATATCACGGCGCCTCGGGTCCGCTCGCAGTCTCGCGGCAGCCGCCCGATCGGTTCATCACGCCGCGCATGCTGCAGGCGGCAGCGCGCCTCGGCTATCGACAGGTGACCGACTTTCACGGCGTCGAGACGGAGGGCTTCGGACTGCCCGATTTCACGATTCGCCGCGGGCGCCGCGAAAGCACCGCCATTGCGTATCTCGCGCCCGCGCTCGATAGACGCAATCTTCACCTCGAGACCGGAGCGCACGCGACCCGGGTCCTCATCGAGAACGCCCGCGCGACCGGCGTGCAATACATGCAGGGGAACGCATTGCGCACCGCGCGCGCCTCGCGCGAGGTGATCCTGGCCGCAGGGGCCTTCGGCTCGCCGCAGCTGCTGCTTCTCTCGGGCATCGGTCCGCCCCGTGAGCTCGAAGCTGCAGGTGTCGAGCCGCGCCATGCGCTAGCCGGCGTCGGCAAGAATCTCCAGGATCATCCGCTCGTCGTCGGGATCTATCGAGCCTCGGGCGCATGCACTTTCGAGCGGCACCTGCGCATCGATCGCCTGGCGCTCGCGCTCGCGGCCTGGCGACTCTTCGGCGCGGGACCGCTCGCCGCAAATCCGATCTCCACGCAGGCCTTTCTGCGCCTCGGTGCAAACGCGGCGTGGCCCGACGTTCAGTTTCAGGTGACGCACGTATCGATGCTCGCGAGGCCGTGGTTTCCGCTCTGGCGAGCCGGCGCGGGACATCAATTCACCGCCGTGGCGCTGAGTCTCCGACCGACCGGGCGTGGAGAGGTGACGCTTCGCTCGGCGGATCCTTTCGCACCTCCTCGCATCCGGCTCGGGCTGCTCGTGACCGAAAGCGACCGGCGTACTGCGCGCGAGATGCTGAAGCTCATCCGGCGGTTCTTCGCGACGGAGCCGGTCGCGGGTCTCGTGAGCGGCGAAGTTGCACCCGGAACGGGGGCGCAGAGCGATGCCGAGCTGGACGCGTACATCCGGGCGACGATTCAAACCGGAGCGCATCCGACCAGCACCTGTGCGATGGGTCGGGGCGATGCGGCCGTGCTCGATGAGCAGCTGCGGGTGCGCGGAATCGGCGCGCTCAGAGTGGCAGATGCATCGTCGATGCCGGACGTGCCGAGCGGCAACACGAATGCGCCATCGATCATGATCGCCGAGAAGGCCTCCGACCTCATTCTCGGCAAGTCGCCGCTTCCGCCGGAGCGGGATGCCGCTGCAGTCGTTACGCCGCCGGGTCGCGTGTCCGCGCCCTCGTGATGAGTCCGAGGGCGAATGAGTCTCGGCCTACGCGTTCCCCGCCGCTTGGCGGCGCTCGGAAGCCTCGGCACGAAGCGAAATGATGACGCGCTGCCGCTCCGCGGCAATGCGCGCGATGTGCCGCACGAGCTCGACTTCCGGGAGCGTAGCTGCGCTTGATTCGAGCTCGGCGCACAACGCGCGCAGCGGGCGCGCGTGGATGTTGGCACTCGCGCCTTTGAGCGAGTGCGCGGCTCGAGTGATGCTGCCCCGATCGCCCTGGCCAGCCGCGCGGCTGAGCTCCGCCAGGAGCTCCTCGCTCATGTGCAGGAAAGTTTGCGCGAGCTCGCGCTCGAATTCGGCCTCGCCGCCCGTCAGCTCCTCGAAGGCATTCGCATCGAGCGGCGGCTCGCCGGAGGGTGATGCCACGATCTGCACCACCGCTGCCTCATCGAGCGCCCCATCGACTTGGGCCGGTTCGAAGGCCGAAGTGTCTGCCGACGCGTCCGACGAGCGCTGTCCGGCACGCATGCCGAGACGGTCCAGGATCGCCTGCAGGCGTTTCACGTCGAGCGGCTTCGTGAGCAGATCATCCATACCGGCTTCGAGGCAGCGGTCGAGCTGACCTGTCATTGCGCTTGCCGTGAGGGCGATGATCGGCGTGCGTTGCCGCCCCTGCTCGAGCTTGCGCAAACAGCTCGTCGCCGCGTAGCCATCCATGACCGGCATCTGCAGGTCGAGCAGCACCAGATCGAAGCGACCCTGCGCAAAGGCATGAACGGCCTCGAGACCGTTCGCGGCGAGCGTGACGCGGCAGCCGAGGCGCTCGAGGAAACTGCGGGCCACCTTCTGATTGATCGCGTTGTCCTCGACGAGCAGCACCTTGCCCGCGTAGCCTCCGGCGAGCGCGCCGGCAGCCGCCTCGCCAGCATCTCGACGGTGCTTTGTCGGGGCACTCCTTACACTCGCGTGGACACCGGAATCGAACGAGGCCTCGTCCGAGACGACCGGGAGCGGTAGCACGAACCAGAAGAGTGAGCCGCGCCCGAGCTCGCTTTCGACACCGACCTCTCCGCCCATGAGCTCGATCAGGCGGCGCACGATCGAGAGCCCCAACCCGGTGCCGCCGAAGTGTCGCGTGGTCGAGGAGTCGGCCTGCGTGAACGGTTGGAACAACGTCGCGAGCGTCTCCGGCGCGATGCCGATGCCGGTATCGCGTACCTCGAAGCGCGTGAGTGCGATGCCGTTTGCGCTCGCGAGGGGGAATACCCGCACGCTCACGACGCCCGTGTGGGTGAATTTGATGGCGTTGCTCACGAGATTGATCAGGCACTGGCGGATGCGCTGACGATCGCCGAGCACGCGCCGCGGCACCTCCGGGTCCACGCTCGCCTCGAGCTTGAGGCTCTTCGATGCCGCCTGAAAGGTGAGTATCGCGCGCACTTCCTCGACGCTTTCCGTCGGACTCATGGCCGATACGTCGATGTCGAGCTTGCCGGCTTCGATTTTGGAGAAGTCGAGGATGTCGTTGATCACCGCGAGGAGCGAGCTCGCGCTCGCATGAATCGTCTCGGCGAAATCTCTTTGCGAGTTATCGAGCGGTGTGTCGAGCAACAGGCTCGTCATGCCGAGAATGCCGTTCATGGGCGTGCGGATCTCATGGCTGACATTTGCGAGGAAGGCGCTCTTCGAGCGGTTCGCCGCCTGCGCCGCCTCGGATGCCTGGATGAGGGCATCGCGCGCGGCGCGCGCCTCCGTCACGTCCTGCATCGAGCCCGCAAGTCGCAGCGGCCGCCCGAACGCGTCGCGCTCCGACTGCCCGCGCAGTCGCACCCAGCGATATTCGCCCGAAGAGGAGCGCATTCGCACTTCGAAGTCGCAAGGTTGATTCTGCTCGAAATGCGCGCGCTGCGCGGTCTCGGAAGCTTCCCGATCCTGCGGGTGCACGAGCTCGTCCGGGCTTTTCAGCACGCGCGAGATCGACCCTTCGGGGTAGCCGAGGATCGCCTCGAAGCGGGGCGATACCCACAACGAACGGCGCACGAGATCCCACTCCCACAATCCGTCCTGCGTGCCGCGGATCGCGCGCTCGAACCGCTGCCGCGCATCGGCAAGAGCGCTCTCGGCGAGCTTTTGCTTATGAATGTCCTGTACCGAGCCGGAAAGTCGGATCGGGCGGCCCTCGGAGTTTCTCTCGGCAAGACCGCGGACGAGAAACCAGCGATAGCTGCCGTCCTTGTGCCGCAGCCGACTCTCGTGCTGGTAAGGCGTCGCGGTCTCAATGTTCTTCGAGCTGATCTCCCGTGCCGTCGGGAGATCGTCCGGATGGATGAGCCGATCGACCTGGTCCATGGTTTCGAGCGCAAGCTCGGACGGATCGTAGCCGAGGAGCAGGCTGTAGCTCGAGGATGCCCAGTGCTTGCGGGTCTCCAGGTCCATTTCCCAGTGACCCTCGTGGATCGAAAGCGACGCGCGCTCGAGCCTGCGCTGCGCGTCGTGCAGGGCTTCCGCCTGCGCGCGGAAGCGTTCCGCGGCCTCGACTTCCACCGTGATGTCGCGCGTTGCGCCTTGGGAGCGCAGCGCTCGTCCCTGCTCATTGCGAGTGAAGCGCTGATAGAGCTGCACGTGCCGCACCTGTCCATCGGGCATGCGCCGCCGCATCCGCGTAACGAGGCTCGACTCGCCGGCCGAGAGCGCGCGCGTCGTTTCGGCGCGTACGCGCGCGGAATCCTCAGGCAGTATGGTGGCAATCACACGTGCGCCGATCTCCGCCGGATCGGTCATGCCGCTCAGGCCGAATGCGGGATCGAGACCGTAGAACCAGGTGAACCGCTCGGTCATGTAATCGTATTCCCAGCATTCGATGCCGGCCGCGTGGGCGGCAATGCTGAGGTGCGCGAGGAGCTTGCGCTCCTGCTCCGCGTTGCGAACCAGCTGCTCGGCTGCCTCAACCTCCTCCGTGACATCCCAGCTCACGCCGAGCGATCGCGCCGGCTTGCCTTCGGAATCGGTCGCCGTGCGCGCGTAAGCCTGAATGTGGCGGATCGATTCGTCGGCGAGCTTCAGCCTATAGCGGAAGGCTGCGTCGTGCTCCCCGCGGGCGAGGGCCTCCTCGATTACGCGGTGCCCGATGTACATGTCATCGGGGTGCACCCACTTGAACAACTCGCTGCCGAGCTCCTGGCCGAAGTGTCGGTTGCTCGGGGCCTGGCCGATGCGGTTCACGTCGAACGAGATCGAGTGGGTCGCCCAGTCGAGCTCCCATACGAAGATGCCCGCGGCCTGCGTGGCAATGCTCAGCCGCTCGAGCAGCTGGCGCTCAGTCAGCGATTCGTTGTCCGCCATTGTGGATATCGCGACCACGCGCGTCGCGCGGCCTTGCGAAGCCGACTTTAGTTATGCGACTGCGGCACGGCAGCGACGTGTGTATCGGAATGCGACAGTCCAGGCGGACTGAGACGCGGGTCACAGTAGACGCGAGCGTCCCGATGAGCCGGCGTTGCGCCGCCGGGGGCCGATCAGGGCGTCAATCAGGCTGGCGATCAGGCTGGTCCCGGCTCAGGCCGGCTCGGCGAGCGGGCGGATGAGGTAGCCGCCCGATTTCTCATCGCGCTCGAGAGCAAGCAGCCGCTTGGCTGCGGCCTCCTCCAAGAGGCGGTTGAAGGAGCGGAAGCCGTAGTAGCTCTCGTTGAAGCCCGGCCGCACGCGCTTCAAGGCCTGCTTGACCATCGAGCCCCACACCTTGCCTTCCTCACCGCGCTCATCGATGAGCGCATCGAGCGTCTCGAGAACGAGATCGAATGCTTCCTGCTTTTTCCCCTCGTCATCGCGCTCGCGGCCCTCCGCGTGTCCGTTATCTGCTGCGGATGCAGGGCCCGCCGCCGCCTCGGCTGCCGCCTTCTTGCGCGTGCCGCGGCGTGCCTTCTGCTCGCGCACCAGATCATCGTAGTAGATGAACTCGTCGCAGCTCGCGATCAGCAAATCCGAAGTCGAGTTCTTCACGCCGATGCCGATGACGCCCTTGTCGTTCTCTCGCAGCTTCGCGACGAGCGGCGAGAAGTCCGAGTCGCCGCTGATGATCACGAACGTGTCCACGTGCGGCTTGGTGTAGCACAGGTCGAGCGCATCGACGACCATGCGGATGTCCGCGGAGTTCTTGCCCGACTGTTTGACGTGCGGGATCTCGATGAGCTCGAAGCCGGCGTGGTGCATGCCGGCCTTGAATTCCTTGTAGCGCTCCCAGTCGCAGTACGCCTTCTTCACGACGATCGAGCCCTTCAGGAGCAGCCGCTCGAGCACGCGCTCGATGTCGAAACGCGCGTACCTCGCGTCGCGCACGCCGAGTGCGATGTTCTCGAAGTCGCAGAACAGCGCGAGATTCGCGGTCTCCGAATCGGCGCTCACGGGCTCACCGGAGTCAAACTGGGCACCTCGCCGAGATCGAGGCGTCTCTCGAGCGGCACGCAGAACAGATCGATCGAGCTCGTGCGGCCGCGCAAGGTCATCGGCGGCAGCTCGACCGCACGCACATCGACGCCGCGCGCATCGAGCGAGCGCTTCACGGTCCCGGAGAAGACCAGCTCGCCGGCGCGGGCGCGCTGGCAGAGCCGCGAGGCGATGTTCACCGCATCACCGATCAAGGTGTAGTTCATGAAACTCGATGATCCGACGTTGCCGGCGACTACGTCGCCCTCGTTGATGCCGATGCCGAGGCCCGTCTCGATCTGATGGCGATCGCGCCAGGAGTCGGCGAGCAGGCTGAAACGCTCGAGCATCTCCTGCGCCGCGAGCACCGCGCGCGCGGGACCGTCGCGCTGCTCGAGGGGCACCCCGAATCCGACCATGAGGCAGTCGCCCGCCATGTGGAACACGGTGCCCTCGTGGCGAAAAGTGATTTCGGTGAGAAGTGAGAAATACTCGTTGAGAAGCGGCACCACCTCGTGCGGGCTCAGCCGCTCGGAGATGCCGGTGAACCCGCGCAGATCGGCGAACAGCACGACCGCGCGCGTGCGGATGTCGGAGGAGGCAAGCAGGCTGTCGCGCAGCTCGGCGTTGCCGAGAATGCGATCGGCGAGCTGGGGGGAGACATACCGCCGGAAGGTGCGGCGGATCTCCTCGCGACGCATGATCTCCTCTTTGAGCGCTGCGTCCGCGGCCTTGCGACGCGCGGAGGCGAGGCGGGCGAGCGCCTCGAGACGCGTGAGCAGGAGCTCGCGCGACATCTGCCGGGTGACGAAGTCGTCCGCACCCGCGGAGAATGCCTCGACGCGCAGCCGCGAGTTGCGGCTCACGACGATCACCGGCAGGAGCATCGTCGCCGGGTGCTCCTTCAGCGCGCGGCAGAGTGCGAGCGCATCGAGCTCGGCGCAGTCGGCGTCGAGGAAAATCAGGTCCGGCGCGTCCTCCTCGAGGTGCGCGATCACCTCGGCGGCCGTCGCGATCGGCTGCATCTCGAAGAGATGGCCCGTATCGGACTCCTGGAAGACGAGCTGTACGGCTGCGCATTCCCCGGCCGCGAGCACGCGCAAAGGCGAGTCGCGGCGCACCAGACGGCTGTTCTCGATGCTGTTCTTCATTTCACCTCGCAGGTAAGTTCTCGCCGGGCAGTCCGGAGCGCGAATCGATCGTCTCGAGACGGCTGATGAGCTGATCGACCAAGCGCCCGAGAAAGTCCACCTCGATGGGCGACATCGAGGCAAGCAGGAAACTCGACATCCGCTCCATGTCCGGCACGAACGAGCGGCAGGTGGACCAGCCCTTCGGCGTGAGGCGCAGCATCTTCCGCCGCCGGTTCGCCGGATCGCGCCGCTCGGTGATGCGGCCCTGGCGACGCAGCGTAGCGACAGATCGGCTCACGTTCATCGGGTGCATTCCGGTCGCCTCGCAGAGCTCGTGCGCGGCAGCCTCGGACACGGAGGCGAGGGTCACGAGCACGCGCGAGTCATTGATCGTGAGATGGTAGCGCTCGGCATAGCGCGAGAAGAACGGCCGGTTGATGAGATTCGTGAGCTTCATCAGCCGGTACCAGACGGAGCGCTGCGAGAGTGCCGGCTGCGAGAGCGAGGGTTCACCGACTGTCGATGCGCGCGGCCTTCTGCCGCAGATAGCGGCCGTCCCGGAGGCGGCCGCAAGATCCCGCCCGCGAGCAGCCGGTCTCCCTGATTCCGATCGTTCGGCTTTGCGCATCTTGTAAGGGCTTCTTCGGTTCGCGATTATACGTCGGCATTTCCGCTTGCGAGAACCCATGCAGCCGAGATTCAGCGAAAAGGCGGTCCTCGTCACCGGGGGCAACAGCGGCATCGGCCTCGCATCGGCGCAGGCGTTCGCGGCCGAGGGCGCGCACGTCGTGCTGACGGGACGCGATACGGCCACGCTTCGCGGCGCGGCCGAGTCGGTTCGTGGGGCGCTCACCGTCCGCTCCGATACGTCGGTTCTCGGGGAGATCGACGAGCTCATGAGCGAGGTCCGCGGGCGGCTCGGGCGTCTCGATGTGCTGTTCGTCAATGCGGGAATCGGGGCGTTTCTACCGATCGAGAAGGTCACCGAAGAGGATTGGGATCGTCTCATGGCCGTCAATCTCAAAGGCGTCTTCTTCACCGTTCAGAAGGCGCTGCCGCTCATGACGCGGGGCGCCGCGATCGTGCTCAACTCATCGATCGGAGGCAGACGCGGCATGCCGACAGGTTCGGTCTATGCAGCAAGCAAGGCCGGCGTGAGCGCGCTCGGTCGCAATTTCGCGGCTGAGCTCGCCGGGCGCGGAATTCGCGTCAATGTCGTGAGCCCGGGTCCTGTCGAGACCCCGATCATGAGCCGCACGGTGGGACTTACGGCCGCCATGCTCCCCGCCCTGCGCAAGCAGATGGTTCAGAACACGCCGATGCAGCGTATCGGCTCTCCCGCCGAGGTCGCGCGCGCCGTACTATTTTTAGCCTCGGAAGAGGCTTCGTTCATTACCGGCATCGACATGCTCGTGTCGGGCGGTGCAGCGGCATTCTGAGGCTCCTCGATGACGACGCAACGACACGCGCTCTCCACGACCCGCGCAGAGAACTTCGCCGCCTGGTACCAGGCGATCGTGGGGGAGGCCGATCTCGCCGAGGAATCCGGCGTGCGCGGCTGCATGATCATTCGCCCCTGGGGCTACGGCATCTGGCAGCGGATGCAGGAGCTGCTCGATCGGCGCTTCCGCGAGACGGGCCACGAGAACTGCTACTTTCCGCTCTTCATTCCCTTGAGCTACATCGCAAAGGAGGCCGAGCACGTCGAGGGATTCGCCAAGGAGATGGCCGTGGTCACCCACCACCGTCTGAAGATGATCAACGGCGTGCTGCAGCCCGACAGCGACGCGAAGCTCGAGGAGCCGCTCGTCGTGCGGCCCACCTCCGAGACGGTGATCGGGGCGGCGTTCCAGCGCTGGATCCGCTCGTACCGCGATCTGCCGCTGCTTCTCAATCAGTGGGCGAACGTCGTGCGCTGGGAGATGCGGCCGCGGCTCTTCCTGCGCACGTCGGAGTTCCTGTGGCAGGAGGGTCACACGGCGCACGCGACGGCGGAGGAAGCGATCGAGGAGACGCAGCGCATGCTCGAGGTCTACCGCTCCTTCGCGGAGGGTCCCCTCGCCATGCCCGTCGTCGCCGGCGAGAAGCCGCCGCACGAGCGCTTCCCGGGGGCGGAGAACACGTTTGCGATCGAGGCGATGATGCAGGACGGCAAGGCATTGCAGGCCGGCACTGCTCATTACCTCGGCACCAATTTCTCGCGCGCGCAGAACATCCGCTTTCAAACCGAGCGCGGCGATCTCGCGCTCGCGCACACGACGAGCTGGGGCGTATCCACGCGCCTCGTCGGCGGGGTCGTCATGACGCATGGCGACGACGATGGTCTCAAGCTCCCACCGGTTATCGCGCCGCGGCAGATCGTGATCGTGCCCATCGTGCGCGACCGTCCCGAAGACGGCTCGGTCCTCGAGTATTGCGACACCCTCGCTCGAGAGCTCGGCGCGGGAGCCGCCTTCGGCGAGCCGGTTCGCGCGCTGGCCGATCGCAGGGCCGGACGATCGGTCGACAAACGATGGGGCTGGCTCAAGCGCGGTGTGCCGATCGTTTGCGAGATCGGCGCGCGCGATGTGGCATCGGGGTCGGTCACATTCATCCGCCGCGATCGTGCGCGGAAGGGTGAAAAGATCGAGTTCGCGACCTTGCCGCGTGCGGATTTCGTCCGTGGGGCGCCGGCGTTGCTCGCAGAGATTCAGAGCGCGTTGCACGCCGAGGCGCGTGCGCGCCTCGAGGCGAACATTCGCACGGACCTCGTGAGCTTCGCGGATCTCGAGGCGTACTACGGCGGCTCGAGCGGCACGACCGACACTTCGGGAGCGGACGAGTCCGCTTCCGCGGAGACCTTCCGCGGCTGGGCGCTCGTGCCCTGGTCGCGCCCGGAGGGCGCTGCGCTCGATCAAGTCGAGCGGCAGCTGAAGAGCCTCAAGCTCACGATTCGCGTTGCGCCTCTCGAGCAGAAGCCGCTCGAGGGTCACCGCTGCATATTCAGCGCTACGCCGGCGAGGGAATGGGTGCTCGTCGGTCGCGCCTATTGATACCCGCCGAGGGCCTCACGCCGGCAGGGCGCAGTGACGCGCGGCGACCTGCGGATAATGCGCCGCGAAGCGCGCGACCAGCCGATCGACGATATACACCGAGCGGTGCTGTCCACCGGTGCAGCCGACGGCGATCGTGAGGTAACCGCGCAAACTCGCCTGGTACTCCGGGATGCGCGCCTCCATGAAGCGGCCGATATCCTCGATGACCCGTGCGACGCTGCTGTGGGACTCGAGGTAGCGGATCACCTCGGGATCGCGCCCGGTGAGCTCTCGCAGCGCCGGCTCCCAGTAGGGATTGGGGAGCGAGCGCGCATCGAACACGAAGTCGGCATCTCCGGGGATGCCATGTTTGTAGCCGAACGATTCGACGGTGATCGTGAGGCGTGCGGCTGCGCGCTGCTCGACATGCAGCCGCACCACTTGCCGCAGCTCGTGCACCCCCATGCGCGAGGTGTCGATCACCATGTCGGCGGCTTGGGCAACCGGCTCGAGCAGCCGTCGCTCGGTGTCGATGGCCTCACGCAGACTCAACTGCTCGCGGCTCATCGGGTGCTTGCGCCGCGTCTCGGCGAAGCGCCGCAACAGCTCCTCGTCGTTGGCAACGAGGAACAGCACCTCGCATTCGATGCCGCCGCGCTCGAGCTCCTCGATCAGCTGCGGGACGGTTGCAATCTCGTGCGCGGTATTGCGGGCGTCGAGCCCGATGGCCGAGCGCGTGTAGCTCGATTCGTCGCTGCGCACGGTGTGGGAGATGAACGGCTTCAAGAGCGCCGCCGGCAGATTATCGATGCAGTAGAACCCGAGGTCCTCGAGCATGTGCAGGGCCACGCTCTTGCCGGAACCGGAAAGCCCGCTGACGACGATGATGCGCATTGATGAGGAGGCTCTGAGCGGTTCGGTGGCTCGGTGGCTGGGCACCTGTCCGGGATGCCTCGCTGCGGGAGCCTGCACTCAAGCTGCGCGCGGCGCGGGCGGGCAGCTCAGGTGGCCGCTCGGGCGGCGCGCTGTGCCGAGCGCGGGGCCTCGGCGGCGTGATGATCGGTGCGCTTCTCCTTGTGCTTCTTGATGCAACGGTCGAGCTTGTCGCTCAGTGCATCGATCGCGGCGTACATATCCGGCTCGGTCGCATCCGCATGGATGTCGCATCCCCTTACGTGCAGGGTGGCCTCGGCCTTCTGCCTGAGTTTCTCGACGGTGAGAACACAGTGCACGTCGATCACCTGGTCGAAATGGCGCGCGATGCGCTCGAGAAGCTTCTTCTCGACATAGCCCCTGAGGGCAGGGGTGACTTCGACATGGTGACCCGTGAGGTTGAGCCGCATATGCCGTCTCCTTTGAGTGGGGTGTGGGTTACATCGCTCGGGAACCTGCTTTTCGGCGCTCATTGGAAGGAGCGATCCCGAGGCTCTCGCGATACTTGGCGATGGTGCGCCGAGCGACTGGAATGCCTTCGCCGGAGAGCACCTCCGCTATCCGGCCGTCGCTCAGGGGTTCCTCGGTGGCTTCCTCCTTGATGAGCTTCTTTATCTTTGCCCGGATTGCCGTGGAAGAAGTTCCCGAGCCGTCCGCCGCCTCGACCTGGCTCGAGAAGAAGTAGCGCAGCTCGAACACTCCGCGGGGCGTGTGCATGTACTTGCCCGAAGTGACCCGCGAGATCGTCGATTCGTGCATCTGCACGGCTTCGGCGATGTCCTTGAGGATCATCGGGCGCATGTGCTCCTCGCCGCGCTCGAGGAATGCGGCCTGCCGCTCGACGATCGAGCGGGCAACCTTCATCAGCGTGTCGTTGCGGATCTCGAGGCTCTTCAGGAGCCAGCGCGCTTCCTGCAGCTGGGCGCGAAGCGAGGCGTGACTCGAGTTGCGCCCGAGCAGGCTCGCATAGCTTTGGTTGAGACGCACGCGCGGCAGAGTGGCGGCGTTGATCTCGACCGCCCAGCCGTGCTCGGTCCGGCGCACGAACACATCGGGCACGACGTACTCGGCCGAGGCGCCGCTCACGGTCGCGCCGGGCCGCGGATGACAGCTGCGCACGAGCAGCAGCGCCGAGGCCAGCTCCTCGTCGGTGGTGCGCAGCTCGCGCCGCAGGAGCACCAGCTCGCGCTCCGCAACGCGTTCCAGATGGTGACGCGCGATCTCGACCGCAACCTCGAGGCCCGCGGTGTCCGCGGGAAGCTGCCGCAGCTGCAGTTCGATGCACTCTCCGACCGAGCGGGCAGCCACGCCCGGGGGGTCGAGCTGCTGTACGCGATTGAGAACGGCCTCGATCTCGATGGGCTCCGCCTCGATCTCAGGCCTCAAGGTCGCCGCGATCTCCTCGATCGTCTCGGTGAGATACCCGTCGTCGTTGACGGCATCGACGAGTGCACTCGCGATCGCAAGTGCGCGCGGCTCGAGACGCGCAAGCTCGAGCTGCCAGAGCAGATGCTCCTGCAGGGACTCGCCCGAGGCATCGGCGAACTCCTGCTGGCGCTCGTCATCTTCTCCGTTCCAGGCGCCATCGGATGGACCGGCGGCGTGATCGCCCCAGTGCTCATCGACCACTTCGACATGTGTATCGGTCGTTGCGGGCGGCGGAGGCTCGACGCCCGGAGCGGGGTCCGCGGCGATCTCGTTTGGGCCTGCATCCTCGAGCGCTGCGGCGGCCTCTGCCTCCTCGACGGGCTCGAGCATCACGTTGGTCTCGAGCAGCTCGCGGATGTGAGCCTGCAGCTCGAGAGCGGGCAGCTGCAGGAGCCTGATGGCCTGCTGCAGCTGCGGGGTCATGGTCAGCTGCTGACCCAGCCTGAGCTGCAGGGACGGTTTCAGCATGTTTCTTGCACGATGGGCGGTCAGCCCCGCCGTAATTTGTTGAATTTCAAAAGATTCTCCCTGGCGCCAGCGCCTCAGAGCCGGAACGACTCCCCCAAGTACACCTCACGCACTCGGGGGTTGGCAAGGATTTCTTCCGCGGACCCGGCAGCGATCACAGTTCCCTCGCTGACGATGTATGCGCGATGGCAAACCCCGAGTGTCTCGCGCACGTTGTGATCGGTGATGAGCACACCGATCCCGCGGCTCGTGAGCTCGCGCACGATGCGCTGAATATCGAGCACGGAGAGCGGGTCGACTCCGGCGAACGGCTCATCGAGGAGCATGAAGCGCGGATCGGCGGCGAGCGCCCGGGCAATCTCGACGCGGCGCCGCTCTCCGCCCGAGAGCGACAGTCCAAGCGTGCGGCGGACGTGTCCGATGCGCAGCTCCTCGAGCAGCTCCTCGAGGCGGCGCTCGCGCGCCGCGCGGTCGAGATCGGCGCGGAGCTCGAGAATCGCGAGAATGTTGTCCTCGACCGAGAGCTTGCGAAACACCGATGCTTCCTGCGGCAGGTAGCCGATGCCGAGTCGGGCGCGCCGGTGCATCGGCAGGAAGGTCACGTCTCGATCCCCGATGTAGATTCGTCCCGCATCCGTCGCGATGAGGCCGACGATCATGTAAAAGGCCGTCGTCTTACCGGCTCCGTTCGGGCCGAGAAGGCCGACGACCTCGCCCTCCCTTACATCGAGCGAGAGGTCCGCGACGACGCGCCTCGAGCGGTAGCTCTTCGCGAGTCCGTGCGCACGCAAGAGCTGCGCGGTCATTGCGGCCCCGATGCACCTGCGCCCGTGGGCGCAGGGCGCCGCGCGCGACCCGGATTTTGAGGCGCGGCTGGCGGGGTCGCGGATTTTCGCGGGGTCGCGATGATGTGCACACGGCTGCCGGATGCGGCGCCCGCAAACTGCAGCTTTCTCTCGCGCAGGTTGTAGACCACGACGGGAGCCGTCGTGGTGGTCTCCCCGTACTGCAGACGTGCGCTGCCCGTGAGGCGCACCGTGTCCATCGAGGCCGTGTACTCGATTGAATCGGCGTGGCCGCGCGCGAGCACTCCGCTCTTGGAGCTCGTCTGCTCGAACTCGGCGGGGTTGCCGCTGACGAGCGCGGTGTCCAGGCGGTTGTCGTGGAATTGCACGGTTGCCTTATCGGATTGCAGCATCCCGAGCTGCTCGGAGGTGATGTGAACGTTGCCTGTGAATATCCAGCGACTGTCATCGGAGTCGATTCCCGACACGTCGGCGCGATCGGCCGTCACGCGCAGGTCGCCCTGGGAGATCTCGACCTTCTTCAACGTCGCCTCGTGCGTGCGATAGTTGATGTCGCCGGAATCCGCATCGAGGCTGATCGGGCCGTGCTGCATGGAGATGCGCGGCGGGTGGCCGGCGCCCATCGCGGTCTCGATCGCAAGCAGCGCGACGCCTGCGGCAAGAAGCGAGCTGCAGACATTACGGGGCATAGCGGCCGTGTACCTGCGATTGCAGCCGGATACTCTGTTGGCGCAGCCGCGCGATGAGTCCGCGGGCACGCAACTGCTGGCTGCCCCAGGCTATCGTCACGGCATCGTCCGTCGTGACGACTTCCGAGTGCGTATCCACCTTCAGCCGATCCGTCGAGATGCGCAGCGGCTCCGCGGCGTTCGGCAGCGCTCCGGAAAGCGCCACATCGCCGCTCAATTCCACCTCCGTTGCCTGATCGACCACCCGAGCCTCATCCGCTTGGCCCTGCCACAGCCGTCCGGCCGCATCGCGGAACTGCATTTCCACCCGATCGAGCAGCGCAGACTGCGAGGCGGGTTGCTCGCGGATATCGGCGGCGCGCAACGTGTACATCGGGCGGCCGTCCGGGCCGGTCTCGATGAGGACGGCATTGCGAGCGGAGTAGCCGGGGCTCTGCGCGGAGACGGTTGCCGTCGCGGGCGCAGCAGGGCCGCTCGACTCACCATTCAAAGCCAGCCAGGCGATGGCGAGCAGGGCGATGACGGCAGCGGCGGCGAGCGCGCGCAAGATCATGGCGTTCGTCCGGCGGGACCGGCTCCTTCGATCAGGCGATCGCAGACCTCGCGTACGGCGCCGCGCCCGCCCTTCGCACGGGTCGCATGGCGGGCGGCCGCCCGAGCGGCGGGATGGGCGTCGGCGACCGCGTACGATACGCCGGCCGCGCGCAGCAGCGGCACATCCGGCAGATCGTCTCCGATGCAGGCGCACTCGGCCGGCGCCACGCCGAGTCGCGCGATGAGACGCGAGAAAGCCGACCATTTGTCGCGGGCGCCCTGCACCAGATGAGCGACACCGAGCTCGCGACAGCGGCGCGCGACCGCCGCGGAACGGCGGCCCGAGATGACCGCGATCTCGATGCCCGCGGCTCGCAGCGCCTTCAATCCCACCCCGTCGCGAACGTGAAAGCACTTGAGCGCCTCGCCGCGCGGTCCGTAGTACAGGCGCCCGTCGGTGAGCACGCCGTCCACGTCGAGCACGAGCAGGCGGATCGGCTTCATGCAGTGCTCTGAATCGATTTCATACCGCGCTCACAGAACGCCGGCTTTGAGCAGATCGTGCACGTTGAAAGCACCGACGAGCTTGCCGCCGTCGACGACGGGAAGCGCCGTGATGCGGTGCTTCTCCATGAGATGAATGCTCGCGGCCGCAAGCTCGCGCGGACCGATGCTCTTGCAGCGCGCCGTCATCACCTCGCGCATGAGGGCGGTGTGCACGTCGATCTGCCGGTCGAGCGCGCGGCGCAGGTCCCCGTCGGTGAACACTCCGAGCACGTGCTCCTCAGCATCGACGATCACGGTCATGCCGAGACCCTTGCGGGACATCTCGAGCAGTCCCTCCCCGAGCCGTGCGTCGGGGCTCACGCGGGGCAGGTCAGCGCCGCTTCGCATGATGTCTTCGACGCGCAGCAGAAGCCGTCGGCCGAGCGCACCGCCCGGATGAGAGCGCGCGAAGTCCTGTGCGGTAAAGCCTCGCGCCTCGAGCAGCGCGACGGCGAGCGCATCGCCCATGGCGAGCGCCGCGGTCGTGCTCGCGGTGGGCGCCAGATTGAGAGGGCATGCCTCCTCCGGCACGCTCACATCGAGAATGACGGTCGCAACGCGCGCAAGCGTCGAGAGCGGTTTTCCCGTCATGGTGACGAGCGGTACGCCGAGACGCTTCAAGTGCGGCACGAGGAGCAGCAGCTCGGGAGTCTCTCCGGAGTTGGAAAGGGCGAGCACGACATCCGCTCGCGTGATCGTGCCGATGTCACCGTGACCGGCTTCCGCAGGATGCAGGAAAAACGCGGGTGTTCCCGTGCTCGCGAGCGTCGCCGCGATCTTGCGCGCGATGTGGCCGGACTTGCCGATGCCCATCACGACGACCCGCCCCGCGCATGCGAGGCAGGTTCGGCAGGCCAGCGCGAAGCGCTCATCGAGCCGGGACTCGAGCGCGGTGACGGCTCGGGCCTCGATGCCGAGCGCGCGGCGCGCAGCCGCGAGCAGGGTGTCGGAGGCGAGCGACGCGTCGAGGTTCGTGCTCATGGGCGAATCATATCCGTTAAACTCGGATCATGAGTCCTCGGCTCACCCCCTTGCTCGCCGACTCGTTGAGCGGACCTGCGCGCCATGCACCCCGATGAGATCGCTGCGTTGATCCGCGCCGCGCTGCCCGGCTCAGAGGTGCGCGTGCAATCGCCCGACGGCACGCATTTCGCGGCGCGTGTGGTTGCGCGAGAGTTCGCCGGCCGACGCGCGCTCGCGCGGCACCAGCTCGTGTACCGCGCGCTCGGGGAGCGCATGGGCCGGGAGATCCACGCGCTCTCGATCGAGGCGTTGACGCCCGAGGAGGCTGCGGGTCCGAGCGGACCGGCGGCCGGCGGTTAGCGGCTAGAGCACTCGCCCGTGGACAAGCTGCGGATCGAAGGGGGCATTCCTCTCGAAGGCGAGGTGCGCATCTCCGGCGCGAAGAACGCGACGCTGCCCATCCTTGCGGCCTCGCTCCTTACCGAGGAGCCCCTCATCGTCGGCAACGTGCCGCACCTGCAGGATGTCACCACCACGATCGAGCTGCTCGGCCGCATGGGCGTGAGCGTCACGATCGATGAGCGCATGCGGATCGAGGTCGATGCCTCGACGCTGAAGGAGTGCTTCGCGCCCTACGAGCTCGTCAAAACGATGCGCGCCTCGATCCTCGTGCTCGGCCCGCTCGTTGCGAAATTCGGCCGCGCGGACGTATCGCTGCCGGGCGGCTGCGCAATCGGCGCACGGCCCGTCAACATCCACGTCGCAGGGCTGCAGGCGATGGGTGCGGACATCCAGATCGAGGGAGGCTACATTCGCGCGCGCGCCTCGCGGCTCAAGGGCGCCCGGCTCGTCCTCGATACGGTGACCGTCACCGGCACCGAGAATCTGATGATGGCTGCGGCCCTCGCCGAGGGCGAGACCGTCATCGAGAATGCGGCGCGCGAGCCCGAGGTGGTCGATCTCGCGAACTGTCTCGCCGCGATGGGCGCGAGGATTCGCGGCGCGGGCACCGACAAGATCATCATCGAGGGCGTGGAGCAGCTGCACGGGGCGAGCTACGAGGTGCTTCCCGATCGCATCGAGAGCGGCACCTACCTCGTTGCCGGCGCGATCACCGGGGGCCACGTCCGACTCAGGAACACCCGACCCGATCACCTCGATGCGGTGCTCGCGAAGCTCGAGGAGGCCGGAGCGCGTCTGGGGATCGGCGATGGCTGGATCGAGGTGGACATGCGCGGACGGCGCCCGCGCGCCGTCGATGTGCGCACCGCGCCCTATCCGGCGTTCCCGACGGACATGCAGGCGCAGTTCGCGGCTCTCAACACGATCGCAGAGGGCGTGGGCACGATCATCGAGACGATTTTCGAGAACCGCTTCATGCATATGCTCGAGATGCGGCGCCTCGGCGCGGAGATACGGCTCGAAGGCAACACCGCGATCATCCGCGGCGTCGATCGCCTCACGGCGGCACCCGTCATGGCGACGGACCTGCGCGCCTCGGCGAGTCTCGTGCTCGCGGGGCTCGTTGCGGAGGGCCGCACGGACATCGACCGGATCTATCACATCGACCGGGGCTACGAGACGATCGAGGAGAAGCTCGCCGGACTCGGCGCCCAGATCCGGCGCGTACCGAACTGAGCTCGGCGGATCCGCCGCTCAGTGACTCCAGTCTCCGCAGGAGCGCGTCCAGCTGTGCGCATCGGCGCCTGGGTTGTGCCAGCTGCACGGGCCCTCTGAGATGAGCGCGTTCGCCTGCTCCGGGCCCCAGCTCCCCTGCGCATACTCATAGACGGGTGTTTGCGCGCGCAGCACCGGATCGACCACGGCCCAGGCGGCCTCGACTTCGTCCTCGCGTGCAAAGAGCACGGCATCGCCGACCATCGCATCGCCGATCAGCCGCTCGTAGGCATCCATCTCCTCGACATCGTGCCGGCTCACGAAGAGCTCGACATCGCGCCCCTTCATCACCGGGCCCGGCTCCTTCGTGTGCGCGCCGAGCGCGGTCGCGACGTCCGGTCCGACGCGAAAGCGGATGTAGTTCGGGTAGGCGGGTGCGAGCGAGCCGAACACGTTTGCCGGTGGCGCGCGCAGATCGACGACGACCTCGGTCGCAGTGACGGGCAGGCACTTGCCGGCGCGAATGTAGAACGGTACCCCGCTCCAGCGCCAGGAGTCGATCGCAAGCCGCACGGCCGCGAACGTTTCGATGCGCGAATCGGGGGCGACCCCCGGCTCTTTGCGGTAGCCCTCGAACTGGCCGCGCACGAGGCGCGCGGGATCGAGCGGGCGGATCGCGCGAAACACTTTGACCTTCTCATCGCGCAGCGCATCGCGCGCGAAGCGCACCGGAGGCTCCATCGCGAGGAAGGCAACGATCTGCAGCATGTGGTTCTGGATCACATCCCGGATCGCGCCGGCCTCGTCGTAGAAGCGTCCCCGCCCCGCGACGCCGATCTTCTCGGCCATGGTGATCTGCACACTCGCGACGAAGTTGCGGTTCCAGATCGGCTCGAGGAACGAGTTCGCGAAACGGAAGTAGAGGATGTTCTGCACCGGCTCCTTGCCGAGGTAGTGATCGATGCGAAAGATCGCGGACTCGTCGAACACCTGATGCAGAGTGTGGTTGAGGGCGAGCGCCGAGGAGAGATCGCGGCCGAAGGGCTTCTCGACGACGACGCGGGCGCCTTTGGCCGAGCTCGACTCACCGAGCTTGGTGACGACCACCGGGAACATGCTCGGCGGGATCGCGAGGTAGTGCAGCGGCCTTGCCGCATCTCCCAGGGCCTTGCGCAGCGCGGTGAACGTCGCGCTCTCGCGATAGTCGCCATCGACGTAGCGCAACAGCGACGTGAGCTTGCCGGCTGCGCTCTCCTCGAGCTGCGGCACGAATTTGGCGAGGCTGTCGCGCACGCGCCCGACGAGCTGCTCGCGTGTCCATCCGGCGCGCGCCACGCCGACGACCGGAACGTCGAGCCGGCCGTGCGCGACCAGGTGATAGAGCGACGGGTAGATCTTGCGGTAGCAGAGATCGCCCGTTGCGCCGAACAGTACGAGCGCATCGGATGGCTGGGGCATGGTGCGGGTCCTCGCTGTGGCGCTCAGCGCTCCTCGTGGCCGCCGAAGCCGAGGCGCATTGCCGAGAGCACTTTGCCGGCGAACTCGGCGCGGCCGCGGGATTCATAGCGGTTGAAGAGCGCGGCGGCGAGCACGTGCGCCGGTACGCCTTCCTCGATCGCCGCCTGCAGGGTCCAACGGCCCTCCCCGGAATCGGCTACCCGGCCCGCGAATGCGGCGAGCTCGCCGTCCTTCGCGAGCGCAGCGGCCGTCAGATCGAGGAGCTGCGAGGTGATGATGCTGCCGTGGCGCCACACTTCGGTGATCGCGGCGAGATCGAGGCGGTATTGGTAGAGGCGCGGGTCGGAGAGCGGTGCGGTCTCGGCGTCCGCGACTTGTGTTTGAAAGCCGGCATCGGCGTGCCTGAGCACGTTGAGCCCCTCGGCGTAGGCGGCCATGAGCCCGTACTCGATGCCGTTGTGGACCATCTTCACGAAGTGGCCGGCGCCGTGCGGGCCACAGTGCAGGTATCCCTGCTCGGCGCTGCTGCCTCCGGCCGCGGGCGGCCGTCCGCCGGGGGAGAGCGTCGCCAGAATCGGATCGAGCGAGGCAACGACCTCCCGCTCACCGCCGATCATCATGCAGTAGCCGCGCGAGAGCCCGAGCACCCCGCCGCTCGTGCCGACATCGACGTAATGGATGCCGGCGCGCGCAAGCGCCTCTGCGCGGCGGATGTCGTCGTGGTAGTGGGAATTGCCGCCGTCGATGACGATGTCACCGGACGCGAGCAGCGGCGCAAGATCGGCGATCACTCCGTCGACGACGTGCGCCGGCACCATCAGCCAGAGCGCGCGCGGAGCGCGCAGGGAGCCGACGAGCTCCTGCAGTGTCGTCGCAGCACGCGCGCCCTCGCCCGCAAGTCCGCGGACCGCCTCGGCCGAGTGGTCGTAGGCGACGCATGTGTGTCCGCCGCGCAGCAGGCGCCGGACCATGTTTGCGCCCATACGTCCCAAGCCGATCATGCCGAGCTGCATGGAAAGAGCTCCCGGATCAGATGTTTGCGATGATAGCCCACGCGTGCCGCGCGCGTCAGGCAGGCCTCCGGTCGTCAGGCGCAGGCCTCAGTCGCAGGCAGGCCTCACGGCAGGGCCGTCGGCTCCGTCCACACCTCGACCGCGGGGCACGCCGCAACCGCTCGATAAGCGGTGAGCTTCGGGTCGCGCGCGAGGAGCGCGGCGAGCGCTGCACGCTTGTCGTCGCCTGCGACCACGAACACGAGCTGTGCGATCTCGGCGAGCACCGCCGGCGAGACGCTCACCGCATCGCGGCCGTCCGGCCGGTGGACGGCGAGCGCCCGATGGCCGGCCGCACGTGCGAGGTCGTTTGCGCTGAAGAGCGATGCCGTGTGTCCATCGGCTCCGAGGCCGAGCAGTCCCAGGCCGCATCGCACGCCGCGGGTCCCGAGCTCCGCGAGACGGCGCTCGTAGTCCTCTGCCGCCTCATCGAGCGGCAACTCGGTCCTCACGCGTAGGACCTGCTCCGCAGGCAGCGCGAGCGCATCGAGGAGCGGCCGGCTCTGGTGATAGTTGCTCGCCTCGGAGGTCGAGGGAACGTAGCGATCGTCGCTGAAGAATACGAACAGATCGGGCGCGGGCCTCGGCGCGCGTGCCGCGAGAGCCCGGTAGGCGGGCATCGGCGTGCTGCCCCCAGAGAGCATGACGGCGCGCGGGCCGGTCTCCTCGAGCGCGCGTGTCAACTGCGCCCCGAGCGCGGCGAGCAGCGCTTCGCGATCGTCGAAGCGGCGCGTGAACATTCGCGGCAGCTCTGCAGCGCTCATCGCCTCACCGGCTCTTCAGCTACGCGCACCGACGCGGTGAACGGCGATAGCCCACGCAGGCCGTGTACCCGCACCACCGAGCCCGGCGTGCGCTCCACGATGTGCGCCATCAGTTCCTGCGCGCTCTCGACGCGCGAACCGTCGACCTCGGTGAGCAGATCGCCGGAGCGCAGTCCCGCCTGCACCGCGGGACTGCCGAGGTAAAGCCTCACGACGACGACTCCCCCGCGCGCGAGACCGAGCTGCACGGCCTGATCGTTCGTCACGTCCTCCGGCAAGATGCCGATCCAGCCGCGCACGACGCGGCCCTTCGCGATGAGCTCGCGCACGACTCCGCGCACCATGTTGACCGGTATCGCAAAGCCGATGCCCTCGACTCCGAGACTCTTGGCGACGATCGCGGTATTGATGCCGACGAGCTCGCCGTTGGTGTCTATCAGCGCGCCCCCGGAGTTGCCGAAATTGATCGGTGCATCCGTCTGGATGAAATCCTCGAGCGTCGCGATCCCGAGCTGCTGGCGGCTGGTCGCGCTCACGATGCCGTGCGTGACCGTCTGCGAGAGGCCGAGCGCATCGCCGATCGCGAGCACCACGTCGCCGACCTTCAGCTGATCCGAACGGCCGAGCGGCATCACCGGCAGATGAGGCAATTTGATTTTCAGTACGGCGAGATCGGTGTCCGGATCGCGCCCGACGACGCTCGCGGTCGCGGTCCGACCGTCCGCGAGTTGGACGCGAATCTCCTGGGCGTTCGCGATGACATGCTGGTTCGTGACGATGTGCCCCTGCTGGTCGATGATGACGCCCGACCCGAGGCTGCGCTCGATGCGGCTGCGGTACTGCGGAAGGAGCGTATCGCCGAACAGCTCCCCGAACGGGGGCGCAATGCGCTCGGTCACCTGCCGCGCCGTGAAGATGTTGACGACCGCGGGTGCTGCGCGCTCGACCGCATCGGCGTAGGTCACTCGCACCGGACCCTTGATGCGCCGGACGGACTCGCCGGGAGCGCGCGCGGGCGGTGAGCTCTCGGCAGGCGTGGTGCGTGGCTCGTTTGCATCCGAGCTCGCCGCCGTCGCAGTGGCGCCTTCGCGAACCGCGTTCGAGTCCCGCGTTGCGGGGGGTGCGGGTGCCGCACGGCGGATGAGCTCGGGATGCCAGGCGACGAGTAGGAACGCAAGCGCGAGTCCGCTCACCACCGATGCGCCCAAGAAGATCAAAGCGCGTGCGAGGGTCTTCATCGTGATGAGGTGCGCGGACGGGGCAGAACGTGAGCTTCGGTTGTGTATAATGCGCCGCTCCCGCGAGTCCAGGAAGGCGGCTGCCCTCAATGATAGCTGCGGGGTCGGCGCGGCCGCCCCTCCATAGTCCTGGCCGCAGGCCACGAGGAGTTGCCGTAGATGGCGGATACCGGTGTCGTCACCGATGAGCTCGTTATTGATGAGAGTCGACGCAGGCTTCTGCTGGTTGCGACGGCGGCGACGGGAGCGATGGGCGTTGCGTTCGCCGCCGCTCCTTTCATCGCCTCGTGGATGCCCTCGGAGCGCGCGCAGGCACTCGGTGCGCCCACCGAGCTCGATCTCGCGCAGCTCGAGCCCGGTCAGATGACGGTCACCGTGTGGCGCAAGCAGCCGATCTACGTGGTGCACCGGACCGCCGAGATGATTGCGACGCTCGCAAATCATCAGGGGCTGCTCAAGGACCCGGGATCGACGGAATCGGAGCAGCCGTCGTACGCGGCGAATCCGCTGCGCTCGCGCACGGCCGACTATCTCGTGCTCATCGGCACGTGCACGCACCTCGGCTGCCTGCCGAAGGCTCACTTCGAGCCGCGGGACCCGGAGATCGGCGCATACTGGCCGGGCGGCTGGTTGTGTCCGTGCCACGGCTCGCGATTCGATCTCGCCGGCCGCGTGTTCGAGGGCTCCCCCGCGTCGGTGAATCTGCGCGTACCGCCGTACGCTTTCGCCGGATCCCGCAAGCTCGTGATCGGAGTGGATGAGGTATGAGCGTGGAAGTGCATCCCCCCGGGGCTCCCGCCGTCAAGACCGGACGGCTGCGCGCCTGGTTCTACAAGCGCTTCCCCATCGAGGAGTTCATCTCCGATCAGCTGACGGGATACTACGCTCCGAAGAATTTCAACTTCTGGTACTACTTCGGCGTGCTCTCGCTGCTCGTGCTCGCGCTGCAGCTGTTCACGGGCATCTTCCTCACCATGTTCTACAAGGTGGGAGATACCACCTCGTTCAACTCCGTCGAGTTCATCATGCGCGAGGTCGACTACGGGTGGCTGATCCGCTACCTGCACTCGACCGGCGCATCCGCCTTCTTCCTCGTCGTGTATCTGCACATGTTCCGGGCGCTGCTCTACGGGTCTTACAAGGCGCCGCGGGAACTTCTGTGGATCGTCGGCATGTTCGTGTACCTCGCGCTGATGGCGGAGGCGTTCTTCGGCTATGTCCTGCCCTGGGGAAATATGTCCTACTGGGCGGCGCAGGTGATCACGAATGTGTTCGGCACGATTCCGGGAATCGGCCCCGGGCTCGTCGAGTGGATCCGGGGCGATTACGGCATTGCCGATGCGACGCTCAATCGCTTCTTCGCGCTGCACGTCGTCGCAGTACCGCTTGCGCTGTTGTTGCTGGTGCTGCTGCACCTCGTCGCGCTGCGCCGCACCGGCTCGAGCAATCCCGACGGCATCGAGATCAAGGATCACTTGGGACCCGATGGCCATCCGATCGACGGCATCCCATTCCATCCGTACTACACGATAAAGGATATGGTGGGCGTCGGCGTCTTCCTGGTGCTGTTCGCGATCGTCGTGTTCTTCGTGCCCACCTTCGGCGGCTACCTCCTCGAGCCGGCGAACTTCGAGATGGCGAACCCGTTATCGACTCCGCCGGATGTCACCCCGTCGTGGTATCTCACCCCGTACTACGCGATCCTGCGCGGGATTCCCAATCAGCGTCTCGGCGCACTGCTCCTGCTGCTCGCCATCGTGGCATATTTCTTCCTGCCCTGGCTCGATCGCTCGCCCGTGAAGTCGATGCGCTACAAGGGCTGGATCTCGCGAACCTTCCTGGCGCTCTTCGTGATTTCGTTCTTCGGCCTGATGTACGCAGGCCTGCATCCGCCCGATCCGGTGTACGTGCTCCTCGGGCGGGTCTGCACGGTGCTCTACTTCGCGTATTTCGTATTGATGCCGTGGTACACCCGCATCGATCGCATGAAGCCGCTACCCGAGCGGCTCAGGTTCCGTGCCCATGCGCCCTGATCATTTGAGCTCCATGCGCCTCGCCCGGACCGCCGCAGCGATCGCACTCGCGGTGCTGCTCGGCTCGGCAGCGGCCACGCCGGCGAGTGCGGCATCCGAGGCTGCCTCCTCGGGTGCGGCCTCATCCGAGTCCGCCTCCGCCGAGGCGTTCGGCTCGAATTGGGAGAGTTGGCGGTCCGGCAATTCCGTCTCGGACCTCGCCTCGCTGCAGCGCGGCGCACGCGACTTTCTCAATTACTGCAACGGCTGCCACTCGTTGAAGTACATGCGCTATTCGCGGATCGGCCAGGACCTGCAGATCCCGCCCAATCTGCTGCAGAAGTATCTCGTCCCGGCGACGCACAAGGCGAGCGACTATATCGGCACGGCGATGCCCGAGCAGGATGCGGTGACATGGTTCGGCAAGCAGCCGCCCGACCTGTCGCTCATGGCTCGCGAGCGTGGGACGGATTACCTCTATCGGTACCTGACGACGTTCTATGTCGATCCCTCGCGGACGACGGGCGCCAACAACCTGCAGCTGCCGACGACGGCGATGCCGGATGTGCTCTCCGAGCTCGAGGGTCTGAAGCGTGCCGTCTTCAAGACTGTGACGAAGAGCGATGGGACCAAGGAGCAGGTTTTCGACCATTTCGAGGTGGTCGCAACAGGGAGCCTGACTCGTGAGCAGTACGACAGTTTCGTGCGGGACCTCGTGAACTTCCTCGACTATGTCGGGGAGCCGGCACAGGCACATCGGCGCGCGCTCGGCGTCTGGGTGGTGCTGTTCCTGCTCGTGTTCACCTGGCTTGCGTATCTGCTCAAGAAGGAATACTGGAAAGACGTCCACTGAGCAGGGCGCACGCCTCGTGACCGACGGCGCGTGCCCCTGAGCCTGAAGCACTCGGGAGCGGGAGTGTCGAGCCGACGTTCGATCATGACGCTGTTCTCGGCGCCGAGCGACCCGTGGAGCCATCGCACCCGGATCGTGCTCGCCGAGAAGTCGATCAGTCTCGACATCGTGAACGTCGAGCCCGGCTCGATTCCCGAGGATTTGCTCGATCTCAATCCGTACCACAGCGTTCCGACGCTCGTCGATCGGGACCTCGTCCTGTACGACTCGAGGGTGATCATCGAGTACCTCGATGAGCGCTTTCCGCATCCCCCGCTCATGCCGAGCGATCCGGTCACCCGGGCCCAGTTCCGCCTCGCGCTCTATCGCATCGAGCGCGACTGGTACGGGCTGCTCGCCGAAATCGATCGCGAGGCCGACAAGAAGCACGCGGCGAAGCTGAAGAAGGTGCTGCGGGATACGATTCTGCAGAGTGTCGAGCTGTTCCGGATGAAGCCGTATTTCCTCTCCGACGAGTTTTCGCTGGTCGATGCGACGATCGCGCCCGTGCTATGGCGGCTGCCGCGCTACGAGGTCGACCTGCCCCGCGAGACGGGCCAGCCGATCATCAAATACGCAGGACTGGTGTTTTCGCGGCGCGCGTTTCGCGATAGCCTCACAGACGCGGAACAGGAAATGCGTCCCTTCTGAAGCCGAGCCGAGCCGTGTCCGAATCCTCGAGGCCCAAGCGTCCGTATCTGCTGCGCGCGATGCACCAGTGGATGACCGACAGCGGCCACACGCCCCATATCATCGTCGATGCCGAGCGCACGGGTGTCGACGTTCCGCGCGCGTACGTCAAGGACGGCAAGATCGTGCTCAATCTGAGCTACGGCGCCGCCCCGCGGCTCAATCTCGGCAACGACTGGATCGAGCTCGACACGCGCTTCTCCGGCGTCTCGCACCACGTGCGTTTCCCCGTCAGCGCCGTGCTCGGCATCTATGCGCGCGAAACGGGCGAGGGCATGGTGTTCTCGACGGAGGACATGGGACCCGAGCCGCCGACCAAGCCGACTCAGCCCGAGGATGGCAACCGCACGCGGCCGCAGTTGAAAGTCGTCAAGTAAAGCGACCGTCGATGAGGCTCGATCCGCCGTCTCAGTCCGCAGCACTGAACGCGTGCCGGATCCACTCCACGGTCGGCGCGGCCGTTTCTGCGTTCGAGACCACCACGACATCGAAGCGGACCGCAAGACCCGCGAACGTGCGGCGCTGCTGAAGGAGCTGCTGCGCGGCGCGCACGATGCGGCGGCGCTTGCGGCCATCGATGCTCGCTGCCGCGCCTCCGTAGGCGCTCGTCGAGCGCGTGCGGACTTCGACGATGAGGAGCGTATCGCCCTCGCGCGCGATCACGTCGAGCTCGCCGAGCCGGCGCCGGTAGTTTCGCTCGAGAATCTCCGCGCCGTGCGCCGCGAGATATCCGGCCGCGATCTCCTCCGCCGCCGCGCCAAGCTCGCGACGATCGAGACTCATCAGTGGCTTGCGGCGGGGGTGCTTGGCAGCAGTCGCGGCTGGCCGTCGTGCACCTGGGCCCACTCGAGGCCGCGGTGCACGCGCCCCGTCGGATCGAGCGTCAGCTCACCCGTCAGTCCTTCGAGCGAGATCGAGCGCAGGCTCGGAGCCTGCCCGCCGGTGACGGGGGGCGCTGCGCGCAGTGCCATCATCAATCGATACGCATCGAAGCCGAATGCAAACAGGCGATCGCGGGGCGGGCCGCCCGCGGGCCAGGCGGCGCTCGCCGCGAGGCGGACGCTGTCGGCGAGGCCACTTCCGAGCAGCCACGGCATGATGGGAACTTGCAAGCCCTCGAGGTCCTCATCCGCCGTCGGATTCGGCTCGTACGCCTCGGAGGTGGCGTACGTCGGCAGGTTCCCGGCGAAGAAATATTTGAGTTGGGGCGTCAGCAGGCGCGATGTGGAGGCCGAGCTCGGCGCGAAGATGAATTCGATGTCCGCGCGCCGGCGCGGCTGGAACTGAAGCCTGCCGCCGACGATCGATTCGAGGCGTTTGAATCGCGCGGTGCTCTCGTCGATCCGCAGCACGTCCGTGATCGCGGGCTGATAGCTCGTGGCGAGCGGATCGAAGCGGGCGGCCGCGAGCAGCATGCCGCCGCCGGCGGTCAGCGTCTCGCGAAACGCCGTGAGCACGCGGCTACCCCACTCCCCGTCGGGGGCGACTGCAACTCCGCGGCGATGTCCGTCTGCGAGAATGCGCTGCGCGACGTCGCGCGCCTCGTCCTCGGGCGAGAGCGCGAATTGATAGAAACCACCGGGGCTCTCGGCGCCTGCGGGCAGAAAGTTGAGGGCGAGGATCGGTGGGCGCGGCGCGGGAAGCTGCGCGGCGGCGGCAACTTCCTCGCGCGTCAGAGGGCCGACAATGAAGACGGCACCGGCGCGCACAGCGCTGTCCACGGCCTGCGCCACGCTCTGCGAGCCCGTGTCATAGAGGCGCACGAGCGGCCGACCGGCGGAAGGACTCACGTAGTAGGCGGTGAGAAAACCGTCGCGGATCGTCGCAGCGGCACCCGCTTGCCTGCCGCTGAGCGGCAGAAGTACAGCCACGTGAGACACGGCCCCGGGGGCGCGGTTTTGCGCCGGTCCGGCAGGGGTGCCCGTGCGGTTCCGTTGCGGACTCGGCGCGCCGACTCGAGGTGGAGCGGGCGCCTGCGCCGTGCCGCTCGGCGTCTCGGTCGGCTGTGTCGCGCATGAGGAGAGAATCAGAAGACCCGCGGCGAGCACCGACAGCATCGACAGCACCTTGCAGCTGCCCAGGTGCGGTGTCGCGCGCTCGCACACCGTCGATGTGGCGCAGATTCGCGCGCACAGTGCGGCGCAGCCTCGTACGAGCGGTGTCCATGCTCGAATCATTGCCGAGTGCCTCGGTTGATGTGCTTCGTCGGGGCGGGCAGGATGCCCGCAGGAGCCGCCGATTATAGGCACTCCGGCGCGGACATCGGGCGCGGTGCGGAATTTCGGGGCATATTCGCAAGCGAGCAAGACCATGAGAAGAAGATCGACCCCGCGGGGGGCGTCCCGGAAGCACAACGCCAGCGCCGGCAGAGGCGCCGGCAGAGGCGCCGGCGCCGCCCGAGGCGCCGAGACCGCCGACGCCCGCGCCGCCGAGGCCACCGCTGATGCTGCCGACGGCGAGGATGCCCGCGCCGTGCGCGCGAGGGTCGGCTCCCGCGGGCGGCTCGATGTCGTTGCGACCCCGATCGGCAATCTAGGCGATGTGAGCGCGCGCACTCGGGAGAGCCTCGCCTCGGCAGATTTGATTGCGGCCGAGGACACCCGGCGCACGCGCGGGCTACTGCAGGCGCTCGGAGTGTCCCGGCCGCTCACATCGCTCCACGCGCACAACGAGAATCGCCGCGCCGCCGAGCTCATCGAGAAGCTGCGGGCCGGAGCGGTGATCGCGCTCGTGAGCGATGCCGGTACGCCGCTGCTGTCCGATCCGGGCGCCGAGCTCGTCCGCGCGGCGATTGCGGCCGGCATCGAAGTGCGGCCCATTCCCGGGCCCTCCGCAGTCATCGCCGCGCTCGCGGGCGCGGGGCTTGCGCTCGAGCGCTTCTGCTTCGAGGGTTTTCTGCCCGCCGGTGGCGCCGAGCGTCGCGAGCGGCTCGCCGCGCTCGCCGGGGAGGAGCGCACGCTGGTCTTCTTCGAGGCGCCGCATCGCATTGCCGATACACTCGTTGAATTTGCAACGGTCTTCGGCGTGGAGCGCCGCGCCGCCCTCGCGCGCGAGCTCACCAAGGCGCACGAGACCTTCTATCGCGAGACGCTCGGGGAGCTCGCCGCGCGCGCGCGCGCGGAGGAGAGCCTCGAGCGCGGGGAAATCACGCTCGTCGTCGCAGGGGCTCCGCCTCGGGCGCGGACGCGCGATGAGCGGCTCCTGCGCCGCGCGATCGAGCTGCTTGCGCGCGAGCTGCCGCCCGCGAGAGCCGCAGCGATCGCCGCGCAGCTCGCCGGCACGACGCGCAGCGAGGCGTATGCGCTCGCCATACAGCTCACGAAAGACGCCCCGGACGAAGCGTGAGTGTTTGTCTTCAAGCGTGGGTGCACGACCATTGAGCTCGCGCGCGTTCGCCTATATCTTGCGAGCGGGAGTCGGCCGGGCAATCGCTGTTCTCGAGCGGCTTGCGCTGCGCGGGAGTGGAGGAAAGTCCGGGCTCCGGTGAACGAGGTGCCAGGTAACGCCTGGGGGGCGCGAGCCCACGGAAAGTGCAACAGAGAGCAGACCGCCCAAGTCCGCGCCGCGTGCGCGGAACGGCAAGGGTGAAACGGTGCGGTAAGAGCGCACCGCGCCGGTGGCAACACGCGGCGGCACGGCAAACCCCACCTGGAGCAAGGCCAAATAGGGAAGCAGCACCCGCAAGGGCGCAGCGTTGTTCACACGCGCTTCCGGGTAGGCCGCTCGAGGCCCGCGGCGACGCGGGTCCCAGAGGAATGATTGCCCTCGACAGAACCCGGCTTACAGGCCGGCTCCCATCGCGCTCGGTGGCGTGGACGGCTCCCCGGGCGACGACTCGCGCGCCCAGCCGTGCGTCTCGTTACCTACTGTATGAGGTATCCCAGGCAACCACCTGATTGCCAAGCAGAGTGTATTTTCGAACTGGTGTACATGGAACGAATTCACCATAAGTCGTTGTGAGTGCGACGAATTTCTCACTGAATCCCATTGACTTAACCTGGCGCGCATTCCTATAGTGGCGACAGGTGGGAGAAAGTGGGGGGAAGTGGGCAAGTCCCGCCTCCAACGACGTGTTCCGCGGCGCAACAAAGGTCACGCTGGACGACAAAGGCCGGATGGTGATGCCCACCCGGTACCGCGACGCCATCCAAGAGCGCGCCCAGGGCCGACTCGTCGTGACGGTCGATCGCGACCAGTGCCTCCTCATCTACCCCCTGCCCGACTGGGAGCAGACCGAACGCAAGCTGATGAGCCTGCCGAGCCTGCACCCGCAATCGCGTCGGCTGCAACGGCTCATGGTGGGCCATGCAACCGACGTCGAGCTCGATGGGCACGGAAGATTTCTTTTGCCGCCCGAGCTGCGCGAATTCGCAGGCCTCGGGCGGCACGGCATGTTGATCGGTCAGGGCAATCGCTTCGAGCTCTGGGACGAGGGGCGCTGGGGAGACCGGCGCACGTTCTGGCTGAAGAGCGAGGAGGCCACGACCGACTTGCCGTCGTTGCTCGATTCGCTGTCGCTGTAGCGCGCGTTCGAGCGGGGAACAACGGGAGACGAGGGCTCGGCGCGAGCGAGCCACCGTCCGGCAACAACGCAGCACTTCAAAGGGGGCGGTCTCGAGCCGCTTCGGTCCGTGGATGACAACGAGCACTCGCACGAGCCAGTGCTCGTCGATGAAGCGCTGGCTCTCCTTCGCCTCGAGGCGGGTGGTTACTATGTCGATGCGACGTTCGGGCGCGGAGGCCACGCGGCACGGATACTCGCGGCCCTGGGTGGAGAGGGCCGCCTGCTCGCGATCGATCGCGACCCGCAGGCGATCGAGGCCGGTCGCCGCCGCTTCGCAGACGAAGTGCGCCTCACGCTCGTCCACGCGCCGTTTTCTGCGCTTCGCGAGCTGGTGTCGCATGATGCGGGCACGCGCCCGTGCCGCGGCGTGCTGTTCGACCTTGGCGTCTCCTCGCCCCAGCTCGATGACCCGCGCCGCGGTTTCAGCTTCCGCGCGGACGGTCCGCTCGACATGCGCATGGACCCGACACGCGGGGAACCCGTCTCGGCCTGGCTCGCTCGGGCGAGCCTCGACGAGATTCGCGAAGTGATCGCCACCCTGGGAGAAGAGCGGTATGCGCGCCGCGTAGCGCAGGCGATCGTCGATGCGCGGCGCAAAGCGCCGCTGCGCGGCACCGCGGAGCTCGCCGCGCTCGTTGCACGGGCCGTGCCGACGCGCGAGCCCGGCAAGCACCCGGCGACGCGCACGTTCCAGGCGCTGCGCATGCACGTGAACGACGAGCTCCGCGAGCTCGAGAAGGGCCTCGCCGCCGCGTTGGACGTGCTCGCGACCGGGGGACGGCTCGCGGCAATCAGCTTTCACTCGATCGAGGATCGGGTCGTCAAGCGCTTCCTCAAGCGTGCGTCGAGCGTCGATCCGGCGCTCGCAACGCTGCCGCAGGTTCCGCACGAGGCGCGGCCGCGTCTCGCCCTCATCGGCCGCAAGACCCGCCCGAGCGCGGCCGAATGTGCCCGCAATCCGCGCGCGCGCAGCGCACTGCTGCGCGGCGCCGAGAAGCTCGCATGACTGGCAGACGCCGTCTCGCGATCCTCGTGCCGCTCCTGTGGATCGCGGTGCTCGCATCGGCGGCGGGCGCGATCGATTGCAAGCATCGTGCGCGCGAGCTCTTCGTACGCCTCGAGGCGCTCGAAGCGCAGCGCGATAACCTCGACATCCAGTGGGGCCAGCTGCAGCTCGAGCAGAGCGCGTGGTCGACGCACGCTTTCGTCGAGAACGTCGCACGCACGAAGCTGCACATGACGACCCCGCCGCCGCAGGCTATCCGCCTCGTCTCGCCATGACGGAAGAATGGAGCGAGGCACGCAGATGAGTCGAAAAGCGCGCCAATCCTCCCGCGACGATGCGCCGCGCTCCTTTCGATGGAGAGCCTACTTCACGTTCGGGCTGCTCGCGGCGGCCGCCGTCGGGTTGACCTGGCGGGCCGTGAATCTGCAGCTCGTCGATCACGGGTTCCTCGCCGGTCAGGGCGATGCGCGCTTCTCGCGCGTGGTGAGCATCGCCGCGCACCGCGGCATGATCACCGATCGGTATGGCGAGCCGCTCGCGGTGAGCACGCCGGTCGATTCGGTGTGGGTGAACCCCAAACAGATCGCGCTCGCATCCGATCAGATTCCGAAACTCGCCGTGGCGCTGCATCTCGATGCGGCGAGCCTTGCGCGTCGAGTCACGAGCAATCTCGACCGCGAGTTCCTCTACGTCGCGCGACACTTGCCGCCGGCGCAGGCCGAGCATGTGAAGGCGCTGCAGATTCCGGGCGTCTATCTCTCGCGCGAGTACCAGCGCTACTACCCCGCCGGTGAGGTGACCGGTCACGTGCTCGGCTTCACGGACGTGGACGACGGAGGACAGGAGGGGCTCGAGCTCGCCTTCGATCACTGGCTCGCGGGCGAGTACGGCGCAAAGCGCGTGATCCAGGACCGCTACGGCCGCATCGTGCAGGACGTGGAGAGCATCCGTCCGGCCCGGCCCGGGCGCGACCTCGTGCTCTCGCTCGATCTGAGGCTGCAGTACCTCGCCTACCGCGAGCTCAAGCGAGCGGTGCGCGACCAGCGCGCGCGGGCAGGTTCGATCGTCATCCTCGATGTGCGCACGGGCGAGATCCTCGCGATGGTCGACCAGCCGACGTTCAATCCGAACGACCGCGACCAGATGGAGCCCGATCTCTATCGCAATCGGGCGGCGACCGACATCCTCGAGCCCGGATCATCGATGAAGCCGTTCTTCGTCGCCGCCGCACTCGCCACGGGCAAGTTCAACGATCACACGATCATCGACACCTCGCCGGGGTACATCAAGGTCGGCTCGCACATCTTCCCAGACGAGCACGATCTCGGGCGCGTGAACATCGCGACGATCCTCGCGATGAGCTCGAACGTCGGCATGGCGCACATCGCGCTCGCGCTGCCCCCGAAGCTCATCTGGACGACGCTCGCCGGTGTCGGCTTCGGGCACGTGACGACGAGCGGCTTTCCGGGCGAGTCCGCGGGATTGCTGAGCGACTATGCGCACTGGCGCCCGATCGGGATCGTGACGATGTCGCATGGCTACGGCATCTCGGTGACGCCGCTGCAGCTTGCGCACGCCTACGCGACGATCGGATCGTCGGGTTTGAGTCGCCCCGTGACGTTTCTGCGTGTGGATCAACCGCCCGCGGGTGTGCGCGTGCTCGATTCACACGTCTGCCGCGAGCTGATCGGGATGCTCGAGTCGGTCGTTGAGCAGGAGGGCGCGACCGGACGAAAGGCGGCCATTCCGGGCTATCGCGTCTCCGGCAAGACGGGCACCGCGTGGATCGCCACCGCGGGCGGCTACTCGACCAATCGCTACATGTCCGTGTTCGCAGGCATTGCGCCGGCGAGCAATCCGCGGCTCGCCGCAGTCGTCGTGATCGATGAGCCGAGCGCGGGCGAGCATCAGGGCGGGAAGGTCTCGGCGCCGGTGTTCTCGGCCGTCGTGGGCGGCGCGCTGCGCCTGCTCGGCGTGCCACCCGATGAGGCGATCAGCGTGCCGGCCGATGAGCAGCCGGCGCCCATCCAAAGCGTGCGCAACACGAGTGAGGCCGCGAGCGGCGCCCGAGCGGCGAGCGGGGCTCGAGGCTCCGCGAGGATCGCAGCACACCGCAGTGCGCACGGGGTGGCTGTCAGATGAGCGCATTCGCGAAGGAGCGCTCGCTCGCCGAGCTCACGGCGGGATTTGCCGCGCTGCCGGCCGGGGTGGCGGTGAGCGATGTGACGCTCGACAGCCGCTCGGTGAGTGCCGGTGCTCTATTTCTCGCGTGCTCGGGCGGCTCGCGACACGGGCTCGAATTCGCGGAGCAAGCGCTAGAGCGCGGGGCGCGCGCGATTTTGTATGAGAGCGGAGCGCCGGCCGCGCGCATGCTGGAGAGCCTGCCGCTGCGCGTGCGGAAGGCGCTCGATGCCGGGACGGTATTCATCGCGCCGGTGCCCGGACTCGCAGCGCGGGCGGGTACGATCGCGGACCGCTTCTTCGATGCCCCTTCTCAAGACCTCGCCATTGCGGGCTTCACCGGAACGAATGGCAAGACGACCTGCGCGTACCTGACCGCGCAGGCGCTGACCGCAGTCGGCCGGCGCAGCGGTTATCTGGGCACGCTCGGATGCGGCCTGCCGGGCTCGATCACGGCGCTCGACCTGACGACCCCCGATGCCATCACCGTGCACCGGCAGCTCGCCGTTCTGCGCGCACTCGGTGCGGACTGCGTCGCGATGGAGGTCTCATCGCACGCACTCGCGCAGGGCCGAGTGAACGGGGTGCGCTTCCGAGCTGCCGCCTTCACCAATCTGACTCGCGATCACCTCGACTTCCACGGCTCGATGGAGGCGTACGGTGCGGCGAAGGCCCGGCTGTTCGAGAGCGACCTCGCCGCGCGGATCGTCAATGTCGACGATGCATTCGGGCGTGAGCTCGCGCGGCGCTTCGAGCATGCGGTGGGGCGCCTGATCCTCACGGGGCGACAGCCAGTCGAGCGCGGCTCGAGCAGCCTCGGCCGCGCCGTGGAGCATCTTTGGGCGCGCGACGTGCGGCTCGAGCGGGCAGGTCTCGGCTTCACGCTCGCTTCGAGCTGGGGTGCCGCAAGCGTCGCGGCGCCGCTGCTCGGCGATTTCAATGTCGAGAACCTGCTCACCGTGCTCGGCGTGCTGCTTGCGCTCGATGTGCCCCTCGAGCGCGCGGTCGGCGTGCTCGGTCAATGTTCCGCACCGCCGGGTCGCATGCAAATCATCCGTGGCGACGATAGCGATCCTCTCGCGATCGTCGATTACGCACACACGCCCGATGCGCTCGCGAAGGCGCTGCACGCCGCACGGTCGCACTGCTCGGGCGCTTTGCGAGTAGTCTTCGGCTGTGGCGGCGATCGCGATCGCGGCAAGCGCGCGCCCATGGGGCGCACCGCCCATGAGCTCGCCGATGAAGTGATCGTCACCGACGACAACCCGCGCACGGAGGACCCGGGACGGATCGTGGCGGATATTCTCGAGGGAATCGAATCTGCCGAAGGCGCGGTTCGCGTGCAGCACGACCGTGCGGGCGCAACCAACGATGCGCTCTCTCGGTCCGCGGCGGGCGATGTGGTGCTGATCGCCGGCAAGGGCCACGA
>DATNFW010000104.1:0-64090 GCA_035606175.1 Steroidobacteraceae bacterium | reverse complement strand
AAGTCTCACATCGATTAACCTCCGAGCCTTCCACGTTCGAGCAACCATTGTGGGCAGGTAGTTGCCGACGATCAGGTTGTCGTTCAAATTGAAGGCTGGAGCGCCCGCCGGACTCGCATAGGATGCCTCCGGCATTTGCGTAGATCGCGTTCCGCGCCAGGACGGAGTGATCGACACCCATCACATGCAGCGCCTCTCCGCAGTCGAAAGCCTCGCCGGTCTCGAAGGCCGGGATGCCCGGGCACGCGGGCGGACCGGAGTTGGACAGCTTCAAAGCCTAATCGTTGCCCGTCAGCACGTTGTCGCGGACGACCACATCGCTGGCATTTACGATGAGAATTCCCTCGAAGTTCGCGTTCTTCACCTGGAACCCGCTCACCACCACGCTTCGCATTCCGCTGTTGTCCTGTCCGTCGACGTAAATGCCGTTCGCGCGGCCGCTCGCGTCGATGATCGTGTGCCCGGAGCCCGCACCGACGAGCGCGATCGCGTCTGGATGGTGCGTCCGCACTTCGAATTGCCGATATCGCGCGACCGGCGGCTGGCACCGCTGCCCAGGCTCGCGCAAAGCTTCTATCATCGGCTGCACCGTGATATCGCTGCCGCGAGATCGCTGGCACGAGGAGCGCGCGATGGAGCGAGTAGCGTTGGTGACCGGTGCAAGCAGCGGACTCGGACGCGCCATGGCCCTCAGTCTTCTCGAGGCCGGCCATCGCGTCGTGCTCTCCGCGACCGATGTGAGAGCACTCGAGGAAACGCGCCGGGAGAGCCGAGTCGCTGAGCGCGCGGCGGTAGTCCCGGCCGATCTCAGCAAGCCCTCCGAGCTCCCCGAGCTGGCGCGCGCGGCGGAAGCCGCCTTCGGTCAGATCGATATTCTGGTCAACAACGCGGGGGTGGCCGGAACGCCCATGCGACCTGCGCAAGAGATGGAGCTCGAGGAGATGCGGCGCGTTTGCGAGATCAATACCTTCTCGCCGATCCAGCTCACGCAGCTTCTCGTTCCCGGGATGATCCGGCGCGGCTGGGGCCGAGTCGTGCTCATCGGCACGAGCCTCGACACGATGCTGCGTTTCATGCCTTATGGCATGAGCAAGGCCGCAGCAGAGGCCTTCATCGCCGCACTCGCCACCTCTCTTCACTCGACAGGCGTGACTGCAAACGTGTTGGTGCCGGGCGGCATGACGGCAACACGCATGACGCAGGGACGAGCGGACGCCGAGACGATGCTGCCACCGCAGATCATGGGTCCGCCCATCGCGTGGCTCGCGTCCGATTCATCGAATCACGTGACGGCTAAGCGCTTCATTGCCGCCCGATGGAACACGGCGCTCAGCGCGGAGCTCGCGGCTCAAGCGGCCGGATCGCCTGTCGCCTGGAGCGGCCTCACCGATCGGGCGATCACCCCGGTGCCACGGCCGCGCTGATCGAGCGAGTCAGAGCCCCAAACCGCGGGAGCCGGAGCGGGCAGTCGGCAAAGCGGCGACTGCCCGTTCAATGCGAATCACGCGACGCTGAGACCGAGTACTTTGCTCACATCGTGCAGCAGGCCGAACGCCGTCGTCTGGTCCATTCCGCCGGCAAGGACATGGGCTCTGCCGCCCGTCTCGAGCTCGAGCGAGTTGGTCACTCGGGACACCTTCATCTTGTAAGCGGCACCCAGCACCGAGGATGTGGAGGGATTGACGATCGCGATGTTCGGGATGACCTCGTTGCTGATTCCGTTCTTGATGATGAGGCGATGGATGTCGTCCTTGCCGAAGGACCTGCCGTTCGCCTCGATGGAGGTGGGGCTCACTCGGAAGGTGCTCGGGGTGCGATGCGGCGGCGGACGCATGTCGCGAACGTATCCGAACCAGATACCGAAGACACCGACCGGCAGGAGAGTGAACCAGCCGATGGGTCCCACGAGAAGTCCGAAGACACAGGCGATTGCGCCCATGACCGCGAGGTACATGAACTTGGGCACCGGGGCCGGCGTCACGTCGAAGACCACCCATTGATTCCCGTCGGTGCGCTTTTGATACTCGGAGTCGGCCATCTGATTCTCCCGTCAGTTTGATCGAAGTGGTACGGCTCGAATGCCTCACGAGTTGAGACGCAGGCACGCCGCAAACGTCAGGCTTCAGGTGCGATGAATCGGCCGCGGGCCGCCGCTCGGACGTGCGAGGCGCGATGCTGCTCTGCAGCATGACAGGCGCACTCCTGACGTTCGCCCGTCCCGCGCGTCTCTCTGGCTGACCGTATCTCTCTGACTGACGTGCGTGCTGCGTGCTGCATGCGTGCACGAACGAAGGATGGCCCGATGATGGAGCCCAAGCGGATGGACGCTCAGTCTTTTGCACCGCATCAGGGGCTCGGCTACCCTATGAGCAAACATAGAGTGCTTTGCTCGCCGGGGAGTCTTGGACAAGCAGGCCTTCCAGCGCGCCTGCCGCGAGGGCGGCGCCGCGATCGAGCGCACGTTGCGCGAGCTCGATCGTGCGTACTTCGAGAGGCTATATCGGGAGGCCGCACGCGGGCTGCGCGATCCGGACTCCGCTCTCGATCTGGTCCAGGACACTTTCATCAAAGTGTGGCTGCGCTGCGCCACCTTCCAGGGTGACTCGGAGGTGTTTCCGTGGATCAAGTCCATCCTGCGCCACGGTTTGCTCGATCGACTGCGCAGGACGGGGCGGGAAGTGGGCCTCGAGAGCGATATCGGCTCGACCCCGGAGCTCGAGGCGCGAGTCCTCGAGCTATCGATCGATGCGGTCTCGACGCCCGGCGATGAAGCGCACCGCGGTCAGCTCGATGAGTGCTTCCGGCGGTGCTGGGAGCATTTCGAGCACGCCGCTCCATCGCACGCGCTGGTCCTGTCCTGGATCGTCGACGACGGGCTCAGCCATGAGGAGATTGCGGCCTTGCTGGGCCGCACCCCCGGCGCGACGCGCGAATTCATCTCTCAGTGCCGCAAGCGGGCGCGGACACACCTCGCGGAATGGTACGCCCTCGCAGCCGGCGCGGGTTGATTCCGCGGGTAAGGACGGAACGATGGACGAAGACACAGAGGTCTGGTTCGAGGCGCTCTCGGGACGCGCTGCGGAGGATCGCCGCGGAGCGGCGCGCGAAGCACACGCCCTGCGAGCGGCGATGCTGCGCCAGCGCGCGCCGGACACGGCACCCGCGCGTGCGCGGGACGCCTCCCGGGAGGCAGCACTGCTCGAGCGCGCGCGTCGGGCAGGACTGATTCCGCCGCGGCGTCGTAGTCGGCCGTTCACGTGGGAGCGCCTGGGGAGCTGGCCCGCGCTCGGCCTCTACACGGCTCTCGCTTGCAGCGTGCTCGTCGCCGCGATCCTCTGGCGATCGCCAAGACCGGCCGAGGTGGTGCGAGGAGCGCCGGAAAAGATCGTGACTCTGCGAGCCTCCGATCCGATCGCATTGAAGCGAGCGCTCCTCGGTGAGCTGCGGGCCGCCGGCGTGAAGGCGAGGGGCTACGAGCGACTCGGCGTGGAAGGCATCGATGCCGATCTGCCGGTGCCGGTCCCCGCCCGCGTACGCGCCGTGCTCGATCGGCATCACATCGCGACACCGGCCGATGCCACGCTGAGAGTCGAGATCGTCTCAACGGCGCCCTGAGGCGCAACGACATTGAATCTCCGCCCGCTCACGCTCATCTTCGCGGCTGCCGCAGGCTCGCTCTGCGCGCCCGCGCGCGCGTTCGTCCTGCCGGCCGTGTGTGGCACTGTTGCGAAGCCGTCTCCCGGCACCCTCGCCGCCCCGATTCGCGAGCTGCGCCGCCGTGTCGAGGCTCAATCGGAGGCGGACCCCGCAGCGACGGTGAGCATTCTCTGCGCCACGATTCCGAGAGTCGCACGGCGCTACGGAGAGCAGTCGGTCGAGCTCGCCTGGTGGGTCAAGTCCCTGACGATGCCGATGATCGCCTACATGGACCGGTTCGAGGAGGCGAAACCGCTCCTCGACTTCGCCCGGCCTACCCTCGAGCGCGCGTACGGACCGGATGCCGAGGAGCTCGCGGACATTCACGTCGCGTACGGCTGGATCGACACGCGCGAGGGGCGCTACGCGGACTCAGCCGCTGCCTGGGAGCGCGCGCTCGCGATCAGACGGCATTTTCCGGGCGCAAAGAAGATCGAGCTGCAGAAGGCGCTCGTCGGCCTCGCGCTCGTGCGGCTCAACCAGGGCAAGCTCCGCGAGGCGCGGGTTGCGGTCGAGGAGGCGCGCGACATCGCCGTCGAATACCACGAGCAGGTGAGCGAGGCATCGGCCGCCATCGAGAACGTCCTCACCAATATCTCCTTCCGAGAGGAGAACTTCGCGGAGGCGAAGCGGCACGCGCAAGCCCAGCTCGCGATCGAAAAGAAGCTTCAGGCGGGAATCGGACAGCTGGTGCCGGGCTACGTATTGCTCGGGCAGATTCTCGAGCGGCTCGACGACTTCCCGGGAAGCGAAGCGGCCTCGCGCGAGGCGATCCGGCTCGCCGAGACTCAGAACGGCGGACCGCTGCAGCGGCATCAGCTCGTCGCACTCACGCAGCTCGCGAGCCTGCTCAATGCCCGTGGACGGCCGCGGGAAGCGCTCGAGCTCGCGAAGCGGGCGGTCGCGCTCGGGGAGAGCACGCTCGGAGCCGACGCGCCGCACATGGTGAAGCCTCTCGAAGCGCTCGCCGACAGTGAGCGCGCGCTCGGCAATCTCCCGGATGCGTGGCACATCTACGAGCGCATCGACTCGATCGTGATGCGCCACGAGGCCGACATCGAGCGGCCCGTGCTGGTCGCATACTACCGGGGGCGAGCCGGTCTTGCGCTCGAGCTCGGAAATCAGGACGACGCGGTGAGCGCACTCAGCGCGGGGCTGCGCTCCGCTCGCGCCGAGCCGGCCCTCATCCTGCAGCGCGCCTATCTGACGGCGACGCTCGCCGAGGTCTCCGCGCTCTCCGACACGGCGCGCGCGCGCGAGGAGCTCGATGAGGCGCGGCGTCTGTTCGAGGCGAGACTGCCCGACTCCCATCCGGCGATTCTGCGGATCGTCAACGAGCGCTGCGGGCTCGAGATCGCAACTCGCGCGCCGGCGCAAAGCTGCTCGGAGGGGCGGCGCCGCCTCTCGAGCCGCGGGGATGTCGAGCCGGCGCTGCGCGCCGCGGTTTTCGACAATCTGAGCACACTCGAGCAAGCTCAGGGGCGGCTTACGACGGCCTCCGACCTCGCAGTCTCCGCAATGGCGGCGGCCGAAGGGGCCGGCACGCCCCAGCCGCTCTGGAAGGCTTACTTTCGTGCCGCACAGGTGTTGCGAGCGCGTGCCGAGCCGGAGCTCGCGATCTTCTTCGGCAAGCGCGCCATCGCCGCGATCGAGCAGGAGCGCCGGCGCTTCATCGGCGCGGACGAGCGCTTCGACAGCGGATTCCTGCGCGACAAAATCGCCGTGTATCGCTCGGTCGCGGACTGGCTCCTCGATGCCGGCCGGATCGATGAGGCGATCGAGGTGATGCAGCTGCTCAAGGAAGAGGAGCTCGCAGAATTTCTATCGCGCGCTCCGCCGCCTCGCGCGCAAGGGATCGGTCCGACGCTCGACTCGAGAGAGCAGGAGTTCGAGACCGATTACGAGAGCGCGCTGTCGCACGACGCCCCGGCAGGCGAGGAAATCTATCGGCTGAGCCGTATGCAGGACAAGGAGCGGATCACGATCTCCGAGCGAGCGCGGCTCACGGCTCTGGATGGTCGCGAGCGCGAGCGCGAAGGTGCGACCGCAAGGCGCATCCGCGAGTTCCTTCGCCGCCACGGGGGCGCGCTTTCCGCGGCGCGCGAGCGCTCCGTCCGCCGAGTCGACGCGCCCCGCCTGCGCGAGGAGATCAACGTCCTTCCCCCCCGCACGGCGATTGCCTACTACCTCCTCACCCAGCATCGCCTCAGAATCCTGATCGCGACCCACGACTTTCAGAGCGAGATCGACACCGCGGTCGATGCTCGCTCGTTGCAGCGGGAGATCGGGCGGTTTCTCGAGCAGATCTCGCTCCGGGAGGATGTGACGGCGACGGCGCGCGCGCTCTATCGCGTGCTCGGACGCCCGCTCGATGAGATCGCGCGACGCGAGGGCATCGATCGCCTCGATCTCTGGCTCGACGGGCCGCTGCGCTATGTCCCCTTCGGTGCGCTCCTGTCCGATGACGGATATCTCGTCGATCGCTATGCGGTCCAGAGGATCACCCAAAAAGGCCCGCGTTGGAGCACTGCTCCGCGGCCAAGCGCTGCTCCGCGGCCAAGCGCGCGATCGCTTCCAGTTTCCGCGCCCATCGTGCGGGGGCTGGGCGTAACGCGCGCCGTGGCGGGATTTGCGGCGCTGCCCGGCATGGCCGATGAGCTGTGTTACATCGTCCGCGGCCCGATCGTCGGACTTGCCGAGACCTCTCCTGCCTGCTCACAGCCGCCCGATCGTCGCGGCGCTCTCGAGGGCGAGGGATTCGCCGACGAGGCGTTCACCGCAGAGCGGCTGGAGAGCCTGCTGCGCCCGCCGCACGCATTCACGGTGCTGCATCTCGGAACGCATTTCAGTCTGAGACCCGGAAACGTCAACCGCTCGTTCCTGCTCCTCGGCGATGGCACGCGGCTCACGCTCGATACGCTGGGCACGCTCGATTTCTCCGGTCTCGACATCGTCACGCTCTCGGCATGCCAGACCGCAGTAGGGGGCGGTGAGTCCGATGACGGGCGGGAGATCGAGGGTTTGAGCGCGATTGTCCAGGAGCGGGGTGCGCGGCGCGTCGTCGCATCGTTGTGGCAGGTGGAAGATGCCAGCACCGCCGAGCTGATGCGTGCGCTTTACGAGCGGCTCACGCAATCCACTGCCGATGTCGCGCTCGCCCTCGAGGATGCCCAGCGTGAGATACGCGCACGGGTCGCAGACGGCGGCGCGCACCCGTATGCGCACCCCTACTACTGGGCGGGCTTCGTGGTCTCGGGCGAGTTGAGGTGAGATCCCGAGCCGAGCCGCGCGGGGCTCAGAGTGGCGCGTCGGGGCGCATGAGAGATCGCCACATGTGGGCGACCGGACTCGAATCGAATCCGAGACCCTCCTTCGGCTGTTTGAAGCGGCGGCCGATCAAGTCGGTGAACTGCTGCAAGTCGACGTGCACGTTGGGGTCGAATGCGTACAGGTCGTTCACCGTCACCATTCGAGGCGCGATGTACCACTTGTGTCGCCGCACCATGCGGTAGGTCGCCTCAATGTAGGGCTCGGGTTTGTAGTCTTCGCCGAAAATCCTGAGATACATCGCGGGATACTCATACCCGTTCGCGGGGTCCGCATAGAAGCGCAGAGCCTGGTGATAGCGGATCGCGAAGGCGGTCTTCTGCGGGACATACGGTTCGAAGAGCTGCGCGCCCCACCAGCCATGATCGACCTTGATCAGCTCCTGCACGACGTCATGGAGCAGGCACGCAAGCACAATCTCTTCCGACATGCCGTTCTTCATCGCGCGGTTCGCGCTTTGCAGCACGTGATTGGAAGTGGCCATGAAGCGCAGTCGGAAGAAATCGATCAGTGTCGGCTTCGCCGGCATGGGCGCGAGTCGATGGACGTTTCCCTTGCGAGCGACGAAGAGATTGCCGACGCCCCTGCGGGTCGGGGCGCGCTCGATCTGCGCCTCGAGCTCGGCAACGGTCGGGTACTTTTGGGGACCCTCGGCGGGACCCGCCGGCGCAGGCGCCGTCGCCTCGTTCAGCGTTTTCTGCAGATACGCCTCGAGCGCATCGGCCTTTTGACTCGGCGCCATGGTCGCGAGGACGGCGCTGCCCCCGATGCTGGCAATGAATGCGCGACGGTCGATGCTCATATTCGATCTCTCCGGCAAAGACGATGGTCCAAACAGAGTCCCGACGAGCGCTCACGCCGCTCCGCGATCGATGATCGAGGCCGCGGAGATCTCGCGCACCGAGCGCGCGCCGCAGCCCGCCATGGCGAGTCGCAGCTCGAGATCGAGGATCTGCGCGACGCGCTCGATGCCCGCCTGGCCAAAGGCTGCGAGGCCCCACGCATAAGGTCGACCGATGCCGACGGCGCTCGCTCCGAGCGCGAGAGCCTTGTACACGTCCGTTCCGCGGCGAACGCCTCCGTCCATCAGCACCGGAATACGCCCCGCCGCGCCGCGCACGACCTGCGGCAACGATTCGAGCGTCGCGCGGCCACTCTCGAGTGCGCGACCACCGTGGTTGGAAACGATGAGGCCATCCACGCCGTGCTCCACGGCGAGCGCCGCATCCTCCTGCGACTCGACCCCTTTGAGGAGGACCTTCATGGTCGTCGCGTCCTTCAGGCGCTTGACGAAATCCCACGTAAGCGATGCGGAGGTGAGTCTCAACCCGCGCGTGTCGATGCCCTGGAACATCGGCTCAGCGGCGAGATTCAAACGGGGATCGCCGCGGGCGTCCACCATGTGACAGGCGCTGCAGTCGCGCGTGTCCTCGCGCCGCAGGCGCGTGGCGGTCTCGGTATTGCGCCCCGCCGGCAGATCGACCGTGACGGCCACCGCCGGGCAACCGGCGGACTGCGCGCGCCGGACGAGCTTGCGTGTGACCTCGAAGCGATCCGTCGTGTAGAGCTGATACCAGACCGGCCCGCCGCGCGCGGCCGCGATGTCCTCGAGCGCGTAGGACATCTGGGTCGAGACGATCTGGAGCGCGCTGTGGGATTTCGCCGCACGGGCGACCGCGAGCTCACCGTCCGGGTGAAAGGCCCGCAGGCCTCCAACCGGGCAGTAGAACACGGGTGAGGCGACGCGCAGGCCGAACACGCTCGTCCCAAGATCGATGTGGCTCACGTCCACGAGCCGTCGCGACTTGAGCTCGTAGCGCGCATAGGCCGCAAGGTTCGCGTGCAGCGTGACATCGCCGTCGACGCCGCTTTGCAGATAGCCCCAGTGCGCGGGAGGAAGCAGCCGGTGCGCGGCCTCTTTCATGTCGAAGACATCGAGCGCCTCGGCCGCCGAGGCGAGGGGCCGCTCGGCGCTGGGCTCTGCTGCCGATGACTGCGTGAGTGGCAACACCGCCGCGAGTACGGGACTCGCTGCAAGGAACTGGAGCAGTGCGCGTCGATCGTTGCGAGCCATGACCCCCCCTTTTTCGGTGGCTACCAGGCGAGCTCTTGGGTGGCTACCAGGCGAGCTCTTTGCCGTCGTGCCCGAAGAATTTTCCCGAGTCGCTCGGCCGCAGCCGCGCGAATAGGCTGCGAAGCGCCGAAACGCTCTCGGCGGCCGTGAGGGTCGCGCTGGGCCCTCCCATATCGGTCTGAACCCACCCGGGGCTCACGACGACGCACGTGATGCGGCGCGAGGCGAGCCCGACCGCGAGGCTGCGCATCACCATGTTCACCGCGGCCTTGGAGCTTCGGTAGGCAATCCAGCCGCCGCTCGTGTTATCCCCGATCGAGGCGAGCCCGCTCGTGATCGTCACGATCAGGCGCCGCTCGCCGCGTTCGAGATGGCTCGCAAAGGCCTCGGTGACGCGCAGCGGAGCGATCGTATTGACGCGTAGAACCTCGTCCCAGCCCTCGTAATCCATGCGTCCGAAGGACTGATTGCCGCCCATGATGCCGGCGTTGTTGATGAGAACGTCGAGCGGACCGCTCACGGCACGCGCTGCGTGCGCGACGCTCGAGGCATCCGTCACGTCCATCGGCAATACCGAGAACGACTCTCGTGATTCCCGTGCGGAGATCTCCGCCAGGCCGCGGGCGCCTGCCGGGTCGCGGCAGGCGGCGTATACGGTCCATCGGTCGGCGGCGTATTGGCGGGCGAGCTCGAGTCCGAGCCCTCGGCTCGCGCCTGTGATCAGGACGGACGGCATGCGGACGCTCCGCGCGATGAGGAGCGCCGATCTTCCCGCGGCTAAGGGGCCCGAGCAACCCTTCGCGGGCGCGTACGCCGCCGACTCGGGGTCAGTGCTGGATCCCGATCGTGATCCAGGAGTCGGGCTCCGGCTCTCCGCGCCACGTCAACCCCTCGATCGTGAACTGATAGTTGCCCGGGCCGAGCGCGGAGCTGTTGAGGGCGATGCGCAGGTGGCCGTTCGAGTCCTTGCCGAGATTGTTGATAATCGCGACGCGGCCCTGGTCGATACGGTCGATCGTGACGCGAAACATCTTGTAGGGCGAGCGCGACATGTCGAGCAGCAGCTGCGCGAGTTGTGTCTGGCCGCCGCCGCCGATGACCACCGCGGGCGTCGTGGAAGCGCGCTCACGGCTCGGCAGCAAACGAATCGTGCGCGTCGTGGTCGCCGGATCGAGGGGCTGCGCGGCGACCTGCTGCGCGAGCGAGGCGATCATGACGGTCTTGCGAGAGTTGCTGCGCGCGAGGAGCGCCGTCGCCACGAGCAGCACGAGCGCCGCGGCGCCGAGCGCGATCGCGAGGTAGGGCTTCTCCCAAAACCGCTTCGGCTGCTCCCGCCAGGGCTCGGGCTTGCCGCCCGCCTCGAGCAGACGCAGCGCTGCATTCACGCGCTCGGGCAGGCCGAGCTCATCGAGCAGCTCCGGGTTCGCGTTGCAGAAGCGCTCGAATTCCGTCGCGCCCTTGATCGGAAGCTTCCCCGAGAGGTAGCGCTCGATAATCTGATTGCGCGCGATGAAGTCGCGGTCCATCACCGGCGGGGGAGCGGGCTGCAGTGGTGCAGCCGCTGCGGCGGGCGATACTGCCGTGGGCGCTACTGCGGCGGGCGCTGCGCCCGAAGGCGCGGTCGGCGAAGGTGCAGCAGCGGGGTGTGACGGCGCAACTTCGCGCGTGAAGGGGGCTCTTGAAGCCGTCGGCGGGGCGAGCAGCGCATCCGCGTCGACGGGGTCGGGAGTCAGAGGCTCGAATTCAGCACGAGACGCAGCTTCCATATATTCGGCTCGGGGCGCACGCTCCGGCTCTGCGCCGACCTCTGCGCGAGGCGCGGCTCCAAGTGCTCAACGATCCCGGTTCGCCCGAGGAAAGCGGTGCGCCACTCCGGGTGCCAGCTGGCTGCTGTCCACGAGATGCATCGGCGCGCGCGCCCGGCTCTTACGGGCCCATCGGCCGGCCGTTCCAGGATTCGTTTGAGGAGCATCGACGGTGCGCTTCCGAATCAGCCTCGAATGGCCTCAAGTTGTCCTAATCCTGCAGCGGCGCGGGAAGAGGGCATGGGGCGTGGCTCACAGACCTCGCTGCGAGGCACAACGACCTCGGCGTGTATCGCTCATTTTGCGAACTGCTTCGCGATTTCACGTGCCGCGCGCCTGCCGCTCTGCAGAGCCGCCTCGACAGTCCCCGACTCACCGGGATTGGCCGCCTCGCCCGCAAAGTACAGCGTCTCGCCGAGCGGCCGCGCGAGCTCTTCCGGTGCGCCGCACCCGCCGACCGTGATGTAGCTGTAGGCGCCTCGTGCGTGCCGGTCGCGAAGCCAGTCGTGAGCGTACGCGGCGGCGAGCTCATCGCGCACCTCTGGACCGGCTCCGAGAGCGCTCCGCACCGACACGAGCGCCTGCTCGATGAGCTCATCGCGCGAGCTGCCCGCGAGCTCGACGGCGCGCGGCCCACCGGCCCACGCGGTGAGCAGCGGAACGCGCGCCGGCAATGCCGTCCAGAGGGTCCGAAACGGCGCCTGCGGCGCGTGCAGGAACCCCGCATCTCGAAGCCGCCCGCCGTGCATCTCCTCCCAGAACGCGCGCCGAAATCGCAGGACCACCTTGACGACGGGGCCGACCTCGACGCCGCGAAGCGAGGCCGCTTTCTCCTCGAGAGGTGGATCGAACCGAACAGCGTCCGGCTCATCCGGCGGCCTCTGCAGCAAGCTGACCGGCAAGGCGACGAGCGCGCAGCGTGCGGTGAGCTCGAGCGGTCCGCCCGGCGCATCGGCGGTCACCGTCACTGCGCCTGCGCGCCATGCAACTCGTTTGACGAGGGTTTGCAGTCTCAGGTGCGCGCCTGCAGCGGCGAGCGCGCGCGCAAGGTGTCGCATGAGCGCGCTGTAACCGCCCGATGGCCGCCCCTGCCCGCCGTCCATTCCGCTCCATTCGTTCGCGATGGCCCGCACGCTCGCCCGCCGCGGGTCCGCGGCATCGAATCCCTCGACCATCATTCGGGCAGACGTGCAGGCACTCTCCAGTGAGGGATCGCGCGCTTCGCGCGCCAGAAACTCCTCGACGGAGAGGTCCGCCTCCGGCATCGATGCAACGCGCTGCATGAGCCGGCGCATGCCGTCGAACATGTCCTCACGCGGCGCCGGCCGGCCCTCGCGCAGCATCCACCGATTGCCGGCGGCATCGATCGCGATACCGCCAGATCGGGCGATCAGCATCCGCGTCTCCGGCGCGTGGCCGTGGATGAACTCCGGGCCGAGCTCGATCGGCCAGTCGAGATCGGGATCGGAAAACGTGAGAATGCGGCCGCCGATGCGGTCGCGCGCCTCGAGGAGGCTCACCCGCAGGCCGTGCTCCGCGAGCGCGGCGGCTGCCGCGAGGCCGGCGGCGCCCGCCCCGAGTACGGCAACATCGACGTTGGGAAGCGCGCGTGACATCGCGCGCATCTTATCCCGCTATTTGCGGTCGGCCAGCTCATCTGCGAGGGAGGCGAGCGGACGGGGGGCTCCGAAGAGAGGCCCCTCGGCGAAGTCGAAGCCGGCGGCTGCGAGCCAGCGGTGGCTCGCGGCGGTTTCGATCTGCTTTGCAGCACAGTGCACGCCGAGGACGCGCGCGGCCTGCGAGATTGCAACCACCCGCGCCTGCGCGAGCTTGTCGCGCATGGCGGCGCGGGTCAGTGCGCCATCGATTTTGAGCAGCCGCAGCGCGCGCGATCGGAGCAGCTCGAGCGCGCCCGTATCGAAGGTGAAATCGTCGACGACCAGGAAGCAGCCGAGCCGCTCGATCGCCTGCACGAAGCGCTCCGCGCGCTCGCGGTCCCGCACGTATGCGGATTCGGGGAGCTCGAATCCGAGGCAGCCCGGATCGATCCCGCTCGAGCCGACGGATTCGACGAGTGAGAGCAGAAGACCGTCGTCTGCGAGTGCGCTCTCTGAGACTGCGAGTGAGAAATGGAAGCTCGCGCCGTCCCGCGCTTCCGGGCGGGCGGTGAGCCACGCGCCGAGCTCGCGCACGGGCGCAAGCAGACTCTGTTCGGACGTGAGGGGTGGCTTGGGCAGCACGCGAAACCGCCGCATTCGCCCTCCGGGACGAAGCTTCGCGAGCTCGCGAACGTGAAGCTCGCCTGGAGCGCGCGCGCCGACCGCATCGCCGCCGCGAGGCGGTGCCGGCTGCGATTCGGAAAGCTCGATCGTCAGCATCTCATCGACGGCCCGCGGCGGCAGCGTTTCATCGGCCGCTCGAGCCCGGACACCCGCGGCGGACTCGCCCGCCGCCAGCGGCGATGCGTGAGTGCCGCTAGCCTCGTGCGCCGTCGGCGCGACGGCCGACTCGGGAGCTCTCCATTCCAGAATCTCGAGACTGCGTATCCCGGTTGCCGAGCTCGAGGCGGCGGAGGTCTCGCCCCCAGCCGAAGGCCGCAGCAAGATCGCGACTTTCTGCAGGAGCGCGCGCACCGGCGCCGAAAGGACGCGAGAGGCCAGTGCGCCCGAGGCCAGCGCTTTCGCGTCCACGAGGATCATGACGAGGCCCACGAGCTCGGCTTGCGGCGAGCGCACGGCGAGAAACACGGCGCCGCGTCCATCGCCGAAGTCGCGTTCGCAATGTCCGGCCGAGCGCTCCGCGCTGAGCGCGCCGAGCGCCTCGAGAACGAACGCCTGCTCGTCGGGGCCTAACGCGCCCTCCGAGAGCCACAGGATCTCGCCCGCCGGATCGTACAACGAGACCGAATGCAGCTTGAGCGGCGGAAGTGCCGCGCGCAGTTGCCAGCCGAGCGATTCCGCCGTCGGAGGCTGAGAGCCGGCGTGAGCTGCCGGAGTTTGTTTGACGCTCTGGACGGGCAAGTGCGGGTCCCCGGTTGCGCGACGGCCGCATCGCGCCCGGCGCGAGAGAAGCTTGGCAGGAGGGGAACGCGCACGCCGTGATCGTGCTCGCGGATCGCGCGGCATGCCCGAAGGAACGGCCCGTGTGGCCCGAGTGCCTCGGGCAAGCAAACAACGCCCGGCCCAGAACGGGCCAGGCGTTGCAATATGTCACGCGCGATCAGTTCGAGTTCAAATAATCGCGTTTGCCGACCTCGACACCGTTGTGCCGGAGAATGTCGTAAGCCGTCACTGCGTGGAAATAGAAATTCGGCAGGGCCCAGTCGCGCAGAAACTGCAGGCCTTTGAATTCGAGCGACATGCCGTTCGGAAACGAAAGCTTGATGTCGCGGTCCTCCGCACCTTCGAGAGCCGCGGGCCGGATGCCTTTCACATAGTCCAGCGTCCGCGCCACGCGTGCCTTGAGCTCCTCGAGGGTCTGTTCGTTGTCCTCGAAGCGCGGCGCTTCCTGGCCTGCGAGCCGCGCCGCCGAGTTCTTGGCGAAGTCGCACGCGATCTGCACTTGCTTCGCGAGGGGATACATGTCCGGCGCGAGGCGTGCATTGACGAGCACGGAGGCATCGAATTTCTTCGCGCTCGCGTGCTGCGCCGCCTTGTCGAGAATCTTCCCGAGGGCGGTGAGAGTTGGAACGAATGCGTCGACGGACATGGTGTGCATCGAGATCTTCACGGAGCCGGTCTCCTCGTCTGTGGTTCAGCGGGGGGCGTACGGTAGCATCGTGAGCTCAATAGTGAAACAATCGCCGCATGAGCCCCATCTGGATGCCGGCGCAGCTCGCCGTGCTCGCCCGGGTCGTGGACCTCAACGGCTTCTCCGCAGCGGCGCGCTCGCTCGGGGTTCCGAAGGCGGCGGTGAGCCGCGCCGTGGCAGACCTCGAGCGGGCGCTCGGCGTCCGCGTGCTCGAGCGCACGACGCGGCGACTCTCCCTCACGGCCGCCGGACGCATCGTCTACCCGCACGCGAGGCGGCTCGCCGAGGAGACCGAGACGGCGCAATCGCTGATCGCGCGGCTGCGCTCACCGCCCGCCGGCCCGCTGCGGGTTGCGGCCGATCCGACCTACGGACGCGTGCTGCTTGCCCCGCTCGTGCCACGCTTCCTCGAGCGTTTTCCGGACGTTCCGCTCGAGGTGGTGATGCAGCACGATGGGCTCGAGGATTCCTGCGATGTGATGCTGTGCGCGCACCCGCCGGAGGGGCCGGGACTCGCGGAGCGCGAGCTCGGCGCCCCACCCGCCATTCTTTGCGCAACGCCGGCGTATCTCGCAGGACGCGGCACTCCGGAGCGACCTTTGGATCTCGCGCGCCACGATCTGCTCGTGCCGGACGGAGAGGGATCGCCGATGCGGCTCCTGCTCGCGCGCGGTGCGCAGCGCGAGGAGGTGCGCGTCACGCCGAAGCTCGCCGTCGGCGACCCGTCGGTGCTGCATGCTGCGGCAGCAGCCGGACTCGGTATCGGTCTGCTGCCCGAGTTCCTGTGCCGCCAGGGGCTCGCGACCGGCCGGCTCGCGCGAGTGCTCGCCGAGTGGAGCCTGCCGGCGGTCGCGCCGCTGCGCGCGGTGTATCCCGAAATTTTGGGCGCCGACCCGCGCGTGCGCCATTTCGTCGATTTCATCGCGGCGAACATCATCCCGGCGCTTGCCGGCGCGTAGCGACGCGCCTTTAAGTCCGCCTTTCTTTGCAACGGAAGCTGTGTGCCATGTATCGCGCCCCACTCGCCGACATCGGATTCGTCATGCACCGGCTCATCGGAGCCGAAGCGCTCGCCGGCTGCGAGGGCTTTGCGGATTATTCGGAGGAGCTCGCGACGACCATCCTCGTTGAGGCGGCGCGCTTCGCGGAGACCGTCCTCGAGCCGCTCAACAAATCCGGCGACCAGGAGGGCGCGCACTGGAGTGAGGCTGGCGTCAAGGCGCCGGCCGGTTTCAAGGAAGCGTACCGGCAGTTCGTCGAGGGCGGCTGGCCGCAGCTCGGGGCGAGCCCGCAGTACGGCGGCCAGGCGGTGCCGCAGATGCTCACCACCTCGGTGCAGGAGATCTGGGCCTCCGCGAATCTCGCCTTCAAACTCTGTCCCATGCTGACGCATGGCGCCGCGCACGCTCTCGCACTCACGGGCTCCGCCGAGCAGAAGCAGCGCTACCTGCCGCGGATGGTGAGCGGCGAATGGACGGGCACGATGGTGCTCACCGAGCCGCAGGCGGGCTCCGATCTCGGCCTGATCCGTACACGAGCGGCGCCCGAGGGAGATCACTACCGGCTCTACGGACAGAAGATCTTCATCACCTGGGGTGAGCACGACTACACGGACAACATCATTCACATGGTGCTCGCCCGCATCGACGGCGCTCCGGCAGGTACGCGCGGCATCTCGCTGTTCATTGTCCCGAAGGTGCTGGTTCTGCAGGACGGGCGCCTCGGGGAGCGCAACGATGTCCGCTGCGTCTCGATCGAGCACAAGCTCGGCATTCATGCGAGCCCGACGTGTGTCATGGCATTCGGCGAGCGGCAGGGGGCGGTCGGCTATCTGGTCGGCGAGGCGAATCGCGGGCTCGAGTACATGTTCGTCATGATGAACACGGCGCGTCTCGCCGTGGGTCTCGAGGGCTACGCGGTTGCGGAGCGCGCCTATCAACAAGCGGCGGAGTGGGCCCGCAATCGCGTCCAGGGGCGCCCGCCGGGCGCTGCACGCGCTGCGAGTGCTTCGGGCGCTCCCGCCGTCGCGGCGATCGTCCAGCATCCCGATGTGAGGCGGATGCTGCTCTCGATGCGATCGAGCGTGGAGGCGATGCGCGCACTCACGCTCTATGCCTCTCACCAACTCGATCTGGCGGGCCATCACCGCGACTCGGCAAAGAGGGCCGCTGCTCAAGCGCGCGGCGATCTACTCATCCCCATCGTGAAGGGCTGGTGTACCGAGCTCGGGATCGAGGTGGCCTCGACCGGCATCCAGGTGCACGGCGGCATGGGCTATATCGAGGAGACGGGCGCCGCGCAGTTCCTGCGGGACGTGCGGATCACGGCAATCTACGAGGGTACGACGGGCATCCAGGCGAACGACCTCATCGGCCGCAAGGTCGACCGCGACAGGGGCGCGGCGATCAATGCTCTGATCGCGGAGATGCGAAACGATCTGGAGAAGCAGGCAACTGCAACCTCGGTCGCGCGTGCGGCGCTCGAGGGCGTCGAGCTGCTGAGCGGTGCGACCCGATCGCTGCTTGCACTCCTCTCGACCGATCCGGGCGGCGCGGCAGCCGTGGCCGTTCCTTATTTGAAGCTCTGCGGAGTCACGATCGCGGGTTGGTTGATGGCGCGGGCTTCGGCTGTCGCGGCAGGCGAGCCCGGCGAAGCCGATCGCGAGCTCTTCGCGGCGAAGCTCGCCTCGACGCGCTTTTACGCGGACCATGTGCTGCCGCGAGCGCTCGGGCTGGCGCGGACCGTCGAGCGCGGCTCGCCGAGCGTCATCGAATTCGAGACGCGCTGGATTTGAGATCGCCGCACGCAGGGTGAGCCGCCGACAGGCGGACCGCCGTTAGGCATTCCCGGGCGGTTCGCGGTTTGCCGCGTCGGTCGACAAGCGCGCTCCGAGCCAGCTCTCGACTCCCGAGAGCAAGGTGAGGACGATGATTCCCAAGCCGAGCCCCAGCGCGGCGGTCACCACCTCCCCGAGCCCGGCGGCGATGCTCGCGGCCGCGGTCATCCAAATCGAGGCGGCGGTCGTCAGCCCGTGGATCTCGTGCTCCGCGGTGAGCTTCAGGATGGCGCCGCCGCCGAGAAAGCCGATGCCGGTGACGAGTCCCTGGATGACGCGCGACAGATCGGTCGGGCTCATGCGCGCTTCGACGGCCGCCACGACGATAAAGCAGGTGCCGAGCGCGACGAGCATGTGGGTGCGCAGACCCGCGGGCTTGTGGGTGAGCTCGCGCTGGATGCCGACGAGCGCACCGATGGCGAGCGCGCACGTGAGCCGGCCGGCGATGCGCGCGAAGTCGAGCGCCGTGGGAATGGCAAACGAGAAATCGGGTGTGGGCGTCACTGTCGTCTCGCCCGCGCGGGTACTCTGAGCTCGAGCTTCGGCGGCTCATTCAAATGCTGCAGGAACGCGCGCCGCTCCTCCGGTGTGAGCCGCGACCAGTCTACCTTGCCGGCCGGCAGACGCGTGAGGGCGCGGTCGCCGATGCGCGCCTGCGCCCGACTCGCGCTGCGCCACTTCCCCGGCAAGCGCTGCGTCTCGCCCCGTCCCAGCAGGTCGACGACGGCGCTTGCAACGAGCGGATCGCGCGTCAGATCGCTGTGCGCCACGCCTGCGCGGAAATAGTGCCGCGCGCCCTCGAGTCGCGCCCGGTCCGCCGGCACCGTGCCGTCGCCGCGGCGCATCACCGTGTAGATGAGCTCGTCCCTCCGCCGAGATGCCGCGGTCACCGTCTCGAGGCCTACACCGACGATCACGGCGAAGCGCTCATCGGCCGGAGCGAGTATCCGCCCGACTCGGCGTGCCGACTCGAGCAGCTCCGGCAGCGGGCGGGGGCCGGACTCGGGCCACGCGCAGGGGTCGGTGAAGTCGAGACTCCGCGCCCCTGCCCCCTGCGGCACCATGTGATAGAGACTCGGAAAGGTATTGAAGACCTCCGCGGCGAGCGACTCGGCGCTGTGGTGGTCATCGAGACGGGCGATTTTGCGAACGACGGCGTAGGTGCCGCGCAGCGCCTGCACGGGCGCAAAGGATCCGGCGTTCGGGGTGCCGAGCAGAATCACGCGCTCGATGCGCTCGCTGCGCTCGGCACGCCCGGTGCTGGCGAAGCCGAGGGCCGCGCGGCACACCAGACCGCCCAGGCTGTGGCCGATGAGCGCGAGGCGGTCGGCGCGTTCGCCTGCCAGACGCTCTGCGAGCTGGCGGCCGAGCTCATCGACCCCGCATCGCCAATCGTACGGATGAAATACGGGGTCATGCCCTGCGATGCGCAGATACAGCTTCAGGCGCAAATAAGAGTGCAGGACGATGCCGCAGGGCTCGAATCGAGCGGAGCCTGGGAAAACGAGCTCGCGCAGGCGCCCTGTGCAGATGTCGATCGGATCGAGCCATAGCACATCGCGCGGCAACGGTGCGCGCCGCGGCAGTGCGAGGAGCGAGCCCATGATTCCGGGCACGATGATCGTTCGGCACGCTCGCCGGCGCGGTTTGGCGCGCTGGGCCGCGCGTGCGAGCCGGACGAGCTCGCGATACTCGGCCGGACCGAAGAAAGCCTCGAGCTCCTGACGCTCGGCCCCGGATGCGAGCAGCTGCTCGGCCTCCTCATCGCTCCATGCGCAGCGGTCGTACGGTGTGACATGGTCCGCGCTCGGACGCGCGCGGCCGTCGCCGGCTTGCAGCGGAGGGGCGCCCAATCAAAGGCTGCCGAGCGGGCGGACCTTCGCCTCGATGCGGAGCTCCTCTCCTCCAGCGAAATGCAGCACCAGGGGCACACGCTGGCCCACGGCGAGCGGTGCTTTGATTTGCTGCAGCATGACGTGCAGTCCGCCGGGCTTGAGCGTCACCTGGCCGCCCGGCGGGATCGTGACTCGCTCGATCATTCGCATACGCGATTCGCCCCCGACATTGGTCGTCTCGTGTACTTCCGCGGACGCGGCGAGCGGGCAATCTACACTCACGAGCACGGCGGGCTCACGGCCGGGATTGAGCAGCGTCAAGTAAGCCGCTGCCACTTCGGCACCGGGCGGGGGCTGTGGAATCCAGGCGCCCGCGACCCGCACGTGCGCGGCAGCGCGTACAGACACAGCGTGCGGGGCAGAGAGGGCCGGCATCGGGCGAGCACTGAGAAGAACGAACGCCGCTGCGAGCAGGCCGGCCCCGAGCAGCCCGCCGTCGAGCGGACCTGCAGCGAAGTCCCGGCGAGCGGCGGGGAAGAGGCGTTGAAGCATCGATCTCGTACTCCGAGCGGCACGCCGGGCTCGTCATTATGCCAGAGGCCGCCAGCGCACCAGGCTCTCAGACGCGCGAGCGCTTCACCTGCTCCGCGATGGTGTTGCAGAGCGCATCGATGGCCGGCCGGCGCGCGGTGCTCGTGCGCCACACGGCGCCCACTCGACGGCTTGGAACCGGCTTCGTAAACGGCCTGACGACGACGCCGCCTTCGCCGGCCTGCCCGCGGCGGGTCAGCTCCGCGCGGCATGCCAGCTCGGGAAGCAGCGTGATGCCGGCTCCGGAGGCGACCATTTGTCGCAGGGTCTCGAGGCTCGTGGCGCGGAAATCCTGGCTCTCCTGCGCGCCGGCGCGATTGCACACGGCGAGTGCCTGGTCGCGCAGGCAGTGGCCCTCCTCGAGCAGCAGCAACGGCTCCTGCGCGATATCGTCGATGCGCAATGTCGCGCGCCTGGCGAGCCGATGCTCGCGCGGGAGGGCGAGCAGGAAAGGCTCATCGAAGAGGTCGCGCGTCTGCAGTCCATCCGTATCTACCGGTAGAGCGAGGATGCCGAGGTCGAGCTCGCCCGCGCGCAGCTTCTCGAGCAGCGGCTCAGTGCGATACTCATAGAGAAGAAGCGTGAGGCGCGCGAGTGCCTTGCGCGCGGCCTGAGCCACAAGAGGCAACAGGTAGGGGCCCACCGTCGGAATGAGGCCGACGCGCAACCGGCCCGCGAGCGGGTCGCGATGCGAGCGCGCAAGCTCGAGCACCTCCTCGCCGGTCTGCAGCATCTCTCGCGAACGGGCCACGATCTCCTCGCCCGCTTCCGTGAGCGTGACCCGCCTCGGCTGACGCTCGATGAGCTGCACGCCGAGGTATTCCTCGAGCTTCTTGAGCTGGGCGGATAGCGTCGGCTGACTCACGAAGCAGCGCTCCGCGGCGCGGCCGAAATGGCGCGTGTCCGCGATCGCGACGAGGTATCGCAAGTCCTTGAGCTTCAAGTCCGCCATTCAGCCTCCGCATGCCGATATATGGATTCTATCGAAATTATAAAGTCAATCGATTTGCTCTTGGAGTCACCCGCCCCCATTCTCGGTGCATGGAGACGCCCCGCACCGGGCGGGCCGCTCGCAGAAGGAGGAAGGGTCATGTTGAGCGTGGGTCAAAAGTTTCCCGATTTCAGGTTGACGGGTGTCGTCTCGAGCGAGCCCGGGCGTGCGTTTCAGACATTCGACGGTGAGAGCTTCGCGGGCAAGTGGCGGGTGGTGTTCTTCTGGCCGAAGGACTTCACGTTCGTCTGCCCCACGGAGATCGCCGGCTTCGCGAGACTCGATAAAGAGTTCCGAGCGCGCGACGCGCAGCTCCTCGGCGTGAGTCTCGACAGCGAGTACGTGCATCTCGCTTGGCGGCAGCAGAAGGAGGAGCTGAAGGGACTGCCGTTCCCGATGCTCGCGGACATCAAGCGTGAGCTCACGGGCGCTCTCGGCATTCTCGATGCGGAAGCGGGCGTCGCGCAGCGGGCCACGTTCATCGTCGATCCGCAGGGCGTCATCCGCTTCGTCTATGTGACCGATCTCAACGTCGGGCGCAGCCCCGAGGAGGTGCTGCGCGTGCTCGATGCGCTGCAGACCGATGAGCTCTGCCCGTGCAATTGGAAGAGCGGCCAGCCGACGCTGCAGGCGGCCTGACATGGGAGGCGCAATGACTCTCGAGAAGCTTCGCGATTCGTTGCCGGACTACGCGCGAGACCTCGGGCTCAATCTAGGTACCGTGCTCACGGCGGCGGGCGCGCCCGGCCTCACGCAAGCCCAAGTCTGGGCGGTCGCGCTCGCGGCGGCGATCGCCTCCCGCAACGTCGCGTTTGCCCGCGATACGGAGGCGCTCGCCCGAGCGCATCTCGATGAGCGCACCGTACGCGCCGTGCGTGCCGCGGCCGCGATAATGGGCATGAACAACATCTATTATCGCTTCCTGCACCTCGTGGAGGACGAGGAGTACGGGCGATTGCCCGCGCGGCTGCGGATGAGCGTCATCGGCAACCCGGGAATCGAGCGGATCGATTTCGAGCTCTGCTCACTCGCAGTGTCGGCGATCAACGGCTGTGGGGCCTGTGTCGCATCGCACGAGCGCCAGCTGCGCCAGCACGGGCTGCCCCGGGAGGCGGTGCAGAGCGCTGTGCGGATCGCTGCCGTGGTCCACGCTGTTGCGCGCGTGCTGGAATACGAAGCGCAGCCTGCGGGTGAGCGAGGCGCGGCGGCAGCCTGACTTGGGCACGCAGCGCACTCGCCCGGGTGAGCGGGCGCGCGGATGGCCCGGCCGGTTCAAATTCGAACCCGTCTCAGTCCACCCTGTTGCGCCGCTCGCCGCGCAAGAACGCCTCGATGTTTGCCGTCACCTCATCGAGGCAGCGCTGGCGGGCTTCGCGGGCCGACCAGGCCACATGCGGGGTGACGAGCAGATTCGGAATATCCGGCGCGAGAAGGGGATTGCCATCGACCGGCGGCTCCTGCGTGAGCACATCGATCGCGGCACCGCCGATCCGCCCCCCGCGCAATGCATCCGCGAGGGCCTGGGAGTCGATGAGGCCACCGCGGGCGGTGTTGACGATGAGCGCATCCGGCTTCATCAGGGCGAGCTCCGGCGCTCCGATCAGACGTTCGGTCGCCGGTGTCAGTGGACAGTGCAGACTCAGTACGTCCGCACGGGGGAGCAAGTCTCGAAGATCGATACGCTCGGACGACCGTTCGGCGCCCGGCCGGTTCGCGATGAGTACCCGCATGCCGAGAGCCGCTTCGACCGCGCGCGCGACCGAGCGGCCGAGCGTGCCGAACCCCACGATGCCGAGTACCCGATCGCTCAGCTCCCGGATCGGGAAGTCGAGCATCGTGAACTGCGGGCTCGCCTGCCACGATCCGTCGACCGCGAGCCGGGCATACCCACATACGCGATGCGTGAGCGCGAGAATCACCGCGAGCACGTGCTGAGTGAGCGAGGTCGTGCAGTAGTTGCGGACGTTGCAAACGGCGATGCCGAGCTCGCGCGCGGCTCCGAGGTCGACGTTGTTCGTTCCCGTCGCCATCACTGCGATGAGGCGCAGCGCGCCGGATGCGACCATCCGCTCGCGCGTGATCCGCAGCTTGTTGACGAGCACGATCTGCGCGCCCGCGATCCTGCGGGCGATATCCGCCTCGGGCGTCACCTCGTGAAGCGCGATCTGCGGCACGAGCCGCACGATCCGCTCGGTATCGAGATCTCCCCGACTCACCGTGGCAAAATCGAGGCAGACTGCTTTCACGTGCAAGCTCTCCGGGCGCAGGGCAGTCAACTTTGACAATGAACCGTCGGCGTTTCAACCAGCTGCACTGGCCGGCGCTTGCGCTGCTCGCTTTTGCGATCGGGGCATCGAGCGCGGCCGCCGCCAAGTCGGGCGCCAAGGCCGCGAGCGTCGTCGCAACCGACGACACCGGTCGCCACGTGAGGGTCTCCCCGCCCCCGCTGCGCATCGCGAGCCTCGCGCCGAACGTCACCGCCATGCTGTTCGCGGCAGGCGCAGGCGCCGAAGTCGTTGCGACGACGGAGTATTCGACCGAACCCCCGGCCGCACGGCGTATCCCGAGCATCGGAGATGCGAACGCCATCGACTTCGAGCGGCTCGTCGCGTTGCACCCCGACGTGATCGTCGCCTGGCCGGGCGGAGAGAATGCGGCATCGATCGATCGCATCGAGCAGCTCGGCATTCCCGTCTATCGCGAGCGCGTAGGCACACTCGCCGATATGCCTGCCTCCGTGCGCCGGCTTGGCGCTCTCGCCGGAACGCGGCAGGCGGCCGATCGTCAGGCGAACCTGCTCGAGGAGCGGATTGCAACTCTCACGCGGCGGTACTCCGGCGCGCAGCCCGTGACGGTGCTGCTGCAGGTCTGGAGCAGACCCATCTATACCGTCGGCGGTCCCCATCTGCTCACGAATGCGCTGCGCGTCTGCGGCGCGCGCAACGTGTTCGGTGATTTGCGGCAGCTCGGCCCGGCCGTGAGCACAGAGTCGGTCATCGCCCGCGACCCTCAAGTCATCATCGCGGTCGGACCGCCCGCCGAGAGTGGGAGCTGGCTCGCGGAGTGGCGGCGTTTCCCTGAGCTGCGCGCTGCGGCTTCCGGCAATCTGATCGGCTTCGCGGATCAGCGCCTCACTCGCATGGGACCGGGCGTGCTCGATGCGACGGAGGAGCTTTGCAAGGCGATCGACGCGGCAAGGGGCCGCCTCGACGAGCGCCGCGCCGGCTCCCGCGGCTGACCTCGTTCTCGACCGGTCTTTGAGCGGTCAGTCGCGAAAGTTGTTGAACTGCAGCGGCAGTCCGAGATCGGCTTTGCGCAACAGCTGAATGGCCGATTGAAGATCGTCGCGCTGCTTGCCGGCGATGCGCACTTTGTCGCTTTGGATGCTTGCCTGGACCTTGAGCTTGGAGTCCTTGACGAGGCGGGTGATCTTTTTCGCCGTCTCCGCATCGATGCCGTGGCGCAGGATGACCTTTTGGGTCGCGGCAGCGAGTGAGAGCTCCGGCTCCTTCACCTCGAGGCATGTGAGATCGATGCCGCGTTTCGCGAGCCGGGGCTTCAAAATCTCGAGCATCTGCTTGAGCTGGAAATCGACTTGCGCATGCAGCGTGACGACGAATTCCTCGAGCTCGAAGCGGGCGCCGGTGTCCTTGAAATCGAAGCGCTGCGCGAGCTCGCGGTTCGCCTGGTCCACCGCATTCGTCAGTTCGTGTGCGTTGAGCTCCGAGACGACATCGAAGGAGGGCATCGGGCTTCTCCGGCGCTGGCGGCGCCCGGAAAGTCTAGCGCGGAACGGGCCGACTGCGTGGGTCCACCGGTTGCGGGCGCAGCTTTCGGGGCGCCGCTCGGCGCCCGCACGCTCGCTTGACGCCCGCGGGGATGGCCCGCCATACTCCCCTCGAATGCCGCTGCATCCGCACAATTCCCGTCTCACCCTGCTCGGCCTCTCCGCGCCCGGGCTTTGGTGGCGGTGCCCCTCATACCGGAGTGGGCGCGGATCGCTGCTGTCGTAAATCGACCGAAGATTCGCTCGAATCGAGACGAACCCATCTCCGGAAGGTCCGAGATGGGTTTTTTGCTATTGGGTCCGGGAAACGAGCTTTGAAAGCCCCATTCGAAATCGCAGGTGATCTCGACACGCCGGTCTCGGCGTTCATCAAACTCGCCGCATTCCGGCCGCGCTTTCTGCTCGAGAGCGTCGAGGGAGGCGAGCGCCTGGGGCGCTATTCCTTCATTGGTTTCGGCGAGGGACTCGAGATTCGCCTCGATCGCAACGGTCTCTCACTCGGCGCCGAGCGGCGACCCATCCCCTCGTCACCAGGCGAGCTGCTGGCCGCGTTGCGTGACGGGCTCGCCCGCGCGCCACAACCCGAGCCCGTCATCGAGGGCGGTATGCCCGGGGCGGCAGGAGCGAGGCATGGAATCCCGCTCGCCGGAGGTCTCGTCGGCTATGCCGCGTATGACATCGTGCGCTTCTTCGAGCGGCTTCCCGGGCGCACGGGCTTTGAGACCGGCGTGCCGATCCTGCATTACGTTGCGCCGCAGTCGCTCCTTGTTTTCGATCATCTGACTCGCGGCATCGCGCTCCTGCACGCGGGGCCTGAGTCGGAGCGCCGCTCACTGCGGCGTGAAATCGTGCGTGCGCTTCACGGCGGGCTTCCGAACGGTCGGCGCGCAGCAGGGCGGCACGGACCACCGACACCTTCTACCACGCGCGCGCAGCACATCGCCGGAATCGAGCGCGTGAAGGAATACATCGCGGCGGGCGATGTCTACCAGCTGGTGCTCTCCACGCGCTTCGCGGGGCGCCACGAGCTCGACCCGTTTCAGGCATACCGGGCGCTGCGTCTCATCAATCCCTCCCCGTACATGTACTACTGCGCGCTCGGGGAGATCACGGTCGTCGGCTCCTCGCCCGAAGCGCTCGTCAAGCTCAAGGACGGCTGCGCGCAGCTGCGGCCGATCGCGGGCACTCGGCCGCGCGCGGACGATCCGACCGTCGACCTCGCGCGCGAGGCGGAGCTGCGCGCCGACCCCAAGGAGAACGCCGAGCATGTGATGCTCGTCGACCTGGCGCGCAACGATCTCGGCCGCGTCGCCCGCGCGGGCAGCATCGGCGTCGAGCCTTACCGCGCGATCGAGCGCTATAGCCACGTCATGCACATCGTGAGCGGTGTCAACGGCGAGCTCGCGCCGGGGCGTGACGCATTCGATCTGTTCGCCGCCACGTTTCCCGCCGGCACGCTCGTCGGTGCGCCGAAAGTGCGGGCCATGCAGATCATCGATGAGCTCGAGCCGGTCGGCCGCGAGCTCTACGGCGGCACCGTCGGCTATTTCGGTGCGCGCGGGGACATGGATCAGGCGATCACCATTCGTACGCTCGTTTTTCGCGGGGACGAGTACAGCTACCAGGCCGGCGGGGGCATCGTCGCGGATAGCATCCCCGAGGCCGAGCACGAGGAAGTTCTCGCGAAGAGCGCCGCCGTCGTGCGCGCACTCGAGCTCGCGAAGGAGGGGCCATGACACCCCGGCTGCTGCTGATCGACAACTACGATTCGTTCACCTACAACCTGGTGCAGGCCTTCCTGGTGCTCGGGGCGGACGTGCGCGTGTTCCGCAACGACGAGATCGCGGTGCGCGAAGCACTCGATCTTGCGCCCTCGCACCTGTGCATCTCGCCCGGTCCGGGTACACCGCAGGATGCGGGCGTGTCGATGGATATGATCCGGGCGTTCGCCGGCCGCATTCCCGTGCTCGGGGTGTGCCTCGGGCATCAGTCGATCGTCGAGGTCTTCGGCGGGCGCGTCGTGCGCGCGGCGCGTCTCATGCATGGGAAGACCTCTGCGATGAGACACGATGGCCGTACGATTTTCGCGGGGCTGCCGCAGCCGTGCGAAGTCGGCCGCTATCACTCGCTCATCGCCGCGCCCGAGCGCATGCCGCCCGAGCTGGAGGTGAGCGCGCTCACCGCCGAGGGAGAGATCATGGGCGCGCGGCATCGCACGCTCGCGATCGAAGGCGTGCAGTTCCATCCCGAGAGCATTCTCACGCCCGAAGGTCCGCGGCTGCTCGAGAACTTTCTCGCGCAATCTGGAGCGGCGGCGCAGGCGCTGAGCGTTGTGGCCTCCGATGTCGCCTCTTCGTAAATCCCTCGACCGGCTGCTCGAGCGACAGGACCTTGCAGAAAGCGAGGCCGAGGCGCTCGTTCTCGAGCTTGCCCAAGCGGACGCGTCTGCCGCCCTTGCGGGGGCCGTGCTCGCCGCGCTGCGCGTCAAAGGGGTCGTGGCAGACGAAGTGCGGGGCTTTGCAAAGGGAATGCGCCGCCTCGCGCGCCAGCCGCGCATGCCCGCGGGGCTCCGCGCGATCGACGTCGTGGGGACCGGAGGCGACGGCTCGGGCAGCCTCAACATCTCGACCGGCACGGCGCTGCTCACCGCGGCTTGCGGCATTCCAGTCGTCAAACACGGCAATCGCTCGATCTCGAGCCGAGCCGGCAGCGCCGATGTGCTCGAGGCTCTCGGCATGCGACTGCCGCTCGATGAGCAGGCCGCGCCGGCATGTCTCGCCTCGGCGCGATTCACATTCTTGTTCGCGCCGTACTACCACCCGGCAATGAAGGCAATTGGGCCCGTGCGAACGGCCCTCGGTGTGCGCACCGTCTTCAATCTGCTCGGGCCGCTCACCAATCCCGCAGAGCCGCCGCTGTACGTCATCGGCGCACCGCGCATCGAGGAGGCGCGCCTCCTGGCCGAAACGCTCGCCGGCATGCCGATCGAGCGGGCGTTCGTCATCCACGGCGCCGAGGGTTGGGACGAGCCGACGCCCATCGGTCCCTTCACGCTGTTCGACGTGCACTCCGGAAAGGTGGGCGTCGAGATGCGTTCGGCCGCCGACTACGGACTTGCCGACTGCACGAGCAGCGGGCTCGCCGGCGGCGACGCCGCGCACAACGCGCGCGCGCTGCGAGCGGTGCTCACGGGCGAGGACCGCGGTCCGCATCGCGATTGCCTGCTGCTCGGCGCAGCGCTCGCGCTCGAAGTGGCAGGTGTCACGCGCTCGCGTCGTGAGGCGCTCGAGCGCGCGCGGCACGCGATCGATGATGGGGCGGCAGCGCGAGTGCTCGATGCCGTGGTCGCATTCGGCCAAGCGGCCGGGAATGACTTGCGATGACTGGGAGTGGTGGATTCCTCGAACGCATGGCCGCGAGCAGCGCGGCGCGGGTCACCGCGGCGAAAGCGCAGTTTGGCGAGCGCGAGCTGCGCGCTCGCGCGCTCGATTCGCCGCGCCCGCCGCCCCTCGTGCTGGCGGCAGAAGGGTTCGATCTCCTTGCGGAGCTCAAATTGCGCTCGCCGGCGGCAGGACGGTTTACCGACCCCGGCAAGGGGGACTCCGCGCAGGAGGTCGCCGCGCGCGTACTGAGCTACGCGCGAGCCGGCGCCGCCGCGGTATCCGTACTCACGGAGCCCACGCGCTTCGATGGCTCCCTCGAGCACCTCGTGGCCGCAACGCGTGCGCTGCAGCGGGAGGTGCCCGTGATGCGCAAAGACTTCCTCGTCGATTCGTATCAGGTGCTCGAGGCCCGCGCCGCAGGCGCAGGCGGTGTGCTCGTCATCCTGCGCATGCTGACGGATGGCGCAGCTGCCGCGCTGCTCGACTGTGCCCGAGAGCTCGGACTGTTCGTGCTGCTCGAGGGATTCGACGAGGCGGACATCGAGCGAGCGCACGCAATCGTGGACTCGCATCTCGATGCGCCACGCGGCACGCTGCTCGTGGGTCTCAATTGCCGCGACCTCGATACGCTGCAAGTGGTACCCGGCCGCCTCGAGGCGCTGGCAGACGCTCTTCCCAAACGCGTTCCACGCGTCGCCGAAAGCGGCGTCGCCTCCGCGGAAGATGCCGCGCGCATCGCGCAGGCGGGATACGATCTCGCGCTCGTCGGTAGCGCGCTCATGGCAGTGAGCGAACCGGCGGTGCTCGTGCGCGAGGTGATCGGCGGCGGGCGTCGCGCGCGGCGCCCCACGCGGCGTGACGGAGACGCTCCGTGACGCGGCAGCGCGCCGAATCGGCGTGGATCAAGATCTGCGGCATGACCACGCCCGAGGCGGTCGATGCCGCGCTCGCCGCGGGAGTCGATGCACTGGGTTTCGTCTTCTCACCCTCGCCGCGCCAATTGACGCCTCGAGCTGCCGTACGACTTGCGGCACCGGCGCGTGGGCGAGTGCTCTGCGTAGCCGTCACGCGGCATCCCGACCAGGCGCTGCTCGATGAGATCGCGGCAGCGTTCGCGCCCGATCTCTGGCAGAGCGACTGGGAGGATTTCGCCACGTTGCGCGCGCCGAGCGTCGCTCGATTGCCGGTGCTTCGCTCTGGCGCCGGCGGAGAGGCTCCCCGGCGCCCGTCACCCCTCCCGGCTCGGCTGCTCTTTGAAGGCCCGCGGAGCGGAGCCGGCGAAGCGTGCGACTGGGCGAGCGCCCGGGAGCTCGCGCGACGTACGGAGCTGATCTTGGCCGGAGGGCTCGATGCGGAGTCGGTCGGCGCCGCAATCGCCGCTGTCGAGCCGTTCGGCGTCGACGTTTCGAGCGGTGTCGAGGCGCATCCCGGCATCAAGAGTGCAGAGAAGATCGCGCGCTTCGTCGAAGCCGCGCGAGCTGCGTTCGGCGCACGCGACGGAGCGCGGTCATTCAATGAGGAGAATGTGCTATGAACCTCGAGCTCGCCCAGACAGACAAGGAAAAGCTGCTCGCAGACGCGGTCGCGGGGCGGCTTCCGGATAGCCGCGGTCGGTTCGGACCCTTCGGGGGACGCTACGTTCCCGAGACGCTGATTCCCGCGCTCGAGCGGCTCGAGCAGGGGATCAGCGAGGTGCTGCGCCGGGAGGACTTTCAGGCGGCGCTCGCGCGCGAGCTCGAGACTTGGGTGGGGCGGCCGACTGCGCTCACGCGCGCTGATCGGCTCTCGGAGCGCTGGGGCGCGGAGGTGTGGCTCAAACGCGAGGACCTCGCGCACACGGGAGCGCACAAGATCAACAATGCGATCGGGCAGGCGCTGCTCGCGCAGCGGCTGGGCGCGAAACGTATCGTCGCCGAAACGGGGGCCGGCCAGCACGGCGTCGCGAGCGCGGCTGCCTGTGCGCGGATCGGATTGCCGTGCACCGTCTACATGGGCGAGGTGGACATGGAGCGCCAGAGGCCGAACGTCGGGCGCATGCGCCTGCTCGGCGCGACCGTGGAGCCCGTCCGCTCGGGCGATCGCACGCTGCGCGCCGCCATCGACGAGGCGCTACGCGACTGGGTGTCCGATCCGCTCAACACCTATTATTTGCTCGGCTCGGCCATCGGGCCGCGCCCCTATCCGTATCTCGTGCGCGAGCTGCAGTCGATCATCGGCCGCGAGGCGCGCGCTCAGATGTTGAAACAGTCCGGCACTCTGCCCGATGCGGTGATCGCCTGCGTCGGAGGGGGATCGAATGCGATCGGCCTTTTCCATCCGTTCGTTCCGGATCGCTCCGTCGAGATCCTCGGCATCGAGGCGGGCGGCCGCGGCCGCGGACTCGGAGAGAACGCGGCGACGCTTTCGTACGGGCGTCCCGGCGTGCTGCACGGGTGCTACACGATGCTGCTGCAGGATGAGCATGGTCAGGTGCAGGAGACTCACTCGGTCTCGGCCGGACTCGATTATTCGGGCGTCGGACCGGAACACGCATTTCTGCTGCTCACCGGCCGCGCGCGCTACGAGGCGGCAAGCGACGAGGAGGCACTCGAGGCGGTGAAGGAGTGCTGCGAGTGCGAGGGCATTCTGCCCGCCCTCGAGAGTGCTCATGCGCTCGCCGGCGCCAGGCGCTGGGCCGGGACTCATCGCGGAGGCCGGATTCTGCTCGGCCTCTCCGGACGCGGCGACAAGGACATGTCCACGTTGCTCGATCGGCTCGTGCCGGGGAGGAGCTCATGACCGCGGCATCGATCGCTCCGCGCGAGCGGATCGCCTCCGCCATCCGTGCCGTGAGCCGCGACGGACAGCCGGCGCTCGTCGGGTACCTCACGGCCGGATTCCCGAGCCGCGAGCGCTTCATCGAGCACGTGCACGCACTCGCGCGCGGTGCGGACGTGATCGAGATCGGCGTGCCGTTCACCGACCCGATGGCGGACGGCGTCACGATCCAGCGCTCGAGCCAGGCCGCGCTCGCACAGGGTGTGACGCTCGAGTGGATACTCCGCGAGCTCGAGGCCGCCGAGGCACCCCGCGTGCCCGCGCTCCTCATGAGCTATCTCAACCCACTGCTCGCGTTCGGTCTCGAGCGGCTCACCTCTGCCGCGACTCGCGCGGGTGTGAGCGGATTCATCGTGCCGGACCTGCCATTCGATGAGAGCGCGCTCGTGCGCGAGGCGTTCGGGAAGGCGGGGCTCGCCCTGGTGCAAATGGTGACGCCCGTGACTCGAGCCGAGCGCCTCCGGCAGGTCTGCGCTGCGAGCGAAGGATTCGTCTATGCCGTCACGATGACCGGAACCACCGGCCGCAGCGTGAGCGTGCCGGCCGACACACTCGCCTACCTGGACCGGGTGCGCGCCGCAACCCGGCTCCCGGTCTGCGCCGGCTTCGGGATCCGGAGCGCCGAGCAAGTGGCGCAGCTCCGAGGGCACGTGGACGGAGTGATCGTGGGCTCCGCGCTCGTCGAGGTGCTGGAGCGTGGAGACGATCCGGCAGCATGGCTCGGTGCGCTGCGGCCGCGGTAGACTCGCGCTCCGATGCTCGAGTCCTACTCCTCTCAGGGTGACCCTGGCGTTGGAGCGACCGCTTCCGCGCGACCGATCTGGATCGATCTGCTCGATCCGACGGAGGAGGAGAGGACACGCGTCGAGCGGGAGTTCGGTCTCCGAGTGCCCTCGCGCGGCGAGCTCGAGGAGATCGAGTCCTCGAGCCGGCTGCGGGTCGAGCGGGAAAATCTGTACTTGAGCATGCCGCTCTCGACCGATGACGACCGCGCCGTTCCAGTGCCCGTGCCCTTCGGCTTCATCCTCTCCCCCGCGATCCTCGTCACGGTTCGTTTCTCGGATGTCCACGCACTCGACGGGGTGCGTGAGAGGTTCAAACAGCCCGAACGGCCCAACGACAGTCAGGCGGCATTCACGGCAATCTCCGAGGCGATGGTCGACTTCGCGGCGGACGCGCTCGAGCGAGCAAGCGGCGATCTCGCCACCGTCTCCCGTCATGTCTTCAACCACACCCGCGTGCCGGCGCACCGCCCGGCGCGGCTCAATCGCAGACTGCGCCAGATGCTCACGTTCGTCGGTGCGGTCGGCGACAAGCTCTCGCACATTCGCGAAAGTCTGCTCGGGCTTGCGCGAATCATCGGCTTCGTTTCCGAGACCGCGCGCGACTGGCTGCATCCCGACACTCACGGCCGGCTGCAGACCGTTCGCTCGGACCTCGCATCGCTCACCGACTTCGAGGCGCATTTGTCGTCGAAGACTCAATTCCTGCTGGATGCGATTCTCGGCCTGATCAATATCGAGCAGAACGATACGTTCAAGGTCCTGACGATCGTATCCGTCGTCGGCATTCCGCCGACGCTCATCGCGAGCATGTACGGCATGAACTTTCACTACATGCCCGAGCTCGCCTGGCGCTGGGGCTACGCATACGGCCTCGGCCTCATCGCGCTCAGCACGCTCGTGCCGATCGCATGGTTCAAATGGCGCGGATGGTGGTGAGCACGAGCACGGCGGAGCCTCGCGCTGAGTCGGCCACTCCTCCGAGCAGCCATTCGCTGCGGTCGCGCTTTCCTGCAGGCCGATACTGCGGGGTATCTCTGCGATCATCTGTTCGGCAAGCCGCTGCGAAATCTCCGGCACCCCTTCTGGATAGCCGTCTGGGGCATGCTCTCCATTGCCACGATCGCCGCAGTGCTCGCGTCATTAGTCTCGCCGCTCCTTCTGATCGCAGTTCTGGCCGTGAACGCCGTGCTTATCTTCGGGCTGGGGGGCCGGGTGCATGGCCTCGTAGAGGACTTGCGAAGGGCTTGCGACCTTGCGGCCGTAGCGGGACGGTTGGCCCGCCTGCGTTCCCCCGAACGAATTCCGCAGCTCGACGCGCTCGCGGCCGCCGGCGACATCGTGCGAGCGGCACACCGATCGTTTCGCGGATTTGCGCTATTCCAGTACGACCCATTCGGGATCGGAACGTGGCTGAACCTGCTCTGCCTCGTGGAATGGATCGCGTACGCGCTCGGGCGGACCGGCTCAGCTCGCGATCGGCCAAAAAACATCCGTGCGCCAATTCGTCGGGTCCGGCTCGTCCGCAGGGTCGGTGACGTAGACTTCCCAGGGTGAGCCCGAGGCGCGCAGGCCGTTCTCTTCAATCCACTGTTGAACGGCCGCATGCGCATCGACGAGTTCCGTGTATGGACCGCGGTGTGTCGTGGCCGCGGTGCGACCGCCGGGCAGCGACTCGGCGATGACATCGCCCTCCCCCTCGATGCGAGCCGCAATGGGCAATCCGGCCTCGATCGAGACTAGACCCGGTCCCCAGTCGAGGTAGCGCGTAAACGGCTGTCCCGCGAGCGCGGCTCCTGTGCGCTGCGCATGCAGGAACACAGTGCCCAGCATCTCGCCGAGGACCTTTGCGATGTCGGATCGTTTGACGCGGCGTCGGATGATGAGCACCGGCTGCGGAGCGAGCTTCCTCTCGGAGACGACGTATTCCATCGCGGCATTCTCTTCGTGTGTCGTTAGGTTCGTGTGATACAGCTTCAGGCAGGGGCCGACCATGGCGATGACGTCGGCGTGCCGCACCGCCATCTCTCGCCTGCGGGCGCCCATGAGACCGCGGCGGCGGTATTCGCGAGGGGTCCTGCCGAAGCGGTGGCGGAACAGGCGCGTGAACGTCTCGTGATTGCGGAATCCGCACGCGAGTGCGACCCCGAGCACGGGTCTCGAGCTCGAGAGCAGCATCGCGGCGGCACGCTCGAGCCGCAATCGTGCCGTGAATTGTTTCGTCGTCTCGTGAGCGACCGCCGAGAACAGCCGGTGCATCCGAAACGGCGAAAGCCCGGCACGTGCGCCGAGCGACGCGAGCGACAGATCGCCGTCCAGGCGCGAGGACGCATAGGCGATCGCGGCCCGCACACGCTGGAAGTCGGTCACAGGCCGGCAAGCGATCCGCTCGCGCTCGCTGCGGCTGCCGATCACGCCGTGAGCTTTAGTTGATCGCCTCACGAATGAGCTACCCGGAACGGTGTGCAGTGGAGCGCAACACTTGCCGACCTGCCGTGTGAGCAAACAGCCAGCCACCCAGCAACGCGGCCGGCATTGTCACGATCAGTGTGACAATCCAGTTGATTGCGGGTGAGTGATTCCACATCGCGGCTGCTGCCCAGATGGTAAGCAGGATTTGAACGCCGCCCATGACGGCGGAGTGCAGCACCGGTGCGCGGGCCGCAATCCAACCAGTGACATACCCGCCCGCCGCGACCGAGAGTGAGCCGTAAACGAACCCGAACAGCGTCGCGGGAAGATTGTGACTCAAGGCGGATCGCCTCGGGAGGGCAACCGGAAACAGTGCCATCAGGAGCGGGTCGGCGATCGCTTCAATGCCGAACGAGATTGCCGTCAGAGTGGCGACGCCGGCGAGAATGGCAAGCAGACTCCGGATCATGGCTCCCCCTCTTTTTCCGCCGGAGCATAACGCCTGGACCGCTCGGAAACTTGACGATTATTGCCGTCGCGAGGTCGTACCCTGCTACGATCATCGCTCGATCGGCCAAAGAATCGATGAGGGGGAGTGTTCATGAGAAATCGCGTGTTTGTCGGCTGGCTCGGCGCCTGCGGCGCCGGGGTTGTGCTCGGGACCGCGGCTGCAAGCGCCGCCAGTTACGATTACGCCACGGTCGTGGTGAGCGTCGATGTTGCGAGACCCGCGGATGCGGTCTGGAAAAAGGTCGGCAGCTTCTGCGACATCGGACCGGTACTGAAGATGAAGTGCGCTTACATCTCAGGCAACGGCGGCCTTGGAACCGTGCGCCAGCTGTCCGGGCGCTTCGATGTGGATGAGGTGATGGTCGCCAAGACCTCTCACTCTTATACCTACACGCAGCCCAACACGAAGAATCTCTATCACGGCACGGTCGACGTTGAGTCCACGGGACCGGACAGCTCGAAGATCACGTATAGCGTGTTCTACGACGAATCCGGTCTGAAGACGGACGAGGACCGTGCGAAATCACGCGACAGGTACAAAAAGAACTTCACTGCCGCGCTCGAGACGATGAAGCAGATGGCCGAGGGCAGTTGAGGATCGGACTGATATCCGACACGCACGGGCTGCTGCGCCCCGAGGCGGTGCAGGCCCTCACGGGCGTCGAGCAGATCATCCACGCGGGTGATGTCGGCGCCGCAGCAATCATCGAGCATTTGCGGGCGCTTGCCCCTGTCCACGCGGTACGCGGCAACAACGATCGAGGAGCGTGGGCTGCGGAGCTGCCGTTGCAACTCGCGCTGCAGTGGGCGGGCGTGCGAATCCACGTCCTTCACGACGTGAAGGAGCTCGACATGGACCCTGCCGCAGCCGGATTCCGGGCTGTCGTCGCGGGCCATTCGCACAAACCCGGGGTCCTCGAGCGCGACGGTGTTCTCTTCGTGAATCCGGGCAGTGCTGGACCGAGGCGCTTCAAGCTCCCGATCACCGTCGGCTTTTTGATCGTGACGGACGGGTCGGTGCGCGGCGAGATCCGGAACATCGCCTGAGGCGCAGCGCCCGCGCGTGGTGCTGCCGTGCAGCCGCCCGGGCCTATGCGCCACGCGCGCATGCACCCCATGCACCCGATGCACCCCATGCACCCCATGCACCCGTGCGCGAGGCCCTATGCGCCAGACGCGCGCGCCAGTGTCGCTAACTACTCGGAGCCTGCTGGGTTGCAGTGCGCCGAGCGCGCCGCCTTTCCTCGCGCTGCTTCTTCTTCGCGATGTGATGTCCGACGACGCAACCGGCCGCGGCGCCGAGAATTGCATGATGACCGGCCACGTGCCCGGCGATGCCCCCTACGGCGGCTCCCTTGAGGCATCCCTTCGCTTCGACGCCGTTCGATCCGATGACGAGCATGAGGCCTGCCAGAGGTGCGGCAAACCACTTCAGGGTCGTTCGATGGATCATGCGATCACTCCCGATGTGCAAGGGGGCGGTGTGCAAGAGAGGCTGTCTGTCGTGTGCCGAGGGCGCCGCCGGCGTCCGTCTCCGAAGAACACCGCAGGGAAGAAAAAGTTGCTGAATTCCCATGGTGCCGTTGGCCGCCGCTCACGCGCTCTCGCCGAGGAGCGCGCCGACAGCCTGCCGGTCGGCGGGCGATAGCTCGAAATCGAACACCGCGAGATCGTCGCGCATGTGCTCGACCGAGCGCGTGCCGGTGAGCGGAACCACATCGCACTCGATCAGGTACCGGAACAGCACCTGCGCGGGCGTGCGCTCGAGCCGGGTGGCGATCGAGACGACGGCCGCGTCGCCGAGGACCTGTGGATTTGCCGTGAGGGTCCAAAACGACTGATAGAGGATGCGCTCGCGGCGGCAGAACGCGCGGATTTCGCGATCGTACGACGTTTCGGCATAGAAGCGGTTCTGAACCACCGCAGGCTTGATGCGCACCGCGCGGTACAGCGCTTCGAGCAGCGCCGGGTCGTAGCAATTGCTGATGCCGAGCTGCCGGACGCCGGAGTCGGCAAGAGACTCCATCGCTTCCCAGACTTCCAGCGTCTCGCGCATCGTGCCGAGCGGCGAATGCAGCACGAGGCAATCGAGGTAGTCCGTCCTCAAATTGCGCAGCGAGGCCGCGAACGACTGCGTGACCTGGGCGGCAAGCGGCGCGTGCGGATCGTAAGGAACTCGGGCCGGATCCTGGCCCCGGATCGGGGTGAACTTGGTCTGCAGATAAAGATCGGAGCGCGACAGAGCCTCGCCCACTGCGGCCTCGATGCCCGCACCGACGCCGGGCTCATCGTAATGCCGGGGCTGACAGGCCGTGTCGATGCCCCGAAATCCCTCTTGCAGGGCGAGCGTAACGAGGCGGGCGGTCTCGGCCTTCTTCCATGCCGTGCCGTAAAGCAGGCGAGGCGTGACGACGCCTGCGGCCGAAGTGACGAATGCATCCACGGGAAGCATCCTAGCTCGACATGCCGCTCCGGCGCGCGGGCGCGCATCTGCGGACAGAGGCTCGGGGGCCCCGCCGGCCACGAGCCTCACGTAGCGTACGAGATTACTTGAGCTTTGCGACCTGCATCGTCTGAGAGCCAAGCACGCGACGCATCTTGGAACGGTCCGCTTCGGATTCGTTCGCCGCGGAGACGGAGCCTTCGATTTGCTTTGCGACCTCATCGTTCTTCGCAAGCGCACCATCGAGAGCCGCCCAGTTCTTATAAGTGATCACGAGCAGTACGTCCGCATCGTTCGGTCCTTGCGGATTCGCCGTGAGTACTTCGTAGCTTTGAATGTAGCCGGCCTTTTTCGCCGCTTCCTGCTCGGCCTTCCAGGTCGTATCGAGCCATCGCATGTAGTCATCGAACTTTCCATCGACCGTGCGGATCATCGCGACGTTGACAACGGGTCCTTCGCTGTAGGCATGATCGTCCGCGTATACCGGAACGCTCGCGCAGGCTAGTGCCGCCAGCGCGGCGAGCGCCGCTCCAGCGGTTCGAAGTCTGTTCGACATGTGATTCTCCCGAGAATTGATTGTTTGATTGCTTCTCACGCCAGGAGCACGCGAGGCGCAGCACTATACGCTCGCGCGCCCGCGTCGTCATTGGAGAAGCACTGCGGTGCACAAAATCGGAGCCGGTCAACGAGCGACGAGCCGAAGCGGTTCTCACCGGTCGGGGTACTTCAGCGTAGCATGGGCAGCTCGGGCGATCTGGCGCGGGCCGGAACGCAGCTTCCGGAAACTTGGGGAGCAATCCAATGAAACGCGAATTCCTCGTGGCATGCATTGCCTTCGTCGCGTGCTGTCCGAGCGCATGGCCGCGCAGCGCCTTCGAAGGAACCTGGCGGCCCGAGTACCCCCAGAAGGTGAGTGCGGCACGCAAGCACGACCTTTTCGATCTCACCAACGGCGTATTCGAGTGCCACTCGTGCACGCCGGCGTACGCGCTCGCGGCGGACGGCGCGGATCACGCCGTCGGCAACGACCCGAACTACGACACGCGCAGCATCACCGTCCTCGATGCCCGAACGGTGAAGGAAGTCGCCAAGAAAAGCGGCGCGACCCTCCTCGAGGCGCGACTCATCGCGGGCGAGGACGGAACGACACTCACGGAGCTGCAAACGATCATCGGCGAGACTGCGCATCCATACGTCGTGCGAATACATTGTCGGCGCATCGCTTCCGGCAAGCCCGGTTCACACGCAGTGTCCGGCGAGTGGCAGCGGGTCGATTACGACCTTCCGAACAACGACGAGGACACGACCTACCGAATCAAAGGCAACACGCTGTCGATGTCCGACAAGCTCGGGCGCTCGTTCACGGCGAAACTGGATGGCACCGATGCCGCCTATCACGGCAGCCCGGCCATTACGAGCGTATCGGTGCGGATGCTCGATAGCTCGACCCTGGAGGAGAAAGACAAGAGCCACGGCAAGGTGGTCGGAATCATTCGCTGGAAGGTCGATCCGGACGGAAGGACGATCCACGCGCGTTTCGACGACACCCACGGCGGACTTCAGGAGCAGACCGGCCATCGGCTCAACTAACGCGCTGGCCACCGCCGAATGCGCGCTCGTATGATTGGCCGATGGCCTCCGTCACCATCGAGCGCCGCTTTTGCGGCCCGCCGAGCTCCGCGAATGGAGGCTACTTCTCGGGCGTGACCGCGGCTGTAGCCGGCGTAAGCGTCGCGGTGAGGCTTCTCAGACCGCCGCCGCTCGATGTGCCGCTCGAAGTGCTCGAGCGCGGCGAGGGTGTCGTGGAGCTGCGCCTGGGCGAGGAACTGATTGCCCAGACGCGGCCGAACCACATTACGCCTCCGACGCTGCGGTCGCCGACGTACGTCCAAGCGGTACAGGCGTCCCAGCACTACGTCGGTTTCAATCATCACCCGTTTCCGACGTGTTTCGTCTGCGGCCCCAACCGACTGCGCGGCGACGGATTGCGTATCTTCCCCGGCGCGCTCGAGGGGCGAGATGCCGTTGCCGCTCCATGGGTCGCCGATGAGTCGCTCGCGGCCGCTGACGGAAAGGTCCGCCCCGAGTTCATGTGGGCAGCGCTCGACTGTCCGGGATGGCTCGCGACCCTCACGGATGCGCGGGTTGCACTGCTCGGGGAGCTGACCGCTCATATCGACCGTCGCGTGCGCATCGGCGATCGATGTCTGGTCATGGGCTGGCGCGCCGGCGGCTCCGGCCGCAAACACGAGGCGGGTACGGCACTCTACGACGAGGACGGCGTGCTGTGCGCATACGCGAGCGCCATCTGGATCGAGCCGCGCGGCACCGCTGCGGAGTCGGGCGCAGCCCACGCGCGGTAGAAAGAGCGGTCCCGCCCAGGGCTCGCTGCGATCAGCCCGCTTCGATCTGCTCCTGCGCGACGCTCGGAGCCGCGCCTGTCCCCGCGCCTGCTCCCTCGGGCATCATCATGCGCGCATGACGCCAGCCGCCGAATTTGTAATACGTGGCCGCGAGCACCACGGCGATGAACGATGAGATCGGGAAGCTCCACCAGATCGCATCCGCTTGCCAGCGGTCCATGAGCGCGAGCGCGAGCGGGAAGCGCACACCGAGCAGCGAGAACGTCAAGGCGATGAGCGGCACGACCACAGCCCCGTTGGCGCGCACGACGCCGAAGAGCACGAGCGCCATCCCCAAGAAGATATAGCTCCAGGCGGCGACATGATTCATATGCACCGCTATGCGCAGCGCCTCCGATCCGGGGGGTAAGAACAGGCCGAGCGCCTGCGCGCTCAGGGCCACGATGAGCAACACGAGTGAGGTCGCGAGAGCGAACTGATAGAGCACGCCCAGGCGTGCCGTCGCCGCCACACGGTCCCATTTCCGGGCGCCGATGTTTTGCGCGACCATCGAGGAGACCGCCATGCCGATCGCGAACGACGGCATCTGCACGTAATTCCACACCTGCAGCGCGGCGCCGAAAGCGGCAGTCGTGTCGATGCCGAAGCGATTCACGAGCGCGATCATGAGCACCATGCTCGAGGAGAACACGAGCATCTGCAGCGCCATCGGCACGCCCTTGCCGATCAGGATTGCGACGATCGACCAGTCGATGCGCAGGAACTTGAGCTCCGCGCCGTGTAGACACAGGGGGTGCTTGCGGCGGTACAGATGGACGATCAACGCGATCAGGCTCGAGGTCTGGGCGAGGAGCGTTGCGAGGGCCGAGCCCGCGATGCCGAGCCGCGGCACCGGACCGAGCCCGAATATGAGGAGCGGATTGAGTGCAACGTCGAGCGCGACGTTCAGCATCAGGAAGTAGAGCGGCGTTTTCGAATCGCCCGCGCCGCGCAGCACCGACGTGGCGAAGATGTAGAGTACGAGCGAGGGCAGGTAAAGGAAGATCACTCGCATGTACGCGACCGCGAGCGGCAAAGCCTCGGCGGGCGTCTGCATCGCGCGCAGCAGGGGCTCGCAGACGAACCATCCGACCGCCGCCATGATTGCCGAGATCGCAATGGAGAAGCTCGTGCTCGTGCCGACGACGCGCTTCGCATCGGTGAGCCGTCGCGCGCCGAGGTACTGCCCGATGAGGATCGTCGCTGCCATGGAGGCGCCGAACATCGCGGCGAGCAGCAGGAACAGCACCGTGTTCGAGTTCGAGCTCGCGGTGAGCGCCGCCTCGCCGAGGTAGCGTCCGATCCAGATCGAATTGACGGTCACGTCGAGCGATTGCAGGACGTTGCCGACGAGGATCGGAAAGGCGAACGCAAGAAGACGGCGGCTGATCGATCCTTCGGTGAGCGAGCGGGAAACTTGCATAGGGGGCTGGAGAGGGGACGCGCGAGGCTAACCCACGGCCGGGATGGCGTCCACCGGCTGATCGAGGCCTGTCCGCACTGGCGGCAGGCTGCTGCACCGGGTCAGTGCATCAGCTGACCCGCGCGGCGAAAATCCAGGCCCCGCCTGCGACCAGCATGGCCCAGCCCGGCCATTCGGGATTGCGCCCGATGGCCAGCCAAATCAGCCCGCCGAGGAGAATGGCGGAGCCGATGATGGCAGCCTCCCAGCGTCGTCCGTGCCGGAGAAGCGATTCTTCGAGGTTCTCCACCTGAGGCATCTCGAGGGGTAGCCGCAGTTTCCCGTCCTGGGCGCGGTAAGCCGCCGCCTTGAGCAGGGGGATCACGGACTTGGCCGTCTCGATGAGCTCGGGCACCTGCAGCCGCAGGCCCTGCAGGAGCGCACGGCCGCTCGTTCTCTCCCGCATCCACTCGCGCAGAATCGGGCTCGCCGTGTGCCAGATGTCGAGCTCCGGGTACAGTTGCCGACCGAGCCCCTCGACGTTGAGCAGCGTTTTCTGCAGCAGTACGAGCTGGGGCTGGATGACCATGTTGAAACGGCGCGAGATCTCGAACAGGCGCACCAGGATGTGTCCGAAGGAGATGTCCTTCAGCGGCCGATCGAAGATCGGCTCGCAGACGGTACGGACCGCCGACTCCATCTCGTCGATGCGCGTCTCGGCCGGCACCCAGCCGGACTCCACGTGCAGCGTTGCGACGCGCCGATAATCGCGGTCGAAGACGGCGAGGAAGTTGTCCGCGAGGTAGCGCTGGTCGCGCGGGTCGAGCGTGCCGACGATACCGAAGTCGACGGCGGCATAGCGCGGATTCCGCGGATCGTTCGCGAGCACGAAGATGTTGCCGGGATGCATGTCGGCATGAAAGAAATTGTGCCGGAACACCTGCGTGAAGAAGATCCGCACCCCGTTCTGCGCGAGCTTGGGGATATCCGTGCCGGCCTCCCGCAGCCGGGCCATGTCGCTGATGGGAATGCCGTGAATGCGCTCCATCACCATGGCGCCTTCGCGACAGTAGTCCCAATACACCTCCGGCACATAAAGCAGGTCCGAGCCTGCGAAGTTGCGCCGCAGCTGCGCGGCATTCGCCGCCTCGCGCAGCAGATCGAGCTCATCGAGGATGGTCTTCTCGTATTCGGCGACGACTTCGACGGGACGCAGCCGCCGGCCCTCCGGCCAGTACTTCTGCGCGAGCCCGGCCAGCGCGTAGAGCACCTCGAGATCGCGCTCGATGATCTCGCGCATGCCCGGGCGCAGCACCTTGACGACCACTTCCTTGCCGCTCGGCAGGCGGGCCGTATGCACCTGCGCGATGGAGGCCGCCGCGAGCGGAATCTCATCGAATCGCTCGAATACCTCGCTGAGCGGGCGTCCGTAAGCGTCCTCGACAATCGCACGAGCCACGTTCCCCGGAAAGGGTGGGACCTGATCCTGGAGCTTTGCGAGCTCATCGGCGATATCGGAGGGCAGCAGGTCGCGCCGCGTGGAGACCGCCTGGCCGAACTTCACGAAAATCGGGCCGAGCTCCGTCAACGCGAGCCGCAGGCGCGCGGCCCGGCTCGCCCGAGTGCGGCGTACGCGCCAGATACCGGGCGAGAGCAGCACGAGCAATCGCAGCGGGCGATACAGGTGCGTGGCGTGGACGAAATCGTCGAGACCGTATTTGAGGAGCAGGCGCTGGATCTGAAAGAGCCGCGCGAGGACGCGGACTCTCACGGCGCGCGATTCTCCCGGCGAGCGGGCGCGAGCTGCTTCTCGAGCAGCGCGATCCGCTCCTCGATCCGCTCGACGCGAGCGCGGGCCTCGTCGACTCCCTCGAGCAGCTGCCGCCCTTCGGCGCGCGAGACGAGATCACCGCGTTCGTGGGCGAAGTATTCCGCGAAGTTGCGCACCGTCGTCTCCGCCGCGCTGCGGCACCAGCCGAACGCTGCCGTCGCGAAGCGCGCGATCTGGTGCGCGGGGACATCGCCGATCGCGAGGGCGAGCTCTTCCTCGAGGTCCGGCCGCAGAAGCATCGCGAGCTCTCGATAGCGCTCCGCGAGCGCCTCGTCGCCCTCCACCCCGGCACCCGCGGCTCGCAAGCTCGACGGTGGCTCTCGGACCGAGAACTTGAGAAGCGTCGTAGGTCCGGCCCGCACGCGCGCCTCGGCAGCCTCGGACACGCCCGCAGAGATCTGCAGACAGTTGCCGTCGGAGGTCACCGTGCATTCTGCGATGCCGCGCACCTCGACCGCGATCTGCCGGCCCGCGAGCTCGGCGCAGAGCTCGCGCGCGCGAGGCGAGCGCGGCAAGCCGCGGTTCAGGATGTTCTCTAGGGTCGAAGTGAGCATGAATCGAGCGGACCCGTTCTGGTTGTGACGAGCATGCCGATTGAGCGGTGGGGCCGGGATGTAGAGTAGCGTCGCATGACCGAAACTTCCGGGTCCCGAGCCGCGCCGCCTCGTGCCGCCGCGCGCCCTGCATTCTACCTCGCGCCGCATCCCGCAACGCCATGCGAGGCGGTGCGGTCCATTGCCGTCCAGGTGGAGAGGCGCGCCGACGGCGCGCTCGAGCTCATTTATACGATCGAGGCCGATCCCGATCGCATCCGACTCCCGGAGCCTGCCGCACCGCGCCGGACAGATGGACTGTGGCGCCACACCTGCTGCGAGGCATTCATCGCCATGGAAAACGGGGCGTCGACGCTCGCTCGGGCCGAGGGCTCACGGCCGCAGGGCCCACTCGCCGGCCATTACCTCGAGCTCAATTTCTCGCCTTCGGGCGAGTGGGCCGCGTACGCGTTCGATGGCTATCGCAGCGGAATGCGGCCCCTCGAGCCCATGGCAGCGCCGCTGATCACGGTCGAGCGCGATGTGAGCGGCGGCCGCTGGAGCCTGCGCGCCACGGTGCCTGCCGGATCGCTCGCCAGCACGCGAGCGCGCCTCGCTCTCGCCGCGGTCATCGAGGATAGCGAGGGGGAGCTCGGCTACTGGGCGCTGAGACATCCCCCGGGCAGGCCCGATTTCCATCACCCCGGCGGATTCGCCGCGACTCTCTGAGCCGGTGCAATCCAACCGGCATCATTCAAACATCGAGATCCCATGACGAAGTTTGGCATCGACCGTCTGCTCTCGGACAAACGGCTGCGCGGTGCGCTCGCGGGCCGCCGGGTGGCGCTGCTCGCTCATCCGGCATCGGTCACGAGGGATCTCACGCATTCTCTCGATGCGCTCGCCGCGTGCGGCGACATCCGGCTCACCGCCGCTTTCGGACCGCAGCACGGCTTGCGCGGTGACAAGCAAGACAACATGGTCGAATCGGCCGACTTCACCGATCCCGTATATGGGATCCCGATCTTCAGCCTGTATGGGCAGGTGCGCCGCCCCACCGCGCAGATGATGGACAGCTTCGATGACATTCTGATCGATCTGCAAGACGTGGGATGCCGCATCTACACGTTCGTCACGACGCTCAGGTACGTGCTCGAGGAAGCCGCGCGCCACGGCAAGTCGGTGTGGGTGCTCGACCGTCCCAATCCCGCAGGTCGATCCGTCGAGGGGCTCACATTGCGTCCGGGCTGGGAAAGCTTCGTCGGCGCGGGACCGCTCCCGATGCGGCACGGCCTCACATTGGGCGAGCTCGCGCGCTGGTTCATCCGCACGCTGCGGCTCGATGTCGAGTGTCGGATCGTCGAGATGGAAGGCTGGCAGCCCGATGCCGCACCCGGCCACGGCTGGCCGCTCGGTGAGCGCAGCTGGGTGAACCCGAGCCCGAATGCCTCGAATCTCTGGATGGCGCGCTGCTATGCAGGCACGGTGATGATCGAGGGGACGACACTCTCCGAGGGCCGTGGAACGACGCGGCCGCTCGAGCTCCTCGGAGCGCCCGATATCGATGCGGGCGCGCTGCTCGCCCGGATGCAGATGCTTGCCCCGCACTGGCTCGCAGGCTGCCGCCTGCGCAGCTGCTGGTTCGAGCCCACCTTTCACAAACACGCCGGTAAGCTCTGCGCCGGCCTGCAGCTGCACGTGGACGACCCCGCGTACGATCCGCACGCGTTTCGGCCGTGGCGGCTCGTGGCGCTCGCGCTCAAGGCGCTGCGCGCACTCGCCCCGCAATACGACCTCTGGCGCGACTTCCCGTACGAGTACGAGACGGGGCGCCTCGCCTTCGACGTGATCAACGGCAGCGAGCTGCTGCGACGCTGGATCGATGATCGAGCCGCGACTCCCACCGACCTCGATGCGCTCGCCGCACCCGACGAGGCGGCTTGGCGCGAAGAGCGGCGCGCGGTGATGGTCTACCCGCAATGAGGGCCCTGCCAGCTCACCTCATCCGCCGATCAGCCCCGCCGTGATGTTGATGGCGAACCCGATGATGGAGGCGTTGAAGATGAAGGAGATGACCTCCTGGGCGATCACGACCTTGCGCATGACCGTGCTGGTGGTGATCACGTCGGCCGTTTGATTGGCGGCGGCGATCGTGAAGGAGAAATAGGCGAAGTCCCAGAAGACCGGCATCCTGGTCTGCGGAAAGGACAGGGGCTGATCTTCCGCTCGCGCGCTGTAGAACATATCCGCGTAGTGCATCGTGAACATGGTCGGCACCAGCAGCCACGACAAGACGAGTGTCGCTATCGCCAGCACCGAATGCCACACGCGCTCCTGATGCGCCACGTGCCTCACGGTCGCGAGGAGCTCGACGTTTGCGACGATGCTCGCAAGGGCGGCCGCCGTCACGATGATCAGAATGATGGGTCCCGATGGGTCCTCTTCCATGTATCGGGAGAGTAGTTGCTCGGCGGAGAGGACGCGCATCCACAGAAAGATCGAGGCGAGGAACACAATGACGCCGGAGTTCCAGCCTACGAGCACGCGAGCGATCGTCGACCAGCTCGACGGCAGCACGAGCCCGATCGCGATGCCGAAGATCAGCGCGATCCAGGTCCTTCGATGATTCCTGAAGATGTTGCTCGATGCGCGGACAGCCCAGTTCATGAATTCTGCTCAGCCGGCTAGCGCCCCGCCCCCTCGCCCGACATTCAATACTTGAAGCCGCGGTGCAGGGCGACGATGCCGCCGCTCAGATTGTGGTAGGAGCAGTCCTCTAAGCCCGCCTCGCGCATCGTGGCGAGCAGCGCTTCCTGATCCGGGTGCATGCGGATCGACTCGGCGAGATAGCGGTAGCTCGCCTCGTCTCCGGCGACGAGTTTGCCGAGAAGCGGCAGCACGCGGAACGAGTAGGCGTCGTAGAGCGGATTGAGCCCGGGCACGACGGGATGGGAGAACTCGAGGATAAGCAGCCGCCCACCGGGTTTGAGCACGCGGCGCATCGAGGCGAGCGCAGCCGGTTTGTCGGTGACGTTGCGCAACCCGAATCCGATCGTGATGCAATGAAACGTGTTGTCCGCGAAGGGCAGGCGCTCGGCGTTCGCCTGCACGCAGCGGATGTTCGCGACGAGTCCTTCGTCGATGAGGCGATCGCGGCCCTGCGCGAGCATCGAGTTGTTGATGTCCGTCAGGGCGACGAGCCCGGCATCGCCCACTTGGCGCGCGAGTCCGGCAGCCAGATCGCCCGTTCCGCCCGCCACATCGAGCGCAAGCTGGCCTGGCCTCAGCCCGGTGAGCCCGAGCGTGAAGCGCTTCCAGAGCCGGTGCAGCCCGCCCGACATCAGATCGTTCATGAGATCGTAGCGCTCAGCGACCGAGTCGAAGACGCCGCGCACGCGCCGCGCTTTCTCCTCGCGCGGCACGCGCTCGAAACCGAAATCGGCGAGCGGCTCGTTGCTCATCTCTCTTGCTCTCCCCGATGCCATCCGCGGCGCCGGTGTCGCGAGTTTAGAACGTGTCTCACGGGCGAGCGCGTCTCGTACGGCCAAGCTTCAAACATTTGTTTGCAATTTGCCATGAACACTGCGCAGAATCCGCCTCGGTCGAAGCGCCGGTGCGAATCGTCGCGACGACCTAATAAACGGGGGTCTTGAAACACTCTGGGCCGAGCTCAACCGCTCGGCCCTTTCTTTTCCAGCATGGTTTGCAGACCTCATTTACCGGCCGCCTGAACGCGCGCTCGGTATTCGGCCCATTTGCGGTCGCGCTCGCGGCCGAGCTCGTGCAGATACTTCCAGCTGTAAAGTCCGGTGTCGTGCCCGTCATCAAACACGAGCTTGACGGCATATTGACCGACCTGCTCGATGGCGCGGATGCCGACCTGCTCCTTCCCCGTGACCAGTACACCTTGGCCAGGGCCGTGGCCTTTGACCTCGGCGGAAGGTGAGTAGACGCGCAGGTACTCGAAGGGGAGCTCGAAGCGGCTGCCGTCGTCGAAGGTCACCTCGAGCAGCCTCGAGCGCGTCCGCACGCGAATCTCGGTGGGAACTGGATCTGTCATGCTGGGTGGCAGTATAAAGAGCTGCAGTTCGTTTGTGCGATGCAGCAATCGCACCGGACGAGCCCGGGCGAGCCCGTGCGGCTTATACTTCGGTGCACCATCGTGGATCCTAGCCGCCCGAAACCCTTGGGACTCATGCAACCTACCGATACCGCCCATCCGGATTACTACCACCGCGTCGTCGATTGCCAATGGGCCTGTCCCGCCCACACTGACGTTCCCGAGTACATCCGCCTCATCGCGCAGGGCCGCTTCACCGATGCCTACATGGTGAACCGGCAGTCCAACGTCTTCCCCGGCATTCTCGGCCGCGTCTGCGACCGCCCGTGCGAGCCGGCCTGCCGGCGCGGCCGGGTTGAGTCGAAGCCGGTTGCGATCTGCCGTCTGAAGCGGGTCGCGGCGGATCTTCGCGAGGACGTGACGAGCCGCCTGCCCCGGGTCCCGAAGGTCAAAAACGGCAAGCGCATCGCCTGCATCGGTGCGGGGTGCGCCTCGCTCACCGTCGCCGACGATCTGCTGCCGCTCGGGTACGAGGTGACGATCTTCGAGCAATACCGGGAGCCGGGTGGGCTCATGCGCACCAACATTCCCTCGTTCCGGCTGCCTGCGAACGTGCTCAACGAGGAGATCGCGATGATCGTCGACCGTGGGGTCGACCTGCGACTCGGCTCTGCGATCGCGAGCCTGCGCGAGCTCATCGAGAGGGGCGGCTTCGATGCCGTGTTTGTCGGATCGGGTGCCCCGCACGGCAAGGACCTGAACCTCCCCGGGCGCCAGGAGGCCGCCGCGAACATTCACATCGGGATCGCCTGGCTCGAGTCGGTCGCATTCGGCCACATCGAGCGCATCGGCGAGCGCGTGCTCATCATCGGCGTCGGCAATACGGCGATGGACTGCTGCCGCACCTCGCTGCGCCTCGGGGCGAAGAGCGTCAAAGTCATGGCGCGCAAGCCGCGCGGGTTCTTCAAGGCCTCGGACTGGGAGCTCGAGGACGCCGAGGAGGAGAGCGTCGACATCGTCGTCAATCACTCGCCGAAGTCCTTCGTCATCGAGAACGGCAAGCTCACCGGCATGCTGTTCGAGCGGATGGAATACGACGTGGATGCGCGCGGGCGCATCACGGGTGAACGCTCGGTGGGCGAGCAGTTCCTGCCGGCCGACGATGTGATCCTCGCGATAGGCCAGGAGAACGCCTTCCCGTGGATCGAGCGCGATCTCGGGATCGAGTTCGACAAATGGAACGTGCCGGTCGTCGACAAGACCACGTTCCAATCGACGCGGCCCGGTGTCTTCTTCGGCGGTGATGCGGCGTTCGGGCCGAAGAACATCATCTGGGCGGTCGAGCACGGGCACCAGGCCGCGATTTCGATCCACAAGCACTGTCAGGGGGAGTCCATCGCGGAGCGGTTGCCCCCGGGAGTCACTCTGCAGAGCCGCAAAATGGGCATGCACGAGTGGTCCTACTCGAACGACTACTCCCCGGTCGAGCGGCGGCTGATGCCGCACGTCTCCCTCAAGGAGCGCTTCAAGAAGCTCAACATCGAGGTGGAGCTCGGCTTCACCGCCGAGCAGACCGAGGCGGAAGTGCAGCGCTGCTTGAATTGCGACGTGCAGACCGTATTCAGCGCGAAGCTCTGCATCGAATGCGACGCCTGCATCGATGTGTGCCCGGTCGACTGCCTGACGATCACGCACAACGGCGAGGAGGCGGACCTGCGCGGCCGTTTGAAGGCGCCCGCGAAGAACCTCACGCAGCCGCTCTACGTGTCCGCCCCGCTTCCGCAGACCGGGCGCGTCATGGTCAAGGACGAGGATCTGTGCGTGCATTGCGGGCTCTGCGCCGAGCGCTGTCCGACGGCCGCCTGGGACATGCAGAAATCGCACGTGCGCTGGCCGCAGGTGGCGGACGAGGCGGCGGCCGAGGCGGCAAAAGAACCGAAGATCGCCTGAGGGCGAGCGGCGTTGGCGAGCTTGCGAGGATTCGATGACCGATCGCATCAATGATTTCGTAATCAAGATCGCAACGGTGAACGGCACCGGCTCGGCGAGCGCGAACACGCTGCTCATGAAGTCGGTCTTTCGCAGCGGGATTCCCGTGATGGGGAAGAACTACTTCCCCTCGAACATTCAGGGCCTGCCGACGTGGTACGAGATCCGCGTGACGCGCGACGGGCACGTCGCCCGCAGCGGCCGCGTGGACATCATGGTCGCGATGAACGCCGAGACGTATTCGCGCGACGTGAAGGAGGTCGCCTCGGGCGGCTACCTGATCTACGACTCGACCTGGCCGCGGCCCGCGCTCTTGAAGCGCGAGGACATCACGGTGCTCGGCGTGCCGCTCGCGCAGCTTTGCAACGAGAACTTTGCCGGTGTGCGCACACGCATCCTGATGAAGAACATCTGCTACGCGGGAGTGCTCGCGGCGCTGCTCGATCTCGATCTCGAGCGCATTCGGGCGCTGCTCGCCGAGACCTACGCGAAGAAGCCGCAGCTCGTCGACAGCAACATGCGCGCGATCCAGCTGGGCTACGACTACGCGAAGCAGCATTTCGCTTGCCCGCTGCCGCTGCGCATCGAGCCGATGAACGCGACCGCGGGCCACATCATGATCGACGGCAACACGGCGGCCGCGCTCGGCTGTGTGTATGCGGGCGCGACGGTTGCGGCCTGGTATCCGATCACGCCGTCGACCTCGCTCATGGACGCCTTCAAAGGCTTCTGCGACCGGCTGCGCACCGACCGCGAGACTGGCCGGCGGAACTTCGCGTTCGTGCAGGCGGAGGACGAGCTCGCCGCGATCGGCATGGTGGTCGGGGCATCCTGGAACGGCGCCCGCTCGTTCACTGCGACCTCGGGTCCCGGCATCTCGCTCATGAGCGAGTTCCTCGGGCTCGCCTACTACGCCGAGATCCCCGCGGTGCTGTTCGACATCCAGCGCGTCGGTCCTTCGACGGGTATGCCGACGCGCACTCAGCAGGGCGACATCCTCGCGTGCGCGTATGCCTCGCACGGCGACACGCGCCACGTGTGCCTCTATCCCTCAAATCCCGAGGAATGCTTCTACATGGCCGCGCAGGCGTTCGACCTCGCCGAGCGCTTGCAGACCCCGGTGATCGTGCTCTCCGATCTCGACATCGGCATGAACGACTGGATGTGCCGCGATCTGAAGTGGGACGAGACCCGGCGCCCCGATCGGGGCAAGGTGCTCGGCGTCGAGGAGCTCGCGAAGATCGAGAAGTTCTATCGCTTCTACGATCAGGATGGCGACGGCATCCCGGCGCGTACGCTGCCCGGCATCGATCCGCGGGGCGCCTACTTCGCCCGCGGCTCCGGACACAATCAGTACGGGAGGTACACCGAGGACTCCACCGAGTACCAGATCGTGCTCGATCGGCTGCTCAAGAAATGGGAGACCGCAAAGGGCCTCGTGCCGCGGCCGCTCATCGAGCGCCATCCCGGAGTCGATGTGGCGATCGTGTCGATCGGCAGTTGTGAAGGGGCGGTGCGCGAGGCGATCGATGTGCTCGCGGGGCAGGGCGTCAAGCTCGATTATCTGCGAGTGCGCGCATTTCCGTTCGGCAAGGAGGTCGAGGAGTTCCTCGCGGCGCATCGGATCGTCTTCGTCGTCGAGCAGAACCGCGACGCGCAGCTGCGCTCGCTCCTGACACTCGAGACGCCCGTCGAGAAAGCCAAGCTGCGCTCGCTCACGCACTACAACGGGTTGCCGGTCTCCTCGAGTTTCATCGTGGATGGCGTGCTCGCGGAGCTCGGCCGGGCGCGGCCGACGTCATCCGGCGCGGCGCCGCCGGCCGTCGAGCGTACCGCCGCGGGAGCGCACGCATGACCTATCTCGCGAAGCCGAAAGTCCACCATCCGTCGCTTCCGAAGAACGAGCTCGGTCTCACGCGCCGTGATTATGAAGGGGCGAATTCGACGCTCTGCGCGGGGTGCGGGCACGACTCGATCACGGCGGCGCTGATCGAGGCGTGCTGGGAGCTGTCGCTCCCGCCGCAGAACGTCGTGAAGCTCTCCGGGATCGGCTGCTCGTCGAAGACGACGGCGTATTTCGTCGGTGGCGGGCACGGCTTCAATGCGGTGCACGGCCGCATGCCCTCGATCGCGACCGGCGCGAGCGCGGCGAACCGCACGCTCACTTACATCGGCGTCTCGGGCGACGGCGATACGCTCTCGATCGGCCTCGGACAGTTCTGCCACGCGATCCGCCGCAATCTCGACATGCTGTACGTCATCGAGAACAACGGCGTGTACGGGCTCACGAAAGGGCAGTTCTCGGCCTCGGCCGACGTGGGAACGAAGGCGAAGCGCGGCGAAGTCAACCAGCAGCCGCCGATCGATCCGGTGCTGCTCGCGCTTTCGCTCGGCGCGACGTTCGTCGCGCGCAGCTTCTCGGGGGACAAGGCACAGCTCGTTCCGATCCTCGAGGCCGGCATGCGCCACAAGGGCTTCGCGCTCGTCGATGTGCTCTCTCCGTGCGTCACGTTCAACGATCACGAGGGCTCGACGAAGAGCTATCTCTACACCCGCGAGCACTACGAGCCCGCCGTGAACGTGGACTTCATTCCGATCGAGCGCGAGATCACCGCGCAGTACGCCGAGGGAGAGGCGCTGCCCGTCGTGATGCACGACGGCAGCCGCATCGTGCTGCGCAAGACCGATGCGAGCCACGACCCGACGAACCGCAGCGCCGCGGCCGCTCATGTCCAGGAGCGCATGAAGGCGGGCGAGTACCTGACGGGGCTGCTCTACGTCGAACCCTCGGAAGGGGACTTCCACGCGATCAATCAAACGCCCGACGAGCCGCTCAACGCGATCCCGTACGAGCGGCTGTCGCCCGGGCGCGCTGCGCTCGAGAAGATTCTCGCGCGCTACCGCTGAGGCGGGCTCAGAGGCGGCCTCCGAAGCGGGCTCAGAGGCGGGCTCAGCCGCGCTCGGCGAGCAGTGTGAGCGCGCGCATTTGCGCGACCGTGGAGTCCGAGGCGGGCAGCAAGTCGTTCGCGCGCCGCACGAAGGCGACGACATCCGCCACGGGCAGTGGCCGGCTGATGAGATAGCCCTGCGCGAAATCGCACCCGAGGCGGCGCAGGAGATTCCAGCCTTTCGGGTCCTCGACGCCCTCTGCGACGACCTTCAGCCCCATGCTGTGAGCGAGCTCGATCGTCGAGCGGACGATCGTCTCATCGTCGCGGCGTTCGTGCGCGTGCATCATGAATGAGCGGTCGATCTTCAGCTCATCGACCGGTAGCCGCGAGAGATGCGAGAGCGATGAGTAGCCGGTTCCATAGTCGTCGATCGCGAAGCGTACGCCCTCGATTCTGAGCAGCTGCATGTGCCGCGCTGCAAGCGGCGCATCGCGCATCACGGCGCTCTCGGTGATCTCGAGAGCGAGGCTGCTCGGGTCGACGCCGCTTGCGCGCAGCGTCCCGCGGATCTCCTCCCCGAGAAGGGGATCGAGGATGTCCGCGGCCGAGAGATTGACCGCCACATCGAGAGCGATGCCCGCGCGGCGCCATTCGGCGATCTGCCGGATGGCCGCCGCGAGCACCCAGCTCGTCAAGCGCCGGGAGCTGCCGGTGCGTTCGGCGATCGGCACGAACTCGGCCGGGGAGATGGAACCGAGCTCAGGATGCGTCCAACGCACCAGAGCCTCGAGGCTGCTCACGCTGCGAGTCGCGACCGAGACCTTCGGCTGATAGACGAGCGAGAGCTCATCGCTATCGATCGCACGGCGCAGATCGCCTGCGAGGGCGAGGCGGCGCCGGTGCTCTCCGTCGCGGCCTTCGCGGTAGAGCGCGACGCGTGTGCGCGTCTCCTCGGCATCCTCGAGCGCAATCTGCACGCGCCGCAGGAGCTCCGTGGTGGCACTGCCGTGCAGGGGCGAGCAGCACACTCCGGCGCCGACGTGCAGCTCGAGACTCACGGCGGGCAGATGAAAGCCGCTGCGCACGGCGCCCGCGAGCTGTTCCGCGAGCAGCACGGCGCGATCCGGGGAGCAGTCGCGCGCGACGACTAGGAATTGATTCGCGGCGAGACGGGCCACGAGGTCGCGCGACCCGACGTTCTGGCTCAACCGGCGAGCGACCTCGCGGAGCGCGTCATCGCCGACGTGATGGCCGAGGGAGGCGTTGATCTCGCGCACGTTGCGCACGTCGAGCACGATCAGCGCGGCGAGCACGCGCGGCGATTCGGCGAGGAGCGCATCGAGCGAGCGTTCGGCGAAGGCGCGATTCGCGAGACCGGTGAGCGGGTCGTGGTAGGCATCGTGCGTGATGCGCGCCTCGCGCTCGGCGATGTCCTGCTGCATGGCGTTGAAGGTCGCGGCGAGGCTGCGAAACTCCTCGGCTCCGCTCGCCTCCACGGCGGTGTCGTACGCGCCCGCCTGAATGCGCCGCGCGGCGCGCACGAGCTCTCCGAGCGGCCGCGTGGCGCCGCGGCCGAGCAGCAGTGCGACGAACGTCGCAAGCAACAGCGCGAGGCCGCCGATCGCGAGCAGCGCGTTGCGCACTTCGTAATAGGGCGTGAGCACTCCGCTCATCGGCTTCTGCAGCCGCAGCACGAACGAGCCACTCGCCGCATCGAGGGGCTCGGAGAACGTGAGATACGGTTCCCCGCGGACCGCCTCGACGTGCGGCGGCGCGGTGGCGAGGCTCCTCGCCCCATCGGCGCCGACCGTGAGGAAGCTCACTCCGACGCCGACCAAATCGCGGATGCGGCTCGCGAGCTGATCGTCGACAGCGAATCCCATCGCGGCCCAGCCGATCGTCACCGGCGCGCGCATCGGCGCGAGGATGAGCTGATAGGCCTTGTTGCCGAGCAGAATGAAATGTGCGCGGGCCGGCGCGGCCGACTCTTCGGCGACCAGCCGGCGCAGCAGCTGCGCGTCATGCGCGGAGAGGTGCTGCGGCCAGCTCGTGAGCACGTTGCCCTGCGCATCCGTGAGCAGCAAGAGGTCCGCGCCGATGCGCGCGGCATGGTTGCGCGCGGCCGAGAGCATCGTCGCGCCATCCCCGCTTGCCACCGCCGCGTGTAGCCCGAAATCCGCCGCGAGCACGGCGACGGCGGCCCCGAGCTCGTTCGCACGGAACTGGATCAACTGCTGAGCGACGGAGCCGCCCGAGCGCAGCTGCTCCTCGGCGCGCGCCCGCACGTTATCGGCGGTGCGGGCGAGCACTGCGATCAGCGTCACAGTTTGCGTGAGCACCGCGAGACCGATGATCAGCGCGAGAAGCCGGTTGCGAAAGCTGCGCATGGGATCTGTTGAAATGAGTCCGTCCAGATCGTAGGCGCCGCGGCCTCGCCGCGGCCACAAACACGGTGTCGGATTGAGATGTCGCGCACGCGAGGGTTGAAGGCCCGGTCAGCAGGCGGCTCGGCTTCCCCGCCGAGGCCGCTGCGCCCGCGGGTGCCGCTCCTCGTGGCGCTCGCCGCCGGCATGGCTGCGCTGCTTGCCGGCGCCTCCGGCGCCTTTGCAGGGTCATTGACGGTGACCATTCTGCGGCACGACGGCAAGCCGCTTCCCGGGGCGGTGGTCATGGTGCATTCGCTCGATGGGACCTCGAAGCCGAGCGCACCGCTACGCGCCGTGATGGATCAGGTGGACCTCAAGTTCACGCCGGACCTGCTCGTCGTTCCGGTCGGCTCGACTGTGGTCTTTCCAAACAGCGACAGGACAGCCCACGAGGTGTACTCGTTCTCGCCGGCGCATCCCTTTCAACTGCCTCTCTATCGCGGCAAGCCGTACCCCCCGGTGCGTTTCGACAAGCCCGGGCTCGTGACCCTCGGCTGCAACATTCACGATTTCATGATCGCCTACATCGTGGTAACCGACGCGGCGTTCTACGGTGAGACCGATGCAGCGGGAGTGTGGTCGGCAAGCGGCATCCCGCCCGGACAGTATAGAGTCGAAGTTTGGCATCCGCGCCTCGTGGGCAACGGCGAGAGCCTCGAGCGCACGCTCTCCGTCGACGGCGCCGCGCCGGCCGCAATCGACATCCGTCTCAAAAAATCTCTGCGGCCCGCGATGCTCGACGGGCACATGGCCTCGTGGGACGCTTACTGAGACTCGCGGCTGCGCTGTGCACAGTCGCGTGCGGCACGGCGGCCGCCGCCGACTGGCAGCTCTCGCTCGATACCCGGCTCGTGGGCTCGGATGGGCGCCGCTCGTTTCTCGATGGCGGGCTCGGTGCAGTGCGCTACGGGGAAAATCGATCGGGCCTCGAGCTCGGCCGATTTCGTATCGGCATCTCGGAGCCGATCGGCAGCATCGTCGCGCTGCGTCTCGATGCTTCCTCCTGGGGCGGGTACCAGAAGAATCCCATCGATCTCACCGAGGCATACCTCGAGCTGCGGCCCTATCCGCGCGCAGGATTTCGCGCGCGGGTGAAAGCGGGCGCGTTCTACGCGCCGATCTCACTCGAGAATCGCGCTGCCGGCTGGGAGTCGCCGTACACGCTCTCCTCCTCGGCGATCGATAGCTGGATCGCAGAGGAGCTGCGAACGATAGGCGTCGAGACGCAGATCGACTGGCTCGGGACGCGGCTCGGTCATGATTTCGATGTGGGGATCGTCGGCGCAGCATTCGGCTGGAACGAGCCGGCCGGAGTCTCGCTCGCCAGTCACGGGTTCGCACTCGACGATACCCAGACGACACTGTTCGGTCGGGTAGGACGGCGAGGCGCGCAGCCCGTGGCGGGCTTTCAAGAATTCCATGAGATCGACGGGCGGGTCGGCACCTATGAAGGTGTCGAGCTGCGCTGGCTGCAGCGGCTCACGCTCCGCGCGCTCCACTACGACAATCACGCAGACCCTGCATCGTTCGATGCGGCATTGGGCGAGCACGCGTGGGCGACCCATTTCGACAGTGCCGGAGCGCGCTTCGAGAGCGACGGATGGTCGCTGATCGCTCAATGGATGGAAGGGGAGACCTACGTGGCGCCGGCCGGGGTCGGTCAGCTCGAGTGGCCGTTCAGAGCACGCTATCTGCTTGCATCCCGGCAGTGGGGCCGGAACACGGTATCGCTGCGCTACGATGAATTCGAAGTGGATGCGGACCCGCCGGTCGTGCGCGGTATCCAAGGGGGGCACGCAGTGACGGCCGCCTACATCTACACCGCAGGCTCTCACTGGCGCTTCACGCTCGAATGGCTGCATGTCCGCAGCAGCCAGTCGAACCGCCGGATCTTTCTAGGGGAGACGCCGCTCGTGAGTGAGAATCTCACTCAGCTCGCGGTACGGTACGCGATCGACGGCTCGTTCTGAATTTCGAGCCGCCCGGCCCAGGACCGCCGCAACGGGCGGACACGGGCCGGACGGCACGCGGCCGGCTCAGCGCCGGCTCAGCACCGAATTACCAGCGCTTGGGACCGCCGCTTCGGCCACCGGCACCGCGCTCCTGCGCCTCGTTCACGCGCAGAGGCCGGCCGCCGAGATCCTTGCCGTTCAGATTCTGAATGGCGCGGGAAGCATCGGCGCGCGGCATCTCGACGAACGCGAAGCCGCGGGGGCGGCCCGTGTCCCGATCGGTGATGACGCTGACGGACTCCACCGTGCCGTGCTGCGAGAACAGCGTGCGGATCTCGTCCTCGCCGGTCGAAAACGGCAGATTGCCGACATAGATCTTGGTCATTGCAAAGAACTCCTGAAAGAAACAAAGCCCGCGCGGCTCTCGTCCGCTCGCGGGCGCTACATCGCAAATAAGGGCAGGGAGGCAGCCGAAACGGGTGTAATCGGCGGCCGCGCTCTGCCACCTGGATCGACAACGATTCGGCTTTTCTCAGACTCGGAAGCCGGGCGTGTAGAACGTCGCGGCAGGCGGCAGGGAAAGGGAAAGGTCACGAACCGTGGCGCACCTTACCGGAACGCGAGGCGCCGAACAAGACGGCCCTTGGGGCCGTAATCGCGCAGATACAGCCTGCCGTCCCGGCTTCGCCAGCGTGCCGTCCCGGCTTCGCCAACGCTGCGGGGTCGAGCCACGCGGGATGATAGACTGCGCGGCCTTCGTGGATTGAATCGGAGTCTGTGCGCATGGGTAAGGGTGATCGCAGGACCCGCCGCGGCAAGCTATATCGCGGCTCGTTCGGGAAGTCGCGGCCGAAGGATCCGGCCAGGAAGCAAAAGACTGCGACCCGGGCGCCGGGCGCCAGCCGGATCGGCGGGGGCGCACCCGGCCGGAAGGGCTAGGGCGGCCCGGGATCAGTCGGCGGCGCGCCAGGCAGCCGGCGCCGGCCGCTTGCGATTTCGGCGAGCACCTCGATGAGCAACGCGCGCTCGGCGTGCTGGACGCGCCCGGCAAGAGTCGCTTCGGTATCGCCCGCCTCGACCGGAACGGTGACCCGCGCCAGCACGGGGCCGGTGTCGTAACCCTCGTCGACCAGATGAATCGAGGCGCCGCTCTGGCGCTCGCCGGCCGCGAGCACCGCGCGGTGCACGTGCGCGCCGTACATGCCCTGTCCTCCGAAACGCGGCAGAAGAGCGGGATGAGTATTGAGAATCCGCCCGGCGAATGCCTCACGCGTGGCCGGACCGAGCCTCTTCATGTAACCGGCGAGCAGGACGAGATCGATGCGGTGCTGCGCCAGCGCCGTCGCGATCGCGCGATCGAGCTGCACCGGATCGGCGTGCGTCGCGCTCGATAGATGCAGGCTCGCGATACCCGCGGCTCGGGCGCGGCGCAGCGCCCCGCAGTCCGCATTGTTGCCGATGACGAGAGCCACTCGCGCCGCAATCTTCCCCGCCGCGCAGGCATCGAGCACCGCCTGCAGCGTCGTGCCTTCGTGGGATGCGAGGACGGCGATATTCATCGGAGGCGTGCGAGAGTATACCGGCCGGTGCACGCCGGCCGCCGTTCACGATTCCTCGTCCGATTGCCCGACCGGGTCGAATTTGTACCCATAACCCCTTAACGTGCGGATCAGTCCCCGATCGGGGTCCCAGCCGAGCTTCGTGCGCAGCCGCCGGATGTATACGTCCACGACATTCGTGAGCGGGTCCGAATCGTAGTTCCAAACTTTGTTGAGGATGCGGGTGCGGCTCAGCACCTTCCACGGTGAGCTCATGAGCAGCTCGAGCAGCTGGAACTCTTTGAGCGTGAGATCGATCGGCCTGCCCCGGCTGCGCACCGTCATCGACTCGCGATCGAGCGTGACATCGCCCGCCTGGAGCACCCGAGCGGGCTCCGTGACACTGCCCTTCGAGCGGCGGATCAGGGCTTCGATTCGGGCGAGCAGCTCATCGAAATCGAAAGGCTTGGTGAGATAGTCGTCCGCACCGTTGCGAAGCCCGTCCACCTTGTCCTCGACCGCATCGAGAGCCGTCAGCATGAGAATCGGCGCCCCGACACCGGCCGTTCTGAGACGCTGGCAGAGGTCCTTTCCGGAATAGCCAGGCAACATCACATCGAGAATCACGACCTCGAATGGCTCGCCTTTGGCGAGCGCGAAGCCCTGCGGGCCATCACAGGCGATCGAAACCGTGTAGCCCTCCGCCTCCAGACCGCGCACGACGAACCGCCTCACACGCTCGTCGTCTTCCACGAGCAGCAGCGACATCAGGCTGTCTTCGCCATGATCGGCTCAGCGGCCCATGGAAGCCTCAGGACCGCGCGTGCACCGCCTTGCTCGGCATTGCCGATGCTCGCGGTTCCTCCATGTGCCTCAGCGAGGGCGCGCACAACCGTGAGCCCGAGCCCCGAGCCATCGCTCCGAGTCCGGCCGCGCCGGAAACGGCCGAAGAGCTCCGCAGCTGCTGCCGGATCGATCCCCGGACCGTCATCGGATACGGCAATGGTGATCCAACCGTCCTCCGCCCGCGCGCCGACGTGGACATTGACGCCTGGCCGGGTGTGGCGGAGCGCGTTATCGATCAGCGCTGCGAGCGCCTGTCGAACCCGATCCGGATCGATCCTGGCGAGAATTCCGCCGTGCGCGTCGGCGCGCACTGTCGCACCCGACTCGCAAGCGATCGTCGAGAAATCGAGTGCGACCCGCAGCACGAGCTCCCCGAGATCTGCGGTGCGCAAGTTGAGCCGCAGGCCCCCGGCCTCGGCCCGCGCAATCAGAAAGAGATCGTCGAGGAGCCGCGTGAGAGCGCGCGTCTGCTCCAGGATGCGTTCGAGCGCCTCCGTGGCGTCCGGGCCACCCTGATCCCCCGCCCTGAGTGCAACCTGCGCCTCGCCGCGAATGATCGTGAGCGGCATGCGCAACTCGTGGCTCGCCTCGGCCAGAAAAGTGCGACGCCGCTCGTCTTCGGCCGAGAGCGCCGCGTTGGCGCGTTCGAGCTCCCCCGTGCGTTCGGCCACCGCACGCTCCAGGCCCGCGCGATGCTCCTGCAGGGCCTGCTGCTTATCGGAGAGTTCCCGCGCCATCGAGTTGAAGACGGCCGCGAGTTCGGCGAGCTCGTCGCGTCCGGGCAGATGAATGCGGTGCGCGAGATCGCCCGACCCAAAGGCGCGCGCGCCGCGCGCGAGGCGCTTCAGTCCAGGACCGAGACGCGTCAGGAGCACGGCAAAAACTGCCACGGAGAGCGCCAGCGCCAGTGCAAGTCCCACGAGCGCCGCGCGCCGGACCGCGTGCTGTCCCGCCACCGCACGCGAGGTCGCCGCCGAGACCCGCTGATCCTCGCGTTCGACTTCGCGGCTCACGGTGTCCGCGAAGACTCGGTACGGCTCTGAGCGCACCTGCACCTCAACGAGAGCCGCGTGAGAGCCGCCCGTGCGCCACGCCTGATCGACGGCCTTCACGATGTCTTTTCCGTGGGAGAAGAGTCCGAGGACTGCCTCGCCCTCGCGCTCCACCGTTACAACCAGCCGACGGTCGGTATCGCTCGACTGCGGCGAGGCGCGTAGCGCCGCGAGCGCTGCGACGAAATCGTCACGCGCTGCGCGCTGCTCCGCGGCACTGCGCGCATCGTCCGTCCGCACTTTTTGATACGTGAGCTGCTGGAGGCGGTTGGCAGTGGATTGGAGCCGCGCGAAGACTCGCATCCGGTCGTGGCTCGCCTCGGCCTGCTGCACCACCTGGTGCGCGTCCCGCGTCGTCTGCAGGACGAGCACCGTCATGAGCCCGGTCAACACGAAGCCTGCTGCCGCCGTCGCAGCGAGCTTCGCACGCAAGGTTCCAAGGAGCATTTCGACCCGGTGAATTTCGCGAACGGTTCCGCCGAGGATCGCCCGCCTGCCCCTCCCCTGGCAAGCCCGGGACGGCGTTCATTCATGAATCGTTCATCGTCCGTTCATGCCCGCGTCAGTGGCCGTCCACATCGCTTGCGCGAACATTCGGTGCCGAACGGCCTGAGGCCGACATACGCCTCGCAGGAGCCGCGATGAAACGCCTCACCGCAAATGGTGTCGCCGCGCTTTGGTCTGGGCAGCCGACAGGGGACAATATATATGAGCAATCCGATCCTTCGATCTGCCAGCCGGACCCGAGTTTCCGTCTCTTCCGCCGTTGCGCTCGCGATCGCCTCCAGCGTCGGGACAGCTTTGCTGCCGAATGCTCGAGCGGATGCCGCCGACGCTAGCGCGGTGCAGGGCCAAGCGGAGCTGGCTCAGAACACGCAACCACAAGGTCCGGTCGGAGGCGTGGCCGCCCCGAGCGCCCCGGCGGGAGGCGGCGCGGATCAGAACGGGCTTTCCGAGGTCGTCGTGACCGGTTCGCGCATCCGTCGGCGCGACTACGAATCGCTGAGCCCGATCGTGACGGTCAACGCCGACGTGCTTCAGCAAAACTCGTCGATTGCCATTGAGACTGCGCTCAACCAGTTGCCTCAGTTCGCCCCCTCGGCGAGCCAGAGTGCACTAAGCTCTGCGCAGCAGCCCTTCCCGTCGGCCACCGCCACACCCGGCGCGGCGACTCTGAACCTGCGTGGCCTGGGCGCCAACCGCACGCTCGTATTGGTGGACGGGCAGCGCATCCAGCCTATCAACGCAGCCCTGGTGGTCGATGTGAGCACCATTCCGACCGCGGCCATTGACAGCATCGAGACCATCACCGGCGGCGCGGCCTCCACCTACGGCGCCGATGCGATCGCAGGCGTGGTCAATTTCAAGCTGAAGCAGAACTTTCAGGGCTTCCAAGTCGATGCGCGAAGCGGTGTCAGCCAGGTCGGAGACGACCAACAGAACCAGATCAGTGCTCTCATCGGCTCAAATTTCGCCGACAACAGGGGCAATTTCATGGTGGCGCTGACCTGGTCCAAGGTCGGCGGCGTCAACGGCGTCAATCACGACTGGGTGAAGGCCGGATTCAACGATCCCGGCACGCGTGCAGGTACCGTGCCGCTGCCGGAGTATTACGCCCCGGCTTGCTTTCCGGGGGCACCGTGCAACAACCCCACGAATGGCTGGCTGTCCCCGGCATCGCAAGGCTATTTCATCGACCAGAACGGCAGCGTATTCGATATCAACAACCCGATGAATCCCGCGCATCCCTATACGGGACCCGTCGGCGGCTCGTCGGGGTACAAGATCAATCCGGACGGCACTCTGGGTTGGAACAATACTCAGAGCGACCCACTGCAGATTCCGATGACTAAGTGGTCCGCGTACGCCGCCGCGCACTACAACCTGAACGACCATGTCACGGCATACACGAGCCTGACGTTCAGCGAAACGAAGACCAACTGGCAGAGCTCCGCTCCCTCGGCGCTCGAGAGCGTGTGGTCGACCTATATTCCCTACACGGGGGCCTGGGACAATCCCGCCTCCCCGACATTCGGCCAGATTCCGCCGGGGGCAACCCAACCCACGGCGCCGCCCACGGTGGCCGGAGTCAACCTGGCTTTCCCCATTGGCCCCGCCACGCTACACCCGGTGCCGCCGGGGCTGGCTTCGCTCCTTAGCTCGCGACCCAACCCTGCCGCGCCTTGGCAGTTCAACGGCGCCATGCCCTACATCGGCGGCTTCGCCGAGGACAACACTTCAACCGTCTATCAGCTGACCTTCGGCTTCAAGGGCGATACGCCTTGGGCGTGGGCCAACGGCTGGACTTGGGACGTCTACGGCTCCCACGGCCAGACCAACGTGGATGAACAGCAGCCGAACGGCTACGCGAACTGGGGTCGCACGCAGGAGCTGTTCAACTCCAATCTGTACGGTCAGGGATTCACCAACACATATCCGCTGGCTGTCGCCGGCTCCTGTACCTCGGGGTTGCCCATCTTCACGTCGACGGGCGGCGTACCGGCGAACGTGGGTCCGAGCGCGTTTTCCAGCAATTGCGCCGACTGGATTTTGATGCGGATGAACACAGTCTCGCAGCTGACGCAGGAGATCGTCGAGCTCGACACCCAGGGTAGCCTGTTCGACATGCCGTTCCATGCCGGCAAGCTGCAGATGGCTTTCGGCGCCGATTGGCGCAAGGATGATTTCGGCTTCAACCCCGACTCCGGCTACAACGCAAACCAGTTCTTTCCGGAGACCATCCAGAACATCATTCTGCCGGTCGCCGTCCAGGGCGCGACGACCGTCAAAGAGCTCTACGCGGAAGCGGCCATTCCGATCCTGAAGGACCTGCCTGGTGTCAAGTCGCTCGAGATCGATCCCGGATACCGCTTTTCGGAGTACAACCCGGAAGGTAGCGTGAACACCTTCAAGGTCATGGGGAACTGGGCAGTCACCGACTGGGTGTCGTTTCGCGGGGGTCTCGAGGTCGCCAATCGTGCGCCGAACGTCGCCGAGCTGTTCACGCCCAAAGGCAGCAGCTCATTGGCGCTCAATGCGACGGATCCCTGCGCGGTGTATTCGATTACACCCACGTGGGGCAACAGCCCCTCCAATTCAGCTAACAATCGTCTGAACGTGCAGGCGCTCTGCAATTATCTGATGGTGCGCGGCGGGATGCCGCAGAGTACGGCCGATGCGCTGATGGCGCCGGGCAGTCAAGCGGCGAACAGCTACGATTACTTCTTCAATGGTCCGAGCCCGGCTCCGTTCCCGTTCGCGCTCGCGCTCACGGGCGGTAACCCGCAACTCAAATCCGAGGTCGCCCGGACGATCACGGCCGGCATCGTGCTGCGCGTGCCGTTCGACAATCCGCTCGTGTCGAAGATGTCGATGTCGATCGACTACTACCACATCCAGCTCGACGGCGCGATCACTGAGCCGGCGTTCGCGACGGTCTATCAGCAGTGCTTCGATCCGGCTTTCAACAGCTACATGGGCGCCTCGTTCGGCACGTATACCGGCGCGCAGATGGCTGCCCACAATCCCTTCTGCGCGCTCATCAATCGGGAATACGCACCGGCGGTCGGCGATTTCTACGGCGCCGTGCGTAACTACAACGCGACATTCGTCAACTCGGGCGGCATCAAGACCGCCGGCTTCGACCTGGAGTACGACTGGAGTATGCGGCCGTCGGACATCGGCTGGGTGTTCACCCATGTGCCCGGCACATTCAGTCTGAACGTTGTCGGGAATTATCTGCAGGAGTACTCCGAGGCTGCGTTCGCCGGAGCGCAGTGGGTCGGTTACGTCGGCACCACTTTTGTGAATGACGCCACCAATGTCGATTCCTACTTCCGCTACAAGCTGTACACGACGCTGAACTATGCCGTGGGCCCTTTCTCGGTCGGTGTCCGCTGGCAGCACCTGCCCGGGCTCACAACGCCTCCGGGCTCCTCCCCCGGTCAGCTGGGTGCCGGTGAGTACAACCTGTACGCCCTTTTCGGGAGCTTCAGCATCAATGATCACCTGGCGCTGCGCGCCGGCATCGACAATCTCTTCGATGCATGGCCGCGGTGGGTCGGCGCGATTCCCGGCTACAACAACAATGTGGGCGCCACCAACGTGAACTACGACACGATCGGGCGTG
>DATNFW010000103.1:0-79423 GCA_035606175.1 Steroidobacteraceae bacterium | reverse complement strand
CGAGGCCGTAGCTCAGGAAGTACGCGCTATACCAGGGTTGATCCGGAAGGTCATGGGTCACGTCGGCCGTATCCCGTCGCGCCTCCAGGCCGAGGGCGATCTTGATTGGGCCCGCGCCCCAGCCGCCAAACAGGTCGCCATGAACGTTGCCCGACAGAACGTACTGCTTCAGCGTGGAGAATTCGTAGAGCGTGCGGAATGCGTAAGCGAGTCCCGCCGGAGTGGCGTTGCTGCTGCCGAAGAGGTTTAGGGGCGAACAACCGGCGGCAGCCGGATTGAACGCAGGCCCTGGGAGCGTTGCAGCGCAAACGATGTTGCCGCTCACCGGGTCTTTGACGGCATCCAGCGCGAACTGGAGATAGCTGCCGACGACGTTGTGGTACAGGGCCTGGGCATTGTAGTTTTGGCCGTACTCGAAGTACGCATCCCAGTTCCAGGTGGAAGTGATGTCGCCGCTCAGTCCGCCCGTGAGACGCTCGACGTGGTTGTGCGTCACGTTGCGAGCCGGGTAGATGCCATTCATGTTATAGCCAAGCAGCGCGCCGGCCGGAGTCAGGGCGTTTGCGCCTCCGGGCTGGAATTGGCTCGGCAGGTACGGATTGCCCGCGTTGATCTGACTGCTGAGAGGCACAAAGACTGCCGGGTTGACCTCGAGCGCGATCGGGCCGATTGCGCCGTTCGCGACCGGATTCACCGACTCGCTGCGCGCGTAGTCGAACTGCAGGAACGAGCTGAGGCTATCGGTGATCTTGTATTCGAGGTCCACGAGCCCGGTGTAGCGCTTGACCGACGGCTTGATCGTCGTGCCATCGTACGCGCCAACGCCCGTGGCGCCCGCTCCCTGGCTGAACCCGAAGACTCCGGCGCCGTCGGCAAATTTGCCGGGATCATACGGCGTAGCCGCGGTGCCCGCGGAATTGAAGATCCATTGAGGGCCGGCATGAATGCAAACACCCACGAACGCAACGCAAGGGGTCAAGACGCCGGTCTGGCTCTGATTGGCGTACGTTGCATTGGGACCGATGATGTAATGGGGAAGACCATTTGGTGGAATGGTCGGACCTGGAGCGCCGGGTGGGGGTTTGGACCCGTTGTAGAGCGTGTTCGTGAAGAGCCCGTAGTTCGACGAACACCAACTGCGCACCTGCGAGCAGATGCCGATGTCCTCCGAGTTCTCGAACTCCGCGCCCGCGATGATGTGGGCGCGCTCACCGAGATCGGTGCCGTACGCAATCGAGACGTGGGGATCGCCGCCATCGTGGTGATAGGTCTGGCCGTAATCGGCCTGACCTTTGAAGCCCTGCAGCTTCTTGTCGAGAATGATGTTGACGACGCCGGCAACGGCGTCCGAGCCGTACACCGCCGATGCACCGCCCGTGACCACTTCGGTTCTCGCTACCAGCATCGAGGGGATGAGTGTCACGTCCACGCCGCCGCCAGTCGCCTGCTCCACGAAACGTTCCGTATCGACGAGGGTTAGCGTGCGAGTTCCGAAGAAGGGGTTGAGACCGCGCAGGTTCGCGAGCTGCGCGCCGACGTTGAAGTTGCCCAGGCCGACGTTGTTCGCGGCGAAGAAGTTGGAGTTCTGCGGGAGCTGGCCGAGGACCGCACCGACGTTGGTGATGCCGAGATTCTGGATGTCCTGAGAGTTCAGGACGGTTACGGGATTCGGAGTGTTGAAGGTCGAGCGTTCGATGCGCGAGCCTGTGACGACAACCTCCGAAACGGTGCCGCCGCCTTGCGTTGCGGTCGCCCCCGCCGCTGGCGTCTGTGCAGCACCGCCCGTCCCAGGGCCCGGGTTACCCTGGGCGTTCTGGTCCGGTGCGGCCTGCGCGAGCAGCACGGCTCCCGGAGGCGGTGCAACACCCTGGTTATCGGCCGCCCGTGCGCCCGATGCAACGAGTGCAAGGGACACCGCCATGCCCAGAGATGCGAGGAGGAGTGGCCGCGACGTCCGTGCACGAACGCCCTGGAATCGCACGCCGGTGAGCTGACCCATGCTGTCCCCTTCGAGGCTCGTTACTTTGTGAGTTGTGGCGGCGGCGCATCGCACGACGCGCAGCAACGCACGCCATCGGGCTTATGATGAACGAGCGGGCGATTTCCGTAATACGCCGCCTAGCGGATGGCGGGCGGCACGCCCCGCAGGTATCATTGACGAATCAACTGTTGCGCCGGAACCAGGGGCCGCGCACGCGCGGCGGCAGGTCTCCGGACACCCGCGGAGCCCACGTGAGGAGCGAGATGATGAACACTCACCTGCCTGTGTCGCCTGGAGCCGGCATGAGCGCGAGGCGTGCGCTGCGCCCGATCCCCGGCCGGAAAGCGACGGCCGCTTTCGCAGTGGTCGCCGCGCTGTTCTCCACGCCGGCATATGTGCATCACTCGGGGGCCATGTTCGACGCCTCGAAGGACGTGAAGATCAGCGGTACGGTGATGGAATTCCATTGGACCAACCCTCACTCGAGCTTCAAGCTGAGCGTTCCGGACGGGCGTGGAAGCCAGGCGATCTGGAGCGTCGAGATGGGCGGGCCGAACAACCTCATCCACGAAGGCTGGAAGCGCACCACGCTAAAGCCCGGAGACAAGGTCACGGCCACGGTGCATCCGCTCAAGGACGGCACCCCCGGCGGTCAATACGTGGCGATCAGGCTGCCGGACGGCAGGACGCTTACCTCTAATCCGGAGGATTACAAGCCGACGAGAGGCTATTGAGATGCGCAACGCGACCCGGGGGGCGGTCACGTTGTGCGCCGTGTTGGCGTCTCTGCTGCTACCCCTCTCGGCGTGGGCGCAGCAAAAAGCGGCGAGTCCCGCACGTCCTGCCGGCCTCACGCCTGCCCGCGAGGCCGAGCTCGCGCAGACCCATCCCGGCTCCTGGGGCGCCCTGGCTCCGGAGAACCTGGCGAAGCCGCGGCCTAAGCCACCCTTCAATCTGACAGGCACGTGGTTCATCAACCTGCGCCACTCCTTTTCCGATTTCATGTTCGGGCCGCCCTATCCGCACTTCTACAAGGCGGGACAGGAGGCGATGAAGGCAGCGGAGGCAGCCAGGAAGGCGCACAAACCCTATCGCGATGTGAGCGGGCAGTGCTGGCCGATCGGTATGCCCATGATCCTCACGCGCGTCTGGCCCATCGCGATCATCCAGATGCCGACCGCGGTGTACATGATCGACAGCTTCTTCGACAGCCTGCGTGTCATTTACACCGACGGACGCGAGCACACGCCCTTCGATACTTCGGTCGACACCTACAACGGCGAGTCGATCGGGCATTGGACGAAGGACGCGCTCATCGTCGATACGAAGTACGTCAAACCCGACAACCACTACATTGATCAGGGTCTTCCGATCTCCGAGAAGTTCCACATCGTCGAGCGCATCACGCTCGAGGATAGCGGACACACGCTCGTCGATGAGTTCACCATGACCGATCCCGACATGTGGGAGGGGGAGTGGAAGAGCACCAAGCGCTGGATTCGCGAGGACCACAGCGACATTCCGGAGAACGAGTGCCTCCCGAACTTGAATCAGGACCTTCCCAGCACGCAGCAGGGCCACGCAGCGGCGGTCGAGGAGAATCACGAGTCGAAGTGATGATAGGATGAGGGCTCGAGGCGGATTGCACCGCAACGCATGACGGAGATGACGATGAGACTCAAGGCAGTCACCACGGTGCTCGCGCTCGCGGCGCTCGCCCTCGCGGCCGGCGGCGCCTCCACCGCGCTCGCCCACCATTCGGCGGCCATGTACGACTTCACACGCAATATGTGGGTCGATGGAGTCGTGAAGAGCATTCGCGTCATCAACCCCCACATGAGCCTCACCCTCGTTGTCGCCAGCCCGCACGGCAAGACGCACGACATCGATTTCGAAGGCCACAGCGTCAATAACTTCTATCGCGCCGGCTGGCGGCCGGGCATCGTCAAGCCGGGCGATCGCATCAAAGTCCGCTACAACCCGCGCAAGGACGGAGCGGACGGCGGCTTCGTCAACGGCTTCGTCACTGCGCAGGGGCGCGAGATCGCGTTCCGCGTCCCGGGGGCCTCGACGCCGCCTGCAGCCTCGGGCGCCCATTCCAAGAGCGGCGAGTAACGCCTTCGGCACCGGCGGCCTTGCGCCGGGAGAGTCAAGTCGAGCGGCGATGTGAGCGGCGCGCATCGAGTCATCGTCGTCGGCGCTGGCCCGAGCGGCCTCGTCACCGCGCTCGGGCTAGCCCGCTGCGGTATTCCCGTCACCGTTCTCGAGGCCGAGCCCGCAGTCGTCCGCTCGCCGCGTGCAGTCGTCTATCACTGGGCCGTTCTCGACGGGCTCGATCGACTCGGAATCCTCGAGGATGCGATCAGCGCGGGCTTCACGAATCCCGAGCTTTGCATCCATGTCCCGAAGAAGGGTGAGCGGATCCGGCTCAACATCGGCGTGCTTGCGGGCGAGGTCACGCATCCCTACCAGGTGCATCTCGGCCAGGATCGTCTCGCCGAGATAGCGCTCGAGCATCTAAAGCGCTTCCCGGATACGGCCGTCGAGTGGAGCACGCGCGTGACCGGGCTCGTGCAGGATGCGACGGGTGTCACGCTGCAGTCGGAGACGCCCGCGGGTCCGACAGAGCACCGCGCGGCGTGGGTGGTCGGGGCCGACGGCGGACGCAGCACCGTGCGCCAGGCGCTCGGTCTGGCTATGGACGGAATGACGTGGCCCGAGCGGTTCGTCGCGACGAATATCCGGTACGATTTCGCGCGCTACGGATACGCCCCGGCGAATGTCGTGATCGACTCGCCCTACGGGGCGATCGTCGCATTGCTCGACCACACGGGCCTTTGGCGCTGCACGTACTGCGAGGACGCGAGCCTTCCGGAGGAGGGCGTGCTCGAGCGCATGCCGGCCTACTTCGCAGGCGCGCTGCCGGGCGAGAAACATTATGAGCTCGTGCAGTACTCGCCCTATCGCATGCATCAGCGCTGCGCGGAGCGCATGCGAATCGGGCGCGTCCTGCTCGCAGGCGATGCCGCACACCTGACCAATCCGACCGGCGGGCTCGGCCTGACCTCCGGGCTCTACGACGCCTATGTGCTCTACGAGGCACTCGCGGCGGTGATCCGGGGCGAGGCGGATGAGGCAGTGCTCGATCGCTACTCGGAGGAGCGCCGGCGGGCGTTCCTCGAGCATGCGTCTCCCGAGGCGAGCAACTTCAAACACATGATCTATCACCTGAAGGACGACGCCGAGCTCGAAGCGCAGCTCGCCGGGTTTCGCGCGGCCGAGCGCGATCAGTCGCTGCAGCGGCTCATCTTCCTCACGGCGAAGAAGCTCGAGACACCCTCGCTCGTGCGACGCCCGGGGTAAATGCGGGCGCAAGCGCGCGTCATCCAATCTGCCCCGGGGCAGCTCGGCTCAACGCTCCGCGCCGCGACCGCGAACTTCGATGCCGGCGGCGCCCGCGGCCCGCTCGACGTACTGCATGATCGTCGTGAAATCCCGGTCTGCACCGATCTCGGTTGCGGTGGCATGCCACAACTGGCGCACGGCGGAGGCGACCCAGAGCGTGAGTCCGAGGGCTTCGGCTTCCTCCAGACAGAGCTTCAAATCCTTGTACATGAGCCGCGTTGCGAAACCGGCATCGAAGCGGCGCGGCAGAATCGCGCGCGGGAACTTGTCTTGCGTCGCGCTATTGCGTCCGCTGCCCGCGTTCAACACCTCGATCATCGTATCCGGATCGATGCCGGCCTTGGCCCCGAGCAGCATCGCCTCGGAGGTGATCGCGAGTGCGGCTCCCGAGAGCAGATTGTTCACGAGCTTCATCATCTGCCCGAGGCCCGGGCGCTCCCCGACATAGAACGGCTTGCCGAACACGGCTAGCAGCGGCCGCAGCCGCTCGAACTCGGGGCGCGCGCAGGCGGTCATCACGGCAAGTGTTCCCGCGCGTGCGCCTGCGACCCCGCCGCTCACCGGCGAATCGACGAACGCGATCTCCCGTTTGGCGAGCTCGCGGGCGATCTCCGCGGCCATTCGCGGCCCGGTGGTGGAAAGATCGACGAGCCTTCGAATGCGCGTGCCCGCAGCGATTCCGTTCGGCCCGAGCGCGACTGTCCGCACGATGTCGGGCGTCGGCAGACTCACGAGCACGGTCTCCGCGAGCGAGCCCACTTCCGCGGCGGAGGATGCGCGCCGCGCGCCGCGCGTGAGGAGCGCTGCGAGCGCCTCCTCTCGCGTGTCGAAGACGGCGAGGGCGTGTCCTGCATCGAGCAGGCGCACGGCCATCGGCCCCCCCATGTTGCCCAGGCCGACGAACCCGATCGGATCGCTCACGCGGTGCGCACCTCGACCGCGGCGCTCATTTCGCGCCGGCGGCCCGCTGATACTCCGCGAGCGCCTCGCGCGCGGTACGGAACGCCTCGACGCCCGCGGGAACGCCGGCGTAGATCGTCGCCTGCAACAGCGTCTCCTGGATCTCCTGCTGAGTGCAGCCGTTGCGCAATGCGCCCATCACATGGAGCTTGAGCTCGTGCTGGCGGTTGAGCGCCGTGAGCATCGCGAGATTGAGGAGGCTGCGAGTCTTGCGCGGCAGGCCCTCGCGGGTCCAAATGGCACCCCAGCAGTACTCCGTGACGAGCTCCTGCAGAGGACGCGTGAACTCATCAGCTTGCGCGAGTGATTTATCGACATAATCGCTGCCGAGAACTGCCTTGCGCGCGGCGAGTCCGCGATCGAACAGGTCGTTTGCCATCAGTGTGCTCCAGGTGCGGCATGCCGCGCGCCCGCGCGGGGCCAGAGTCTTCGAGTCGCAAGGCGCGCGCCCTCGACGAGCGACTGCAGCTTCATCCAGCAGAATGGCGGGTACACCGCTCCGAAGCCCGCGAAGGTTCCGAACCCGCAGTCGGTCCCGGCGATTACGCGCTCGCGCCCGACGGCGCCCGCATAGCGCTCGATGCGCTGCGCGACGACCTCGGGGTGCTCGACGTAGTTGGTGTTCGAGCCGACAACCCCCGGGGCGATCACCTTGTCGTCGGGCAGCCGGATCTTCTTCCAAACTTCCCACTCGTGCTCGTGGCGCGGGTTGGCCCCCTCGATGAGCAGCGTCCCCGCCTTCGCCTTGAGCACGATGGGAAAGATCCGGCTGCAGTCCATGTCGTGGACGTGCGAGCCCTCGTAATTCCCCCAGCACACGTGCAGCCGCACACGCTCCGCAGGGATGTTGGCGATCGCATGATTCAGCGCCTCGACCTGCAGCTCCGCGCAGCGCAGAAACTCCTCGTCCGATAAATGTTTGAAACGGCTGTGCCGACCCATCGCGAGGTCGGGACAGTCGAGCTGCAGCGCGAGTCCCGCGCGGGCGATCGTCTCGTACTCGCTCCGCATGGCTTCCGCGAGCGCGCCGAGATAGTCCTCGTACGTGCGGTAATACTCGTTCGGCTGGAAGACCGCGATCGTGCCGGGCGAGGCCGCGTTCATGAAACCCTCGGAGGCTCTCGTCTCGGAAAGCGCCGCCTTGAGATTCGCGATATCGCGCTCGAGCCCGGAGAGATCGCGGACGGCAATCGGCCCGCGGCACACGGGCCGCTTGTACGTCGCCGAGTGCCCGGCCTTCACGAGTCGATCGCGGTATTCGGGATAATCGTCGAGGTCCTTCGGCGTCGGCCGCGCGGAGTCGCCCTCGAAGCCGGTGAGTCGGTGGCGGATGTAGGTCGCGTAGCTGATCTTGCTCGTCTCACCATCGCTCACCGAGTCGAGCCCGATCTCCGCTTGCTTGCGCACGACATCGAGCACCGCGCGGCGCATGACGGCGTCGAAGCGCGCTTGATCGTAGGGCTCTCCGCGGTCTTCCGCGAAGAGCAGATCGACTACATCCTGAGGACGCGGAAGACTGCCGACGTGCGTCGTGAGAATGCGCTCGGTGCTGCCCGGCATTTGAGGTATCCTCGTTCATGCGCGGTGCCAACCGCGCTATAGCGTGCTCGGGCACGTTAGGCGCGGGGTTCACCGCTGTCAATCGCGCATGCTCACCGATTCGCTGCGCTCGAGTAACGCAGGAGGACGCCCGGATGAAGGACTTTCGCGACAAGGTCGCCTTCGTGACCGGAGGCGCGAGCGGCATCGGCTTCGGTATCGTCGAGACGTTCCTCGCGGCCGGCATGCGCGTCGCCATCGGCGATCTGCGCCAGGATCACCTCGACACCGCGCTCGCTCGCCTTGCCGAGAACGGCTCGAACGGCCGAGTGCACGGCGTCCCCGTCGATGTGAGCGACCGGGCTGCCGTGGCGCGCGCTGCGGATGAGACGGAGAAACGCTTCGGGAAAATACACGTGATCGTCAACAACGCGGGCGTCGGTGTCGAGGGGCCGCTGCGCCGCGCGACATACGACGATTGGGATTTCGGTCTCGGCGTCAATCTCGGCGGCGTCGTGAACGGTATCCAGACGTTCGTGCCACGTATCCGAGCGCACGGCGAGGGAGGCCATGTCGTCAACACGGCATCGCTCGCCGGTCTGGTCTGGATGCCATCGTTCATGGCGATCTACGCAACGAGCAAGGCCGCTGTGATCACTCTTTCGGAATGCATCCGCGATGATCTCGCGCCGGATCGGATCGGCGTGTCCGTGCTCTGCCCCGGACCGATCCGGACCAACATCCACGAGGCCGGCCAGAACCGCCCGAGCAGGTTCAAAGGGTCGAGCGGCTTTGCGGAAGCGGAGGCACAGCTCGCGAGGCGGCAGCCTTCGCCCCTTTGGATGGACCCGAGAGTGGTCGGTCAACGCGTGCTCCGCGCCATGCAGAACGATGAGCTCTACGTCATCACTCACGGGGAATGGCGCGATGCCTTCGACGAGCGGATGAACACCATCCGCGACGCGATGCCCAAGGACATCAATCCGGATCTCATCCGCTCGCTGCGCGAGCGCAGCACCGATGCCTCGACGCGCGAGGCGGCAGCAGCAAGCGGGGCCGCCGCGTCCAGCGAAGCCGGCGGTGGCGGCCGCCCGCGAACGTAACGGCTCGCGACCTACGTGCCCGTGACCGGGTGCGCGTAGTGGCACGCCGGAATGAACGTGCCTGGATATGTTTCGTGCACGATCGTCGGCGCGCGATCGGGCGGCAGATCTTTCTCGGGATGTGTGTTGGGCAGGGCAGTCTTGCCCCAACCGTCCGCATAGGGCGTGTACATCCGGAAATAGGAGTGCAGCGCCTTCAATTTCCAGATGCCGTGCTCTTTCACGTATTCGTTCTCGTAGGTTCCGAGTCCCCAGAGCGCGGATTTGCCGAGCTCACCGACCTGCGCGAAGAACCGCCATCGGCCCCGTGCACTACGGCCGTCGGGCGCGACCGTCACGATGGGCTGCAGCTGCATGTGGTCGAAGAGCTTGTTGCGAACGAGGCCCTGCGGCTCGAGCCAGCGCAGATACTCGAGCACCCGCGCCTTGCCTTCGAACACGCCTCGTCCGCCGATCTCGAGCGTTCCGTCGTCGGTGAACAGATCGGCTGTCTCCTGCCACAGCGCCTTGTCGACGAAGAAGCCGTAGCTCCTTTGCAGATTCTCGATTGCGCGCTCGTCCTCGAGGCGCTGCACGCGCGCCGTGAGATCCGCGAGCCGCCCGGACGCTGAGGCCGAGCCGGTGGTACTGGGTTGAGCGCCGGCGGCATCGAGCTGCGAGCCGACGGTGTCGGGTTGCGATCCTGCATCTTGGGGGAACGCATACTCCGCGTGCGGTGTGCGTCCCGATGGGATCTCGATCGGGCGGCCCGTAACCGGGTGACGATAGTGGTAGGGCGGGATGTACACCTCGGGGAAAGACTCGTAAACCTCGGTCGCGGGTCGATCGGGCGGGATCTTGTCGCTCGGCTTCGGTGTCGGCCGCGGTCCGCTCATCCAGCCCTGCTCATAGTGCGCGAAATACGTCGTGTAGACGTGGTCCGTGCGGAAGCGCCATACACCGTTGTCATTGACGAGCTCGTTCTCGTACAGGCCGCCGTGCCAGATGCCTCCGCCGTTGAAAATGCCGAGCTGGCTGAACGCGCGACTGCGAACCCAGGCTCTGCGTCGGTCCGCGGAGATGTGGATGACCGGCTGCATTTGCATGTGGTTGTGTACGTGCCCGTGCTCGATGCCCTGTGGGCCGAACAGCTCGAGCGCGCGTCGGATGCTCGCCCGTCCGACATAGACGCCCCGCTGGGAGATCTCCATCGTTGCGTCCGCCGCGAAGAGCGCCGCGAGTGCATCCCACTGCTGCTTGTCGAGACAGTAACCGTATGCGGAGACGAGATTCTCGATCTGCGCGGCATCGTGAAGGAACAGGATGCGCTTCTCGAGCGTGGCGATCGCCGGATCACCGCTGTCTGCAAAGCTCAGAGGTTCGACAGGGTCCGCATCGCCGAAGGGGGGCATGTGCACGCCCGGCCATGGCTCGTAGCTCTCGGTCGGCGAGGCATCGGGCGGCAGCCTCGCAGAGACCAGCTTCCCGCCCGTGACATCGCGATGTCGGAGCCAGCCGCCTTCGTAGGGTACGAGGAATGTTTGATAAGCGTGCAGGAGCTCGATGCGCCATGCGCCGTCGCGCATGGCATAGCGCACTTGCATGGGACCCTCCCCCCAGAGCGCGCGCTCACCGAGACGCCCCTCCATGAGAAACGCCCGCCAGCGGCCCTGAGCCGAGCGTCCGTCGCTCGAGATCGTCACGAGCGGCTGCAGCTGGAAGCATTCGTGGAGCTCCCCCTGTAGCAGCCCACGGCGGCCGCCGCCGAGTGCATAGAGGTACTCGCGAATCCGCTCGCGCCCGCGATAAACGCCGTCGAGTCCAACCTCGATCGTCGCATCGGATGCGAACAGGTTCGCCGCTTCATCCCACGCCGCCTGATCGAGGTAGAAGCCGAGCGCTCGTTGCAAGCGTTTGACGGCGCTTACGCCCTCGAGTCGCGCGAGTTCCTGCTCGAGACGCGCGGTCTGACTACCGATGCGGCTCACGGCTGGCGCGCCTCGGCCTCGAGATCCCACCACAGGTCGAGGTAGCGGCCACCGAGCGCCTCGAAGCGACCGGCCGCCAGGAGCGCGACGATGTCGCAGCAGCGTGCAAGATCGCGGGCCGACTCGGCATCCGTGCGGTTGCGCAGCATGGACACCCCGTCCGGCACCCAGCGCTGCGCTTCGGGCGAGCCGATCGTGGCACGGGCCATGTCCGTCGTGATCGTCCCCGGATGCAAGGCGAACGCCCGAATCCCGTGGCCGCGCTCCTCGATGTCGACGGTCTCGGTGACGCGTACGAGAGTGTTCTTGCTCACGGCATAGGCGGAGAGGTGAGGCACCGCTTGCAGCCCGGCGCTCGAGACGATGTTGATGATGCGGCCTGCGCGGTGCTCGCGCATCGGGGGAATCACCGCATGCATGAAGAGCACGGAGCCGAGCACATTGACGGCCTGCACCCCCCACCACTCGAGCGGATCGATCGTGCCGAGTGGTCCGTACGGGCCAGGAATTCCTGCGTTGTTGACCAGGATCGCGACCGGTCCGAAGCGGGCCGCTGCCGCATCGGCTGCCGCTCGAACCTCCGGGGCGCTTGCAACGTGCGCGGCGACCGCTTGTGCCTCACCGCCCGCGTCCCGAATGCCGCGCACCACCGCCTCGAGCCTTTCGCGATCGCGCGCCACCAGCGTGACGCGGGCGCCCTCGGCTGCGAGTCGCTCGGCGATCGCGCGCCCGATACCCCGTCCTGCACCGGTCACGAGCGCCGAACGCCCGGCGAGAGTCCTGTCTCTATCGGTCATCGAACCCGCTCGTCATCCGCCCGCGCCGCGCGCAGGATTGTCTCGAACCGCTGCGCGACCGATACCATCTGCTCCGGATGAGTGAATGCATAGAGCGCCCCGCGCCGCAGAGCATCGAGCCACGATGTGTCCGACTTCGTCGGGCTCTATCCAGCGCGCGGCCGCGCCGAAGCGCCGATGCACCTCATCGGCGAGCGACTGGACGCTTCCGGCATCGCTCACATCGACAACCAATCCGGTCGCACCAAGCTCCGTCGCAGTCCGCTCGAGTGCCGCCGCCTCGATGTCGGCGACGACCACGCGCAGGTCTTGAGCGATCAGCGCCCGTGCGATGCCTCTTCCGAGACCCGAAGCGCCACCCTTTACCACCGCGGTTCTGCCCCGGAATTGCGTGAACGCCGCCATGAGGACTTCAGCGCGCGGTCCGCTTCGGGGCTGTCTGCTGGCGCCCGAGATAGGTCGCGATGGAATCGAGGTCCGCATCGCTCAGCTCGGTTTTGCGGAAGGGGGGCATGACGCTCACGCCGTGGCGCACGATGTACTTCACATAGGCAGCGGTGAGATCGGTGCGCTGCTCGAGAGGGGCCGGGATCTTGCCGCGGTATTTCGCGCGCAACGCTCGCGTCCCCGGCTTCGCCGGGCCGCTGCCATGGCACACCCAGCACGCGCGCTGAAATGCCAGGTAGCCACGCGGCTTGCCCGGCGCCGGAGCGATCTTCGTCCACGTCCAGGAGATCGCAGGGCGGCCGGAATCGGTCGTGACGCTACCTGCGGTAGGGGCGACGCCACGCGAATCGGTGGCGACGCTTCGCGAATCGGGCGCGACGCGACCGGCCCGCGCGGGACCACTTGGGACAAGAGCGAGCGCGCCGGCGGCGAAGAGGGCGCCGAGCATCCCGGCGGCCCGCGCACTTGAGTTTCGAGCGCTCATGGCCATGTGCTCACGTGCGCGTGGACTTTCTCAAATGCCGCGGCCAGATGCCGTAGCGCCCCGGCGAGATGATCCCGTTCGGGTCGATCGCATCCTTCACGGTCTCGTGAAAGCGGAGCAGGGCGTGATCGTTGAACGAATAGACCTTCATCACCGCATCCTGATAAGCGGGCGCCGTGCGGTACTCGCCCCAGCCGTGCTGCGCGGCGGTATCGATGAGCGCGTGAAAGGCCGCGCGGTTCTTGCGATTCGTCGCGATATCCGTCGTCACCGGAAAACCGAAGATGAAAATGAATGCCCGCTCCCAGTAGCAGGACGGCAGGCTGAAGCGCAGCACCGGCAGATCGAACCGCCGCGCCGCGGCCGCAAAGACCTTGTTGGCCTCGAAGACCGCCTCCGCCGTGCGCGGAATTATCGGCGAGAACCACATATGCCCGTGCGTCGGGTTCGGGTTGGTGCTCGAGCGAGCGCCGATCGAATACATGTTGAGCGTCGGGATGCCGAGCTCGGGCCAATGCGCATCGAGCCGCTGCTGCGCCGAGACCGGCAGGCGCACGAGCTCACCGTCCGTGAAGCGAACGCCGCGAATCGCGGAGAACTCCTCCTTGCAATGCTCCCACTGCGCTGCGACCACCTTCGCGGGACCGTAGAATTTGAGCTTGAAGGTCCAGTAGGCGAGGCCCTTGCGCGCGCCATAGTCCTCGAGCGCTTTGGCTTCGCCCGACTCGGTGCGATCGCGGAGGGCATTGAGCTCGGGATCGACGGGCGGCTGCGGCTCATCCGCCATCGACCGCGCATATTCCTCGATCGTTTGAATACCGAGCAGCGGGCTGCCGAGATCGGGCATACCGTTGGTGATGCCGCCGTTCTCGAGCTGCGTAAGGATGCGGACGAGCTCATGAAGGTCGTCGCGCTTGCCCGCGAGCACCGTGCCGCCGAGGAAAGCCTCCGGGCGCGGCATGAGCCAGAAGCCCATTTTCGTCACGATGCCGAAGTTCGACTGTGAGAACAGGCCGTCGATCCACGGTCCGAAGCCCGTCTTGTATTGCTGCCAGGTCTTCGCACCGGGCAGAGCGCCCATTCCTGTGCGCATCAGCTCTCCGTTCGGCAGCACGATCTCCATCCCGCAGTGTGCATCGAAATGGTTGCGGAACTGCGGCCGCGTGTAGCCTCCGCCGCGATCGAGCGCATTGCCGACGAGACTGCCCCAGCCGGGATCGGGCACGTCGACCCAAACTTTGAGCCCGCGCTCCTCGATATAGCGATACAGGTCGAAGTAGCTCACCCCCGGCTCGACGAGGCAGGAGGCATCGCTCTCATCCACCTCGAGGATCCGGTTCATGCGCTTCAGATCGACGACCACGCAACCGGAATACGCGGGCGCCGAGCCGCCGTAGCCGAGATTGCGTCCCGTGGAGATGGGATAGAGCGGCACCTTGTAGCGGTTCGCCGTGCGCACGATGCTTTGCACCTGCTCCACGCTCTCCGGCGCCACGGCGGCCGAGGCCCACCTCTCCTCGGGCTCACCTAAGAAAGGCGAGAAGTCGTCCTTGTAGAGCTCCACATCCTCATCGCTCGTAAAGACCCAGGGCGCGCCCACCGCGCGCTGGAATTCCGCGAGCGCGGCCGAGAACACTTCGGCGCTCATACCTTGGGGGGGTCGCATGCTCGGCTCCAATCCTTCAGCCTATAGCGCCGCAAACTGCGCCGGCGAGGCAATGAGCCAAAAGTGCAGCGCTCCACTCGCCTCGGCCGCGAGCGTGCCGGTTGCGGCGGTGCCGCGGGGACTTGCAAGGCAGCTTGCCCGGAGGCCCCTCGCGACCATTGCGGCACGTTCCGTCGGCCAGCCGCTCGACCCCTCTCGCGCTTGGCCGGCGACGCAGCGAACCATGCGAAGCCGCCGATCCCATGCGAGCCGTTCCAGGCAAAACATCGCCGCGTAAGCGGTGAGGCCAGCGATCGGGGTCGGCGCCCGCCTCCAGAGCGGATAGAGCTGCGAGTACCAAAGCTGCGTCACGTCGCCCCGGATCGGGTGAGCGGGCAACGGCACGCTGCGCACGCACGCGGCGAAGTGCCGCGCTGCCTCGAACCGTTCATCGTAGATCACGGCGAGCGGCTTCAGCGTGGCCGGTTCGGGCGCTCGCAGCGGGGCGGCGTCGGCCGCACCATCTGCAGCCCGCGCCAGTGGGAGCGCCACAGCGAGCGATGCGGCCGCGCCGATCTCGAGGAAATGGCGACGGCCAATCGGGGGCGGATCGGGGATGCTCATATCGGGGTTGCCCATTTATTCCGCCGCGGCGATTGCCATGTCCGAGAGGCGTTGGAAGCGCTCAATATTGTCTGCCTCGTTCATGACCCCAGCCGTCAGACACACGAACGTGATATCGAGCTTCGGATCGACCCAGAAAATCGTACTCCCATACCCCGTATTCCCGAAGGTGCGGGGCGATGAGAGCGTCCCGAACTGATGGGGACAGATCGCCTCGCCACGCAGAAAGAACCCGAGCCCGATGTATGCAGGGTAGGGCGCCCACCCACGCGGTGCGAGAAGCTGCATGTAGAGCTCGTTCGGCTTGTCTCCCGTGCGGTTGATGGTCGCCTCGGCGAGGAGCGCCGGCGAAAGTATGCGCGCGCCGTCGAGCTCACCTTCGCGCCTCAGCATCTCCGCGAACCGGAACAGGTCGGGCACCGTCGAGACCGCCCCGACCCAGGGCATCTCCGCGTGCTCCTCCTCGAAGGCGCCGTTCGGCCCGAGATCGCTGTGGCCGAGGTGCTGCACACCCATGGCCTCGAGGAAATGCGGCACCACGTGCCGCGGCTTCAGATCGCTCCGCACGCCGATCGATGAGCTCTTCATGGCGAGAGGTCGGAAGATTTCCTCCTCCACGATCTGCCGGTAGCGCCGTCCGTGTGGATCGACTCGACGCACTGCCTCGCCCATGAGCGCGTGAGCGGCCATCGGCGCGTACGTGACGCGCTCTCCCGGCGGCGCATCAGTTCCGACCTCGGCACAGATCGCCGCGACGACCTCGTCGAGCCGGTCGATATACATACCCGGTCGCGGCACAAACACCGAAGCGAGCCCGGAGCTGTGCGTCAGCAGATCGTAGAACGTGATCCGCTCGCGCCCACCGCTGGCAAACTCCGGGATGACGGCCGAGACGCGGGTCGTCAGGGCGAGTCGGCCCTGCTCGATCGCCTGGAAGACGAGCGCGTTCGTGAAGGCTTTGGTGACGGAGAAGAGGTTGAAGACCGAGTCGCGCGCGAGCGGGCGGAGGGCATTCTCATCCGCGTGGCCGATCGCCTCGCACAATGCGAGGCTGCCGCCCCGGGCGACGGCGACCACGGCCCCGAAATAGCGCCGCCGGCGCACGTCGTCCTCGATCGCTGCGGCGAGTCGCCGCAAGCGCTGCTCCGAGAAGCCCCGAGCCGTCGATTCCGCCATTTCGCGCTCCCGCGGACGGGCAGCGCCAGCCGGGTGAAACCAGCCCTCTCGCGTCCCGCCACCGCCTCTGCCCTCGAAGTATAGTCTGCGCGATTGAACTTGCCCTTCCGCACACGAGGACTAAGCTTACGGGAGATGTTGTGGCGCGCCCGTCGCGACCGCTGCGAGCGTGCCGGAGGTGAGGCATGAGCGCCGTCATGACAGCAATGTTCAACGATTGGGGGGCTGCCGAGCGGGTCCTTCTCGAGCTCGTGCGGGACGGATTCCCCACGGATCGAGTGGACCTCACCTCGGACGGGGAACCTGGGCGCGCGGGACTCGCGCCGGCGCACTCTGCCCACGAGCGCTTCGTCAGTCACTTCCGGGCGATTTTCAGTGCGCAAAGCGAGCAGCCGCTCGCTGAGCGTTTCGCGGAGCGGATCGAGCACGGCGGCGCCGCGGTCACGGTTCACCCGCGCGGAGCCTTCGAGACGCTGCGCGCTCAGGCGATTCTCGCGCGGGCTCACCCGCTCGAGCTCGCCGAACACGATCTGGCCAATCAGGCGCTCGAGCATGCGGCTTCCCTGCACAAGAAGCCCTGGATTCGCAATTTTTGGATCGAGAGCGAGCATCCGGCCGACTGCATCTACTGCCGGCTGTTCGAGCGCGAATAGCCGCCAGGTATCGGCTCACCGACGGTACGGAGCTCGAATCTTCGGTGCGCCGCTCGCACAGCTTCTACGTGCTCGAGCTCTTCAAAATCAAGGCGGGTGCCATCGAGCGGATCGAGGCGAATTTCATCACGGTGCCCTCCCGCATGCCCTCGCCCTGGAGCATGCCGCGGTGATTCGAGGCATAATTGCCCGGTCTTCCCCGCACAGCCTCGATACGAGCGCAACAATGAAAACAATCCGTCATGCGGTTGCGGCTGCAGCCGCGCTCTGTCTCCTGTCCCTCGCCGCCTCCGCACAGGCCCCGCCCGGGCACGTGCGCGGAACGATCGAGTCCCTGAGTGGCGATACCCTCACGATTCGGACCGAATCGGGCGAGACGGAAAAGATCGAGCTCGCCCCAAATTGGAACGTGACGGTGCTCAAGCGCATCGGGATCGATGCGATCAAGCCGGGCAGCTTCATTGGAACGGCGGAGATGCCGCAGCGAAACGGCACCGGACGCTCGCTCGAGGTGCACGTCTTTCCGCCCGGCGTGAAGGCGGGCGAAGGACACTATGCGTGGGACCTGCGCAAGGGCTCGATGATGACGAATGGCACCGTCGGGCAGGTCAAGTCCGTCCGCAGCGGGCGCGAGGTCACCGTGACCTATCCGCACGGCGAGCGGCGACTCATCGTGCCGCGGAACGTGCCGATCGTCGAGTTCACGAACGGCGAGCGCTCGCAGGTGAAGCCGGGCATTCCCGTGTTCCTCATCGTCGCGAGCTCCTCGGGCGGCGCATTGAGCTCGACCGGCGTTGCGATCGGCGAGAACGGAGCGAAGCCGCCGATGTGAGGTGGCCACTCGAGGCCCATGGACGCCCACGCACCTTCGGCCGAGCCGCGAACGCCATCCCCCGCGCGCGAGCGGGTGCTCGACGACGGGCGCACCGCCGTGTACCGGCATCCACTGCCGGTGCGGGTGTGGCACTGGATCAACGTCCTTTGTTTGATCGTGCTGATCCCGAGCGGACTGCAGATACTCAATGCGCATCCCGCTCTGTACTGGGGGAATGCGTCGACTTTTGCGCAGCCCTGGATTGCGTTCGGCTCGGGGGGCGATGAGCCGGCGTTCCCCTCGTGGATCACACTGCCTTCCTGGCAGGACCTCGCGGACGGGCGCAGCTGGCATTTCTTCTTCGCGTGGATCTTCGTCGCGAGCGGACTTGCGTACGTGATCTACGCGCTCGCAAGTGGCAGGCTCACCGGCGTGCTCTGGCCATCGAGGCGTGAGTTACGCGGCATCGGGCGCTCGATTCTCGACCACGTGCGCCTGAGATTCCCTGAGGGGGAGGAGGCGCGCCGCTACAATCTGCTGCAGAAGCTCTCGTATGTCGCCGTGTTGTTCCTCGTGCTGCCGCTCATGGTTGCGACGGGACTTACGATGTCGCCCGGTATGGATGCGCGGCTGCACTTTCTCACCGAGCTCTTCGGAGGCCGTCAGTCGGCGCGGACGATTCATTTTCTGACCGCCTGCGCCCTCGTGCTCTTCATCGTCGTTCACCTCGTCGCGATGGTCGCAGCAGGGCCTCTCAAGGAGCTGCGCAGCATCGTGACCGGCTGGTTCGTTCTATCGCGAGGCAGTCCGGAGGAGACGCGATGAGGAAAGACCGCCGGGCTCCGCCGCTCGATCGGCGCCGCCACCTCAAACAGCTTCTCGCCGCGGGCGGTGCGCTCGCGGTGAGCGGCTGCGACCGGCTCTCAGAGTCGCCGCGGTTCAATGCGGCGCTCGATTCGGCCGAGGGTTGGACTTACACCGTGCAGCGCCTGCTGCTCGGGCGCGATGCGCTCGCGCAGGAATATCCGGCTGCGGATATCTCGCCGCATCCGCGCTCGAACGGCTCATCCACACCCGGTACGGACGAGTACAACCGGCTCGCGAGCAACGGATTTCGCGACTGGCGTCTCGCGGTGTCCGGGCTCGTCGAGCGGCCCCAGTCGCTGTCGCTCGAGGACCTGCGTCAGCTGCCCTCCAGAGCGCAGATTACGCGCCACGATTGCGTGGAGGGCTGGAGCTACATTGCCCAATGGAAGGGTGCGCGGCTTGCGGCGCTGCTTGCGCGCGCGGGACTTCGGCCCGAGGCCCGTTACATCGCGTTCTTCTGCGCCGACACACTCGAAATGACGCTCGACGGCACGGGCCGGTATTACGAGACGATCGACTTGCGCGATGCCATGCACCCGCAGACGATCCTGGCGTACGAGATGAATGACAGGCCTTTGCCCATTCCCTATGGTGCGCCGCTTCGCCTGAGGCTCGAGCGCCAGCTCGGTTACAAAATGGCGAAGTACATCGTACGAATCGAGGCCGTCGCGAGCTTCGCGCGCATCGGACGCGGCAAGGGCGGCTTCTGGGAAGATCGCGGGTACCAGTGGTACGCGGGAATATGATGCGGCTCGAGCCGCCCGCCCGCGCGCGCCGCTCGACCTTGCTCAGGCGCGTGTGTAGAAATCGTACACGTGCCGGTACGAGGTATCGGTGAGGTAGCGCTCCGTCCCGAGCGGCGGGAATTTGAGCGGACGGAAGCGTTTGAGACTCGCAAGGCTCTCGAGCTCGAGCGGCCGGCGCTCCGGAACGTCATCCCAGCCGAGCACGAAATGCCCTCCATCGGCGAGGCGCGTATAGCAGTGATCGAAAGCCGCCTCGCATTGTTCGGCCGCGTCGAGGCCGTAGCCGAATACGCCGTTGCAGACGATCAGATCGAAGTAGCGCTCGGGAAAGAAAGCATCGAGCCGTTCGAGGGGCGCGATGACGTGCTGGCGTGCGCCGTGCTTGCGGGCGCTCTCATCGGGATCGAGTGTCCAGAAGTCGTGTTGGGCGAAGAACGCGCGCTCGTAGTGGCGCGTATACCACTGGCAGCCGACGAACAGGGCGGAACGCACCTCAGGCCGCTCACGGTAATGGCCGAAAATGACACGCTCGAGGACCCGGCGATCCTCCGTGCACATCGGCGTCGGAAGGTGCAAAACGTAGCGCACCGCTCGGCTCAAAAACGTCCAGTCGGTGAGCAGCCGTACCGCGGTGCTCCGCTGCGGCCGGTCGCGCTCGGTAACGCCTCGATAGACATCGTCATCCAAACGGCCGCGCGCCCTGATGCGGGGTATGAGCGGTCCTCGTGCTCGCTCGCCGCCGTCGCTCGCCGTTCCTTTCACGCTGCCCGCCACGCTTGCGCGATTCGCAAGAAGCGCGCCCGATTGACGGCGCGGAGGCTGGGCCGAAGGCACGGCTTGCTCTGCGGCGCGGCAGGGTCAGTGATGACGCGCAGCGTGCGTATCGCCACGCTCGCGGCGTTCGGCTGTCTCGCGGCTGACAAGCTTGGAGAACATGCTGTCGCGTTCGTAAATCAGCGCGAGCTTGCGCTTGTCGAATTCCTCGAAGAACTCCTCCCAGGAGATCTCCTCGAGGGCATCGTGCTCGGACTGCGGCGCATCGGGGAACATAATCCTGACTATGCCCACGTCGCCTTCGCGGTGTGTGCGCTTGACTGCGGCCGGTTTGCCGCCTTTGCCCTCCGCCCAGCGGCGGATCTGGCCATGGTCGGTGGTGACTTCGCTCATCGTTCAGCCCTCGGGTTGGCTTCACCGGAGAGCAACGGACTTCCGCCCTCGGGCGTTCCCGCGGGACAATGAGGGCGCCGTTCCCCCCACAAGCGGAGAGCCAGCCATGGCAGAGACCGTCTTCAAGAAAATCATCGAGGGACGCATCCCTGCTCACAAGGTTTACGAGGACGAGCGCGTGATCGCCATTCTGGATGTCGGACCTTTGAGCCGCGGTCATACGCTCGTGATTCCAAAGGAGCCCGCCGAGACGCTCGATGCGCTCTCCGAGGAATCGGCCGCGGCGATCGGGCGGGTGCTGCCGCGGCTCGCCCGCGCTGTCATCGAGGCGACCGGCGTGCGCGAGTACAACGTGCTGCAGAACAACGGCCGCGGTGCGCACCAGGCGGTCGATCACGTGCACTTCCACATCATCCCGAAGCCGAGCGCGCGAGAAGGCCTCGGTGTCGACTGGCCCGCGGGGGCACTCGCTGCGGATGCGGCGGAGCTCGCCGCAAAGATTCGCGCGGCGGTGCGCTGAGCACCGGACGCGTGCGCTACAGACCGAGCTCGGTCAGTCCCAGGTGATTGGCCGGACGCGGACCGCTCGGCCACAGGAAACGCCGCTCCGTCGGTCCGATCCGCACATCATTGATGCTCGCTTCGCGGCGACGCATGAGGCCGCGCTCGTCGAATTCCCATTGCTCGTTGCCGTAGGAGCGAAACCAGCACTCCTCGTCGTCATGCCATTCGTACTGGAAGCGCACGGCGATGCGATGACCGTGAAAGGCCCAAACTTCTTTGATGAGCCGGTACTCGAGCTCGCGGGCCCACTTGCGCTTCAGGAATTCGACGATCGCCGCGCGCCCCTCGAAGAACTCCGACCGGTTGCGCCAGCGGCTGTCCTCGGTGTAGGCGAGCGCCACGCGCTCGGGGTCGCGCGTATTCCACGCGTCCTCGGCCATGCGCACCTTCTGAACGGCGGTCTCGAGCGTGAAGGGTGGAAGCGGCGGACGCGACGACATGCGTTCATGCTACGCGGCCGTGCGGCGCCGCTCAAGAATCGCAGCCGCTCCATGTCGCCTCACTTCGTCGCCTCGGGTCCCTCGCTCACGCGGACCAGGTCGTCCGGCCGAATCCACTTGCGGAATGCCGCCTGCACGTCGCTCGCGCTGAGCGCAATGTAGCGTCGCGCGGCGATCGTCGGCTCATTGAGCGGCAGATCGAGCTCGCGCCGCTCGATGAACCCGCCGGCGATCTCATCGACGCTCGCCTCCGAGAGCGGTATGGCGTGCAGCAGGAGCGCTTTCACGCGCGTGAGCTCATCGGCGGCGGCCGGTTTGGTCCGCATCGACTCGAGCTCGCGCGTCGCAATCCTCGCCGCACGCACCACGTTCTGCGGATCACTCGCGAACCGGATCATGTACACGGACCGGGTCCGCCCCGATTGGAGCCGCGAGCCGACGCTGTAGACGAGGCCCAGGTTCTTCCGCAGCTCGATGCTGAGCCGCGTCGAATAAAATCCGCCGCCGAGCACGGCGCTCCCCAGATTGAGCGCGTAGAAATCGGGGTTGGAGCGGGTAACGCCGACCGTCTGCGCGAGCAGCACGTTGTCCTGCACGCGCGTCGCATCGGGCACGTTGATGATCGAGGGGCGGTTGGGCGGGACGGCCGGCAGATCGGTGTCCGGCACAGGGCCCGAGGCGCTCCAGCCGCCGAAATACTTCGAGATGACAGCCTGCGCCTCAGCGCTCGTTACTTTGCCAATGACGACGATGGTCGTGAGGTCGGGCCGAAACACCTTGCGGTAATAGGCATGCACGTCCTCGGACGTGAGCGACTGCACGCTCTCGGCGGTCGCCTGCCGCAGGCTCGGGTCCGTCGCCGGAAACAGTGCGGCGGTCAGGGAGCGCTGCGTGAGAAAGCCGGGGCTGCGGTTGCGCGCGGCGACCACCGCGGCGAGCTGGCGCTGAATGATCCGCATCGCATCGGTCGGCAGAGCGGGGTGCAGCTCGTTCTCAGCGAGCAGCTCAACGGCCCGATCGAAATGTTCCGTCAGTGCCTGCGCGAGAAAATCGGTTCCGCCCCGCGCGCTCGCGCCGATCGCATCGAGCGCGCTCTGATAGGCGAGCCGATCGAGGTGCTCGGTGCCGTACGATAGGAGCTCGTCGGTGAGCGGCGCGACGCCTTCCTGGCCCACCGGCGTCTCGGTCTCCGGGCGGTTCCGGATGTGCCCGAACACGCTCACCGTATCGCTCACGTCCTCGGGCTGGACGATCAGCGTGAGGCCATTCGGCAAGCGCGAGACGATCGGATGCGTCGTCTGCGCGGGCACCCTCAAGCGGCTCACTGCTCGCTCGGCCCAGGCGGGAAGCTTCGTCGGCTTCGCTTCCCCGAGAGAGATGCTCTCCTGTCCTCCGAAACCGGCGCTCGCGGATCGAACGGGCGGCCCTGAGCCCTGCGGGAGCATCACTGCCGTGATCGCGTGATCGAAGTCGAGATACTTGCGAGCGACGCGATTCACATCGGCGACGGTTACCCGCTCGATCCGCTCCAGGTCCTCCTCCGGAGAGGTGAGGCCGTAGAGCGCCACGGCGTCCGACCAGACCGAGGCGAGCCCGGCGATCGAGTTCTTTTGGAATTCGGTTTCGCGGCGCTCCTGCAGCTTGGCGGCGGCGACCAGGTCGGCGGGCACGCCCTCGCGCACCGCATTCTCGAGTACGGCGCGCACATCTGCGGCGAGCGCCTTGGGGTCTGCACCGGCGGGAAAGGCGACGCCCGCGTATGCGAGCCCGGCGTGCGGCAGCGGGTCGAGCGCGAAGAAGGCGCCGAGCGCCTTGCCCTGCGGCACGAGCCCATAGAGCGCGTAGCGCTGGCTGCTCAGCACATCCGCGAGCACCTCGAGCGCAGGGAAGTCGGGGCTGTCGAGCCCCGGCACGCGGAACGCGATCATCTGCGTGCCGGTCGGCCGATCGGTGGGAACCGAGATCGAGGTCGCCTGGAGCGGCTTGAGATCGATCTTCGGGCGCGCCGGAAGCTCCTTGCGCGGCATGGCGCCGAAGAGCTTGCGCACTTCGGCGAGGGTACGCTTCGGGTCTACGTCTCCGACGATCACGACAATGGCGTTGTTCGGCGCATACCACGTGTCGTGAAACTGTTTGAGCATCGAAGCGGTGGTATGGTCGAAAGAGGGACGTGTGCCGAGCGCGTCGTGCTCATAGGGCGTTCCGCCGAAGGCGAGCGAGCGCAGCTGCGCGTAGAGCACGTAGCCGGGGTTCGATCGGTCCTGCGCGACCTCCTGCTCGATCGCGCCGCGCTCCTCGTCCCACTGCTTCGCCGAATCATCGACGCCGCGCATCCGGATCGCCTCGATGTGCAGCGCCACATCGAGGTCCTCGGCCGGCACCGTGTACAGATACTGGGTGAGGCTCTCGCGCGTGTTTGCGTTGAAATTCCCGCCCATCACACCGCCGATGTTGGCGAGCTGGTCCGCCGTGAGCCCCGGGCTGCCGCGGAACATCATGTGCTCCTGGGCGTGCGCCGTACCTGGAAAGCCCGACGGAGACTCATCCGAGCCCACCAGATAATTGACGGCCGTCGAGGCGACTGGGGCAAGGCCGTTGTGCACGATGATGACGCGCAGTCCGTTTGGAAGCGTCGCGCGCAGAACGTTTGCTGCGTCCGGGACTGCAGACGCCGCAGCTGCCGGTGCCGTCGCAGCCGCCGGCGGCTGCGCTGCAGCCGTTGCGGTCGCGGGTAGCAGCACGATGCCCGCGAACGCGGCGAGCGACCGAGCGAGCACGGGCCCGGCGGATCTGATCATGAGTTCTCCCGGTTGAGTTGAGGCGAGCGCGCAAGCATACCGCGGCCGCCACGCGTCCGTAATCTCGCGGTCCCGTCCGCGGCTGCGCTCGAGCGACAGTCGCGGAACCTGGTCGCCCGAGCTCGGTCGAACAGGTATCGCTGATCTTCACGATGGAGAGCGCCATGAGCGACAGGAGAGGCACGAATCTACTGGCAGTCATCCTTGGATGCTCGCTCCTCGCCGCAGGCACTACGGTCACCTTCGCGGCTGCCGATTCGAGTGAGCCGACCCAGTCGGATACACAGATCACACAGCAGGTGATGCACAAGCTCACTCACGAGATGCGGGGCTCGTTCGTCGGTTTGACGGTCGCGACCCAGAACGGCGTCGTCACGCTGAGCGGACGGGCAGACACGGGGATCGCCAAGCTCCGGGCGGAACAGGCGGCGCGGCAGGTGCCTGGCGTCACGGACGTGAAGGACCAGCTGCGTATCAACAGGTAGCGAGTTTCGCGAGGATTGCCGCCCACCCGCGCCGCGCTGCGGTCGAGCGCGGGAAGCGGGGTCGTCGCCGCGCGCTCAGCGCGCCCGGCGATCGATCAGCGGTCGAGCGACGCGAGCACCGCGTCGAGCTCGCGTTTGCAGGCCTCGAGCGGGGGATCATCGAGCGAACGTTCAGCGTGGTCCGCCTCATCGAAGGTGATGGTCGAAGGCGTAGGGGAGCAGGTCGGTGCACTCGCAGCGACCTGCAGAATTAGGGGAACTTCGCAATCCACGGCGGCCTCCTACCGGCTCCGCGGGGCAGCGCCCCAACATCAGCAATCAGCGTGCCCGAGCTCGCGCTTACGGCTGCGCGTGCTGAGGCTCGAGAGCCATGACGACGACACTCGGCATGCCGAGCGCGCCAAAGGCCATGCGCGAGACATTCCCCGATGCGAACGCGACGTACTGCCGCCCTGCGATCGCGTACGTCACGAGGCCGCCTGCGAGTGCGCCGCCCGTTGGCAGTTTGCGCAGCAGCCGTCCGGTGCGGCTCTCGAACACCAGGAGATTTCCGGCGGTGTCCCCCGTGAGTGTCACGCCGCCCGCGGTCGGGGTCACGCCCGCGATCACGGGTTTCTCCGCGTGGTAACGCCAGCGCACCTGACCCGTCTCGCTGTCGAGTGAGGTGACCCAGCCGGTGATCGGGCCATCCGGCTGCACCGTGCCGCCGAAGCTCGCCTGACTGGGGGAATAGTGCGTGGTGCCCAGCTTGACGATGAAGCATGCATCGACGGCGCCCGTGACGAGCGTGTGATTGAGCGGATCGAGCGCAGGCCCGTTCCACTCCACGCCGCCGGCGTATCCAGGGCAGATTCGCACGCCCTCGCGCGTTGGGCTCTTGTGATACGCGGAGAAGGTCGTGACGGCCGTGCGGAAAATCATCCGGTGCGTGTCGCGATCGACTGCGGTGACGTACCCGTCTTTTCCGCCGAACGCGACGATGTCACGTACCCGGGTGTCCCGGTACAGCACGGGCGCCGCGACCATGTCCTGATCCTGCCAGTCCTCGGGCGTTGCTTGATACCACCATTTGAGAGCGCCGGTGCGTGCATCGAGTACGACGATGGAGTCGGTGAACAGGTTGCTGCCCGGGCGGTACCCCTTGTCGATGTCGGGCCAGGGATTGCCAACGGGCACGAACAGCTCCCCCGTCGCCACATCGAGCGACATAGCACCCCAGATGCCTCCGCCGCCCGTTTTCGCCGATTGCGGACGCTTCCAGGTGTCCGCGCCTTTTTCGCTGCCGATCGGCACCGTATCGAAGCGCCACAGCTCCCGGCCGGTCGCCGCGTCGTAGGCCATGACGCGGCCGCGCGCCCCGAGCTCGCTGCCGCTGATGCCCATGTACACGATGCCGTTCCACGCGAGCGGGGCGGCGGTGGCCGCCTCACCGAGGCGCGGTGCACCGATGACATCCTTCCAGAGAAGCTTGCCCGTGGTCGCATCGAGGGCGATGAGGCGCGCATCGCCCGTGCCGCGGAACACTCGGCCGTCCATCACGGCGAGTCCTCGATTGGAGGGAGAGTAACGCTCCTCCTCCGGTACGTATCGATGCTTCCACCGAATCGCACAATTCGCCGCATCGAGCGCGACGGTCTCCTGTCCCGTGTCGGTGTAGATCGTCCCGTCCGCGACGATGAGGCCGGCTTCGAACGTCGTCGCGCCATCGATCTGCACGCGGCAGACGTTCCCGAGCCGCGACACGTTGGCCGGAGTGATCTGCTTGAGCGGTGAGAAGCGATCCCCGTCCAGGCGACGATTGATCGTGAGCCATTGCGCGGCGGGCGCAGCCTGAGGAGCCGGGCCCGCGGCTCGCGCCGGGGGCGCAAGCGCGGTGAGGGCCCCGGCAGCCATCAGAGCGGCGAGCGTTTTGAACGAAGGCGCCATGATTCATCAATACTCTTTGAATCCATCCCGTTGTGCGGCGGGGCTCGGCAGATGCACTCCGGTGCTCCATCCCGGGCGCATGCCGTAGGGCACGCTGAGCAGAACCGCCTCGACCTGGCTGATCTCACCGCGCCCGTTCACCTCGAAGACTTCCTGCGCCATCCACGTCCATGGGCCCGTGTTGCGCACCGTCACGAGACGGCCGTTCTTGAGATGGTACGTGCGCACCGTCGCGTCATGGTCGAGAAAGACGCCGGTGTAGACGAGCCCGCGCTCGGTATCGACGGCGAGCACGCGTCGGTTACGCAACCGCGTGTCCTCGTGGTAGTAGCCGAGACCGAATGCCTCTCGGCAGCTATAGTTCGCCGCCCCGGCCTCGCGGCCGGCTGCGACCGGCCGGCCCGTCGTCTGCGCTCCATCCTCGATTCGCAGACAGTCGGTTGCGAACGGCGGAGGCTTATCGCCGGTATTGTTCTCGATGCCCGTAAAGTAGCGGTCGACGATCTGCGCGAGCCGCGCCGGGGAGCGCCGCTCTTTGGACGGCAGGACCGCGAGGAATTGCGGCCGAGGCTCATCGCCGAGCCGGTCCTCGCGCCCGAGTGGGCTCGCGCTTCCCCCGATAGTTCCGGAGAGCCGGGCGACGACGCTCTCGATCTCGGTGATTTTGTCCCCGACCACCTTCAATCGGGTCGCGACGAGCACCGGCGCGCCGTTCTCGCGCGCCTTCGCAAAGAACCCGATCGTGTCCTTGTCGGGATCGGCCACATACAGGCGGTACTTGCCGAGTCCATCGGCCGTGCGCCAGAGGCCGTCGGGTAGTGTGAGCTCGACACCGTTCTCCGTATAGCGGGTCCGCGAAGCAATGGGCGCCTTGGAGGGATCGTGAGCGACCATCGCAGCGAGGTATTGCTCCGCGATGTGCTCGAGGCACGCTCGATCGCAGCTTGCGGCGGCGCGAACGGGCGAGGCCGCCCACCCGATCGCGATGAATGAGGCGGCGGCAAATGCCGCGCGCGCGCGCTTGTCGGCTATCACGTTCGATTCCCCCCGTTCCGTCTCACTAGCGCGAATATAGCGCTACTCGTGCATGCAGCGCTCGAAACGACCATCGACCCGGTGCGCGTACCAATCGGTGGACAGGGCACGTTCGATTTTCGGCCCGTGCAGGCGGATCTGCGGGACGACGGCGCGCGGCAAGCGCCGTCCGCCGCGGCGCTCGGCGAGCGCGAACACGCGCCGGTACAGCTCGGTCCGCTCGAATTCCCGCGTCGTGCTTTGCTCGAGCGCGGAATGGATCTCCGCCGGAGTCAGATGAAGGCGTGGGGCAAGCCGATCGAGCACCCGCTCGGTCTGGCCGGCATCCTTGGCCGGGCGATCTCGTGCGAGGAGCGTGCCCCCGCTTGCGAGCAGCCCCTCTGCGGGCGCGAGCAGCGCGCCATCCGCCGTCACCGGCTGGCCGGACGCGAGAGCGGCCGCTCGCTGGAACGCCGCATTGCGGCTCGCGTATTGACCGGCATTGTAGTCGGCGAAACGAAACAGGTAGCGGTCATACGGTGCCTGGTAATCGAGCAGATGGGCGATTCCGAAGTAGAGGCTCCCGCGTCGGGTGAACAGCTCATCGGGAATGCTGCCGCGCGCTGCAAACGGATACGGCGCAATACGCTCGAAGCGCTCGGCGAAGGCGACGCTGACCTGCATCGGTCCGCGCGTTCGAATCGGATTCCAGCCGGAGAACAAGCGCCGCCCGAGCGGCACCTGTCCGATGAAGTCCTCGTAAGTGTCGGAGAGCTGCTTCTCCGTGCGCGCTGCGCCGATCCGCTCGCCGTACGTGCGTCCGTTGGACGACCTCAAGTCGAGTGCCGCGTGCACCAGGACGCCCGGCACGTTGGCGCTCGCCGCGCGCTCATCGATCTCCTGCCGGGCGCGCCGGCCGAGATCGGGGACCACGGGATCGACTCGGAAGCCCGACTCCTGCTCGATCACCGCGATCGCAGCGCAGACATGCTCGCGCGTCGGCGCAATGCGCAGAGCGGCGAACGAGGCGCGCATATCGGCAGTCCATCCCGCGCGGTCGGAAACCGTCGCCGGCAGCAGAGACTCTATCGAGGTGCGTGTTTGCCCGCTGGGACCGCCGCCGCCTCGCGGCAGCGGGCTGGTGCAGCCCGCAAAGATCAGGGCGCAGCCGGCGACGTACGGCAGAAGGAAACGAATGCGCACGATGCCCCGCATCATAGGGCATGCCGGGCCGATCGCCGCAGAAGCGGGAATGCGTCGCGCGCTCGCTCAACGCACGCCGTAGATGACGCCGACCCACGCGCCGAGAGGCGCCCCTACGGTCCGAAATTGCTCGGGCCGCCAGCTCGTGCCGGTGGCATCGAATGTATTGCCGGGTGCGGTGAGCACGTTCTGTCCGAGCAGTCCGTAATTGAAGTAACGTCGATCGAACAGATTGTCGATCCGCGCAAAGACGTGCCAGCGGGATGAGACATCGTAATGCGCATCGAGATTGACGAGCGCAAAGCCGGGGATCGGTCCATTCACGTCCCGATTGTTCTCATCGCCCCGCGCGTAGAGGCTCGATTGGCCGAGCACGTTCACACCGAGCGCGAATGCACCGACGGCGTACTCGGCGCGTAGCTTCACCACGTGCTTGGGAAGGCCCGGAATTCGATCTCCCGGCCTGACCTGAATGTCCGTGCAGGTCGAGCAGCTGAGAGCTGCGGCCGTCGAGTTGTCGGGGCTGCTGAGGATCAGCGGCGCCTCGAAGGTCGCCTCGAGGTAGGTGTAGTGCGCGCTCAGGCTGAACGCGCCGGCTTTGCCTTGGAGCCCGAGCTCGAATCCCGCCCGGCGCGTTTGCGGTACGTTCTCGAAGAAACCCGCGCTCACCGCCGCGCCACCACTCGAGACGAATTGAATATCGTTCTCGAGATTCGTCCTGAAGAGCGTCGCGGTGAAGGAAACTCCCGGCCCGAGCGCGCCCCGCGCGCCCAGCTCGATGTTTTTGGCCACGACCGGTTTGAGCGCCGGATCCGCGGAGAAAGCGTTCGGCAGACTGCAGGGCGCATTCGGGTCGGCGCAAGTGAGCTCGACCGGGGTCGGGACTCGCATGCCTTCGTCATAGGTCACGTACATCGTGAGCGAGCGCGTCGGGTTGAATGTGAGCCCGACGGAGGGGTCGAAGCGGCGGAACCTGTGCCGACCGTTGAGAGCGGTGCCGAGTCGGTCCTCGAACGTGACGCTCGCGTCGTTGTAGCGGCCCGCGAAGTTGAAAAAGACGCGCTTGGTCAGGCCGAGCGTATCCGTGAGATAGAGGCCCGTATAGCCGTTGATGGCGTGCAGCAGAGTCCCGAGCACTTCGGGCGCCCCCGAAGCCGTATCGCGCGAGATGCCCGCTTCCTGGTCGAGCTGCTGGAAACCCGTCGTGCCTCGATCGTAGCTCGCGCCGACGATCAGGGTGTTGCGATGACCCGCGACGTTGCTGTGACCGTTCAGCTGCAGGGCCGCTCCCGGTCGGTACTGATCGATGGCCTCTATGATGTTGCCCATCGGCTCATTGCCCGGGCCGATCGGCCGGGTGGGATCGAAGTCTTCGTTGACGTTGCTGTTGAGGACCCCCGTGCTCACCTTGCGGTAATAGGCCTTCCCCGACAGCATCCAGTCGTCGCTCAGCCAGTGGCTCGCGTTCAAATCCACGAACGCCATGCGATCCGTCTGAATATCCGGCCAGGTGTAGCTTTGCCGCGGATCGGACAGGAACGAGAGCGGCAGCGTCTGATTGCCTTCGAGACGGTTATCCGCATAGGTGAATGCGAGCGTCACATCGTTGGCCTCGTCGCGATAGCCGATCTTCCCGAAGCCCTGGCGCACCCGGCTCGGGTTGTGATCCCCCCAGCCGTGCTCCGCGAACAGATTGCCGCTCAGGAAGTAATCGAAGTGCTTGCCGTGGCCGCCGGTGTCGAGCTGCGTGTCCCAGCGGCCGAACGAGCCGCCGTATGTCTCGATGCGGGTGCCGGGATAGTCGAACCCGCGCTTGGTCGTCACGGTCACGGCCCCTCCGAGAGTATTGAGTCCGAAGACGGGATCGGAGCCGGGGATGACCTCGAGGCTCGAGATCGCCGATTCGGGAATGAGGTCCCAATTGACGGCATCGCCGAATACCTCGTTCACGCGCACTCCGTCGACGAACACCGACACGCCCTGAGGCGTACCGAGGACCGGCGATGCTGCGAATCCGCGAAAGTTCACATCCGGCTGAAAGGGGTTGCCCTGCGTGTCGTTGATATTGATGCTACCGGAGAGCTGATTGAGAGCGTCCGTCGCATCGCGCGCGCTGATTTGATTGAGATCCGCCGCCGTGACTCGCTGCACGTTCGCGGCAACCTCATCGAGCGAGGTCTCACTCCCGGCGAGCGGCGCAGTGACGACGACCTGCTGCAGCGGTACGGCGGGTGCGCTGACCGCGGCATGCGGCGCATCCGCTGCGCGGGCGGCTCGGGAGGCCGATCCCAGCCATGGCGCGAGCAGCGCGACGGCGCCGGCGCTCAGCAGTCGTCGTCGTTTCACAGGCACGCGGGTCGGCATGGTGGCGAAGGCTTCCACGACGCCTCGCGAAACCCAAGGGAGTTTTTCCCGATTTCGCGGGCGATTCGCCTGCGATAAGCTGATCGCATCGAGCCGCCTCCGAGCGAGCGTTCACCGCATGACTCGAATAAACCTCTCGGGAGATCCGCGGCTCGCGTCGGCATGGCGCGATGCCACGCTCGTTGCTGTGGCGACCGTGGCGGCCACGGTCCTCTGCATGGAGTTCAACTTTGCCGAGCTGCTGCGCCGCCTGAGTGCGCCGTGGGAGCGACTGCAGCTCGATGAGCTTCCGGTCGTCCTGCTGGTCCTTGCCGCCGGCCTCACGTGGTTCGCAGCGCGTCGCTACCGCGATGCCGGGCGGCAGATCGTTCGCCGGCGCGTTGCCGAAGCCCAACTCGCCGCCGCACTCGCCGACAACCGGCGGCTCTCGCACCAATACGTCGAGCTGCAGGAGGCCGAGCGCAAATCGCTCGCGCGCGAGCTCCATGACGAGCTCGGGCAATATCTCAATGTGATCAAGATCGACGCCGTCGGCATTCGCGATCGCCGGTCGCTCGATGGACATGCGCTCCATGACCGGGCGAGCGCGATCGTTGCGAACTGCGACCACATCCACGGCGTGCTGGCCGACCTCATCCGTCAGCTCCGTCCCGTGGGCCTCGATGAATTGGGTCTGGCCGCTGCCCTCGAGCACTGCATCGAAACCTGGCGAGCACGACTTCCGGAGGCGTCGGTGCAGCTCGCCGTCGGCGGAGATTTTTCGGCGCTGCCGGAGAGCGTCGGTCTCACCCTGTACCGGCTCGTTCAGGAAGCGCTGACCAACATCGCCAAGCACGCGGCGGCTCGCCACGTCCTGATTCGACTCGAGCGCGTACCGGGCGGTGCCATGGCCGAGGCGATCCATCTCGCCGTCGCCGACGATGGCCGAGGCGCCGAGCTCTCGCTGCCGACTCGGGGGCTCGGACTCATCGGTATGCGCGAGCGCGTCGCCGCGCTCGAAGGGGAGCTCACGCTCTCGAGCAGGCCCGGCAAGGGCTTCGAGTTGCACGCGCGCATTCCCGCATGAGCTCAGCGGTCAGAGTGCTGCTCGTCGACGATCACGCCGTAGTGCGCGAGGGCTATCGGCGTCTCCTCGAGCGTGAGCCGGATATCGCCGTCGTCGGGGAGGCCGCAAATGCGGCTCAGGCCTGTGAACGGGCGTTCGCGCTCTCCCCGGATGTCGTCGTGATGGACATCGCACTGCCGGGCAGTAGCGGAATCGAGGCGATGCGCCGCATGCTCGCGGCGAGACCGCAGCTGCGCGTGCTGATGTTCAGCATGCACGACGATGCGATCTTCTCCTCTCGTGCGTTGCAGGCGGGCGCGCTCGGCTACTTGAGCAAGGCGAGCGCCCCGGAGGTCCTTCTCGAAGCGATCCACGCGGTCTCCCGAGGCGAGCGGTACGTGAGTCCTGATGTGGCCGCGAACATGGCTCGGTCGACTGCATCGTCCGGGCAGACGGGACTCGAGACGCTCACGGCGCGCGAGTTCGAAGTGCTGCGCCTCCTGGTGCGAGGCGAAACGCTGAAGGACATCGGCGAGCGACTCGGCCTCTCGGAGAAGACCGTGGCCAACCACCAGTCCGCGATCCGCGAGAAGCTCGGTGCGAGGAACGCCATGCAGCTCGCGCGCCTCGGCGCGCGGCTCGGGCTCATTTGAGCTCGGCTACCCGGGCGGCGCCGGAAGAACCCAAATCACCCCCTCGCGTACCAGGCGGCGTGCGAGCGCCAGCCGTCCCGCCTCATCGAGCTCTCCGGGCAGCTCGCGCAGACTGTACTGCGCATGTGTCAGCGCAAACGCGACCGCCTCGCCGGTGTGTGCGGGAAAGGTGATGCGCCGGCCATAGAGCTCGACGATGAGCGCTGCCGCGTCGCGACGCAGGCGATGCGCCACGCCGGGACGAGCCCCGAGGAGCGTCTTCATCGTCAGACTCTGCAGCGCATCGAGCTGACGCAGCTGACCCTGGAGCAGAGGAGGGCAATCGGCGATGAACCGTTCGATGAAGTGATCCAGCATCGCGTCCGCATCCGCTCGCGCATTCAGTTGGAGCAGGAGCCCGCGCAGCGTCTCCCGCGCCGCCGTGCGATCGAAGCCCTCGCGCGCGAATCCGACCGGCAGCGCCCTGCGCAAGGCGGACTCCTCGAGCGCCACACGCGCGACGAGCTCGAGCAGCAGGTCGGTCCAGGTATAGCGCAGCACGCCGGCTGTGATGTGCAGCGACGTAGCGCTCGTCGCCCGAGCCTCGTGGAGCCAGCCGCGCGGGATGTACACGACATCGCCCGCACCGAGCTCGAATTCGTGGATCGGTGCGGCGGGACGATGCACGTCCGGGTCGAACGCCTGGCCGGAAAGCGGCAGCGCGAGAGGCGCATCGTAGATCGTCCACCGCTTCGAGCCCGACACCTGCAGGACGAACACATCGTGCGTGTCGTAGTGGACCTTCGCGCCCTGTTCATCCGGGGGCGTGAGATACACGTTCGCCTGCAGCGGCATGCTGAGCTCCAACTCGATCCCGCGACAGAACCGCTCGAGAGCGGGAAGCACGGTATCCAGGAAGGCCAGCGTGAGCGTCGCGCCGTCTGCGAATAGTTGATAGAGCTTCGCTACGTCGAGCTTCGAGCCACCGATCGTGTAGTCTCCCGCGACGATATCGCGACCGGCGTGCTTCACCAGCACATCCGGATAGCCGCGATCGAGCGTGGTGAGGACGCGATCGATGTCTTCGAGCGTCAACAGCTCGCGGAAATAATCCGGCTTCGCCCGCCGCACGACGAGCGGGCGCTGCTCCCAGGAATCGCGAAGAAACGTCCCGGGCTCGACCGGATCGAGCAGCCAGGCGAGCCCGTCGGCGCGCCGCGCGTCGATGCCGCGCTCCTACGATCGGGTTGAATCGGGGGCTTTGTGCGGGTCCGTCTCCGGAGACTTGTGCGCATCAGGGTCACCGGAGCTCTTCGAGCCCGGGTCCGTGCGGTCCGGATCGCCGGCCTTCTTGGCATCCGGGTCGCTCGACCGCTTCGCATCCGGGTCCGTGGATCTCGACCTGCGCTTGCGCTTTCCCTTGTCGGGATCGCTCGACTTCTCGGATACCGGATCGTCGCCGTCCTTGTCCGGGTCATCGTCTCCCGCAGCGATCGCTCGCACACCGGTGGCAACCGCGAGCGCGCCGCCGACGAGCAGTCCGGTCCTGCTCAAAAACGAACGCCGCCTGACGACGCGCTCGGATGCGATGTCCGCATCGCTCAGAGTCTGCGAGGGTTTCTTCGGATCCTTTGCATCTGCCTGGGACATGGAAATCTCCGCTGGTGGATGGATTCGGAGCGCAGTGCCGGAAAGCGCTTACGATAATCGCAATCCCGTCGGGGCGGAACTGGTGCCCGGGGCCGGAGTCGAACCGGCACGGGGTTTCCCCCAAGGGATTTTAAGTCCCATGCGTCTACCAGTTTCGCCACCCGGGCAGCGATGTAACCAAATCGGCGGCCGCTGTAACCAACTGGCTGGGCGGCGACACCAGGAGCCGAAGCGTGATGGCGAAGGCTGCCGAGTGGCGCTAACCCCCTGAATTTGAGACACTATCATATCTCTTGCGGCGCAAGCGCGCCGCTCGGGCGCGAATCCTTCGCGCCACGAAATCGGCCGGGGGGCCATGTCCGAGTTGTCATTGCGGGGTGAGAATCTCCATGTGTGGCGAGGTGAGCGCCACGTGCTGCGCGGGCTCGCGCTGGATGTGGCGAGCGGTCAGGTGCTACAGGTGACCGGCGCGAACGGAGCGGGTAAGACGAGCCTGCTGCGGGCGCTCTGCGGTCTGCTGCACCTCGAGGCCGGCCGCATCACCTGGGGCGGCCGCGACGTGCGGGCGGACTTGAGTGCCTTTCATGGCTCTCTCGCGTATTTGGGTCATGAGCCACCGCTCAAGGTGGATTTGACTGCAGGCGAGAACATCCGCTACTGGGTAGGTTTACGACGGCGGGTGAGACCAGCCGAGATCGCAGACACGCTGGCGTCGGTTGGCGTGCCGGGCCTCGCCGATCGATTCGTCAGAACACTATCGGCCGGTCAACGCCGCCGGGTCGCCCTAGCCGGCGTGCTGTTGCTCGCCGCACCCCTGTGGCTGCTCGATGAGCCGACAGCGCACCTCGATAGCGGGGGCCAGCAGCTCGTCGGACAGCTGATCGAGCAGCATGTCCGTGCCGGCGGGCTCGCGGTGACCGCGGTTCACCACGAGATCGCCGTGAGCCCCGAGCGCGTGCGCCGGCTCGAGCTCGCGCGCGGATGAACGCGACGGCGGCCGTGCTCGATACCCGGGCCGACATCCCCTCGGCGTTCGATGTGGCGGGCCTCGCCCTCGCGCGGGATCTGCGGCTCGCATTTCGCAAGCGCGACGAGATCGTACAGCCACTCGCCTTTTTTGCGGTCGTGACGACGCTCTTTCCGCTTGCGATCACGCCCGAGCTCTCGCGCCTGCGCGAGATCGCGCCGGGAGTGCTGTGGGTCGCAGCGCTCCTTGCGGCGCTGCTCGCGCTCGAGCATCTGTTCCGCGACGATGCGCGCGACGGCACGCTCGAGCAGTACGCGCTCTGCGGCCGCTCGCTCACGTGGCTCCTGTACGCGAAAACGGCCGCCCACTGGGTACTCACCGGACTGCCTCTGGCAGTGCTTGCACCTTTCGCGGGTATGGCACTCGGGGTGCCGGTGCGCGCAGTCGGCGGAATCGTGATCACGCTCGCGATCGGCACGCTCGCCCTGAGCTTGATCGGTGCGATCAGTGCAGCGCTCACGCTCGGCACAAGGCGCGGCGGAATGCTCTTGTCGCTGCTCACCTTGCCCCTGGCGGTGCCGATCCTCATCTTCGGGGCGCAGGCGACAGAGCTCGCGATGCGCGCTCAGAGCTTTGCGGCCCCGCTCGAGCTGCTCGCCGCATTCGCCGTGCTCGGGGTGACGCTCGCGCCGCTTGCCGCCGCTGCCGCGGTGCGCATCAGTCTGGAGTAGTTTCGCGGATATGAGCTGGACCTGGTTTCACCGCTTGGGATCACCGCCGTACGTCTATCGGCTCGCGCGCACGCTCACCCCGTGGTTCGCATGGCCTGCCGCGCTGCTGATCGTCGCGGGTCTTTATGGTGGGCTCGTGCTCGCACCGCCCGATTACCAGCAGGGCGATGGGTTCCGAATGATCTACGTGCACGTGCCGACGGCCTATTTGTCCATCATGATTTACACGAGCATGGGCATCGCCGCGGCCGTCGGACTTATCTGGCGGATGAAGGTGGCGCACGCGGTCGCGGCGAGCTGCGCACCGATCGGAGCCTCGTTCACGGTTGCCGCCCTCGCAACCGGAAGTCTGTTCGGCAGGCCGATGTGGGGTACTTACTGGGAGTGGGATCCGCGCCTCACCTCGGAGCTGCTGCTGTTGTTCCTTTATCTCGGCTACATGGGATTGCGCTCGGCGTTCGACGATGCGCAGCGTGCGGACCGGGCGAGCGCGCTCCTCGCGATCGTCGGCCTCGTCGATGTGCCGATCGTTCACTACTCGGTGATCTGGTGGAACTCCCTTCATCAGGCGCCGTCACTACTGAGGTTAGGCCGGCCGACCATCTACACGGCCTCGATGCTCGTGCCGCTGCTTTTCATGATCTTCGGATTCACGCTGTACTTCGTCGCCGTACTGCTCATGCGTCTGCGCGGGGAGGTGCTCCGCCGCGAGCGCGCCGCGAGCTGGGTGAAGGAGGCGCTCGCCTCGTGAACGCGCTTACGCATTTCCTCGCGATGGGCGGCTACGCGCGCTACCTGTGGCCTTGCTACGGGATCACGTTCGCCGTGGTGTTTCTCAATATCTACTGGGCGCGACGGCTCATCGCGCGTGCACGCTCCGAGGCGAGGCGCCGCATCGCCATGCGCGAGGAGTGGATCGTGGAGGAGACGCAGGCATGACTCCGCGCAAACGTCGCATGTTTCTCGTGATCGGAATTCTGGTGGGCGTCGGTATCTCGGGCGCACTCGCGCTCACCGCGTTCCGCCAGAACGTGACTTTCTATTTCGTTCCCTCCCAGATCGCCGCGGGCAAGGTCCACGGCGATGAGCATTTCCGGCTCGGCGGTATGGTGCAGAAGGGCAGCGTGCAGCGCGCGCCGGGAAGCCTGCAGGTGCGCTTCGAGGTGACGGACTTCAAGCATGCGGTGCCGGTCGTCTATACGGGGGTGCTGCCGGACCTCTTTCGGGAGGGGCAGGGCGTCATCGCGCACGGCCACCTGAATTCCCAGGGCACCTTCGTCGCCGACGAGGTGCTCGCCAAACACGACGAGAAATACATGCCGCCCGGCATGGCCGCTCAAATCAAAGCAGAGCACGGCGGGGTAATGCCGTTCGGGACGCGCGGGCTCGCATCGGGCGCGCAACCCGCGCGAGCCGGCACGCCGCCGCGAGGAGGATCCTGATGCGCCCCGAGCTCGGTCATTTTGCGCTGATCCTCGCGATGCTGCTCGCGGGCCTGCAGGCGTTCTTCGGCATCGTCGGACCCGCTCTCAAGCGCGACCGCTGGGTCTCGGCGACGATGTCGGCCGCAGCGGGTCAACTCGTGATGGTCGCCACGGCCGTCGGCTGCCTCGTGATGTCGTTCGTCGATTTCGATTTCTCGGTGCGCTACGTCGCGGAGAACTCGAACTCGGCGCTGCCGCTCTTCTATCGCATCACGGCGCTCTGGGGTGCGCACGAAGGCTCGCTCCTGCTCTGGATCCTGCTGCTCGCGGGGTGGACCGCGGTCGTCGCGATCGCGACGCAGCGCCTGCCGCGGCGCTTCGTCGCGCGCGTGCTCGGCGTGCTCGGATTCCTGAGCTTCGGATTTCTACTCTTCACGCTCATCACCTCGAACCCGTTCCTGCGTCTCGAGCCGCCGGCCCCTGACGGCATCGATCTCAATCCTCTTTTGCAGGACCCCGGTCTCGCCACGCATCCGCCGGTTCTGTATACGGGGTATGTCGGTCTCGCCGTCGCGTTCGCATTCGCATGCGCCGCGATGCTCGAGGGCAAGACCGACTCTTCCTGGGCGCGCTGGACGCGGCCCTGGGCGACGGCCGCGTGGGCGTTTCTCACGTGCGGCATCACGCTCGGCAGCTGGTGGTCGTATTACACGCTCGGCTGGGGCGGATTCTGGGCGTGGGACCCTGTAGAGAACGCCTCGTTCATGCCGTGGCTCGTCGGCACCGCGCTCATCCACTCGCTCGCGGTGACGGACAAGCGCGGACTCTTCAAGAGCTGGACGCTGCTGCTTTCGCTGCTCGGCTTTTCACTGAGCCTGGTCGGTACGTTCCTGGTCCGCTCCGGCGTCACCGTCTCGGTGCATTCGTTTGCGGCCGATCCCACGCGCGGCACTGCGATCCTGATCTTCCTCGTCATCGCAATCGGTGCCGCGCTCGCGCTCTACGCATGGCGCGCGCCGACACTCAAATCGAACGCGGGCTTCGAGCTCACGGCACGCGAGTCCTTTCTCCTTTTCAACAACATCCTGCTTGTCATCGCCGCGGCGACGGTATTCGGCGGCACGATGGCACCGCTCATCGCGGAGGCGCTGGGGCAGGGCGCGCTCTCGGTCGGTCCGCCATATTTCCGCCCCACGTTCCTGCTTCCGATCCTGCCGCTACTCGCATTGGTGTCCATCGGCATCCATGCCGGCTGGAAGCGCGGCCATCTCGGCGATCACGCCCGCGCGATCCTGGCGACGCTCGCGCTCGCGGTCGCCCTCGCGCTCGCGGTCGTGCTCGGGGTGTTCGCCGGACGGCATATCCTCGCGGTGGTGGGCCTTGCGCTCGGCGGCTGGATCATTCTGTCCTCGCTCGTCGATCCCATCGACCGGTTGCGCCGGCACCTCTCCTTACCGCGCAGCATCCTCGGCATGAGCATCGCGCACATCGGGCTCGGCGTCGCAGTCATCGCGATCTCGATCCTCGAACCCTTTACGGTCGAGCGCGACATCGCCCTCGGCAACGGTCAGAGCGCGCAGGTCGGGGCGTATGACTTCAAGCTCATCGGCACGAGCAACGTCGAAGGCCCCAACTACAGTGCAATCCGCGCCGAGGTGACGGTGAGTCGCAACGGCCGAACCGTCACCACGCTCTTCCCCGAGAGCCGGCAATTCTGGGTGCGCAAGCAGACCGAATCCAAGGCCGGTATGAAGAACGTGCATGGCACCGACTTGAAGCTCGCCCTCGGGGACGACCTCGGCGCGGGGCGCTGGAGCATGCGCGCGCAAATCCGACCGATGATCACCCTCTTGTGGCTCGGCCCGCTGTTGATGGCGCTCGGCGGCTTCTGCGCACTCTCCGACCGGCGCTATCGCACGGCGCGTGCGACGGAACCGATCCCCGCAGGCGTCGCGGCCCCGCCCGGTGCGGCGAAGGAGCACGCAGCATGAGCAAGACGGCCGCCGCCCACGCCAAGAACCTGCCTCAACCGGCTCGAACCGCGGATGCGACTCGCGCACCCGCGACTCCGCCTGCCGGTGAGAAGCCACGTCTCATCCGCTTCATCATCCCGCTCGCTGCGTTCGTGGCGATCGCGGCCGTGCTCGGCGTCGGCATCAAGAACTCCGGAACGGTCGGTGAGATCAAGTCGCCGCTCGTCGGCAAGCCCGCGCCGAACTGGAGTCTGCCCGTGCTCGATCAGCCGGGACGCACATTCGGCTCCAAAGAGCTCGCCGGCAAATGGTACGTGCTCAACTTCTGGGGCAGCTGGTGTTTCGCCTGCAAAGACGAGCACCAGGAGCTGCTGAAGATCAGCAGCTCCTCGTCCGTACCGATCATCGGCGTCGACTGGCGCGACGATGATGGCTCGGCGCGTAACTTCCTCGACACGCTCGGTGATCCGTATGCGACCGTCGCGACCGATCACGACGGTCGCGTCGTGGTCGACTGGGGCGTCTACGGCGCCCCGGAGAGCTTCCTCGTGAACCCCGAGGGAGTGGTGGTCTACAAGAAGATCGGCCCCATCACACCCGAGGAATGGAACAAGAATTTCGCCTCGCGTCTGCCGCCAGGGCTCAGCGACCGCAAATCATGACGCTGCGCCAGGCTCGAATGCTCCCGCTCTTCGCAGCGCTCGTCGCGGCACTGCTCGTATTCGGCGCGCTCCCGGTACATGCGATCGATCCGGCACAGCTCCCCAACCCGCAACTCGAGGCGCGCTACGACACCTTGCTGCACGAGCTCCGCTGCCCGGTCTGTCAGGACGAGAGCCTCGCAGACTCGCCGGCGGATGCCGCGGGCGAGATTCGAGCACAGATCAGAAGGATGCTGCTCGAGGGTAAAACGGACGCTCAGATCAAACAGTACCTGGTCTCCCGCTACAGCGAGTTCGTTCTGTTCAAACCGAAATACTCCTGGCGAAACGCTTGGCTGTGGCTGCTTCCATTCTTTTTGCTCGCAATCGGGATCGTCGTTGCGCTGCGCATCATTCGCGCGCGCGTCTCACTCGTCGATCGGGACGACGCCGACCCGGACGATGAGCTCGCCCCGCCGCGCGAGGAGCGACTGGGGCAGCGAGGCCGATCGACGCGCGACGGCGACCCCGCGCACGTGAGCAGGCCGGCCGGCGAAGGCGCGGCACACTGATGATCACATTCATCATCCTCGCCGCCGCGCTCACCATCGCCGCGCTCGTCGCCATCGCCGTGCCGCTCCTGCGGCGCGACGGAGGCAGCACACGGGCGCCCTGGACGACCCTCGCCGTCGCCGCGGTGCTCGGAATCGGCGCAAGCGCGCTCTATCTGTCCCTCAGCAACTGGAGATGGTCGCGCGCGGCCGCCGCGGCGGACTCTCCGCAGGCAATGGTCGGAAGGCTTGCGCGCCGCGTCATGGACAACCCGAGCGACCTCAACGGCTGGTTGATGCTCGGCCGCTCCTACACGGTGCTCAACGAGACGAACCTAGCGGAAAGAGCCTACGAGCGCGCCAACGAGCTCGCCGATGGAAAGAATGCGGACGCGCTGATCGGTCTCGCCGAAGCGCTTTCGGTGCAGGATGAATCGCAGCTGAGCGGACGCGCAGGCAAGCTCGTCGAGCAAGCGCTGCTCCTCGAGCCGCACTCGCCGAAAGTGCTCTTCTTCGGTGCGGCCGCCGCGCTGCATCGGGGCGATCTGCCGCTCGCTCGGCAGCGCTTCACGGCTTTGCTCGCGCTCGATCCGCCAGACACGGTCAAACCGATCATCGAGCGGCAGATCGCCGCGATCGACAAGCAGATCGCAACCGGCGGGAGTGCGGCGGATGCGGGGTCTACCGCCGGCGGTGCAGGCGGAGTGGGCGATCCGTCCGGGGCGTCCGGCGCGCCAGCCTCAGCCAGTTCAACGCCAGCAGCAGAGCAGGGCGCTGCCGGCCAGGGCCCCGCGATTCACATCCGAGTCGCCTTATCCCCGAAGCTCAATTTGAGCGGCGGCGCCGGCGCGCCACTCTTTGTCTTCGTTCGCGATCCCAAACAGCCGGGACCGCCGCTCGCTGTCAAACGTCTCGAGGCGCGCTTTCCGCAACGCGTCGATCTGTCGGCCGCCGATGCCATGATCCCCGGGCGCGCCATTGCGCGGGGCGAGGACGTGCAGGTCATCGCGCGCATCGCGCGCTCGGGCAGCGCGATCGCGAAGAAGGGCGACCCCTTCGGAGAGACGGCCTATCGAGTGGGACGCGACGGCGCGGTGAACGTCGTCATCGACAAGCTCACTCCCTAAAATCGACCCCGACGCCAGAACTCGACTCCCGCTCACGCCCGAATTCAACGCCCGCCCCCGGGCTGATTGAACGCTACCCGTCCTATCGGGGGTCCAATGATCTCGCGGTCCAATGATGGGACGCGGCATTGCAGCAACGAAGGAATGCGGCTTGCTGCTCCGCCACGAGCTTCAATTGACCCGAGGAGTCAGCCAATGGCACAAGGACGGACGGAGGAGCGGCGCACGTCCAATCGAGGCTTCGCCTCGATGGATCAGGAGCGTCAGCGACAGATCGCCAGCATGGGCGGCAAGGCCGTGCCCGACTCGAAACGCAGCTTCTCGCAGAATCGCGAGCTCGCCGCGGCTGCCGGGCGCAAGGGCGGCCAGAGCGTCCCTGGCGAGAAACGCAGCTTCTCGCAGAACCGCGAGCTTGCCGCGGCTGCGGGGCGCAAGGGCGGCCAGAGCGTCCCGGATGAGAAGCGCAGCTTCTCCCAAAACCCCGGTCTCGCGGCCGAGGCCGGGCGCAAGGGCGGCCAGGCAAGCCACGGCGGCTCGAGCAGCAGCGGCGAAAGCGGCGCGGGACCCATGGGGGAGCGCTCGAGCGGCCGCTCGGGCAGTGAGCGCTCCGGCGCCGAGCATTGAGCGGCGAAGCCTCGCCCCGGGGGGTGCGGTGGGCCGAGTGACGGCCTCCGCGCACCCCGCTCGGTCCGCTTTCGTAGGCAACAGGAACCGGCTTCGCAGATCGGACGTTACCGACCCGAAGGAATAAACCTCGGCCCCAGGGGCGGGCGGAGGAGGTCGTAGTGTCTGCAGAGAGACGCACTTCGAATCGCGGCTTCGCTTCGATGGATGAGGAGAAGCAGCGACGCATCGCAAGCAAGGGCGGCCGCAGTGTCCCGAATGAGAAGCGCAGCTTCTCCCTCGACCGCCGCCTCGCTGCCGAGGCGGGCCGCAAGGGCGGGCAGGCGAGTCACGCGGGAGCGCGCAAGCGCTCATCGGGTACGAGCGCCGGAACGAGCTCGCGGTCCTGAGCCTGAAGCGCCACGTTAAGTAAAGTTTGCCGTGGCCGTTGCAGAAGTTTCAGCGGCCCGCGCCGGCTCTCGACTCGAGCTCGAACTCGAGCTCAGGCGCGGCCCTCGGCGAACGTTCGGCCGGATTCCGAGAGCGTTCGATTGAGGAGCTGACTCAGCGCTTCCGGGTCGACCGGCTTCACCAAATGCTGGTCGAAGCCCGCGCGCCGCGCGCGCTCGCGATCCTCTTCCTGCCCCCAACCGGTCAACGCAAACAGGCGCGTATGCGCAGCCCACGGGCGCTCGCGCAGCCGCCGCGCCGTCTCGTAACCGTCGAGCTTCGGCATGCCGATGTCGAGCACGACGAGCTGCGGGTGGAAATCCTCCGCCTCGCGCAGCGCCTCGAGGCCGTCGCCCGCCGTGCGTACCTCGTGCCCGTCCATGCTCAACATCAGAGCGAGGCTCTGAGCCGCGTCGTGATTGTCGTCGGCGACGAGAATGCGTGCGCGGCGGGAGCTGTCTTCCGCCCGCCCGGGCAACGAAACCGTCGGGGTCTCATCGCCGCTCGGCTCCATTAGATCGAGCTCGACCGTGAACGCGCTGCCCCTGCCAGGTCCGTCACTCTGGGCATTCACGCAGCCGCCGTGCAGCTCGATGATTCGTTTGACGAGCGTGAGCCCAACCCCGAGTCCGTCGTGCGGCGAGGACTGCGGCCGCTCGATCCTCGTGAACATGTCGAAAATACTCGCAAGCATGTCGCGCTCGATTCCGGCGCCTTGATCGGTGACGGTCACGACCGCGCGTCCGCCCGCGCGCGTCGCCTGGATGCGGATGTCCGAGCGCGGATCGCTGTACTTGGCGCCGTTGTTGATGAGGTTTGCAAACACCTGCGCGAGGCGCATCGTGTCCGCCTCCACGATGAGCGGATCGGCGGGCAGCTCGACCATGATGTGCTGCTGTTTGCTCTCGAGCAGCGGGCGGTTCGTCTCGATCGCCATCTGCAGGACCGAGGCGAGATCGACCCGCTCCCTACTGAGCTCGAGCTTGCCGCGAGTGATGCGCGAGACGTCGACCAAGTCGTCGATGAGCCGCACGAGGTGCTTGAGCTGCCGCTCGATGATCGCGCGCGCAGCGCTTACCGTCGCATGATCTCCTTCGGCCATTCGCATGATCTGAGCGGCACTGCGGATCGGGGCGAGCGGATTGCGCAGCTCATGTGCGAGTGTCGCGAGAAACTCATCGAGGCGCTCCCGCACGAGTGCCGTGCACCGGTCTGTCTCTCTCAACGTTGCTTGAGCGCGGTCGCGCTCGACGACCGCGCTCGCGAGCGCCTGGCGGGCTTGATCGCGCTCCTGAACGAGTCTCTCGAGGGAAGCTTCGAGCGCGGTCTCGCGGGAAAGAGAGGAAGGCCGGTTCGATTGAATCATCGTGAAAGTTTCCCCCCTGGACCGCCGCGGAAATTCCGTCGCCGGGCAGCAAGAATTGGGCCAAAACGCGAGCCGGCGCGCGGCGGATGCGCTCCGAGAAATTGTTCCGCGAAAGCGCGATTGTGCGCTCTTCGCGCGGCCGATGACAGTCCTGCGAGCGCTCGGGCGGAAGCGTCTCGTGTCGCGATCGGCCTCAGGCTGAGCGTTGAAATTGCACCGTGAAGCGCGCGCCTCGGCCGCCGCTGCCCGTCTCCACGCGGGCGACTGCTCTATGAAGCGTAGCGATCTCGCGCACGATCGCGAGCCCCAACCCGCATCCGTTGGCTTCGGTCCCGGCCACGCGGTAGAAACGTTCGAATATGCGCTCGCGCTCGGGCTCCGGAACGCCCGGTCCATCGTCCTCGACGGCAACGCTCGGCAGAGGGATCGCCGAGACCGAAAGCGTCACGCGACTCGCCGGTCCGCAGTAGCGCAGCGCATTGTCGATGAGGTTCGACATCATCTCCCCGAGGAGCCCCGCGTTGCCCGAAACGATCACCGGTGCCTCCGGAGCCATGAAGCCGAAGTCGATGCGCTTCTCGAGCGCTCGCGGGATCCACTCTTCGCCCACCTCGCGCGCGAGTCCGACGAGGTCGAGGGGCGACATCGCGTGCTGTGCCGCGCCCGGCTCGGCGCGCGTAAGCGCGAGCAGCTGCTGAGAGAGCCGGGCGGCGCGCGCAACGGCGGCGTGCAGCCCGTGCAAAGCGGTCCGCGCGGATTCGGGATCGTGCGAGTTCACGGCCTGCTCGGCGCGCTCGGAGTACAGCAGCACGGTCGCGAGCGGCGTGCGCAGCTGATGAGCGGCGTCCGCTACGAACCGCCGCTGAGCCGTGAGCGCCTGCTCGAGTCGTCCGAGCAGATCGTTGATCCGCGAGGCGAGCACCCACGCTTCCTTCGGCAGACCGAGCTCCGGGAGAGGCGTTAGATTTTCGTAACTGCGAGCCTCGATCGCCGCGGCGAGCCCGGTCAGCGGCTTAAGGCCGTGGCCTGCGGCGATCCAGCCGACGAGAAGCGCCGCTGCGATGAGCGCGAGCTGCGGAGCGGCCATTGCGAGCAGGATTCCCGTGAAAAGCGTGGCGCGCTTCTTGAGTGTCTCGCCGACCTCTACGGTCGCCGCATCGTGCGCCTCCGGCTCGAGCTGCTGCATCGAAACGAGCCGCATCGGATGCCCTTGCACGCCGACCGTCGCGAGCCGCACCTCTCCGTCGGGCCTTGGGAGAATGAGCGGCAACGACGCATCCCCAGCGATCAACCCGCGTCGCTCGGAATCCACCCGGAAGACGGTCCGGTCGCTCTCGTCGAATTGAAAGATCTGCAGCGCGATTTGCGGCAGGGTGAAGCGAACTTCACCTCCGTCGGTCCGGAGCGCCTGGGCGAGCGAGCGCGTCGAGTCGATGAGCCAACGGTCGTAGACGAGGTTCGCAAAATGGGCCGCTGTGAAATAGCAGGCGATGCCATCGAGCAGCAGCAGCAGCAGCGCCGCGACGATGAAGCGCAGCGTGAGCCCGGATTTGAGGGTCGGCTCGGCCACGCCGGTGCTGCTTCAGCTCTCCGGAGTCGGCTCGGCTGCCTCGAGCAGGTATCCGAACCCCCGCACCGTCCTCACGTGCAGCTCGTAGGGCTCGAGGCGGCGTCGCAGGCGATGGATCGCAACCTCAATGGCCGCATCCGATAACGCCTCGCCGGAGCGCGCGAGGCGCGTCGCGATCTGAGACTTGTTGACGACCTGGCCGGCTCTCACCGCGAGCAGCTCGAGCAGTGCGTACTCGCGCGCAGTCAGATCGACGGGCGCGCCGTCGAGCAGCACGCGCGGGTCCCCGATTGTGAGCTCGAGCGGACCGAAACGGATCCCGAGCGCGCGATCGGCGCGATTGCGCCTGATGAGAGCGCGTGCGCGCGCCTCGAGCTCCTGCATCTCGAACGGCTTCACCAGATAATCGTCGGCACCTGCATCGAGTCCGGCCACGCGGTCATCGAGCGCATCGCGTGCCGTGACGACGAGTACCGGGACGCTGCACCTCTCGGTCCGCAGCGCCCGGATCAGCGCGACTCCGTCGCCGTCGGGAAGGGTAAGGTCGATGATGGCGAGGTCGAAATCACCCGTGATGAGCGCCGCGTGGCCCTCCCGAGCTCCGGCGAGCGCCTCGACCCGATAGCCGTGCTGCGTGAGCAGCGTTTGCAACCCCGTGCGCAGCTCCGCGTCGTCCTCGATGATGAGCAGATTCATCCTGGTGCGGATTCTCGCATGGGGGACGGTCTCGCGCGCATACCGGCACTGCTAAGATAGACCTCATCCTCGAGCGGATGCGACCCCAAGGGGAATGCGTGAGGAATTTACAGAGACTCGCAGCGATTGCGCTACTTGCAGGCCTTGCGGCATCGGCAGCGGTGAGTGCCCCGGCAGCCTCGCACCGCGGGCCCGCCCGGGTTACGGGCTCCCGTCTGAAGCATGCAGGCGCAGAGCCGCAGAACTGGCTGGCCGTAGGACACGATTACGGCGATACCCGCTTCAGTCCTCTCGCCTCGGTCAATGATCGCAACGTCGCCGGGCTTCACCTCGCCTGGTACTACGACCTCGACACGCATCGTGGTCAGGAGGCGACTCCAGTCGTCGTGGACGGTGTGATGTACACGACGAGTGCCTGGAGCAAGGTGCAGGCGCTCGATGCCGCAACCGGTAAGCTGCTGTGGAAATTCGATCCGGAGGTCCCAGGTCGTACGGCGATCAACGCCTGTTGCGACGTGGTGAACCGCGGTGTTGCGGTATGGGACGGTCGAGTCTACGTCGCAACGCTCGATGGGCACTTGATCGCGCTCGATGCGCGCACCGGCAAGCCGGACTGGTCGGTTCTCACGGTCGATCCGAAACTGCCCTATACCATCACCGGCGCACCGCTCGCGGCACACGGGCTGATCGTCATTGGCAATGCCGGATCGGAGTACGGCGTTCGCGGCTATGTCAGCGCGTACGACGCGGCGACGGGTCATCTCACCTGGCGCTTCTATACCGTCCCGGGCGATCCGGCCAAGGGACCCGAGAATGGGGCGCTCGCGCGCGCGGCGAAGAGCTGGCCGCCCGGGTGGTGGAAGAGCGGCGGCGGCGCGACGGTCTGGAACTCCTTCTCCTACGATCCCGATCTCGATCTGATCTATTTCGGCACGGGCAACGTGCAGCCCTGGGCGCGACGGCTCGCGAGCGGGGAACCGGCGGACAGCCTTTTTTCGGCCTCGATCGTCGCCGTGCACGCCGCAACGGGCGAGTACGCCTGGCACTACCAGGAAACCCCGGGCGACATGTGGGACTACGACGCCACCCAAACGCTGACGCTCGCGACGCTGCCGATCGACGGCAAGCCTCGCCGCGTGATTCTGCAGGCCTCGAAGAACGGGTACTTCTATGTGATCGATCGCGAGACGGGCCAGCTCGTCTCGGCGAATAACTATGTGCCGGTCAACTGGGCGCGGGGGATCGATCGCGAGACGGGCCGTCCGATCGTCAATCCCGAGGCGCAGTACGCTCGCACGGGCAAACTCTGGGTGGGCGAGCCCGGCCCCTCGGGCGGACACAACTGGCAAGCGATGAGCTTCAGTCCGGTGACTGGGCTCGTCTACATCCCGGCGCAGGAGATGCCGTTCCCCTACCTCGCGGATCACGATTTCGAGCCCGAGACGCTCGCGACGAACATGGGGCTCGATCAGGCGACGACGAGCCTGCCCGCGGATCCGAAGGCTCAGGCTCAGGCGCTCGCCGGTTTGAAAGGCTACCTCCTCGCCTGGAATCCGGTGACGCAGCGGGCAGCCTGGCGCGCCCCGCACGCCGGTCCGTGGAATGGCGGCACGCTCGCGACGCGCGGCAATCTCGTCTTTCAAGGCACTGCCGCGGGGGATTTCGAGGCCTTTAGAGCGAGCGACGGCCGCAAGCTCTGGTCGGCTCCGGCGCAGACCGGAATCATTGCAGCCCCGATGACCTACGAGGTTGCGGGCCGACAGTACGTGACGGTGCTCGCCGGTTGGGGCGGAGTCTTCCCACTCGTCGCCGGTGCCCTCTCATTCAAATCCGGACACGTCGTCAATCGAAGCCGAGTGTTGACCTTCGCGCTCGACGGCACGGCTCGGCTTCCGCCGGCCGTCGCGCCTGCGCAGGGCGTCATGGCCCCACCGAGCGCTCACGTCGAGCCGGCGCTCGCCGCCGAGGGCGCGAAGCAATACGCCCGGCGCTGCGGTTCGTGCCACGGCGATGGCGCCGTCTCCGGAGGACTCGTGCCCGATCTGCGCTTCAGCCCTGCGCTCTCGAATGAGGCGCTCTGGAACGCCGTGATCAATGAAGGGGCGCTCGAATCGCACGGCATGGTTTCGTTCAAATCCGTGCTCGATGCGCACGAGCAGGCGGCGGTGCGGGCTTATTTGATAGAGAGAGCGCAGGAAAGCGATGCGGCGCGGCGACGCTGAGAGGCGACGCGTCGCGCGCCGCATTCTTGCCGTCGACATCGGCGGCACTCACATCAAGGCGCTCGTAAGCGGCGCGCGTACGCCACGTAAGGCGGACTCGGGCCCAGAGCTCACACCACGGCAGATGGTGCGCAGCGTCAAAGAGCTGGCTGAGGATTGGCGGTATGAGGTGATCTCCATCGGCTATCCGGGGGTCGTCTGGCACGGCCGCCCGATCGCCGAGCCCCGCAATCTCGGCGGAGGCTGGGTAAAGTTCGACTTCGCGCGCGCTTTCGGCCGACCGGTGCGGATCCTCAACGATGCGGCGATGCAGGCGATCGGCAGTTATGCGGGCGGACGAATGCTGTTCCTGGGCCTGGGAACCGGGCTCGGTACTGCGCTGATTCTCGATCGCGTCGTCGAGGCGACCGAGCTCGCGCATCTGCCGTATAAGAAGGGACGCACGTACGAGGATTATCTCGGCAAGCGCGGCCTCCGCCGTCATGGGCGCCGCAAATGGGAGCGCGCCGTGCATGATGTGACCGAGCGGCTGACCGCCGCATTCCAGGTGGAGTACGTGGTGATCGGGGGCGGCAACGCTCGCAAGCTCCGCAAGCTCCCCGAAGGTGCGCGGCTCGGCGACAATGCCGATGCCTTCGAGGGCGCCTTCCGGCTCTGGCGCGAGGGGGGCTGGGCCCAGCCGAGCGCCGGAGAATCCTCACGAGGGCGCGACCGATGAGCGGCGGGGAGGCGCCGGGCGCCCCGGGTATTCCCCCCACCTGGTGCAGCAGTGCGAAGGAGATGGTCGGCTGCTCGCTCGGCCCTTCGCGCATTTGGTTCACGATCGGGGGCGGCATCCTCAACGAGGTCTATTACCCGCGCGTCGATACCCCGCAGATTCGCGACTTGGGCTTTCTGGTTGCGGACGGCAAAGGCTTTTGGGCGGAGGTGAAGCGCCGCGAGGAGCACTCCGTTTCTCTCGCGGCCGACGGCACGCCCGCAGCGACCGTCGTGCACCGCCACCCACGCTTCGAGCTTTCCCTGCGCATCGCAGCGTGCGTTCGCCGCGACGCGCTCCTCATCCGAGCGCAGCTCGCGAGCGATCCCGGCATGAGGCTCTACGCGCTGCTCGCACCGCACTTAGGGGGCAGCGGGCGCGACAATCGAGCGGAGGTCGCCGATCTGCGCGGACGGCGGATGTTATGGGCGGAGCAGGGTCCCTTCGCGCTCGCGCTCGCCGCCGCCGACGAGCACCAGCGCGATGCATGGATGCGCGCGAGCGCGGGCTACGTCGGCGCGAGTGACGGCTGGCAGGACTTCTCGCACCACGGCGCGATGACCTGGGAGTACTCGAGCGCAGGTCCGGGCAATGTCGCGCTCATGGGCGAGCTGCCCCACAGCGTAACCCTCGCGCTCGCTTTCGGATCGAGTCGAGAGGCCGCCGCCACCGTGGCGGTCACCGCGCTCCTCGAGCCCTTCGAGGCGAACTGGATGCGGCTGATTGAGAGCTGGGGCGAGTGGCACGCTCACTGCGGAGCTCGCCGGACGCGCCGGGCGGCCCAGGCGACCCAACCCGCGCAGAAGGTGCAGGCGGTGCAGCCGACTCACGCGGCCGGCTGGACGCCCGCGCTCGAGCGTGAGTTCAAGATATGCGGGATGGTCCTGCGCGCACACCAGGACAAGCTCTATCCGGGCACCATGGTCGCTTCCTTGAGCGTTCCCTGGGGCAACACGCGCGATGAGATCGGCGGGTACCACCTGGTATGGCCGCGCGACCTCGTCGAGTGCGCAGGCGCGCTGCTCGCGCTCGGCGCCGTCGGCGAGGCGCGCGATACGCTGCGTTACCTCATCGCGACCCAACAGCTCGACGGGCACTGGTTCCAGAACCAGTGGCTCGGCGGCAAAAGCTACTGGACTGGGCTGCAGCTCGATGAGGCGGCCTTTCCGGTACTGCTCGCGGTGAGCCTCGCCGACCGCGCCGCGCTTCACGGCATCGAGATCGCGGACATGATCCGGCGAGCGCTCGCTTTCATCGTGCGAAACGGGCCTGCGACACAACAGGACCGCTGGGAAGAAGACGCCGGACTCAACACGTTCACACTCGCCGTTTGTATTGCGGCCCTAGTTGGTGGGGCCCCGTACCTCGAGCCCGCGGCGCGACAGCTCGTGTACGCCGTGGCCGATTATTGGAACGCGCGGCTCGAAGACTGGACGACGGCGCGCGGCACGGCGCTCGCGCGCGAGCATGGTGTGGATGCTTATTACGTGCGCGTCGCGCCGACCGAGATCATCCACGATCCGCAGGCGATCGATGCGCAGCTGCCGGTGAAGAACTGGCGCTCCGATCCCGACATGAGGGCCTGGCAGCAGGTCGGTGTCGATTTCCTGCAGCTCGTGCGCTTCGGATTGAGGCAGCCGCAGGACCCGACAGTTCTCGCAACGGTCAAGCTCGCCGATGCGCTGCTGCGCGTCGAGTTGCCTACTGGAGTGAGCTGGTATCGATACACCGCCGACGGCTACGGGGAGCACGAAGACGGATCGGCGTTCGACGGCAGCGGGCGAGGGCGTGCGTGGCCGCTGCTGACCGGCGAGCGTGGGCATTACGAGCTCGCCGCCGGCCACGATCCGCTGCCCTATTTGCAATCGATGATGGACATGGGCTCGAGAGGCGGGATGTTGCCCGAGCAGGTCTGGGACGAGGCGAATATTCCGGCGCTCGGTCTAGCAAAGGGGCATCCGAGCGGCTCGGCGATGCCGCTCGCGTGGGCGCACGCCGAGTTCGTCAAGCTCGCCATCTCACGCGAGCTCGGGCGAGCGGTCGATCGACCCGAGGCCGTCTGGACGCGTTACGAGGGAAGACGGCCCGCGATCGCTCGCGCCGTGTGGACCGAGGCGGCGCCCATCAGCCGCATTCCTGCAGGTGTGCCGCTCTCGGTCGGCATCAACGATCCGGCGCGCGTGCGCTGGACGGGGGACGGTTGGCGGACCGTGGAGGAGATCGATACTCGGGACGTCGGGATCGGTCTTCATGTCGCGGAGCTCGAAACCGTACGGCTCGCCGCAGGCGCGCGCATCGAGCTCACCTTCGAGCGCACGGCGAACGGCGAATGGGCCGGCCGGAATTTCGAGATAGACGTGACGGGAAGCTGAGCGTCCTCAGGCCGGCAACGCCGGTAGCTCGACGATGAACTCGGCACCGCACCGCGCGCCGTCGCTGCGGCAGTTGATCGATCCGCCGTGCAGCTCGACCAGCCGCCGGCAGATCGTAAGTCCGAGCCCGAGCCCGGCGCCTGAGCGCCCTTGACACGAGCCCAACTGAGCAAACGGCTCGAACACGCGCGCGATTTGATCGGGCTCGATGCCTACCCCGGTGTCGATCACGCGCACGATCGCAACGCATTGCGCATCCGCGCGCCGCGAGCACTCGAGTACCAAGCGGATATGACCTTCCGCATCCGTATAGCGTGCGGCGTTGAGAAGCAGATTCAGCACGACTTGCGTGAGTCGTACCGGATCGCCGTCGACCCAGACAGGCTCCGGGCCCGATACGATTTCGACTGTATGTCGCTTCGCCTCGAGCGCCGGACGTGCCGACTCGACTGCATCGCCGAGCACGCGCGCAAGATCGATGCGCCGGCGATCGAGCGAGACCATGCCCTTCTCGAGGCGGTTCACATCGAGAAGGTCATCGGCGAGTCGAATGAGCGTCGTGGTCTGCCGCGACATCACCTCGAGTGCCCGGCGCGCGTGCGGCTCCAGGGCCGCCGAGCGGCGCAGGATCTCGAGACCGTTCACGAGCGAGGCGAGGGGGTTGCGCAACTCGTGGCCGAGCACGGCCATGAATTGATTCTTGTGCCGGTCTGCCTCCTCGAGCGCGCGGCGCCGCTCCCGCTCGGCTTCCGCGTCGAGCTGGAACGGACGGTGGGCATCGCCTACGAGTAAGACGCGGCGCTCGCCATCGTCCCGACCGACGACGAATCCGTCGAGCTCGTCATCGACGATCGCCCGGTGCATCTCCTCGGCCACCTGCAACCGGCGGCGCAGCTCTTCGATCTCCAGATCGAGCAAGATGCCAGGATCGTTTCGTGCGGTGCTCATGGTCGTCGCACCTGGAATGCTGGACGCAGCTGCAAACCGACGAGCGTCCGATCCACGTCCGAAAGGTCGCCGATGATCTTGCGCAGTGGATCGGGCAGCTTACGTACCAGTGTCGGGATGGCGACGATCTGGTCCTCCTTTGCGAGTCTGGGGTTCTTCATCAGGTCGATTACCTCGATTTCATAGCGCCCGGGCAGATGCTCATCGCAAATGCGCTTGAGATTCTCGAATGCCGCGACCGACTTGGGCGTTTGCCCTGCCGTGTAGAGCCTGAGTACCCAGCGCTCCTCATCATTTGCGCTCGGCCTCATTCGGGGTCGCCTTCCTCTCCGCCGCGCCGAGCGGCGGCCGCCGTTCGCTCACCTGCGCGGACACCCTCGGCGGCGGCCGACTCTGCGGACGTGATGCGCGCTTCCTCGTCGATCGCTTTCAGTTCCTGCTCCAGGGCGAGCACCTGCGCGCGGAGCGCCGCACGCCGCACGGCGAGCTCGCGCTCGCGGCGCTCGACTTGCTGGCGCCGCCCGAGCGCTGCGGCCTTCTCCCGCGCCTCCTGCGCGATGCGCATCGAGCCGGTGAGCACGCCTTCCGGACCCACGTAGACGTCGAGCAGATCGATTCCCTGAGACGTGATGAGAAACTCGCGGATCTGATTCGAGTGGTGCATGCCACGGGACTTGATCACGTAGAGCCCGCGGTTGCGCTCGCCCGCGAGCTCGATGTCGCGCAGGACGATCCAGGTGTCGATGAGCGAGGAGACGCCGTACTCCGTCGCCTCGAGCGCACCGTCTCCGCTCGTCAGGCTCACCAGCATCGCGGTGATCCCACGATCTTTCAGGAAGTCGATGAGCCGCAGCAGCATCGCCTCGGTGTCGAGAGAGGGGCCGGCGGCAGCGAGACTCGAAATCGGATCGATGATGATCGCTTGCGGCTTGAGCTCGCTCACCCGCTGGTGAACCTGCGCAAGATGCGTCTCGAGCCCCTGCGAGGTAGGGCGTGAGGCCTCGAGGTGCAACAAGCCTCTGGCGAGCCAGGGCTGCAGATCGATGCCGATCGAGCGCATGTTGCGTACGATCTGGGCCTGAGACTCTTCGAATGCGAGGTAAAGACAACGTTCGCCGCGCTTGCAGGCGGCCGCGGCAAAGTGGGCCGCCAGGCTCGACTTTCCCGAGCCCGCGGTGCCGGAGACGAGGATCGAGGAGCCGCGGTAATAGCCGCCATCGAGCATCGCATCGAGTCGCGCAACGCCGGTCGAGACGCGCTCGCTGCTCACCTTGTGGCTCAGGCCGAGCGAGGTGACCGGGAGGACCGAGATGCCTTGCTCGGTGATGAGGAACGGGTATTCGTTCGTGCCGTGCCCGCTGCCACGGTATTTCACCACCCGCAGCCGCCGGGTCGAGACCTGCTGCTGAACGCGATGATCGAGCAGCAGCACGCAATCGGAGACGTACTCCTCGAGACCCTGGCGTGTGAGAGCGCCTTCGCCGCGCTCAGCCGTAATGACGGCCGTGACACCGCGATCTTTCAGCCAACGAAAGAGCCGGCGGAGCTCGGCTCGCAAGAGCGCCGGGTTCGAGAAGCCGGAGAATAATGACTCGATGGTGTCGAGCACTACTCGTCGGGCGCCAACGGAATCGATCGCCAGGCCGATCCGCAAGAACAGACCCTCGAGGTCGTATTCGCCTGCCTCCTCGATCTGCTGACGCTCGACGTGAACGTGGTCGAACGCGAGCTTGCCCTCGGCGATCAGCCGCTCGACGTCGTGGCCGAGCGAACGTACGTTCTGGGCGAGCTCTTCCTCGGTCTCCTCGAAAGTGATGTAGGCCCCCGGCTCGCCGAATTGGGTGGCACCGCGAATGAGGAATTCCATGGCAAGCAGCGTCTTGCCGCAGCCCGCGCTGCCGCAGACGAGCGTCGGCCGCCCGCGTGGCAAGCCGCCGTCAGTGATCTCGTCGAGGCCGCTGATGCCCGTCGCTGCCTTGGGCAGCGACGCAGCGACCCGGGCGGCGCCTGCCGGCGCTTCCGTGATCATGCTGGGGTCTCCGAGGGGTGACATTTCGGATGCAATTGGCACCGCAGCCCCCGCGCGCGGTGCGGCACAAGAGTACCCGACCCGGGGGGTGGATTCTATCGCCAAAGGACGTGCCACGGCGCCTCTCTCTTAATCGGCATTGCAGCCGTCCGTAACTGCCGGTACGGTTGCGCCCTTTCCGAGCGGCTAGGCGGCACTCGGGAGAGATGCGCCGCATGCGTCGCCCCCGCAGGAGATCCCGTGAGCCTCGAATCCGTCGAACATGGCTTGAGCGAGGCCGGCGCTCCAAGCGGCCAGCTGGAGCGAGGAGGAGTGTCGGGCGCTACGCCGCCCGCCCGCCTGCGGCGGCGCCTCGTGGGCGTGCTGCTCGCCGCCGGGGTACTCCTCGGCCTGCTGGTCGGCTTCAATCTCTTCAAGTCCTACATGATCCGCAAGGCGCTGCTGCAGAACGTCGCGCCAGCCCAAACAGTGACGGCCGCGCCGGCGAATTACTCCGAATGGCAGCCCGCGCTCGATGCGGTCGGGAGCTTGCGCGCGGTGCGGGGCGTCGACATCACCACGGAAGTCGCGGGCCTCGTGCGCTCGGTCCGGTTCCGGTCGGGCGATGAAGTCGCAGCCGGCCAGGTGCTCGTCGAGCTCAACTCGGACTCAGATCGCGCCCAGCTCAATGCACTGCAGGCCGCCGCCGACCTCGCAGCCGTCGTCTACGGGCGCGATCGCGCGCAGTTCGCGGTCCAAGCGATCGCGAAATCGCAGATCGACTCGGACGAGGCGGACCTCAAGGCGAAGCGAGCCCAGGTCGCAGCGCAAGCGGCTACCGTCGCGAAGAAGACGCTGCGCGCGCCGTTTGCGGGCCGGCTCGGCATCACGACGATCAATCCCGGCCAGTATCTCAATCCCGGCGACAAGGTCGTGACGCTTCAGACCCTCGACCCCATCTATGTCGATTTCCGCCTTCCCCAGGTGGAGCTGGCGCGCGTCTCGAAGGGCGAGACGGTGAACGTCACGAGCGACTCCTATCCGAATGAGCGCTTCACGGGCAAAGTGACGGCCATCGATCCGCGCATCGATGCGGCAAGCCGTAACTTCCAGGTGGAGGCGCGCATCGACAACCCGCACCGTCGCCTCGTGCCCGGCATGTTCGCACGCGTCTCCGTCGAATCGGGCGGCGCGGAGCGGCATTTGACGCTTCCACAAACGGCAATTACCTACAACCCCTACGGAGCCACGGTCTTTCTGGTGAAGGACGCCACGGGGTCGGCGGCGAAGGCCGCACCCGATGCCGAGGGTCAGGTGAGCGCCTCGGGCACGCGGCCGGACGGCGCAGCGAGTCCGGCGCACCTGACGGTCGAGCAGCGGTTCGTGACGCTCGGCGCAAAGCGCGGCGATCAGGTCGCCGTGCTCCGCGGTGTCGACCCGGGGGATCTCGTCGTCACGAGCGGCCAGATGAAGCTCAAGAACGGCACGCCGGTCGTCATCGACAACAGCGTGGTCCCGGCGAACGATGCGCACCCGGCGCCCCAGGAAGAGTGAGACGCCGCGGTCCGGCGCAGGTTGAAGCCATGAGGATCACGGACCTGTTCGTCAAGCGGCCGGTGCTCTCGGCCGTCCTGAGCCTGCTGATTCTCGTGCTCGGCGTGCGCTCGATATTCAACCTTCCGGTCACGCAATACCCGCAGACCGAGAGCGCGGTGGTGTCGATCACGACTGTGTACTACGGGGCGGACGCTCAGACGGTGGCAGGGTTCATCACCCAGCCGCTCGAATCCGCCGTCGCGCAGGCGCAGGGCATCGACTATCTGTCCTCCTCGAGCACGACCGGCGTGTCGACGATCAATGCGACGCTTCGCCTCAACTACGATGCGAACCGCGCGCTCACCGAGATCTCGACCAAGGTGAACTCGGTCCGCAACCAGCTGCCGCCTCAGGCTCAGCAGCCCGTGCTCAGCGTCTCGACGGGCCAGACGACGGACACGATGTACGTCGGCTTCTTCAGCGACGTGCTTCCGACGAACGACGTGACCGACTACGTGCTGCGCGTCGTGAAGCCGAAGCTCGATGCGGTCCCCGGTGTGCAGAGTGCGGAGCTGCAGGGCGGGCGCCAGTTCGCCCTGCGCGCCTGGCTCGACCCCGATCGCATGGCGGCTCACGACGTGACGGCGAGCGACGTGTATGCGGCCCTTGCCGCGAACAACTACCTCGCGGCGGTCGGCACGACGAAAGGACAGATGGTGAGCGTCGATCTCACCGCCTCGACCGATCTGCACTCGCTCGAGGGCTTCCGGCGTCTGGTCGTCAAACGTCAAAACGGCGCGCTGGTGCGGCTCGAGGACGTCGCGAACGTCGTGCTCGGTTCCGACAATTACAATTTCAGCGTCGCTTTCAACGGGCGCAGGGAAGTGTTTCTTGGCATCCAGGCCGCGCCGACCGCGAACGTGCTCGATGTGGCACGGCGCGTCAAGGCCATGATGCCGGGGATCGCCGCACAGCTGCCCACCGGGATCAAAGAAGAGGTCGTGTACGACACCACGAAATTCGTCACGACGGCGATTTCCGAGGTGATCCGCACGCTCGTCGAGGCGCTCGCGATCGTGACCGTGGTGATCTTCCTTTTTCTCGGCAGCCCCCGGGCCGTGCTCGTGCCGGTCATCGCCATGCCCCTGTCGCTCATCGGCGCGTTCTTCGTGATGCTCGCGCTCGGCTATTCGATCAATCTCCTGACGCTTCTCGCGCTGGTTCTCGCGATCGGCCTCGTCGTGGACGATGCGATCATCGTGGTCGAGAACGTCGACCGCCATATGAAAGAGGGCGCGACGCCTTTCCAGGCAGCCCTGCAAGGCGCCCGCGAGCTCGGCGGACCGATCCTCGCGATGACGATCGTGCTCGTGGCCGCGTACGTGCCGATCGGCTTTCAAGGCGGGCTCACCGGAGCGCTCTTCACCGAGTTTGCATTCACGCTCGCCGGTGCGGTGACCGTCTCCGGCATTATCGCGCTCACGCTCTCGCCGATGATGTGCTCGCGAGTATTCCGCGCGAGCCAGGAGGAGGGCCGGTTCACGCGCTGGCTCGACCGCGCGTTCACGCGCCTGCGCGGCGGTTATCACCGGCTGCTCGCGAGCTGGCTACAGACTTGGCCCGTGCTCGTCGTGCTCGGCGTGGTGCTCCTCGGCGGGGCCGTGTATCTGTTCATGACGTCACAGTCGGAGCTTGCGCCCCAGGAGGATCAGGGCATCGTCATAGGCCAGATGAGTGGGCCGCCGGATGCGACGCTCGAGCAGATGGAACGTTATCAGGAGCAGATGTATTCCTCGCTCAAGGACCTCCCCGAGACGGATGCAATCTTCCAAATTCTCGGCCAGGGGTCCGTGACGCAGGGGATCGGCGGCGTCATCTTGAAGCCCTGGGACGAGCGGCAGCGTACCGCGAACGAGATTCAGGCCGAGCTGCAGAAGCGCTGGAACCGGATCGCAGGCGTGCGGGTCGGAGCTTTCCAGCTGCCTTCGCTTCCCGGCTCGTCGGGCTTTCCGGTGCAGTTCGTCATCACGACCACCGAGCCGATCGCGAGCCTCAACGACGTGGTGCAGAGAGTGCTCGATCGCGCCCGAGCGAGCGGCATGTTCTGGTACATCGACTCGGACCTCAAGATCGACAAGCCTCAGGCAACACTGCAGATCGACCGCGACCTTGTCGGCGACCTGGGCCTCACCGCGCAGGACGTGGGCGCCTCGTTGAGCGCGGCGCTCGGGGGCGGATACGTCAACTACTTCTCGATCGACGGGCGCTCGTACAAAGTCATTCCGCAGCTGCTGCAAAAGGACCGCCTGAATCCCGGGCAGGTGCTCGACAACTACATCCGCGCGGGTGACGGCTCGCTCATCCCTGCTCGCACCGTCGCGAGCATCGAGACGAGCACCGTGCCCGAGACGATCAACCACTTCCAGCAGCTCAACTCCGCGATCATTGCAGGATCGCCCGCCGTGTCCCAGTCCGCGGCCCTCGAGTTCCTGCGCAAAACTTTGAGCGAAGTCGCTCCCCTCGGTTACACCGCCGATTACGCGGGACAGTCGCGGCAGTTCATGCAGGGCTCGGGCAGCTTCCTCGCGACGCTTCTATTTGCGCTCATCATCGTGTATCTCGCGCTCGCGGCGCAGTTCGAGAGCTTTCGCGACCCGGCGGTCATTCTGGTGTCCGTGCCGATGGCGCTGTTCGGCGCGCTGCTCTTCATCAATCTCGGCTTCGCAACGCTCAACATCTACACGCAGGTGGGCCTGGTGACGCTCCTCGGCCTCATCAGCAAGCACGGAATTCTCATCGTACAGTTCGCGAATCAGCTGCAGCGCGAGGGTCGCTCGAAGCTCGCCGCGATCGAGGAGGCTGCGGCCGTGCGCCTGAGGCCGATCCTGATGACAACGGCCGCGATGGTGGTCGGGGTCATCCCGCTCGTGATCGCCTCGGGTGCCGGCGCGGCGGGCAGACGCGCAATGGGCATCGTGATCTTCTCCGGGCTGTCGATCGGAACGCTGTTCACGCTGTTCATCGTGCCGGCCGTCTATCTGATGCTCGGAGCCGATCACGCACGGGAGCGTCAGAGCGCAAATGCAGTGCTCGCGCCGGATGCGCCATCCCCGCATGCCGCGCAGGCACATTGAGCCGTGCCCGCACTCGCGCACGTGTAAAGATTAAGTCTCCCGCTTAACACCCTGTTTATCATCATTTTCGTATGAGTTCTGGAACCCCAGGCAGCCGCCGCTGCCCAAAGGGTCAGTGCCTCGAAAGCGAGCAGGTACGAACCATGGCCAGGCTTCGCAAGATCGCTGTTCCCCTCATGCTCTTTGCCGGCATCACCGCAGCGGGCCTCGTGCTTGCCGCGGGGCCGGACCCGACCCCGCATCAAATCTATGAGGCGGCGCGGGCAGGGCAGCTCGGTCAGGCCGAGCGCATGCTGAGCCAGGTGCTCGCCGACCATCCGCGCAGCGGCCAGGCGCACTGGGTCGCCGCCGAGGTCTACGCGCGGGCCGGAGATATTCCACGGGCGCAGGCCGAGCTCGCCACCGCCGAGACGCTCGAGCCCGGACTGCCGTTCGTGACCAACCGCGCAGCGATCGGGGAGCTCAAAGCGGAGCTCTCGCAGGGTCGCGTCCTGCCTCGTGCCCCCTATGCGCCGCAGACCACCCGCCGCTCGGGCGTGCCCTGGGGCTTGATCCTCGTCGGTTTGTCCGTCGTCGTGATCGTCGCCTCGATCGCGCGCCGACGCCGTCAGCTTGCGAGCGGCTATCCCCAATATCCCGGGCAACCGTATCCGGGGCAGCCCATGGGCATGCCGCCCGGCGGGATCGTGCCTCCCATGGGGGGCGGGCCCTACGGCTACGGCAGCCGTCCCGGGCTGATGGGCAGTCTCGGCACGGGGCTCGCGGTCGGGGCGGGCGTCGCAGCGGGCGAGGCGCTCGTGGGACGTGTGCTCGGCGGCGGCCAGGGTGGCGGTGTGATTCCGCCGGCGAACGCGGGAGAGATCGTTGGGGCCCCGCCCAACCCAGACATGGGAGGGCAGGATTTTGGGCTATCCGGCGATTCCTGGGATGGCGGCGGTGATCCCGGCGGCGGCGGCGCCGACTTCGGAATGGGCGGAGACGCCGGTGGCGGAGACGGAGGGGGCGACTGGACCTGACGGTGCCTTGACCTGACGGTGCCTTGACCCGACGGTGCCTTGTGCCTTACACGCCTGCTGAGGAGGCGAATCTCCGCCTCATTCGCGCGGTCTATGAACGGGTGCTCGGGCCCCTCGACTCGGCGCGCGTGGATGAGCTCTTTGCGCCCGACTACATCCAGCACAGTCCTCTCGCCGCGACGGGTACCGCGGGCCTGAAAGCGTTTCTCGATTGGGCCCGGAATCATTCTCCCGACGCGCGGCACGACGTGAAACGCATCTTCGCGGAGGGCGATCATGTCATTGCCCACGTTCACGTCGTCATTCATCCAGGCGAGCGCGGGAACGCGGTCGTCGACATCTTTCGCATCGAGAACGGCAAAGTCGCGGAGCACTGGGACGTCGCGCAGGAGATCCCCCCTCGCGCCGCCAACAACAACGACATGCTGTAGCGGCTCGTCGCGTTGAACGCTTCGATCGCCGCGGGTGCCAGCGCAGACGGAACCTTGCCGCGGACGGGTAGTTGAAGGAGCGACAGCCAAATGTAGATCGGTCGGTCGTTCGAAGGCTCGCCGTCACGAGTCAGGAGAACCGTGCACAGTCGAATACACCGCGGCGCCAGCGTTCACGCCGCCCGACGCCTCAATCGTGCGACGGGGCTGCTCGCGACCTCGGTGCTGCTTGACAGCGGCCTCGAGCACTATCGTGGCTCCTTCAAGAACGGCTTCATGTTCGCTCCGCCGGTCATCTCAGCATTGACCCTCGCGGTGTCCGCGCATGGCACGACCGACATGCGGCCGCTCGCCCACCGAGCGCGCCAGGCGGTCTTCTCGGCCGCCGCTCTCACGGGAATGGCCGGCACTGGGTTTCATCTCTATAACGTTCTCAAACGCCCCGGCCGTCTCGCGTGGCAGAACCTGTTCTTCGGAGCGCCGCTCGGTGCTCCGATGGCGATCCTGCTCGCTGGACTGCTTGGTGCGGCCGCCGAGGAGGTGCGCCACACCTCTCGGGGACGACCTGCGCACGTGCTCGGTTTGCCCGCGGGACGGCTGCTCGCTGTGGTGAGCGGTCTCGGCCTCCTCGGCACGGTTGCGGAGGCCGCGCTGCTGCATTTCCGCGGCGCATACCACAATCCCGCCATGTACGCCCCGGTCACGTTGCCACCGGTGAGCGCCGCGCTGCTGCTCGGGGCGGCCGCCAGTTCCTCGCCGCGCCGCGGCCGCATCGCCCGTGTATGGCTGCGCCTCACGGCGCTCCTCGGCTTCGCCGGCGTCGGGTTCCACACCTGGGGAGTCGCGCGCAACATGGGTGGCTGGCGCAACTGGACACAGAACATTCTCAACGGGCCGCCGCTTCCGGCCCCGCCGAGCTTCACGGGCCTCGCCCTTGCGGGGCTCGCTGCGCTCGGGCTATTGAAGGAGCGGCCGCATGGCTGAACATCGCTCTGCAGGTCCGGAGCGCTATCCGGGCTACGACGTGCTTACCAAACGTCGCTCGCCGTCATGGAACGACAAGACGCGCGAGGTGATCGACGCGCGGCTTCGCACCCCGCGAGAGCCGCGCTTCTTCGACATCCACGAGCTCGCGACGGTGCAGGCGATCGCGGCGATCATCACGCCCCAGCCTGCGCATCGCGTGCCCGTTCCCGTTGCAGAGCTGATCGATCACAAGCTGTACATCGACCGCCAGGACGGCTATCGCGCAGCCGACATGCCGCGCGAGCGCACAGCCTGGCGGCGCGGGATTGCAGCGCTCGATGCCGAATCGAACTCGGCACATGGCCGGCCCTTCCGTGAGCTCGAGCCGCGAGAGCAGGAAGAACTCCTCAGGCGAATGGAGCAGGGAGACCTGCATGATCCGGTTTGGGGCGGCATGCCGCCGAAGACCTTCTTCACGCAACGTCTGCTCACCGATGTCGTCGACGCTTACTGGTCGTATCCGACCGCCTGGAGCGAGATGGGATACGGCGGGCCGGCGAGTCCGCGCGGTTACGTGCGCATGGGCTATGACGAGCGCGATCCGTGGGAGCCGGCAGAAGCGCATGGCGACGATGCGCTGGAAGCCCGCCGCATCAATCAGCGCATCCGCTGAAGCGGGTATGACCTGCGGCGCACGCCATGCCGGATGATCCGCTCACCGAGCCGCGTGCCAGGAATGGCCGCGCGCCCGATGTGTTCCGGCCGGGCGGGTGGGTCCCCATGCGACAGTTCCGCGACGACGAGGAAGTGGATTTCGTCATCGTGGGGACCGGGGCGGGTGGCGGAACGCTCGCCTGTCGGCTCGCCGAGGCGGGGTTCACGGTCGTTGCGCTCGATGCCGGCCCGTGGTTTCGCCCGCTGGAAGATTTCGCCTCCGATGAGGCCGAGCAGACCAAGCTCTACTGGACGGACGATCGCATCTCGACCGGCAGCAACCCGGTCCAGCTCGGCAGCAACAACAGCGGCAAGGGAGTCGGCGGCAGCACGGTGCATTTCGCAATGGTGTCGCTGCGTTTCCGGCCCGAGTGGTTCAAATCCCGCACGCTTCTCGGCTACGGCGCGGACTGGCCGATCGACTGGCGCGAGATGTGGGGCTATTACCGCGAGGTCGAGGAGGCGCTGAAGATCTCGGGGCCCGTCAACTATCCGTGGGGGCCGAAACGGCCGCGCTATCCCTATCGCGCGCACGAGCTCAATGCCGCGGGGCTCGCGCTCGCCGAGGGTTGCGAGGCGCTCGGCATCCCCTGGACCGAGACTCCGATCGCGACGCTCTCGGCGCCCCGCGGTCGCGCCCACCCTTGCGTGTACCGCGGATTCTGCGTGACCGGCTGCTCGACCAATGCCAAGCAGAGCGCGCTCGTCACCTGGATCCCGCGCGCGGTCGCCGCTGGCGCCGAGATCCGCGATCTCGCCATGGTCGGCCGCATCGAAGTGAAGCACCCGACGGGCGGGCACGAAGCGCGCGCGACCGGGGTGCACTACGTGCGTGAGGGGCGCTGGCGCTTCCAGCACGCACGACATGTCGTCGTCGCAGGCTACGCGATCGAGACTCCGCGGCTGCTTTTCAACTCCGCGGACCAGCACCATCCGCAAGGCCTGGCGAACAGCTCGGGCCTCGTCGGCAAGTACTTCACCGTGCAGGCGAATCAAGCGGTATGGGGCTTATCCGAGCGCGAGATCCGCAGCTACAAGGGCCCGCCGTCGCTTGCGCTCACCGAGCATTGGAACTACTGCGATGCTAAGGACTTCTTCGGCGGCTACTGCTATATGAGCCAGGGGCCGCTCCCGCAGCTCTGGGCGCGCGTGCAATCGACCAATCGCGGCCTGTGGGGCAATCGCCTCATGAGAGCGATGCAGGACTACAACCACCAGGTGGGGCTCAAGATCGTCGGCGAGTTTCTCGCGCAGGAGAGAAATTGCGTCACGCTCGCCGACGACAAGGATCAATACGGTCTTCCGATCCCGCGAGTCGAGTACAGCTGGTGCGACAACGACGTGGCGCTCATCGATCACGCGCTCGCCTTCATGCGGCGTGCGCTCGAGGCGATCGGCGCCACGGATATCTGGGACCAGCGGGACGACACGTGCCACATGGCGGGCACGTGCCGCATGGGCGACGATCCGCGTACGAGCGTCGTCGATGGCGACTGCCGCAGCTGGGATATCCGCAATCTGTTCGTCTGCGACGGGTCCGTGTTCCCGACGACGGGTGGCGTCAATCCTTCCCTCACCATCCAGGCGCTGGCCTGCCGCACCGCGGATCGCATTCGTGCGCTCGCGGCCCGGGGCGAGCTCTGAGCTGTTAGAGGGATCCGGGTCGCGGCGTCACTTCGCCGGCCGCCGCACGCACTCTTCAGGCAGGGGCGGCGATCCTGACCGGCGGTGTGCGCACGAGCGCCGCGCGCCAGGCGACGAACAACATGGCACCGAAGGTTGCCGCCAGCACGAGCGCCTCGGTGATGAGCGGCAGCGGAGTCGCATCGTCGAGGACCAGCGCGCGGCTCAACACGCAGAAGGGTACGTGCGCCGTGAAGACCTCGAGCGATGCGCGTCCGAGCATCGAGAGCACCCTGACGCGCAGCCATGCAAGCAGCGGAAGCACACTCGCATTCACGACGTATGCGAGCGCGGCGAAGTTCACGATCCTGAGCGCTCCGAGATGCCACTTGTCGGTGAGGGCAATGCTCAGTGCCGGATCGAACGGCAGGGTCATACCGCCGTAGCGGTACAGCAGGAAGAGCACGGTCAGCGCGACGGCGCCCGTCATGAGCAAGCCCCGGATCGCTCGAGCGGCAGTCCCATCGAAGCTGCCAGGCCGCGGGCTTGAACCGGCGGTCGCCGGCTGAGTGCGCCTGAGCTGACGCGCGCCGAGGCACAGGCCAGCCATCCATACGAGCTGCCAGGCGAACCAATCGAATGAGCCGAAAGCATCGAGCGGCAGCTTCAGACCGAGGAGCTGAGAGAGCTGGCCGTAAAGGAACGTGCGCCCGCCGATTTGCGCAAATCCCCACAAGAGCGCGGAGCAGACGAGCAGGGGACGCCAGCCGCGACGCGCGGCAAACTTAAGCAGCGCGGGCGTCGCGAGCAGGAACACGATGTACATCGGCAGGATGTCGAGCAGGGGCGGCTGATAGAGCAGCAGTGGGCCCGCGAGGGTTGCGCGCACGGGCGTCGCAAAGTAGAGCGAGAGGTGATTGCGCAGCGGCTGATTGCCCGTCGCCACGGCGAGACCCGCAACGAAGGTGAACAGGAACACGAGCAGCCCGAGGTGCATCAAATACAGCCGCCCGGCGCGCTTCCACAGCCGCGAGCGCACGTAGTCCGCCCCGCGCTCGATGAGCTGCCGCGTGTAGATCGAGCCGATGAGGAACGAGGAGAGGAACACGAATCCCTCGGCTGCGGAGACGAACCCGAACGGCTGATTGCTGTAGAAACTGAGCCGCGTCGGCAGGTGCGTGACGGCCATCATCACGAGCAACAGACCGCGCAGCACATCCAGCTCGTCGCGCCGGCGTGAGGCCGGCGGGGCGGGTGAGATACTCATTCCGAGGGGAGGTCCGTCAGTGTCGCGGCAATGCAGCCTGCGTCGCGGCGGATTTTATCATGCTGGTTCGTAACGATTTGTAACCGCGCAGTCGCTCCCTGGCGACGCCGTTCCCCGGCGACGCACGCCCCTGAGGGAGATACCCGGAGCGCTGCCCGGTGAGTCGTCGGTCCGACTCAGTGCTGCTGCTTGCGGTGCTCCTCGAGGCGCCGCAGCTCCTCCGCATCGCGGCGGTCCTCGTCCCCGCGCTTCGCGTGGCTCAGCGCCTCGCGCTCGGCTTCCGTCAGCTGCGGCTGCGCGTCCTTGCTCGAGCCTTTGAGCTCCTCGCCGGCCTTTTGCTTTTCCTCGACGAATTTGCGGGCCTTCTCGTCGTACTGGCGGGCCGCATCGTAATTACCCTCACCCTGGACCTTCGATGTCATGCTCCATGCTCCTTTGTGCGCCGGACAATGCGGCGCGCCTCGCTGCACAAAGCAATGCCTGTGCCCGCTCCGGCTACGAACCGACGCTCAGCCGGTGCGTCGACTTCACTTCCTCCATTACGAAATACGTGTGGGTCTGCTGCACGCCACGCACGCCCGCGATTCGATCGCCGAGAAAGCGCCGGTAGCTGTCCATGTCGCGCACGCGCACCTTCAGCAGATAGTCGAAGCCACCCGCCACCATGTGACATTCCATGACTTCGTCGTGCGCGAGCATCGCCTGTTTGAAGCGCTCGAAAGCATCCGGGGTCGTGCGATCGAGAGACACCTCGACGTAGGCCAGCAGGCCGAGCCCGAGCCTGGCGGCATCGAGCCGGGCGAAATAGCCCGCGATGTAGCCGGACCGTTCGAGGCGGCGCACGCGCTCGAGCGTCGGCGTCACCGTGAGGCTCACCTCGCGGGCGAGGCGGGCGATCGGTACGCGGCCATCCTGCTGCAGCCGCGCGAGGATCTGGCGGTCGATGCGGTCGAGGTCCGGCTCCTCGGCCGAAGCTTGAGAATGGGGGGCGGTGGGCACGCGCATACGGGGCCTGAGGTAGTTGAATCGTCTATAACTCTACGCAAAATAGAATATCAAACTCTACCGGACGCGGTATGATTAGTGGTAATTCCTGGGCGCGAGGGCACATGGCCGAGCTGAGTCCGAGCCAACCGCTGCCACGATCTGCGGGCGCTGCCCCGAGCGTCCGGGGTGCCCCGAGCCCTCCGAGCCCCCCGGCTGCCCGCGCCACCCCGGCTACCCGGACCACCCGAGTCGCGCCCGGCCCGCCGCACCCGCCCGAGCGCGAGGCCGCGCAAGCACTCCTTGCCGAGCTACAGCCGCTGCATCGACGCCTGATCGATGCGCGATTGCGCGCGCGGTACTGGGTCGAGGCCGCTCGGGCCCGCCGCTGGCCACGCACATTCGCCGATGCGCTCCTCGCGCGCTTTCCGCTCGGAAGCGAGCAGGGTCGTGCGCTCCTCAGCCTCGCGGAGGCGCTCCTTCGAACGCCCGATGCCGATCGCGCCGATCAGCTCATTGCCGAGCGTCTCGACGCCTTGCGGCTCGCCGAGTCGACCGGGAGAGGCACCGTGCCTCTGCGGCTCGGCCTGGCGTTCCTCGGCTCCTCCGGCCGGCTGCTGAAGCCGGTCGTGGCACCGCTCTTGCGCGCGGCGCTCCGCCGCTCGATGGCAAGACTCGGTGCCTCGTTCATCGTGGGCGAGACGATCGAGAGCGCCCTCGCGCGCAGCCGCTCCGAGAAGAGCCTCGCGCTCTGCTCCTTCGACATGCTTGGGGAAGGGGCGCGAACTGACGCGGACGCGCAGCGATTTCTCGACGCCTACGCGCATGCAATCGATGCGCTTGCGCACGAGCCGCGCGCCCGCGCAGGCATCTCCGTCAAGCTGTCAGCACTCGAGCCGCGGTACGCATTGCTGCAACGGGAACGCGTACGCGAGCGGCTCGTCCCGCGGATGATCGAGCTCGCCCGCAGCGCCGCGCGCGCCGGCATCGGGCTCACGGTCGATGCAGAGGAGGCCGATCGGCTCGATCTGTCGCTCGAGGTGATCGACTGCCTCGCGCGCGATGGGGCGACCCGCGCCTGGAGCGGCTTGGGTCTCGCCGTGCAGGCCTACGATCGGCGCGCGCTCCGGCTCATCGAGCGAGTCGCGCACCTCGCGCGCGACAGCGGACGGCGCATGCACGTGCGACTGGTGAAGGGCGCATATTGGGACACGGAGATCAAGCGCGCGCAGGAGCGCGGGCTGCAAGCCTTCCCGGTGTACACCTCGAAGGCCGCTACCGATGCGAGCTACCTGTTGTGCGCGGCACGCCTCTTCGGGGCGCGCGACTGTCTGTATCCGCAGTTCGCCACGCACAACGCGCTCACCGTCGCCGCCGTCCTCGAGCTTGCCCCTCCCGATGCGACATTCGAGTTTCAAAGACTGCACGGCATGGGCGAGGCGCTCTATGAGACGGCGCGAGTCAGCGCGACCGGCCCGTTCCCGGCGGTGCGCGTTTACGCGCCGGTCGGCACCCATCGCGATTTGCTGCCGTACCTCGTGCGACGCCTGCTCGAGAACGGTGCGAACACCTCCTTCGTCCATCGATTTCTCGATCCCGCCGTCCCCGTGGAGCAGGTCGTGAGCGATCCCCTCTCCGAGTTGAAGCATTCACTCGATGCGCCGGAGCGTGTGCGCACCCCGCGTGCGCTCTACGAGCCCGAGCGAGTGAATTCGCGCGGCATCGATTGGGGCGACGCGCGCGACCTCGATGCGCTCGTTGCACAGTTGAAGCACGAGGCCGAACGCACGTGGTTGGCCGAGCCCCTGCTCAGGCTGCCCGAGGCCGAGCGCGGACAGCGCCGCCCCGGCGCGGCTGCCACGAGCGCGAACGATGAGTCTCCCGTCAAGATCGTCTCGCCGGCCAATGCCGCGGAGACGGTGGGCTTTGCTCGAAACGCCACGCAGGAGGAGATCGCCCGAGCGTTTGAAAGCGCGGCCCGCGCCCAACCGGCCTGGGATGCGGAGCCCGCCGGCGAGCGGGCGGCGCGTCTCGAGAGGGCGGCCGATCTGCTCGAGGAGCGCCGTGCCGCTTTCGTGAGCCTGCTCGTGCGCGAGGCGGGCCGCACTTTGCCCGATGCCGTAGCCGAGGTACGCGAGACCGTGGATTTCTGCCGCTATTACGCGGCGCGCGCGCGCGAGCTCTTCGGCGCTCCGCGGAAACTGCCCGGCCCGACCGGTGAGCGCAATCTGCTTTTTCTCTCGGGCCGGGGCGTGTTCGCGTGCGTGAGTCCCTGGAACTTTCCGCTCTCGATTTTCACGGGGCAGGTAGCCGCAGCGCTCGCGGCCGGCAATGCGGTCATCGCCAAACCTGCCCCGGCAACGCCGCTCATCGCGTGCGCAATGACGCGCTTGCTGCATGAAGCCGGCGTTCCCGTCGGCTCTCTGCAGCTCACTCCTGCCGAGGGCCCCCCGTTCGGCGAGATCGCGTTCCGGCATCCGGCGCTCGCCGGCGTCGCCTTCACAGGCTCGACCTCCACCGCAGCCGCCATTCAACGCGCGCTCGCGGAGCGTGCAGGCCCGATCGTGCCTTTCATCGCGGAGACGGGCGGCGTGAATGCGATGATCGTCGACTCCACCGCGCTGCCCGAGCAAGTCGTCGACGATGCGGTCGCCTCGGCGTTCACGAGTGCAGGGCAGCGCTGCTCGGCGCTGCGCGTGCTGTACCTGCAGGAGGAGATCGCCGACCGCGTCATCGAGATGCTGATCGGCGCGATGAAGTGTCTCGAGATCGGCGATCCGGCCGACCCGGCGACGGATGTGGGGCCGCTCATCTCCGCAGCCGCGGTCGAGCGGCTCAAAGCCCACGCCGAACGGATGCGCGCCGAGGCCGAGCTGCTCTTCGCTTGTCCTCTCGATGCGTCGAAGGCCGCAGCAGGGCACTTCTTCGCGCCGCACCTGTTTCAGTTGCGCGCACTCGACCAGCTGCGCACGGAGGAGTTCGGACCGATCCTGCACGTCGCCCGGTATCGGGCGGCGGAGCTCCCGCAGGTTCTCGGTGCGATCCGCGGGACAGGCTTCGGACTCACGCTCGGCATTCAGAGCCGGCTCGACGGCTTTGCCGCGCACGTCTTCCGATCGACAGGTGTCGGCAATACGTACGTCAATCGCAACATGATCGGCGCCGTCGTGGGCGTGCAGCCCTTCGGCGGTCAGGGACTTTCGGGGACGGGGCCGAAGGCGGGCGGGCCGCACTATCTGCTGCGCTTCGCGACTGAGCGCACGTTGACGATCAACACGGCGGCGATCGGCGGCGACCTCGACCTGCTCTCCGCACCGCGTTAACCTCCGGATATGGTCGACTTCTCCGGTATGCCGCACGCCGTCGGCTACTTCGCGGCCGCGCGATTCGACGCTGAGATCCGCGATTGCGAGGTCGCGGGCAAAGTACCCCCCGAGCTCACCGGGGCGTTCTATCGCCTGCACGCCGACTGGCTCTACCCGCCGAACTTTCGCGACGATGCGAGCCTCGCGGCCGACGGCTACATCAGCATGTTCCGCTTCCGGGGCGGCGGGCCCATCGATTATCGCGGCCGCTATGTGCGCACCGACCGTTATCGCCGGCAGCTCGCGGCGCATCGCCAGCTCTATGGCTACTATCGCAACCCGTTTACGGACGATCCCGAAGTCCGCAACCTCGAGGACCCCGGCGAGCGCACGACGGCGAACACCACTCCCGTCATCCTGGCGGGCAAGCTCTACGCGACGAAGGAAGACGGACTTCCGTACCGCATCGATCCGAACACGCTCGAGTCTCTGGGTCGCGAGGACTTCGGGGGAGCGTGGCGCAGTCAGACCTTCACCGCGCACCCGAAGCTCGATCCCGCAACGGGAGAGCTGGTTGCCTTCGGTTACGAGGCAAACGGCATGGCCTCACGCGAGGTGTTTCTCGCCGCATTCGATGCCACGGGAAGGGTGGTGCGCCCGATGCGCTTCGAGGTGCCGCACACATCGATGCTGCACGACATCGCGATCACGGATCGGCACGTCGTGATTCCGGGCAGCTCCGCGGTGACGAGCCTCGAGCGCTTGCGCGAGGGGCGCATCCATTGGGGCTGGGACAGCACCAAACAGAGCTACTACGGCATCGTGCCCCGCAGCGGCGATGCCGGCGCAATCCGCTGGTTCCGCGGACCCGAGCGCTCGATCGTTCATACGGCGAATGCCTGGAGCGAGGGGAACAAAGTTCACGTCGATCTGCCCATGGCGGATGGCAACACGTGGCCCTTCTTTCCAGATGTGCACGGCGCGCCGTTTCACATGCCGCCGAACACGATCCGGCGCATGACCTTCGATCTCGACTCCTCGAGCGTCGAGGCCGAGGAGCGCGTGCTCTTCGAGCAGGAGACGACGACGTTCACCCGGATCGACGATCGCTTCATCGGCCGCCCGCACCGCTATATCTTCGTGCAGTTCGCGGACCGCGCCCGGCCGTTTCGTGCAACGCTCCCCGACGATCCGCGTGCGCAGCCGGTCAATTCGATCGCGCGCTTCGACGTGCGGACGGGGGAATCGAGAACGTATTTCGCGGGCGAAGCGCACGTGGTGCAGGAGCCATGCTTCGTGCCGCGCAGCGCGCGCAGCGCCGAGGGCGAGGGCTTCCTGCTCGCGACCGTTCACAATCTCGCGGCAATGCGGGCGGAGCTCGCAATCATCGATGCGGGCACCATGGCAGAGACGGCGCGCATCATCCTGCCGTTCCGCAACGCGAGCCAGGTCCACGGCGCGTGGGCGGGCGAGGGCGAGTTGCCGCTCGAGTGAGGCTATGCGGGTCGCGCCGTGTGCCGGCGCAGCCAGTCGACGTAGCGATCCATCCAGCCCTGCAGGAATTTCTTCGTGCTCTCGACGGCAATGTTGCCCGAGGCGTCGAACAACCCTTCCTTCATTTGCAGGAAGACTTCCGGCTGCCCGAGCGTCGGCACATCGAGGTAGGCGAGAGTGCCGCGCAGCTGCTGCTGCGCGACAGCCGTGCCGATCACTCCCACGGAGATGCCGAGAATGCCCGCAGGCTTGCCGGCCCATGCGTTCTGACCGTAGGGCCGGGATGCGTGATCGATCGCGTTCTTGAGAACTCCGGGTAGTCCGCGGTTGTATTCGGGTGTGACGAAGAGCAGGCCTTGTGCGGCGGATACCGCGGCCTTCAGGCGCCTCACCGTTTGATGCGGATTCGCATCGTCGTCCTGGTTGTAGAGCGGCAGGTCGCCGATCTCGAGAGGCTCGAACGCGAGCTCGGGCGGTGCGAGCCGCTCGACCGCGCGGGCGAGCCGGCGGTTGAAGGATTCCTTGCGGAGGCTGCCGACGACGGTTGCGATGCGGTAAGTCGCCATGGGATTGTGCTCGCTATGTCCGGTTCTCGGGGGGTGCCGGGGTCGCGCGTGCACGACGCGCTGCGCGCGGAGCGAGTCGCAGGTGCCGTTCCCGCGGCTGCCCGAATCATAATGCGATGATGTGCGGCACGAAACGCGCCGTATCGCGCGTGATGAGCGAGTCGTCCTCGCGCATCCCGAGTCCGGCGGCCAAGTCGCCGACTATCCAGCTGCCGACGAGCGCGTAGCGGCCGGCGAACCGGGGCAGCGCATGGAACGCCTGCCGGATGTAAGGGAAATCCGTGTACGGCCCCTGCGATGCGACCCGCTCGCCGGTAGAGGTCACGATCTCGACGTTTGCGCCCTCGCGCGAGCAGAGCGGCTTGCGCACCCACCCAGGGGGGAGGGCGGAGGAGGGCGATGCATCGAAGTGCGTCGGCAGGAGATTGGGATGCCCGGGGCTGCGCTCCCAGAGCAGCGCGAGCGCACCCTTGTTCGAGAGGATCGCCTTCCAGGGCGGCTCGAGCCAGGTCGCCCGAGACGAGGACAAGCTCGAAGCGAACTCGTCGGCGAACAGCATCTCCCAGGGATAGAGTTTGAAGATCGTCTCGATGAGCCGATTCTCAGCGTCCGTGAAGCGCCCCTCGGCCGTGCGCCCGATGTCCTCGACCGCGACGTGCACGGGACGGATGCCCGATTGAAAGGCGAGATCGGCGAGGTAATCGACGGTGGCGCGGTCCTCCTCCGAGCCTCGCACCGAAGCGAAATGCATGGTGCCGCCGATATGCGGCGCGAGCGCCCCGAAGGCGAGCAGCAGCTTCTCTTGCAGTGAGTTGAACTGATCGGTCCCATGCGCGAGCGCGCCGCGCTCGATCGACTGCTCGAGCCAGACCCATTGGAAGACGGCCGCCTCGTAGAGGGAGGTGGGAGTGTCGTAGTTGAGCTCGAAGAGCTTCGCGGGCCCGCATCCGTCGTACGCGAAATCCATGCGGCCGTACAGGTGCGGATCGCCGCGCAGCCAGGAATCGCGTATGAAATCCCAGTGCCGTTCGGGGATCGCCAGGCGAATCAAATAGGACTCGTCGCGTACGGCGCGGCTCACGAGATCCTTGCACAGCTCGTGAAGCTCCGCCGTGGGCCGCTCGATATCATTCTCGATCTCATCCAGCGAGAAGCGGTAATACGCGGATTCGTCCCAATAAGGCTGCCCGCCGATCGTGTGATAGCGGAAGCCGAGCCCTGCGGCCTGATCGCGCCAGTCCGGCCGCTCCGTCATTGAGATGCGTTCCATGCGCGAGACGCCGTTCGCCGTTCGCCCTTCGGCCGCGGCGCTTCGGCCGCTGCCCTCAGCCGCCCCAGCTGAAGCGGGCCGCGCCGCTGCGTCCGAAACCCCCGCGCGACAGTGTCTCCCCGACGCTCGGTGCGCCCGGTCCACGCAGCCCCGAGCCGAACCGCTCGCCCTGCGCCGTCTGCCACTCGCCCCGGTCCCCGCGCGCGCGATAGATCGGCTGCCCGCTGAAGCCGCCGAAGCCGCCGGGGCGTGCATTGCCGTGCCAGCCATAACCGCCCCAGCCGTAGTAGTGATGATACGGGCTCATCGCTCGTCCAATGAGAAAGCCCGCGAGCGCCGGCATGAACCAGTGGCCGCCCGAGGCCGTCGTCACCGGATGACACTGGTTATATCCGAATTGCGCCTCGCATTGCGCGAGCGAATCGAAGCGGGGCGCATCGCGATATTGATCGCGGACGGCATCCGCGTACGCCTGAGCACACACTTCGGGGCTGACTTTGCCATCTCGGACGCACTGCTGAAGGTTCTGATAGAGAACCGCACTCAAGGGCGGAGGCTGCGGCTGCTGCCCGCATCCGGCGGCGAGCAGCGGGACGGTGCCGATCAACGCCAGCTCGATCGTTCGTGAGCGCTTCATGCTGCTTCCTTTTCGATCACGCGGACTGTCAGGGTGTCATGCACGCTGCGTTGATCGCCCCGACCGCGATCGACGCAAGCGCGACGAAAAGTCCCGATGCCATCTCGTTGCGGGCGATGCGCTGGGAGAGATTCGGAATGAACACGCGCACCGCGAAGAAGGTTGCGATCTGGATCACGAGCGCGATTCCCGCCCAGATGGCGAAATCCACGAGCGAGACCGAGTGGATGATCGCACTGCAGAGCGGCAGCACGAACGCGATCAACGAGCCGCCGAAAGCCACGGCGGCCGCGGACTTCCCTTCGCGGATGAGCGCAAACTCATCGTGCGAGGTGATCCGGGTGTAAATGAGCGCGTAAAGAAGCGTGAGTCCGATCGCAACCCCGAAGTACACGAGGAAGGCGGGCAGCCCGACCAGCCAAAGAGTCCAATGCGGCATGGAGTTCCCCCTGAGATGGCTTTCAGGTGACGGTGAGATCGGCCGGGTTCAGATCGACGCCGACGGAGGTGCAGACATCGAGGTTTTGCGGAGACTCCTCGACGGAGATAAGCACGTACTCTTGACGAGGACTGCCCTCGATCCTGCGCCGATAGAGCATCGCGTAGTGCTGGCAACTGAAGCTCGGGACCGTGTCGCTTTTGTCGAAGACTTGCTCGATGAACGGCACGAGCTCCGTCTGCGCCCGGGAGACGCCCCACACGCGTTGATAGATGAAGGCGCCGACCTCGTATGTCGGCAGTCCGATCTCGCTTTGAGGTCCCGCGATCGACTTGAGCTCCGCGAGATTCGCGGGCGTCTTGCAGTCCCAGTACTGCCACAGAATGCATTCCGAGACGCTCGCGTCGTCCGTGCCGCCGTCGGTCTTCACCTGCAGCCAGGTCTCATCGTCATCCAGGTAATAGCGGTGCAGCCAGGTGCCGCTCAACTCGACGAGCCCGCGCGTTGCGATCGGCTGCGCGTTTTGTCCGAGCTCGAAATTCGCGCGCCCCTGCAGCATCCGATAGGGCAGCGGGTCGATTTCAAGGAAGCCGCCGCGACGGAGCTTGAGCGGCTCCGGCGGCGGGGCTGCGCTCGGCGCCCCCGGGGCGAGGGCCTCCTTCGCATCGCGCGCAAGCACCTTGAAGAGCGTGCCGACGCTCATCGCCTCGCCTCGCCGGCAGGCGGAGAGGGGGCGCTCGCGGCCTCGTTTTCGAAACGCGCGAGCACATCGCTCGCGGCGCTCGCGCCGGGGATGATGCCGGCTTTGCGCAGGCGCTCCTCGAGCGCCTCGCCCGAGGACTCGGCAGCGAGTTTGTTGGCCGCGTCCATTTGCGCGAGTGATTCCTCCTGGCGCCGCTCGATTCGCTCGAGGCTGTCGAGTGCGCTGCGCGCATGCGTGTCCGTGCCGGAGCTCGCGGCAGCCACGGCGGCGGAGGCCTTGATGACGTGCTGCTTCGCCTTCACCGTATCCGCGCGCTGTTTGAGGGTGCGGATCGCCGCCTCACCCGCAGCGATCTTCTGCTTGAGCACGTCGACGTTCTTGCCGTACTCGGCGATCACGTTCTCGCTCGCCTTCACGAGAGCCTCCTGCTCGGCGTATTTCGCCGCGATCTCCTGCGCGAGAGCGGCGCTCTGGGTTGCCTCGGCCGAGCGGCCGGCACTTTGCGCCTGCTTCTGCTTGGCGAGCGTCTGACGGATGTAGCCCGCATATTCCTCGAGTTTCGCACGCTTCTCCGCGAGATGGTTCTGCTCGACGGACTGTTTGCCCATCATCTCCGAGAGGGCAATCCGCGCATCGCGCAGTTCGCGGTCGGCGTCGCGGATCTCCTGGTCGAGTATGCGTGTCGCGTTCGCATCGACGGCGGCTTCGCCGGCCTCGTTCGCGGCACCGCGCAGGGCGGTCCAGAGCTTGGTCAAGATGCCTGACATGGGAGGTCCTCCGGGGACTATTTGATGAATTCGCGATAAGCCGCGGCGGCATCCACGGCATTGCGGGCGAGGGTGTCGATCTCGAACTCGATGTCCGCCAGAGTGGACGTGGCGCGCAGCGCCCCGTAGATCACGTAGAACTCGGCCCCGTCCGGATGGGAATCGATGGAGATGTTCGCGAGATCGAACAGCTTCTCCGTGCGCAGGATCCGGTCGTTGAGGCGTGCGGTGTCACGCACGCGGGCGACCGGGAAGAGTGTCGCCTGCACGATCGCGATCTCACCCGTGACCGCCAGAAACACGTGCACGTCGCCGTAGTCGTGGGCGACCGCCTGGATGACCGGCTCGAGTCCCTCGATCAGCGAGAACGTGTAGCGGCCGGACGCGGCGAGCTGCCCCGACTTCAAGCCGGGAAGCAGGGAATGAGTCGTGGCTGAACCGTTCGACATGGCGGTGTTTACCCCTCTCAGTGCGTGAATGAGCGCGTGTGCGTTCGGCTTGCGGAGCAGCTTCTCGACCTTGAGCAGGACCGGCGCGTGGTCGGGGAGAATCCAGACCTCTCGAGCTACGAGCCCTTCGGCTCGCAGCCGCTCTCGGCGGGTTTGCTGGCGTCTGCGGTTGCTGTCTCTCGTCACTTCGTCTTCTATCCCGTCATTCGGTCGTTACACGTAACGACTGAGCGCGCACAATAAGCGTTACCAGTATTCATGTCAAGCGTTACGCGTAACTCTCGGTGGGGAGACCCCCCGCGCAACTCTCGTTGACCAGATCTCATGGCCGAGCCTGTTTCCCATCACATCGTCTCCCTGCTCGAGGAGTGGGGGTCGATGCGGTATTCGGATTGCCCGGAGACGGCATCAACGGGCTCATCGAGGCATTTCGCAAGACGCGCGAGCGCATCCGCTGCGTGCACTGCCGGCACGAGGAGACCGCGGCGTGTCACGCAGGAACAACACGCTCGGCCTCATCAGATGAGAGCAGATGCTCTACGTCGGTAACCCGGAGTATGGCGTCGATTTGCACCCGGTCGATTTCGTGAGAGTTGCGGAAGCCTGCGGCGGACGCGGCGTGAGGAGAAGAAGCTTCTGACCTCCTTCGCGCGCGGAGAGGTCAATCGCCGCCCTATCGGACTTACGATGGGACGTCACGCCGCGCAGGAGTTCGATTTCGCCGAGAGTCCGTTCGGGGCCGCGGCGCGGCCCGCGCCGCGGACCGCAGCCCTCATCACGAGCACGCGCGCGATCTCCAGGCGGCGCTTCAACGGTCGGTCGAGGGTGGGGTCCGCTTCGATACCGGCTCGCTCGCCCTTTACGCAACGGATCTATCCTGCGACGCACGCCTACTGCACGCTCGGCGGCAACATCGGCAACAACTCGTGCGGTGCGCACACGGTGATGGGCGGCAAAACATCCCGCGCCGCGTTTCCGGCTACAACCTCGATGATCTGTTGCCGGAGAAGGGTTTCCACATCGCTCATGCGCTCGTCGGCTCGGCGAGCTCGTGCTGCTCCCGGCGGTTCGCCGCACGCCCCCCGATCGGTTCGTGATCGCGGACGGGTTCAGCTGCCGGCAGCAGATCCGCGATGGCACCGGGCGCTGGGCGATGCATCCGGCAGAGGTCATCGCGCTCGCCTTGCAAGGCCGCGATCACCGGCGCGGGGCTCGCAGGCGCCGGAATCGGCCTCGCCATCGCACTCATCGCGCGAGGAGCGCACCGCAGCCCGCATCGCGGGCATGCCGAATGCTGAAGCGCGCAACGGGTGGCGAACAGCGCACGGACGGTGGCCGATAGGCATCCCCGTAGGGTGTACATTAGCGACCGGCGGCGCGGACTTTGCCGTCCACTCTCGGCCGCGCCGCGCCAGCGGCGCGCGAATCTCCTGCGGAGCAACCATCATGACGACGCTGGAACGGCTGGAGAAGATCCTCGAGGAGCGCTACAACGTCCCCCGCGATCGCATCACACTCGATGCGCCGATCGAGGCACTCGGTCTCGATTCGCTCGGCATGACGGAGCTCTTGTTCTTCATCGAGGAGGAATTCGAGATCACGCTGCCCTACGAGCCGGTCTCGATGCGCACCGTGGGCGATGCGGTCCGCTACATCGATGAAGTGCTCGCGACACGGCCGGCGCCCGCCCCGCGGGCTACGGCCTCCGGTGCCGGCACCGAAGAGGTGCATCTGCAGCCCTCGCCCGAACGTCCCGCATGAGGCGAGTGGCCGTCACCGGGATCGGTGTCCTTTCGCCACTCGGCAACACGGCCGCCGATGCATTCGAGAATGCGGCGGCGGGGCGCTCGGCGATCCGCCGTCTCGAGGAGCCCTGGGCGACGCGCCTGTCCACGCCCATTGCGGCAAGTGTGAAGTTCGAGGCGGAAGCGCATTTCGAGGCCCCCCGGCTGCGCATGCTCGATCGTGTGAGTCAGCTCGCCGTCGTGGCGGCACGTCAGGCCATGACCGAAGCCCGCGCCGCGGAAGCGGGTGTCGGCCCGGATCGCATGGGCGTCTTCCTCGGCACCGGCATGGGCGCGGCGCGCACCACGGACGATGGCTATCGCGCGTGCTACGGCAGCGGGCCGGAGCGCATCAATCCCTTCGCCGTCCTCATGGGGATGAACAACGCCGCGGCCGCATGGGTCGGGGCGGAGTTCGGCATCACGGGACCGAATCTCACGTACTCGACCGCGTGCTCGTCGGCCGCCGTTGCGATCGGCGAGGCGTGGGGCCGCGTCGCAAGAGGCGATCTCGATGTGGCGATCGCCGGCGGGGCGGAGGCGCCGCTCACCTATGGCGCGCTCAAAGCCTGGGAGTCGCTGCACACGCTCGCGCGCGAGGACCCGGCCGACGTCTCCGCCTCGTGCAAACCATTCGCGGGCAACCGCTGCGGGATGGTGCTCGCCGAGGGCGCTGCGTTGTTCGTGCTCGAGGATTTGGATCGCGCGGCAGCTCGCGGCGCACCGATCCGCGGCGAGCTCACAGGCTTCGGACTTGCGACGGACCTCGCGCACATCACGCGCCCGAGTGTCGGCGGACAGGTCGCCGCGATGCAGGCGGCGCTGCGCTCCGCGCGCGCGCGGGCCGAGGAGATCGATCACATCAATGCGCACGGCACCGGCACCCAGGCGAACGACGGCGTGGAGAGCGCTGCGATCAAAGAGGTCTTCGGCGAGCGGGCGCATGCGATCCCGGTGAGCGCGACCAAGTCGATGCACGGGCATCTGCTCGGCGCGACGGGCGCTCTCGAACTCGCTCTTTCCCTGTTGACGCTCGAGCGGGGTGTGCTGCTGCCGACCATGCATTTGAAGGTGCCCGCGCCGGACTGCGACCTCGACTATGTTCCGAATGCTGCGCGGCACGGAGTGAGGGTGCGGACAGTGATGTCGAGCTCGTTCGCTTTCGGCGGGACTAACGCGGTGCTCATCGCGCGCGCCGCCTGAGGGTCAGCGGCACTTTCAGGGGCAGAGCGTGACCGGGTTCGCTGGAGCGATGTTACCCCGCGCACAGTTCGGGCGACTCGCTCTGGTGCCGAGCCTCGCCCCTTTGCAACATGGCCTACCTGCGGCGCACCGCGCCTGCCTCCGTCTCGGAGTAGACCATGATTGGGCTCGCCGTCTTCGTGCTTCTGCTGATCGTGCTGTTTGGGTACACGATCACGCTCTACAACGGGCTC
>DATNFW010000102.1:0-11241 GCA_035606175.1 Steroidobacteraceae bacterium | reverse complement strand
ACCTCCGTTTTGATCGGGGGCTGGCGCCTCATGAGCGGCCACCCGGGACCCGTGCCGGCTCCGCCCGTGCGGGCTTCCGCAGGCGCGGCATCGGGCCGCGAAGGATAGCAGACGCTTTGCGCGCACGGGCAATCAGTACTAAAATAGTCCTACTTTATGAATGGTGAACCATGCTGCGCATCAGCCGCCTTACGGACTATGCGACGGTAATCCTCGCCACCCTCGCCGGCGATCCGGCGCGCGTGCAAACCGCGACAGCGCTCTCGGGGCAGACGCACATCGCGGCCCCGACCGTGAGCAAGCTGCTGAAGCAGCTGCAGCGTGCCGGGCTCGTGAGCTCGACCCGGGGGCTGCGCGGGGGCTACCAGCTCGCCCGGCCCCCGAGCGAGATCAGCGCCGCGGCGATCCTCGATGCGCTCGAGGGTCCGCTCGCGCTCACGGACTGCTCCGCAGGGCACGGACAGTGCGAAATCGAGCAGACCTGTCGCGTGGGACGCGTGTGGCAGCGGCTCAATCAGGCGATCCGCCGCTCGCTGTACGAGGTGACTCTCGCGCAGCTCGCTGGGATCGATCCCGCGCAGCCTCAGCTGCCGATGCTCGAGCGCGAGATCAAGCTCGTCGCAAGGCGGCCACCGCATTGAGCAAGAGAGACCAGGACTTGAGAGCACCAAGATCGTCGAGCATCTCAGGATTGTCGAGCATCTCAGGATTGTCGAGCATCTCATGAGCAAGCCTGCCATCGAGCTGGAAGAGCTCGTCGCGCGCCAATACAAACATGGCTTCGTGACGGAGATCGAGTCGGACACCGTCCCGCCCGGTCTCGACGAGGACGTGGTGCGGCTCATCTCCCGCAAGAAGGGCGAGCCGGCGTTCCTCACGGAGTGGCGCCTGAAGGCGCTGCGCCACTGGCTCACGATGCGTGAGCCGCACTGGTCGCACGTGCGCTATGCGCCGATCGATTATCAGGCCATCTCGTATTACTCGGCGCCCAAGGTGCGTACCGACGCGCCCAAGAGCCTCGAGGAGGTCGACCCCAAGCTTCTGGCGACTTACGAGAAGCTCGGTGTGCCGCTTCACGAGCGGGCACGCCTCGCCGGCGTCGCCGTGGATGCCGTGTTCGACAGCGTGTCGGTCGCGACGACTTTCAAAGAGCGGCTCGCGAAGGCGGGTGTCATCTTCTGCTCTTTCTCCGATGCCGTGCGGCAGCACCCCGAGCTCATCGAGCAGTATCTCGGCACCGTCGTCCCCTCCGCCGATAATTTTTACGCCGCTCTCAACTCGGCGGTTTTCTCGGACGGCTCCTTCGTGTATGTGCCGAAGGGCGTGCGCTGCCCGATGGAGCTCTCGACTTATTTCCGCATCAACGCGACGAAGACGGGACAGTTCGAGCGGACATTGATTGTCGCAGATGAGGGTTCACACGTCAGCTATCTTGAAGGGTGTTCGGCACCGCAGCGCGACGAGAACCAGCTGCACGCGGCCGTCGTCGAGCTCGTCGCGCTGAACGACGCGCATATCAAATATTCGACGGTGCAAAACTGGTATCCGGGCGATGAGAACGGCGTCGGCGGGATCTACAACTTCGTCACCAAGCGCGGCGACTGCCGCGGCCGGAACTCGCACATCTCCTGGACGCAGGTCGAGACAGGCTCCGCCATCACCTGGAAATACCCGAGCTGTATTTTGCGGGGCGAGGGCTCGATCGGGGAGTTCTACTCCGTCGCGACCGTGAATCACCATCAGCAGGCCGATACCGGGACGAAGATGATCCACATCGGCCGTGATACGCGCAGTACGATCATCTCGAAGGGAATTTCCGCGGGGCAGGGTCAGAACACCTACCGAGGTCTCGTGAAGATCCTGCCGGGCGCGCACGGAGCGCGGAACTTCACTCAATGCGATTCTCTCCTCATGGGCGGCCGGTGCGGGGCGCATACCTTCCCCTACGTCGAGGTGAAGAATCCCTCCGCGACGGTCGAGCACGAGGCGAGCACCTCGAAGATCAGCGAGGACCAGCTCTTCTACTGCCTGCAGCGCGGCATCTCCGAGGAGGACGCGGTGAACATGATCGTGAGCGGCTTCTGCAAGACGGTCTTCAAGGAACTGCCGATGGAGTTCGCCGTCGAGGCGCAGAACCTGCTCGCCGTAAGCCTCGAAGGAGCAGTCGGCTGATGCTCGCGATACACGATCTACACGTCTCGGCGGGCGGGACCGCAGTATTGAGGGGCCTCACGCTCGAGGTCCCGACCGGCGAGGTACACGCGATCATGGGGCCGAACGGCTCCGGCAAAAGCACTCTCGCCTATGTCCTCGCCGGCAGGCCCGGGTACGAGGTGACGCGCGGCAGCGTGACGTACGACGGGCGCGACCTCCTTTCGCTGCCGCCCGAGGATCGCGCACGCCTCGGCGTCTTCCTCGGGTTTCAGTATCCGGTCGAGATTCCGGGCGTGAACAACGTCTATCTGCTGAAGGCAGCTCTCAATGCTCTGCGCAAGCAGCGCGGTGAAGCGGAGGTGGACGCCTTCGAGTTCCTGGCGCTCATTCGGGAGAAGATGAAGGTCATGCGCATGGAGGAAAGCTTCCTCTCGCGCGGCGTCAACGAAGGCTTCTCGGGCGGTGAGAAGAAGCGAAACGAGATCCTGCAGATGCTCGTGCTCGAGCCGCGCCTCGCGATACTCGACGAGACGGACTCCGGACTCGACATCGATGCGCTCAAGATCGTGGCCGAAGGCGTGAACCGCCTGCGATCGCACGAGCGCTCGATCGTGCTCGTCACGCACTATCAGCGCCTTCTCGATCACGTGATTCCCGACAAGGTCCACGTGCTGGTGCGCGGGCGCATCGTCAAAAGCGGCGACCGCTCCCTCGCGCTCGAACTCGAGAGCCGCGGCTACGACTGGCTCGCGGGCGAGGCGGCATGAGCACACCCCTGCTCGAGCGGATCGCGGGCGAGCACGCCGCGATCGAGGGTCGGTTTCCCCCGACTGCCGCCGCACGCGCACGCAGGCGCCGCGCACTCGATACGCTGCTCGCCGTGGGACTGCCCACGACGCGGGATGAGAACTGGCGCTACGCGAATTTGCGGCCGCTCGAGCGGATGCGGTTCGCGCCGGCGGTCGATGGCGCCTCGCCGATCGATACCGCCCCGCCGATAGATGTCGCCTCGCTTCCGGCGAGCGTGCCCGGATTCGTGCGGTATGTATTCGTGGACGGCATCTTTGTGCCAGGGGCCTCGAGCGCCGGGCGTGCGCAGCTCGCTTCCACCGTGCAGGTCTCGATGGGGCCACCGGCGCTCGCACCGGCGAGCGCATTCGCGCTGCTCAACGAGGCTTTCGCAACCGACGGACTGCGCATCGAAGTGGCGCCCGGCGAGTCTCCCCGTGACACCGGGGCGTCCGCGCGCATCGAGGTCGTGTTCGTTGCGAGCGCGTCCGCGCAATCGAGCACTACGGGGGATCCTCAGGGCGCCTCCTATCCACGGCTGTCGATCAATGTCGGTCCGAGGGCCCGTCTCGAGGTCATCGAGCGGCACCTAAGCGCTCGCGACGAACCGAGTTTCATCGATTCATGGGTCGATGTACACGCGCTCGAGGGATCGACGGTCGAGCACTACCGCATCCAGCAGCTCGGTCCCCGCGCGCTCTGGATCGATACGCTCGCGGCGAAGGTCGCGCGCTCGGCGGTGTATCGGCTGCACGCATTCGCCCTCGGAGCCCAGTCTGCACGCTCGACGCTCGGCGTTCGGCTCGAGGGCGAGGATGCGGAGCTTGCACTGCATGCAGTAGCCGCCGCCGATCGCGCACAGGTGCTCGACACGCACGCGGTGGTCGAGCACGCGGCGCCGCGCACGCGTACCGACGAGCTGTTCCGGGGAGTGGCGGCGGGCCGCGCGCGCGTTGCCTTCAACGGCAAAGTGATCGTGCAGCCGGGCTCCCACGGGGCGGACTCGAGCCAGTCGCTTCGCGGACTGCTCGCGGGTGCCGAGGCGGAGATCGATGTGCGCCCGCAGCTCGAGATCTACACCGACGATGTGCGGTGCAGCCACGGTGCGACCGCCGGCAAGCTCGATGAGGCCATGCTGTTTTATTTGCTCTCGCGCGGAATCGACCGCGACACCGCGCGGCGGCTCCTCAAATGGGCGTTTCTCGAGGATGTCGTCTCGAAGGTCTCCGTGGCGGAGCTTCGGCGGCAAATCGAGGCGAGCCTCGCCGGCCGGTTGCAGGAAACCGAAGCATTGAAGGAGCTGCTGTGATGTCCTCGTCTCGGGCCAGCGCCTCGGCGCGCATGGGCGTGAGCCCCCGAACACTCGATGTGGATCGCGTGCGGCGGGATTTCCCTATCCTCGCCCGCACCGTCCATGGGCATCCCCTCGTCTACCTCGATAGCGCAGCCTCGGCGCAGCGGCCGAAGGCAGTGCTCGATGCGGTCGAAGATTACGAGACGCTCTCGCACGCAAACGTCCATCGCGGCGTGCATCTGCTCAGCCAGGAGGCAACGGCAGCTTACGAGGGTGCTCGCGACCGCGCACGACGCTTTCTCGGCGCCCGCTCCACGCGCGAGATCATCTTCACGCGCGGCACGACGGAGGCGATCAACCTCGTGGCCCAGTCGTTCGCGCGCCCGCGGCTCGGACCCGGGGACGAGATTCTCATCACGGCGCTCGAGCACCACGCGAACATCGTGCCCTGGCAGATGGTGCGCGACCAGACGGGCTGCTCGCTCAGCGTCGCGCCCATCAACGAGCGCGGCGAACTGCCCGTCGATCGCCTCATCGAGCGCCTGACTCCGCGCACGCGGCTGGTTGCCGTAGCGCACGTGTCGAATGCGCTCGGTACGATTCTGCCAGTTGCGGAGATCGTCGCTGCGGCTCATGCGCGCGGCATCCCGGTGCTCGTCGATGGCGCACAGGCGGTGCCGCACCTTGCGATCGACGTACGCGCGCTCGGTTGCGACTTTTACGCCTTCTCCGGCCACAAGCTCTATGGCCCGACAGGCATCGGCGTGCTCTATGGACGCGAAGAGCTGCTCGCCGCCATGCCGCCCTGGCAGGGCGGAGGCGACATGATCCTCACCGTTTCGTTCGAGCGCACGACATACAACGAGCTGCCCTGGAAGTTCGAGGCCGGCACACCGAACATCTCCGGCGCGGTGGGGCTCGCCGCGGCGATCGACTACGTGGACCGCCTGGGCCTCGATGCCATCGCGGCCCACGAGCACGCGCTGCTCGAGGAGGCAACTGCGGGGCTCACGCGCATCCGCGGGCTGAGAATCATCGGCACGGCGGCGCAGAAGGCGGCGGTCATCTCCTTCACTCTGGAGGGTGTCCATCCCCACGATCTAGGAACGATCCTCGACAGCGAGGGCGTCGCGGTGCGCACCGGACATCACTGTGCCATGCCGGTGATGGATTTCTTCGGCGTGCCGGCGACCGCACGCGCTTCCTTCGCTTGCTACAACACGCGCGCGGACGTGCAGCGCCTCATCGAGGCGCTGCACAAGGCTCGCGAGGTATTCAATTGATGGAGCTGAAAGACCTCTACCGGGACGTGATTCTCGATCACAACCGCCACCCCAGGAACTTTGGCCGGCTCGAGGGGGCCGATGCGCATGCCGAAGGCCACAACCCGCTCTGCGGCGACCGTCTGACTCTCTCTCTGAAGCTCGCAGGCGATCGCATCGAGGACATTCGCTTCGAGGGCAAGGGCTGCGCGATCTCGACGGCCTCCGCCTCACTCATGAGCGAGGCTGTGAAAGGCAAGGATCGCGACACCGTGCGCCGACTGTTCGACAGTGTCCACGCCCTGCTGACCGAGCAGGACGCCGCGCCGGGCGCGGAGCTCGGCAAGCTCGCAGCGCTCTCCGGCGTGCGTGAGTTCCCTGCGCGCGTGAAGTGCGCGAGCCTCTGCTGGCACACGTTGAATGCGGCGCTCGAGCGGGGCTCCGCGCCGACCGTGACGACGGAAGTGCCGGATGAGGTGCCCTCCGACCTCGCCTCGAGGCTCGTCGGAGAGCCGCAATGAGCGGAGCGCAGCGATGAGGAGCTACACGAACGAGCCCGTCGTCTTCTATCGCGACGTGCGCGCCGTGATGGTTCCGGCCGGCTCGGAGATCACGCTCAAAGCGGGCCAGGCGGGCTACATCACGCAGGCGCTCGGCGGCAGCTTCACCGTTTATGTCGACGGCAATCTCTTTCACATCGCCGGCGAGGATGCCGACGCGTTGGGCAAAGAGATCATCAAACCGATCGAGCTGCCGCCGAATGCGACGGACGACGATGTACTCGAGGCCGTGTGGAGCCAACTGCGCACCTGCTACGACCCCGAGATACCGATCAATATCGTCGATCTCGGCCTCGTCTACCAGTGCGAAGTCAAGCCCGAAGGCGATGGAAAGCGGATCGTCGAAGTGAAGATGACACTTACCGCTCCGGGCTGCGGGATGGGAGATATTCTGGTCGACGATGCGCGCGACAAGATAGAGCGCATTCCGACGATCAAAGAGGCGCGGGTGGAGCTCGTCTTCGATCCGCCGTGGAACCAATCGATGATGTCCGAAGCCGCACGGCTGCAGACGGGGATGTTCTAAACGGGATGACATCGAACTGGCAAGATGTGGGCGCTGCAGCCGACGTCGATCCCGAGCAGCCCCTGCCCGTGGAAGTCGATGGCCTGCCCGTCGTCGTCGCGCGCTGCGAGGACGGTTACTTCGCAGTGGAAGACCGCTGTACGCATGACGGGGAGCCGCTCGCCGGAGGCGAGGTCGTGGGCGATACCTGCCAGATCGTCTGCCCACGCCACGGAGCACGCTTCTGCCTCAAGACTGGCGAGGCGCTCACCCCACCTGCCTATGAGCCCGTGCGCACGTTCGAAGTGCGCGAGCAGAACGGGAGGCTGCTCGTCGCAGTACCCGATTGATTCCGAGCTAGGAGCGCTGAACGGAAGCCCGAACCTCCGCGACCGGTTGCATTGCATCGTCCCGGGCCGCCAGCGGCGGCCCGAGCGGTGCCGCCTCCCGTGGGACCTCGAGTGAAAACGGCGTGAACCGAGTCCCGCGGTCGTAGTAGTCCTCCTGCTCCGCGCGCTTGAGGAACCCCACGATCTTGTATGTGAGCGGCGTCGAGAGAATCTCCCAGCTGGTCTTCAGCACATATTGGGTCACCGTCACGGTGATGAGCTCGTCGACGGTCCATACGCCTGCGAACGCAAGCGTGCAAAACAGCGTCGAGTCGACGAGCTCGCCGCATGCCGTCGAGCCGATCGTGCGCGTCCAGAGCCAGCGGCCGCGGGTGAGGATCTTCATCTTCGCGAGCACGTAGCTGTTGATGAACGAGCCGCACCAGAATGCGATCATCGAGGCCGCGGCAATCCGCGGCGTATTGCCGAAGATCGCCTGCACCGCCGGTTGATTGCTCTTCCAGAACTCCGCGGGAGGCAGATGCACGATGACAGCGGCCATGAACGTGGCGAAAGCGAGCGCCGCGAAGCCGCTCCAGACGCAGCGTCGGTCGCGCGCGTAACCGTAGACTTCGGTGAGCACATCGCCGAAAAAATAGGAAACGGGAAAGAAGAGTACGCCCGCAATGAACGTAACCGGCCCGATCCACGGCAGCTGCACCGTCGTGACCTTCGAGGGACCGATCAGGTTTGCGCAGAGGACCACGCACACGTATGCGCCCAGGATCAGATCGTAGTATTTGAAGCTTTTCATTGTTCGCTAGTCCCGCCCCCGCATGCGCCGCAGCAGCTGCCGCTCGTGCTTGTCCGGCCGACCCTCAGGCCGCGGCGCGAGCGCGGCCGACATCCGCATCCGCTCGGCGAATGCTGCGCGCCGCGCAGTGCTCTCGGGCGATTCGCGATAGCACTGCAGCGCCTCGGGCGCCGGCCCGCGACGCATTGGCAGCGCGGCCACCTCGCAGTCGAAATCCACTGCGCCTCTCATGAGGCTCACCCGATCGCCCGGGCGAACCGCGCGCGCGGGCTTCACGCGCTCGCCGTTGACGTGCACCTTGCCCCCGCTCACCGCGGATGCGGCAAGCGAGCGCGATTTGTAGAGGCGCACGGCGAAAAGCCAGCGGTCGATCCGCATGGATTCGCCGATCAAGACCTTGTGCTCGGACGCCGGCATTGCCCGGGAGAGTATAATTCACACCAGCCATGGGTACCGACGGATGAGCCGCGCCCTTGCCACTCGGCTCGCGGCGGAGCTGGAAGGACTGCGCGAGCAGGGACTGTATAAGCGCGAGCGCGTCCTCGCGAGCCCTCAGGCGGGCATCGTTCGCGCCGGCGGGCGGGACGTCGTCAATCTCTGCGCCAATAATTATCTCGGACTGGCCAACCATCCGGCCGTTCGCGAGGCGGCTCACCGCGCGCTCGATCGCTTCGGATTCGGCATGGCGTCCGTTCGCTTCATCTGCGGCACTCAGAGCGTGCACAAGCAGCTCGAGGAGCGCCTCGCCCGCTTCCTCGGCACCGAGGACGCGATTCTCTACTCCTCCTGCTTCGATGCGAACGGCGGTCTGTTCGAGGCGCTTCTCGATGAGCGCGATGCCGTCATCTCCGATGCCCTCAATCACGCGAGCATCATCGATGGCATCCGGCTCTGCAAGGCGAAGCGGCTGCGCTACGCAAACGGCGACATGAGCGAGCTCGAGGCTCGGCTCAAAGAGACGGCCGCTGCGCGTACGCGTCTCATCGCAACCGACGGCGTGTTCTCGATGGACGGCATCCTCGCCAACCTTCCCGCCATTTGCGATCTCGCAGACCGGTACGACGCGCTCGTGATGGTCGATGATTCGCATGCGACCGGCTTCATGGGCGCACACGGGCGCGGCACACCCGAGCACTGCGGGGTGGCCGATCGGATCGACATTCTCACCGGGACATTCGGCAAAGCGCTCGGCGGGGCGACCGGCGGCTACACGGCCGCGCGGCGGCCGATCGTTGAGTGGCTGCGACAGCGCTCCCGGCCATACCTCTTCTCGAACAGCATTCCCCCGGTCGTCGCTGCGACGACGCTGCGTGTACTCGATCTCATCGAGAACCAGCCCGAGCTGCGCGAGCGGCTCGCAGCGCGGACGCGCCGGTTTCGCCAGGGCCTCGAGGGTGCGGGCTTTCAGCTGCGCCCGGGCGAGCATCCCATCATTCCCGTCATGCTCGGCGATGCCGTCCTCGCGGCGCAAATGGCCGAACGGCTGCTCGAGCACGGTGTCTACGTGATCGGTTTCTCGTATCCGGTCGTGCCGCACGGACAGGCGCGCATCCGCACGCAAGTCTCTGCGGCGCTCGAGCCGGAGGACATCGACCGCGCCGTCGAGGCGTTCAGGCTCGTCGGACGCGAGCTGGGGATCGTGCATTGAAAGCGCTCGTCAAGAAGGAAGCCGCTCCCGGTATCTGGATGGAGGAGATACCCGAGCCGCGGGTCGGGCCGAATGATGTGCTGATCGAGATTGCGAAGACCTCGATCTGCGGCACCGACCTGCACATCTACAATTGGGATGCCTGGGCGCGGCGCACGATCCCGGTGCCGATGGCGATCGGCCACGAGTACTGCGGCACCATCGTCGAGGTGGGCTCGGAGGTGCGCGGGCTCGCGGTCGGCGACCGCGTGTCAGGCGAGGGGCACGTCACCTGCGGCCACTGCCGCAATTGTCGCGCGGGGCGTCGTCATCTCTGCCGCAATACGGTGGGCGTCGGCGTGAATCGTCCCGGCGCCTTCGCCCAGTTCCTTGCGCTGCCTGCAGTGAATGCCTTCAAACTACCCGACGCCGTCGCCGACGATATCGCGGCGATCCTCGATCCCTTCGGCAACGCGACGCACACGGCGCTCGCCTTCAGTGTCGTCGGCGAGGATGTGCTCATAACCGGCGCGGGCCCGATCGGCATCATGGCCTGCGCCGTCGCGCGCTTCGTCGGCGCGCGGCACATCGTCATCACGGACGTGAATGATTACCGGCTCGCGCTGGCCCGGCAGATGGGCGCCACGCGGGCGATCAACGTGCAGCGCGAATCCCTCGATGCGACCATGCGTGAGCTCGGGATGCAGGAGGGCTTCGATGTGGGGCTCGAGATGTCGGGCAATCCGCAAGCTTTCCGCGAGCTGCTCCGCACGATGCACCACGGCGGATCGGTTGCGATCCTCGGCATTCCTTCCGAGGAGACCGCGATCGATTGGAACGAGGTGATCTTCAAGGGTCTGACGCTCAAAGGCATCTACGGCCGCGAGATGTTCGAGACCTGGTACAAGATGGCGGCGCTGCTTTCGAGCGGGCTGAAGCTCGCGCCGGTCGTCACGCACCACTTCGCGGCGCGGGATTTCGAACAGGCCTTTCGCGCAAGCGGATCCGGGCAGTCCGGGAAAGTGATCCTCGACTGGGCGGCGCTCTAGCGGACCGAGCAGAAGCAGTAGGAGTAGAGCCGGTTCGGAGCGGCGAAGCGCGCGATGCGCTCGATTTCCTGCTTCACCGGATCGAGGCGGTGACCCGCGAGGGCTCCGACGCCAGAGCCCAGCCCGACGCCGCCGAAGCCGCTCGCGTCCAGGCTCACGAGCACCCGCGCGATGCCGCCCTGTGCTTCGAGGGCGAGCTGCTCGGCCCAGGAGAGCTGCGGCTGGATGAACTGCACGCGGTATCGATTGAGGTGCGCGAGATGTGCGGCGGCGGAGACGGCATCCTCGAACGAGCCGAGGTGATCCACGAGCCCGATCTTCGCGGCATCGGTCCCGGCCCAGACGCGTCCTTGTCCGATCTCGTTCACCTGGTCCGTCGTCTTGTGCCTTCCTGTGGCGACACGCGAGAGGAATGCGAGGTACCCGTGATCGACGAACGCCTGCAGGAGCGTCCGTGCCTCATCCGACAGCGGGCGGGTGAGCTGCTCGAGTCCCGAGAGCGGCGTCGTGCCGATGCCGTCCACGGTGATGCCGACCTTGCCGAGAGTTTTGCCGAAGGTCGGGACCACCGCGAAGATGCCGATCGATCCGGTGATCGTGGCAGGGCTCGCCCAGATCTCTTTGGCGGGCGATGAGATGTAGTAGCCGCCCGAGGCGGCATAGCTCCCCATCGAGACGACGAGGGGCTTGCCCGATGCCTCGAGCGCACGCAACTCATTGTAGATCTCATCGGAGGCGTTGACGCTGCCTCCCGGGCTGTCGACCCGCAGCACGACCGCACGGATATCGTCGTCCTCCCGCGCCTGCCGGATGAGCCTCGCGAGCGAATCCCCGCCGATCGTCCCCGGCGGCTGATCG
>DATNFW010000101.1:0-27488 GCA_035606175.1 Steroidobacteraceae bacterium | reverse complement strand
CGCCTGGGATCGCTCGGGCGCTGAGAAAATCGCTCACGGACTTCCAGTCATACGGTGGCCTGTAAGCGAGGCGCAGGGAGACCGCCTGGTCGCCGTGCTCGGCGGATTGGCCGCGCCCGTTGTACGGGCTCGACCTTGATGGTGAACTCGACCTTGACGCGCTAGATGCGGTCGAGCCGCGACGGATCTCGCGCGGGGGCCTGCCGTAGGCGGCGCGGAAGACATCGTTGAAGCGCCGCAGGCTTCCGTAACCTGCGGCGAGTGCGATGGAGGTCATGGTCAGATTGGTTTGATCGATCAGCCGCTTCGCGAATTGGAGCCTGCGGGTCTGGGCAACCGCATTCGCAGAAGCGCCGACGTGGCGCACGAAGAGCCGGTGCAGGTGGCGCGCTCCAATACCGACGCGCGAGGCAAATTGCTCGATCGAGGTCTCATCGAGCGCTCCGTCCTGAATGAGCCGGAGGGCGCGCTGCACGACCGCCGAGGTGCCGAGCCACGCCGGCGTGCCGGGGGCTGCCTCTGGGCGGCATCGCAGGCAGGGCCGGAATCCCGCCTCGGCAGCAGCGGCGGCGGTGGGGAAGTAACGGATGTTGGCGCGTTTGGCCGTGGGGGCGGCTGGGCAGACGGGCCGGCAGTAGATTCCGGTCGTCGTCACCGCCATGAAGAACCGCCCGTCGAAGCGCGGATCGCGGCTCAGGCGCGCGCGGTCGAGCGTGCGCGGATCCGGGAGCGTGCCGGAGCCCGGGGGTGGTTGGGAGGGCTCGGCCGAGCGGGAGGGCGATGGGAGCTGGGTTCGCGGCATGCCAGTAACCCTACGCCGTACTCAGCTCGGGGACTAGCCGTTTTCGGACGTCGACGCGCGGCGCGGCTCGTGCAACGATGCCGAAACTGCGACGTTCGGCGCCGACCGGCCAGAAATCACCCAGATAGCATTCCCCTTATGCTTACTCCCGTCATCCTCTCCGGCGGCGCCGGCACGCGGCTGTGGCCGCTCTCGCGCGAGCTCTACCCCAAGCAGCTTCTCGCCCTGATCGGTGAGCGCACCATGCTGCAGCAGACCATGCTGCGACTCGAGGGGCTCGGCGCGTCGGGGCCCGTCGTCGTCTGCAACGAGGCCCACCGGTTTCTGGTTGCCGAGCAGCTGCGTCAGCTCGGAGTCGAGCCGCAGGCCGTGGTGCTCGAGCCGATCGGACGCAATACCGCGCCGGCGATAGCGCTCGCCGCGCATGCGGCGATTGATGTGGCTCGGCGTGGGACAGCGACGGCGAGCGGAGGGGCGGCGTCTGGCGGCGCGGCGGACGGCGGCGCAGCGCCGGGCAGCGCAGCGGCAGGCGGCGATGGAAGCGTCGATCCGGTGCTGCTCGTGCTGCCCGCGGACCACGTCATTCGCGATGTGCCCGTATTCCACAAGGCCGTGCGTATCGCGCTCGGGGCGGCGGAGGCAGGGCAGCTGGTGACTTTCGGGATCGTGCCGACGACGCCCGAGACCGGCTACGGCTATATCCAGCGGGGGGAGGCTGTATCAAGCGGAAGCGGCGGGGCCGCCGCCGGGCCGGCTGCCGGCGCGGTTGGCGGGGCGCGCACCGCGGCTGGCACCGGGGCTGCCGGCGCGGCTGGCACCGCGGATACCGTCTATCGCATAGCGCGTTTCGTCGAGAAGCCCTCACCGGAGCGTGCGCGCGAGTTTCTCGCCTCGGGCGAGCATTACTGGAACAGCGGCATGTTCATGTTCCGCGCGCGGCGGTACCTCGAGGAGCTCGCGCGGTTTGCGCCGCAGATCGCGAAGGCGTGCGAGGCCGCCTACCACGGCGCGAAAAGCGATCTCGACTTCATGCGTATCGATGCGAAGTCCTTTGGGTCATGTCCGTCGGATTCGATCGACTATGCAGTCATGGAGAAGACCTCGGATGCCGTGGTCGTACCGCTCGCGGCGGGATGGAGCGATGTCGGCTCATGGTCTGCGCTGCATGAGGCGAGCGAGCCCGACGTGCGCGGAAATGTCGCGCGCGGCGATGTGATGGCGGAGGACTGCGAGGGCTGCTATCTCTATTCCGAGAGCCGCTTGGTCTCGGTCGTCGGGCTGAAAGATCACGTCGTCGTCGAGACGAAGGACGCGGTCCTCGTCGCACCGCGCAACCGCGTGCAGGATGTCAAGAAGCTCGTGCTGCGGATCAAGGAGCGTGGCCGCTATGAGCACTCGCTCCATCGGGAGGTCTTCCGTCCCTGGGGGAGCTACGACAGTATCGAGAACGGGCCGCGCTTTCAGGTGAAGCGGCTGAAGGTGAAGCCGGGTGCGACTTTGTCGCTGCAGCTGCACCACCATCGTGCCGAGCACTGGATTGTCGTTTCCGGAACGGCACGCATCACACGTGGCGACGAAGTCTTTCTCCTCGAGGAGAATCAGTCGACGTACATCCCGATCGGGGTGCGCCACCGCATCGAGAACCCGGGCAAGATCCCGCTGCACATCATCGAGGTGCAGTCGGGCTCGTATCTCGGTGAGGATGACATCGTGCGGTTCGAAGATCGTTACGGACGGGAAGGCACGAGCAAGTAGAATCGGCGGCATCGCGAGGTGGAGAACCGCATGCCCAAGCTCACGTCGTTCAAGGCCTACGATGTCCGCGGCCGCATTCCCGATGAGATCAACGATCGGCTCGCGTTCGACATCGGGCGCGCCTACGCGGCATTCGTCAAGCCGAAGAATGTCGCGGTCGGTTACGACATCCGGCTTTCGAGCCCGACACTCGCGGGTGCGCTAAAGCGCGGGCTCACCCAGTCGGGGGTCGATGTGCTCGACATCGGCCTGTGGGGGACGGAGGGGATCTACTACGCGACCGCCGCGGAGCGCCTCGACGGCGGCATCATGGTCACAGCGAGCCACAATCCGCCCGATTACAACGGGATGAAATTTGTCCGCGCCGAATCGCGCCCGATCAGCGCCGATACCGGCTTGCAGGAGATGCGGGCGATGATCGAGGCGGGGCGGCTGCCGGGACCGGCGGCGCGCGCGGGCACCGAGCGCTCCCTCGACGTGCGCGGCAGCTACGTCGAGCACCTGCTGGGACTCGTCGATCGCTCGAAGCTCAAGCGACTCAAAGTCGTCGTCAACCCCGGCAACGGCGGTGCGGGACTCATCGTCGATGCGCTCGAGCCGCACCTGCCGTTCGAGCTCGTGAAGATCCAGCACGAGCCGGACGGCCATTTCCCGAACGGCGTACCCAATCCCATGCTGGAGGAGAATCGCGCGACGACGAGCCAGGCGATCGTGAGCTCGGGTGCCGACGTGGGACTTGCCTGGGATGGGGACTACGACCGCTGCTTCTTCTTCGACGAGCACGGCCGATTCATCGAGGGCTATTACCTGGTGGGGCTGCTCGCGGAGGTCTTCCTGCGTCGCGAGCGCGGCGCGCGCATCGTGCACGACCCGCGGCTCACGTGGAACACGCTCGACATCGTGCGGCACTACGGCGGGGAGCCCGTGCTCTGCAAATCCGGCCACGCCTTCATCAAGCAAAAAATGCGCGAGGTCGATGCCGCATACGGCGGGGAGATGAGCGCGCATCACTATTTTCGCGACTTTTACTACTGCGACAGCGGGATGATCCCCTGGCTTCTCGTACTGCAGACGATCTGCGAGCGGGGCGAGCCCCTCTCGGCGCTCGTCGGCGAGCGCATGCGGCTCTACCCCGCGAGCGGGGAAATCAATCTGCGGCTCGAGGGCGAGGCGAAAACGGTGCTCGAGCGCGCTCAGAGGCAGTACGAGCGGGGCGCGGTGTCGGTCGATTTCACGGATGGGCTTTCGATCGAGCACGCCGAATGGCGCTTCAACCTGCGTGGCTCGAACACCGAGCCGCTCGTGCGGCTCAACGTAGAGTCCCGTGGGGACGAGGCGCTGATGCGCGAGAAGACCCGGGAGCTGCTCGCGTTTCTGCGCGCGTGACGCTCGTGCCCGACAGGTGCACGGCTCTCAGGCACGGCGCTTGCTCAGGGCGGCGGAGCCCGTGCGTGCGCCTTCGGGCGAGAAACACATGATCGCGACGCCGATCCGAGTCCTGATCGCCGAAAATCACGAGGATCTCAGTGAGACCCTGGCCCGAATCATCGATTCGGAGCCGGATATGCGCTGCGTCGGCCAGGTCGCCTCGGCGGCCGCCGTGCTGCCGGCCGTCCGCGGCTCAGGAGCGAACGTGCTCGTGCTCGACCTGGGGCTCCAGGGTGGCAGCGGAATGGAGCTCATCGAGGGTCTCGCGGCCAGCGAGCCGGCGCTGCGCATCGTGGTCTTCAGCGGCCTCTGCAACGATCTGCTCACTCGCGAAATCCTGCACCGGGGCGCCGCGGCGTTCGTCGCGAAGGGCTCGGACCCGAGCGTGCTGCTCGAGGAGCTGCGCCGGACGCCTGAGGTGAGCTGACCGGGCGTGCCGCCCAGTGCCGCCGCGTGATCCTCTCGAGCGGATGTGCGATGCTCGCGCACTCGCTCTGTAAGGCGAGGGGGTCCTAAGCGGAGGGGTCATCGGGTGGTGCGACGGCGGGCGCTGCAGCGGCTTTTGCTCCCGTGGGTCGCGCTCGCGGCGGGCTGCGCGACAGCGCCCGGTGTCGCGCGACTTCATGACTCATCGCTCGGCTGCATGCGCGCGGTGGTCGCAACCAAACTCCCGCGGCACATCTCCGACAAGCACGCGCATTGCCTCGCCGCCGGTTTCATCGCGCGCTACTGCAGTCGCCCCGAAGCCTACGTCGCGAGCTGGGGCAAGGAGTTCGGCGACCTCTTCAACGGCAGCGACGATTTCGAGTGGGCGGACCTGAAGGCGGACCGGCTCGGGATCCGCTGCGAGCGCGACTCGGACTCGGACACGGCCCTCGATCGCTGTTGCGTGGCGGAGCTGCGCGCGCATCACCTGCCGATCTCACCGCCCGAGCGCGAAACGCGTCCGGGCAAGGCCCCTGCGCGCGCGGGTGAGGCGCCTGCCAGCGAAGCGTCCGCGCGATGAATTCCGTTCTGCGCCAACTGCTCGCCATACACCCCGTCGAGGCACCCGATCCTGCCGCCGCGCAACGCCTGAAACGCGTGCTGACGGCGCGCTCGCTCACGGCGATCGGCCTCGGTGCGACGATCGGTACGGGAGTCTTCGTGCTGACGGGCACGGTCGCCGCCAATTACTCCGGGCCCGCGATCACCGTGTCGCTCCTCATTGCCGCCTTCGGCAGCGGCCTTGCGGCGCTGTGCTATGCCGAGTTCGCTGCGTTCCTTCCGGTGCCCGGCAGCGCCTACAGCTACACCTACGCGACGCTCGGCGAGGCGATCGCATGGTTCATCGGCTGGAATCTGCTGCTCGAGTACGGCATGTCCGCTTCGGCGGTCGCGGTGAGCTGGTCGGCGTACGTCATCAATCTTCTCTCCCACGCTCACATCTACCTGCCGGCGGCGCTCGTCAATGCGCCCTTCGGCGTGGACAAGGCCGGGCACCTCGTCGCAACCGGCGCGTGGGTGAACGTGCCGGCGATACTGATCGTCGCGGTCCTCACGGCCTTGCTCTACATCGGGATCGAGGAATCGGCCGGCGCGAACACCTTCATGGTGTTCCTCAAAGTCGGCGTCATCATCGTCTTCCTCGCGGTCGGTGTGCGTTTCATCGATACCGCGTATTGGCATCCGTACATGCCGCCGAATGAGGGCGAGTTCGGCCATTTCGGCTGGAGCGGCATCATGCGCGGGGCGGCGATCATCTTCTTCTCGTACGTCGGGTTCGATACCGCCTCGACCACGGCGCTCGAGACGCGCAATCCGCAGCGCGATCTGCCGATCGGCATTCTGAGTGCGCTTGCGATCTCGGCCGTGCTCTATGTCGGTATGGCAGCCACGATCACGGGCATGGTCCCGTACACGCAGCTCAACGTCGATGCACCGGTCGCGGTCGCGCTCGATGCGCATCGCGAGCTTTCGTGGCTGCGCTACCTCGTTGATCTCGGTGCGATCATGGGGATGACCTCGGTCATTCTCACGTCGCTCCTGGGGCAGCCTCGGATACTCCTCGCGATGGCGGACGATGGGCTGCTGCCGCCTGTCGTGAGCCGCTGCCATGCGCGTTTCAAGACGCCGCACATCGCAACGCTCGCCACCGGTTTCTTCGCGGCGCTGATCGCCGGAGTCTTTCCGCTCGATGTGCTCGCGGACCTCATCTCGATCGGTATCCTGCTCGCGTTCGCCGTCGTTTGTATCGGCGTGCTCGTGATGCGCCGCAAGCGGCCCGATGCCCCGCGGGCATTCCGGGTCCCGTGGGCGCCCTTCACGTGCGTGCTCGGTGCGATCGTGTGCCTCGGGATGACGAGCGCACTCTCGAGCGCCACCTGGAGCCGGTTACTCGTGTGGTCCGTTCTCGGCGGAGCGATCTATGCCGGGTACGGATACCGCCATAGCAGGCTGCGCGAGCCGCCGCTCGATTGAGTCGCGAGCGCGCTCGATTTGACCGCGAGCGCTGAGTCGCGAGCGCCGAGTCGACCGACGCCCCGCGTCAGCTGCCGACCTCGATTCCCGGCTGGAAAGTGCCTGCAGATGCGCCCGATTGCTGGATGTAAATCACCGCGCCCGTCCCGTCTGCGCTCGCGATGTCCGGCAGGCCGTCGTGATTCAGATCGGCTATCGTGACTGCGGCGGGATTGCCGAGGCCGGTGTAGTCCGTCGGGGTAGCGAACGAGACCTGGCTCGATCCCTTCACCGTCGTATTCATCAATACCTCGACCGCATCGACGTTCTGATAGCCGCTCGCAATGACGATGTCCGGCAATCCGTCGCCGTTCAAGTCCGCCACAGCGACGGAAACTGCCGAGTCGCTCGAGACGGTGACCGGCGCCGCGAAGCTGGGCGTTGTCGCACCCGGCGCCGTGTTCTGAAGCAGCACGACCGCGCCCGGCTGACCGATGCCATCGAATCCCTGACCTTCGTTCGAGACGACGATATCGGGCAATCCGTCCCCGTTCACATCGGCAATCGCGACGCGGCGAACGAGACCTGGAAGGGCGATGTCGACGCGCGGCAGAAAGCCGCCGGGGTTGTTCGGGTCATGCAGGAAGAGTGACACCGTCCCGCTCGCGCCGAACGTGGTGCCGCTCGAGAAGTCCTCGTACCAGCTGGTTACGACCACATCCACCGAATGGCCGTCACCGTTCAAGTTCCCGCAAGCGACCCCATACGCAGGATCGGGTACGGGCGCGCCGTCGGTGGTATCCGTCGGCATCGCACCGACCGTCGTCGCACTGCCGAACTGGCCGGGCGCAGTCTGCGGAACCACCACGAGGCTCCCGCCATTCTTGAGGTCCCCATCGCTCACGACGAGGTCGGCGCGGCCATCGCCGTTCACGTCGCAGATCGCCACATCCGTTGGATTGCCCCCGGTCGTTGCGCTTACCTGCGGTTGGAACGTTCCGGAATTCGGTGCCGTCTCGAGCAGTACCGAAATCGTGCCCTTGTTGAAATTCGCGACGGCCAGATCTTTGCTGCCGCCGCCCGCGATATCGCCCACGGTCAAGGCGGAGGGATTGCCGTCCGTCGCGAAGTGCACCGCCTTCTGGAACGTGCCAGGCGAGCTCGAGTTCTGCAGGGCGAGCGAGACATAGCCCTGGTGCTCGGTCACGCTCGACTGATCGATGAAGGCGTTGGCGACCGCCACGTCGTTGAAGCCATCGCCGTTGAAATCGGCGACCACTATGGAATTCGGCGAGGTGTAGCTATAGGGGGAGCTTCCGCCGCAGCTCGAGAGGCCGGCGACGACGATCCCTATCGCAAGGACGCGCAGCCCTGCGCCGCACCGGTCGGATGGATTCCGCATGAAGACCCCTACCGTAAACGAAAGACGCGCAGTTTAACGCACCGGCCACGTGCGAGTTGACCTCTCGCAAGTGGCGCGCTCGGGTGGGCCGCTCAGGCCTCGAGCGCTGCGATTCCGGCGCGTGCGATCTCCGCATCCTCGGAGGATTTGACGCCCGAGACTCCGACGGCCCCGGCGACTTGGCCGTCTATCGCGATCGGCACACCGCCCTCGAGCATTCCTTCGAGCGGTGCCGTGACGAACGCCGTCCGCCCCTGATTGATCGCATCCTCGAAGCTCTTCGACTCGCGGCGGCCGAGTGCCGCGGCGGTTGCCTTCGCGATCGCCATGCGCACGGTGAACGGCGCCGCGTTGTCCGCGCGCTCGAGGAGCAGGGGATGACCACCGTCGTCACAGATGCAGACGGTCACGGCCCATTTGCGCAACTGGGCGTGCGCGCTCGCAGCTGCGGCGATGCGGTGCGCGTCATCGAGCGTGAGACAAGGCTTGGTCTTCATCGGGCATTCGGCCTCAGGAGTTTCGATTCAAGAATGCATTCAGATCGGGCGTCGCGAGGATGTGATCGAGATAGGTGAACGTACCCGCTTCCCGCACTTCACGCGCGGCGGTCGTAAGTCCCGTCAGGGCGGCGCGATAGAGCGAGGTCGCGAGACTCACCCGCTTGACGCCCGCCTCGGCGAGCTCTGCGACGGTGAAGGATTTCCCGGTGATACCCGCCATGAAATTGACCGGCTTCGCAACCACCGAGCACACGGCCCGGACGGCCGCGATATCGGGGAGCCCCGGTGCGAACAACACGTCGGCACCCGCGCGCTCGAAGGCGAGCAGCCGCCGGATCGTGTCGTCGAGATCGGGCTTGCCGTGCAAAAAGTTTTCGCTGCGCGCAGTGAGCGTGAAGGGGAAGGGTAGCGCCCGCGCAGCCTCGGCGGCCGCTGCGATGCGCTCGGTCGCAAGGCCGATGTCGTAGATCGGGCTTGCCGCATTGCGAGTCGAATCCTCGATCGAGCACCCCACGAGGCCCGCCTCCGCCGCGAGCCGGATCGTCTCCGCCACGGCCTCCGGCCCATCGCCGAAGCCCTTCTCCAGGTCGGCGGAAACGGGGCGGCTCGTCGCGCCCGCGACGATGCGCGAATGTGCGAGCGCTTCCTCCCGCGTGAGCTTGCCGTCGAGGCGGCCGAACGTCGCTGCAGCCGCCCCGCTCGATGTGGCGATCGCCTCGAAGCCGAGGCTCTCGAGGATGCGCGCGGAGGCACCGTCCCACGCATTCGCGATGACGAAGACATCGCTCCGATGATGCAGCGCGCGGAAGCGCTCCCCGCGCTCGAGAAGAGAAGATGACATGGGAGCGATGTTACTCCGCGGCCGCGCGTGGGAGCAGCCCCGCTGCTCGCAGATAGTACACTGACCCTTTTTGAATGATCGGGGGACCTCGATTCATGAACCGCACCGGTCGGATATCGGGAGTCGCAGCGCTCGCGGGCGCAGTCCTGCTCGCGGCCTGCGCCACGCCGCCGAGAGTTTGTCCGCCTGCCCCGCCGCCTGTTCCGCATGTGGCGTACAACCCCACGAGCTGGGAGAAGCTCCCGGGCTGGGATCGGGATCGGTTGCAGGAGGCGTGGCCCGCATTCCTCGAGAGCTGCGATGCGCTCGGGCGGCGCGCCGCGTGGAGCGCAGTGTGCCAGGCGGCCCGCGACGCAAAGCCATCGACGCCAGAGGATGTCCGCGCGTTCTTCGAGCGCTATCTCGAGCCGCTCGAGATCGTGAAGCAGACCGGGCGGCAGTCGGACGAAGAGGGATTGATCACGGGCTATTTCGAGCCCGTTTTGCAAGGCTCGCGCTCGCCCTCGCCGGAATTCAATACGCCGCTCTACGCTCCGCCACCCGATCTGCTCACGGTCGACCTCGGCTCCGTGTATCCCGAGCTCAAGGGCAAGCGCTTGCGCGCGAGACTCGATGGCCGGCGCGTCGTCCCGTACTACAGCCGTGCCGATCTCGAGCGCGATCCAGCTCTGAAAGGCGATGAGCTCGTGTGGGTCGACGATGCAGTCGCCGCGTTCTTTCTCGAAGTGCAGGGATCGGGGCGTGTTCGGCTGAGGACCGGTGAAACCATCCGCCTGCACTATGCGGACGAGAACGGATATCCGTACCGCTCGATCGGGCGCTATTTGATCGATCGCGGCGAGCTCAAGCGCGGCGAGGCCACGATGCCTGCGATCCGCGCGTGGGCGCTTGCGCATCCGGATCGTCTGAAGGAGCTCCTCGATGCCGACCCGAGCGTGGTGTTCTTCCACGAAGAGCCTCTCGGGGATCCGCAGCTGGGCCCGAAGGGCTCCCTCGGCGTGCCGCTGACGCCTGGGCGATCGATCGCGGTCGATCCTTCCGCCGTGCCGCTCGGAGCACCGGTGTTTATCGCTACGACGTTTCCAGCCTCGGACGTGGCGCTGCAGCGGCTCGTCATGAGCCAGGACACGGGCGGGGCGATCCGCGGCCCCGTGCGAGCGGATTTCTTTTGGGGGACAGGCCCCGAGGCCGCAAGTTACGCCGGCCAGATGCGCCAGACCGGGCGCATGTGGCTGCTCTGGCCTCGCGGGGCAGCACTCCCCGGTAGCTGATTGCTTGGGGCACGGAACGTTTCCTGCTTCGCACGCGCTTGAAGGGAGGAAGCAGCCGTGGCCAGAAAGTACAGCCGCAAAGCCTCGAAGAAAGTCAAACGCGCCATGCACGAGCGCAAAGCCGGCACGCTACGGAGCGGCCGCTCAGGCAAGAAGGTGAAGAGCCGCAAACAGGCGATCGCAATCGGCCTGTCCGAGGCGCGCCGAGCCGGGGCGAAGGTGCCGAAGAAGAAGAAAAAGTGAGGCTGCGCGCGAGGCGCTGAGCTCGCGCGACCTGCGCGTTCGCGACCTGAGCTCGCGCGACCTGCGCGCTCGCGACCTGCGGCGTTCGGCGTCCGACGCGTTCGCACCTCGCTGCTCGCGACCCGGCGGCCCGCCACTCGGGCACTGCCGTGGCGTTATACTTTTCCGCCGAAATCCAGCGCCGCTCTGCCACGCACCCGTGCGGACGGCCCATCTCTCGTGCGAGGCGGAGCAAGCCATGATCACGCGCAGGACCTTCCTTGCCAGTACGACGGCCGGTACGACGGTCGCGAACGGCGCGCTCGGGGCAGCCGCCACAGCTGCCGGCGCGCTGCTCGGCGAGGCAGCGCTCGGTAAAGCGGCTATGGCCGCATCGGCTGGTCCCCCGCGCCCCGATATCGGACGCGGCGATCGCTACTCCGGGGTTCCCTGGGCGACGCGCTCGCCGGTGCTCGCGCAGCACGGCATGGCGGCAACCGAGCAACCGCTCGCATCCCTCATCGCAGTCGAGACCCTGAAGCAGGGCGGCAGCGCGGTCGATGCGGCGATCGCCGCGAACGCCGCGATCGGGCTGATGCAGCCCGTTTTGAACGGCATCGGTGGGGACCTGTTTGCGATCGTATGGGATCCGCACTCGCGCAGGCTCTATGGATACAACGGCTCGGGACGTGCGGCCATGGGCCGGGACCTCGCAAAAATGAAAGCCGAGGTCGACGCCGCGTATGCCAAAGCCGAAATGCCCGTGCGCGCGCACATCCCACCGGTCGGGTCGCTCCCAATTACCGTGCCGGGCGCCGTCGATGCCTGGTTCGCGCTGCATGGCCGATTCGGGAAGCTCCCGATGACCAAGGTGCTCGAGCCCGCGATCTCTTATGCGCGCGGCGGGTTCCCCGTGACCGAGCTCATCGCGCAGTACTGGCACGCCAACATGGCGGCCTTCGAGCGCGAGAAGGCACTCATCGAGGAGCTCGAGAACGCACGCGCGACTTATTTGATCGACGGCCACACACCGGCCGAGGGTGAGGTCTTCCGCAATCCGCATCTCGCCGACACCCTCGAGAAGATCGGACGCGGCGGCCGCGACGTATTCTACAAGGGCGAGGTCGCGCACCGGATCGATGCCTATTTCAAACGCATCGGAGGCGACCTGCGATACGGGGACTTCGCCGCTCATCACGGCGAGTGGGTCACGCCGCTCGCCGTGCGATACCGCGGCTTCGAGGTGCACGAGCTGCCACCCAACGGGCAGGGCGGCGCCGTACTCCAGATGCTGCAGATGCTGAAAGGATTCGATTTGAAGCGCATGGGGGCAGGGTCCGCCGATGCGCTCACGGTGATGATCGAAGCGAAGCGGCTGGCCTATGAGGATCTTGCCAAGTTCTACGCAGATCCAGCGTTCGTCGATGTGCCGATGAAAGGCCTGCTGTCGGAGGGTTACGCCGCCGAGCGGCGGCGTCTCATCGATCCGCATCGCGCGAATCCGGAGATCGGCCCGGGTGATCCGCGCCTTTTCGAGGGCGACACGATCTATCTCACGACGGCCGACCGAGACGGGATGATGGTTTCGCTCATTCAGTCGAACTATCGCGGCATGGGGTCGGGGCTGGTGCCGGATGGGCTCGGATTCATGTTTCAGGATCGCGGCGAGCTATTCTCGCTCGATCCGTCCGCCGCGAACGTGTACGCCCCCGGCAAGCGCCCTTTCCACACCATCATCCCGGGGTTCGTCACCAAGGACCGCGAGCCGTTCCTCTCATTCGGTGTCATGGGTGGGGACATGCAGCCCCAGGGACATGTGCAGGTACTCACCGATATCATCGACTTCGGGATGAATGTGCAGACCGCCGGCGATGCGGCACGCTGGCGCCATTACGGCAACGCCGAGCCGACCGGGGAGCGCTCCGTCGGCATCGGCACCGTCGAGATGGAGTCGGGCTTCGATCCGGCGGTGAAGCAGGAGCTCGCGCGGCGCGGCTATACGATCGCTCCCGGCACCGGAGCCTTCGGCGGATACCAGGCGATCCGCTGGGACCCGAAGCAGCGCGTGTACTGGGGCGCCTCGGAGATGCGCAAGGACGGGGAGGCGCTCGGATACTGAGCTCGGGCCGCATGCGGCTGTCGGGCGCACAACGCTATTTGAGGGGATCCATGATGAACGAGATTGAAGTGCCTGTTCTGATCGCCGGCGGAAGCCTCGTCGGGCTCACCACCTCGATGTTGCTTGGCCATCACGGCATACGCTCGCTCGCGGTCGAATACCACCGCGGCACGGCCATTCATCCGCGCGCCGCGCAGATGACGCAACGCTCGATGGAGATCTTGCGGGGCATCGGCATCGAAAAGGTGGTGTGCGAGCGCTCTGCGCAGCAGTTCGTGCAGGACGGCGGCGTCATCGGCGTAGAGACGCTGGCGGGGGGAGTGACGCAGGCCTGGATTGCGAATCTCAACGAAGGCATTCGGGATGTGAGCCCGAGCGAGCGCGTGTTTCTCTCGCAGAACTCGCTCGAGCCGATTCTCGAGAAGCGGGCTCACGAGCTCGGGGCCTCGCTCCTGTTCTCGACGCAGGTCGTCTCGACGGAACAGGATGCCGAGGGAGTCACGGCCGAGCTGCGCCACCGCGACACCGGCGAGATGACTCGCGTGCGCGCGCGCTATCTCATCGCGGCGGACGGCTCCCACAGCCCCATCCGCGAGCGTCTGGGCGTCGCGATGCGGGGTCATCCGACCTTCTCGCGCAGCATCACGATCTATTTCCGCGCGAATTTGCGTCCGTACCTCGAGGGCAAGATCGTGGCGGTCGTATACGTGAACAACGACCGGCTGCGGCTTTTTCCGCTTCGAGAAGCCTTTCGATAGCGGCTTTCTGGTCGTCAACACGCACGGCCATCCGGCGAGCCCGGACTCGGATTGCTCATCCGAGCTCGATGACGCGCGCGCGAAGGAATTTCTGCACGCAGCGCTCGGAGCCGATATCCCGGTCGAGGTCGATAACGTGATGCGGTGGAACGCCCGCGCCGAATACGTGGAACACATGCGAATCGGTCGCGTGTTCATCGCCGGAGATGCGGCGCATACGATGCCGCCGAACGGCGGCTGGGGTGGCAACACCGGCATCCAGGATGCGCACAATCTCGCCTGGAAGCTCGCCTACGTCCTCTCCGGTCGTGCCGGCCCGGGGCTCCTCGATAGCTACGAGGCCGAGCGCGGGCCCGTCGGGGCGCTCGCGACCGAGCAGGCCTACACGCGTTACGTCGTGCGAACTGGACCGCATCTCGGCATGGCGGGCACGCAGCCGCTCGTGTCGGACCTCAACGTCGAGCTCGGCTATATCTATCGGTCCCCCGTCATCGTGCCCGATGGTCAGGATGACGGCACGGTGCATATGAACCCGCGCGAGATGCGCGGACGGCCCGGCACGCGAGCGCCGCATGTGTGGCTGCGCCTAAAGGGTGAGCGGGTCTCGACGCTCGACTTGCCCGGCAAAGCATTCAGACTTCTCGCCGGACCGAATGCGCAACGTGTGTGCGCCGAGGCGGAGAAAGCTGCGCAGTTGGCGGGCGTCGAGCTCACCGTACACCGCATCGGCGCGGGCGGGCTCGAGGATCCCGACGGGATATTCTGTGCCGCATACGGTATCGAGCCGAGTGGGTGCGTGCTCGTGCGGCCGGACGATTTCGTCGCGTGGCGGGCACGGACCGGGGCGCAGGCCTCCGCCGCTGAGCTGGGCGAGGTGTTCGCTCGCGTGCTCGCTCGCGGCGCAGGCGCGCCCCGCGCGTGACCGCCTCGATCGCGCGCAGTGTTTGTGTGTACTGCGCCTCGAGCCGCAGCGCCCATCCGGAGTATCGCGCGGCCGCTTTTCGGCTCGGCGAGACACTTGCCGAGGTCGGCTATGGAGTGGTCTACGGGGGCGGTGCGGTCGGCTCGATGGGTGCGCTCGCGGACGGCGCATTGAGCCGTGGCGGGAGAGTCATCGGGGTGCTCCCGCGCTTCATGGCGGAGCTCGAATGGGGACACAAAGGCCTGAGCGAGCTCGAGCTCGTCGAGGACATGCGCACGCGCAAGCATCGGATGCTCATGCGCAGCGCCGCGGCGATCGCGCTACCCGGGGGCTCGGGCACGCTCGAGGAGCTGCTCGAGACGATATCGCTCAAGCGGCTCGGGCTGTATCTGCACCCGATCGTGATCGTGAACACCCGCGGCTATTTCGATCCTTTGGTCGCGCTTCTCGCGAGTGCGGTGGAAGAAAGATTCATGGACGCGCGCCATCTGCAGATGTGGCAGGTCGTCGAGCGCCCCGAAGATGTGCCGCAGGCGATCGAATGCGCGACGAGCTGGTCGGCGGACGCGCGCAGATTCGCGGGAGTGTAGGGGGCTCGCACGCCGCGTCCCCGATCCGGAACAGTCGCTAGAAGGCGACGCGACCGGCCGGATTTTGTGACCGAATCGCGGCCTATAGGGGCAAAATAGCGGCATGAGACCGCTGCGCCGCAGGCTGCGCTTCGAGCGCGAGATCCGATGAGCGTGCTTCCGCACGACCCCTCTGGAGAGCGACCCGATACTGAGCCGCGATCCAATCCTGAGCCGCGGCCAGATGCAGAGCAAGCGCTACGGGAGAGCGAGGCGCGCTTTCAGCTCGCGGTGAAGGCAGCAGGATTCGGCGTTTACAGCCACGATGTGCGCGCGAATCAATCCTGGTGGTCCCCGGAACTGTATGCGCTTCTCGGCGTGCCGAGCACCGCTGCGGTCACCGTGGAGGTGGCGCAGGGTGTTACGCATCCCGAGGATCGTGAGCGGATGGTGCGCGCGATGGAAGCGGCACTCGACCCGGCGGGTTCCGGCGAGCTTGCAGAGGAGTTCCGCGTCCTGCGCGCGGACAGCGGCGAGCTGCGCTGGGTCTACACGCGCGCGCAGACGCTGTTCGAAGGGGAGGGCGCCGCGCGACGCCCCGTGAGGCATACGGGCGTGCTGCTCGATGTAACCGATCGGAAGCTCGTGGAGGAGACGCTCAAACGCGCCGACCGCCAGAAGAACGACTTCCTCGCGGTGCTCTCGCACGAGCTGCGCAATCCCCTCGCGGCGATCAGCAATGCCGGCGAGATTCTCGCGCGCGTCGCCGGCGATTCGCCGACCGCGCACGCCGCGCTCGCGATGCTCTCCCGTCAGACGGGTCAGCTCACCCGGCTCGTGGATGACCTCCTCGATGTATCGCGCGTCGCGCAGGGAAAGCTAACGGTACGCAGCGAGCCGCTCGAGCTCGGCGAGATCATCGAGCAAGCCGCGGAGACGGTACAGACGCTCGTGCGCGAGAAATCGCATCGGCTGATCGTCTCGAAGCCGTTCGTGCCGATTCACGTGCGCGGCGACCGTGCGCGCCTCGTGCAGTGCGTCGGGAACATTCTGCACAACGCGGTGAAATACACCGACCCAGGCGGGGAAATCGAAGTGCGTGTCCAACAGGACGACACGAACGTCTCGATCGATGTGCGTGACAACGGCGGCGGCATTGCTCCCGAGCTGCTGCCGCATGTTTTCGATCTGTTCGTGCAGAGCGAGCGGGCGCTCGATCGCTCCCACGGAGGGCTCGGGATCGGATTGTCCGTCGTGCGGCATTTGATCGAGCGCCACGGTGGGAGCGTGAGCGCAGCGAGCGAAGGCATCGGGCGCGGAGCGGTGTTCTCGATTCGACTGCCGCGGCTCGGGTCGGTGCCGGCGGCGCCTGGGCCGCGTGTTGCTGCAAAAGGGCCGGTCCGGCGAGTGCTGGTCGTCGACGACGATGCGGACGCGGCCGATTCCATCGCCATGTTGCTGAGATTGAACGGCCACTCGGTGGAGGTGGCGTACACGGCTCTCGCTGGCCTCGAGGCTGCACTGAGGTTCGTGCCGGATGTGATGCTGCTCGACATCGGCCTGCCGCGCATGAACGGCTATGAGATCGCACGGCGCATTCGCTCGGAACCCGCCCTGCGCCGGACACGGCTCCTCGCGCTCTCCGGATTCGGGCGCGCCGAGGACCGTGAGCGCTCCCGAGCGGCGGGGTTCGACGATCACCTCGTGAAGCCGGCAAGCTTCGAGGCGCTGCAAGACAAGCTCGCGGGCGATGAGGGTTACGGGGAGGGTTGAGCCGGGACTGCCGCTGACCGTTGCAGCTTTCAATCTGCCGCGGGTTCGATGCGCGCACGCTGCCGATTCCGCAAGGTCAGCTGTGCGAGCGTGCAGGCGAGGACGCCGCATGCGGCGATGCCGCCGACCATAGGCAGGGGCGCGCCGTTCGACAAAGCGCCTGCGAGCAGCATCACGACCGCGCCCGTTGCGAATTGCAGTGTGCCCATGAGCGCCGAGGCCGTGCCCGCCGCCGAGCCATGGTCCTCGAGCGCGAGCACGGTTGTCGTCGGAAGCACCATCCCCAGAAAGCCGAAGCTCACGAACAGCAGCACCGCGAGTGCTTCCAGTCGATCCACGCCCGAGGCGTACAGGCCGAGCAGGATGAGCAGCACGAGCGCGAAGCCGGCCGAGGCGAGCCGCACGAGCGCCCGAAGGCCGATCCGCTGCGCGAGCCACGCGTTCGCCTGAGCCGTGGCGAAGAACGATGCGGCGTTGAGTGAGAACACGACGCTGAAGAGCCGCGGCGAAAGATGATAGTGGTCGATGAGCACGAACGGGGAGCCCGAGAGGTAGACGAAAAAGCTCGAAAGCCCGAAAGCTCCGGTGAATGTGAGGCCGACGAAGCTGCGATCGCGCAGCAGGCGGCCGTACGCCGCGAGGGAGCCTGAAATGCCGTGCTGGCGGGCGCTGGCCCGCACAGCCGCCGGGCGCGTCTCACGCAGCGTCGTGAGTACGCCGAAGCCGACGAGTGCGGCCGCGAGCACGACCCAGAAGACACCGCGCCAGCCCACCGTCTGAATGACCAGACTGCCTGTGAGCGGCGCCAGGATCGGCGAGATGCTGAACACGAGCATCAGCATCGACATGAGGCGGGTCGCCTCGACGCCTGTGTGCAGATCGCGTACGACCGCGCGAGGAATCACCATGCCGGCGCATGCGCCGAGTCCCTGCGCAAAGCGGAATGCGGTGAGGGTCCTGATCCCCGGCGCGAGGGCGCAGCCGAGGCTTGCTGCGGCGAAGAGCGCGAGCCCGAGATAGAGCGGCGGCTTGCGTCCGAGACGGTCGGACAGGGGTCCGCAAACCGGCTGTCCGAGGCTCACCGCGACGAAAAATGCGACGAGCGTGAGCTGCACCGCACCGGGATCGGCATGCAGGCTCGCGCCGATCGAAGGAAGCGACGGCAAATACATGTCGATCGCGAAGGGGCCGATCGCCGCCAGCAGCCCGAGCGTGATCGCATCACGCAGAAAAAGCGCTCTCATGGGTCGAGGTCTGAGGCTGGGCGCGTAGCGGCCGGCTCGGCGCGCGAGCCTATCGGCGCGCCGCGCGTCGGGTACCGGTCGACTCGATGCGAAAGCGTCGCGGCGCGGATCAGCTGCTTGCCGCAGCTTCGGCGCTCTTGACCACCTCGCAGCGCTGATGCTTCTTCTTGAGCTGCGCGCAGGCCGTCTTCGCCTGCTCCTCGCTCATGGGTGCCGAGCGGATGTGATTCAGCTTGTCGGAAGGCGAGGCCGGAACGACGACGACATCCTGCAGGACGGTTGCATACCGCCGCTTGAGGCGCGCACTCACGCGATCGGCCTCTTTGCGGCTGCGATACGAGGCAAGCTGCACCTGATAGTCGTTCTGCAGCTTCTGCAGCGCAGCTCGGGCCTCATCTGCCTCGGGACCGGTCGGATACTTCTGCAGGAAGGCCTGAAGCGACTGGACGGTCCCCTCGGACTGCGCGGTCTTCCAGGCGGCGGCGCGATCGAAGCCGGTGATGCGGTCGCGCGCCTCCTGCGCGTGATTGCCGTTCGGCTCGTTGCGCAGGTACTGCTCGAAGCTCTGCTGAGTGTTCGAGTTGATCGCGGCCATCCACGCCTGGTCATCCTCGATCGTGTGGATGCGGCTGCGCGCCTCGTCGGCGTGCTGCCCGTTCGGGTGCTGCTTCAAGAAATCCTGATAAGCCCCGATGGTATTGGCAGTTGTCGCTTGCTGCCAATCGGCCTCGCCGGAGCTGCAGGCGATCAGAAGCAGACCGAGGAAAGCTGCGGTGACGCCGAGTCTCAACATGGAAGGATGCTCCGGGGGGCCGTCAGGTTACATACGCTACAATATGTCCCGTAATGCGCGCAAGACGAGCAAGGTTGGGGCTGCGTGGGGCTTCCACTCCGGCCCGAGGGGAGGGCGGCTCCGGCCGGCCGCCCCGGCCGGGCCGGCCGGGGCGGCCGCGGGATGAGCGCATCGACGCGGAGGTCGTTGCCGCGGTGCTGCGCACGCTCACGACCCGGGGCTACAGCGCGGTCACGATCGAGGGCATCGCTCGCAAGGTCAAGCGCGCCCGCTCGAGCTTGTACCGGCGCTGGCCGAGCAAGCGTCATCTCGTCGCCTACGCCGTCCTGAGCGAGCTCGGTCCGGCCCCGGCGCCCGACACCGGGCGCCTCGCAGGGGATCTCGGGGCCGCCGTGCGCACTCTGCACGAGGCATTCGCGGGTCCGCTCGGGCCTGCACTCGCCGGTCTCGTCGGCGACATGGCGCACGATGCGGCACTTGCGCGCATGATCCGTGAGGAGGTGCTCCTCGCGCGGCGCACTTCCATGCGTCGCGCGCTCGCCCGTGCCCGCGAGCGAGGCGAGGCGACGGCGGAGCTCGATGTCGATCTCGTCATCGACATGCTCACGGCCCCCTTCTACTACCGCGCTCTGTTCGGGCACGCGCCTATCACGCGGCGCATGACCGAGTCGGTCGTGAATTACGTGCTGCGTGTGGCGGGGCGGCGCTTGGACGCTGATTGAGGCGCGAACGCAGCGGTACGACTCGTGCGCCTCGAATCACAGGTCCAAATATTGCGACACTGGGTTTGCAATTCCTTGATACAGGTCGAGCTCACGCCCGGCAGCGCATGAATTCTCTCGTTCAACGGCCGCGCCGGCGGCTTCGCCACATCGAGCTCGCGAGCGCCTATCGTGCGCTCGAGCGCAGCTGCTGGTTCAGACGCAAGGGCGGCTACTGCCGCCGTCTCGTACGCCGCACGCTGGTCGCCTCGTACCTGCTGCCGGGCAGCCCCGTGCTCGCGAATACCTGCTGCACGTCCCTCAGGAGCGCTGCGGCGATTTCGACCTCCTCCGTTCCGTTCCCGCCCTAAACCCTCACCCGAGCTCCCGCGCCGGCGGAGGTTGGCCTCCGCCCGACCATTTGACTGGGGAGACGCTGATGCAGCTCGGAGCGCCGAGCCGGCACGGCTTCCGCCATTTTCTCGGGGGAGACAGCTCCATGAGAATACTGGGAATCACGGATCATTTGACGAGCGGCGCCGCGATTGTCGAGGACGGCATCGTGCGCGCGGCCATCAACGAGGAACGCCTCGCGCGCCGCAAGATGGTGATGGGCTTTCCGCGCCTCTCGATAGATGCCTGCCTGCGTCTGGCGGGCGTGCAGCCTCACGAGATCGATGCGGTCGCCATCGCATCCAAATGGGGACACTTGCTGCCGCAGCTCGTCGACTTCGATGCGGGCGTGCTCGGGGTGAAGGAAGGCTGGTTGAAAGCGGCGTTCTTCGCGGCCGGCTCGCGGCTCGCTGGCTTGAGGGAGACGCTGCCATTCCTCGAGAGCGCGTACTACGGGCTGCGCAAGCCGGTCTATGCGCGCAGGCGGCGCGGCATCGAGCACATCCTACGCGCGGATTTCGGCATTACGGCGCCCGTGCGCTATGTGTGGCATCACGAGGCGCACGCCGCCGGCGCGTACTACGCGAGCGGATTCGCGGACGCGCTCATCGTGACGCTCGATGGTTCGGGAGACGGCCATTCCTCGCATGTCTACGAGGCGCGCGGGGGGCGGATGCGCCTCCTGCACACAGTGCCGTCCTTCGACGGCATCGGGAACTATTACGGCTACATCACGCACCTCTGCGGCTTCAAGATGGGCAAGCACGAGGGCAAGGTCACAGGGCTCGCCGCCTACGGCGAGGACTGTCATCGAGCGGTACTCGAGCGCTTCATCCGCTACGAGAACGGCTCGATGCGCAACGTCGGCCGGGCTTTCCGGCGCGGCGCGCTGCGCAAGCTTCAGAGCGCACTGCCCAAGGGCTCGCGCCGGGAGGATCTCGCGGCGAGCATTCAGTGCGTCTCCGAGGACATCTGCACGCGCTACATCGCGCATTGGATGGCGCGCACGGGACTGCGCCAGGTGGCACTCGCCGGCGGCGTGGTCGCCAATGTGAAGATCAACCAGCGCATCCATGAGCTGCCCGGGCTCGAGCGGGTCTTCGTCTATCCGGCAATGTCCGACGAAGGGCTCGCGGCGGGCGCGGCACTCGTCGCGGCGGCCGAGAGGATGGGAGGATGGAAGCCGGGGCGGCGCTGCTTCGAGCACGTCTACCTCGGCCCTGAGTATAGCGAGCGCGAGATGGAGGCAGCGCTCGGCCGCGCGGGCGTGACCTTCTCACGATCCCCCGACATCGAGTCGGAGGTCGCGCGGCTCCTCGCTGCAGGCTACGTCGTCGCGCGCATGACCGGTCGGATGGAATACGGTCCGCGGGCGCTCGGAAACCGCTCGATTCTGTACCGGCCGGACGACCAGTCGGTGAACGACTGGCTCAATCATCGGCTCGCGCGCACGGAGTTCATGCCCTTCGCGCCCTCGACGCTCGCCGAGCATGCGGAGCGCTGTTTCGAGGGTGTCCGGGGAGCGCGCGATACGGCGCGTTTCATGACGATCACGTTCGACTGCACCCACGAGATGCGCGAGCGGGCGCCCGGAGTCGTGCACATCGACGGGACGGCACGGCCGCAACTCGTCGCCGCCGCCGACAATCCGAGCTATCACCGCCTCATCGCGGAGTTCATGCGCCTCACCGGCTTGCCGACGATCGTCAACACGAGCTTCAACATCCACGAGGAGCCGATCGTCTGCTCACCGGAGGATGCGGTGCGGGTATTTCTCAAGGGGCATCTCGATCTGCTCGCGCTCGGGCCATTCCTCGCCAAGAGCGTGCAGGCCGATGAGCGCGTGCGCACCTCGGCGCGGCCGGAGTGGAGGCAGTACGCCGTAGCGGTCTAAGGCGGATCGCCGGCGTGTACAGAGCCGGCGCGGCTCTGTACCATGCGCTCCGCGCCGATGCACTCCATTCTCTTTTACCTTGCGCCCTGGGAGCTCTCTCCCACGGTCATCCTCGTGTGCGCCGCGTCTGCCGTGCTCTATGCGCGCGGACTCGGGGAGCTCGCACGCCGTGGTGAGCGGATAGGCTTTTGGCGCCCGTTCTCGTTCTTTCTGGGACTCGCGCTCGACTACGCAGTCCTGCAGACCTACTACGACTTTCTCGCGCAGCACATGTTCTGGGTGCACCGCCTGCAGCATCTGGTGCTGCATCACCTCGCCCCGGTGCTGATCGTTCTCGCCTCGCCGGGACGCGCGATGTGGGCGGGCGTTCCGTTCGGGTGGCGCGCGGCGGGCGCGAGGCTCTGCCGTGAGCGCCGCGGCTTCAGGTGGATTCCCCGCTTCGGCGCGCGGCTGTTCAGGCTGATTCAGCATCCGGCGATCGCACCGGTCATATTCGTCGGATTGATTTTCTTCTGGCTCACGCCCGCCGTGCACTTCGGCGCGATGTTGAACCTGCAGCGATATCTCGCCATGAACTGGAGCATGGGGGTCGACGGTCTGCTCTTCTGGTGGCTCATGCTCGCACCGCGGAGCCTGCAGGGCTCGGCGGCGCTCGGCTATGCGAGCCGGATCCTGATCGTCTGCCTGATCGCCGTGCCGCAGATCCTGCTCGGGGCGTATATCGCGCTGCACTCGACGGTGCTGTTCGATGTTTACGGGATCTGCGGGCGCGCGTGGGCTATCGCGCCGCTTACGGATCAGGAGCTCGGCGGGCTTCTCACCTGGATACCGGCAGCGATGATGTCCGGGGTCGCGATGCTCATCATTCTGCGCCGCCTGCTCCTCGAGGAGAGCGAGGCGCAAAGTGCGCGCAAGGCTGCGGCCGCAATAGGCTAAGAGGGTGCATCGCATGTGGCTATCGCAGGTGTCTCGCGTCTCCTGGATATTCGGGCGCGCGAGCGCGAGCCGGCGGCACGCAGTGAAGCGATCCACGGCGGCGCTCGCTGCGCTCGCAACGCTCGCTGCGGTTGGGCTTGCAGCGTGCGGTGTCGGCGGCCCGCAGTTTGCGCTTCAGAACGTCAGCGGGCTTTTACCGCAGCTGAAGTTCGCGCTCACCAATGACGACGGCCAAATGGTCACCGCGAAGGACTATCGCGGCAAGATCGTGTTGCTGTATTTCGGCTATACGCATTGTCCGGATGCCTGCCCGACGACGCTCACCAATCTCAGCGAGGCAATGAAACGGCTCGGGCCGGAGGCCTCGCGCGTACGGGTGCTGTTCGTCACCGTCGATCCGGCCCGCGACACTCTCGCGGTCCTCAAGCGCTACGTGAGCGCCTTTGGACCGGAATTTGTCGGATTGCGCGGGGATGATGATGCGCTCACTGCGCTCAGCAAGCGCTACCGCATCGCCTACCATCGCGAGCCGCCCGACCGCAACGGCTATTACGCGGTGGATCACAGCAGCGCGGTGTTCATATTCGATGCGAGTGGTGCGGCCCGGCTGCTTGCCGGAGAGAGCGATAACCCGCGCACGATCGCGGTCGATCTGCACAAGCTCGACGCGAGCTGAGTTCGTGCGACGGGCCGTCGCGTGGGCGGCCGCGCTGAACCTCGCCTGGTTCGGCGTGGAATTCGCGGTAGCCCGAGCCATCGGCTCGGTCTCGCTGTTCGCGGATTCGATCGACTTCCTCGAGGATGCGAGCGTCAACGGGCTCATTCTGCTTGCGCTCGGGTGGGGGACGCGGCGCCGCGGCGCTCTGGGCCTCGTGCTCGCGGGTATTCTCATCGTGCCGGGACTGGCGACGCTCTCAACGGCCTGGAGCAAACTCGTATCGCCGGTGGCCCCGGCCGCCCTGCCGCTGTCCTACACAGCTTTGGGAGCGCTCGTCATCAACTTGATCTGCGCGTTCCGCCTCTCGAGCGTGCGCCATGCGGCCGGGAGCCTCTCGCGAGCCGCATTCCTCTCAGCGCGTAACGATGTGCTTGCGAACCTCGCAATGATCGCGGCCGGGCTCGTCACGCTCGTTTGGCGCTCGGCGTGGCCCGACCTTGCGGTCGGGTTGGGAATTTTCCTCATGAACCTGGATGCCGCGAGGGAAGTCTATCGAGCGGCGCGAGAGGAGCTGACCGTGGCCTGAGAGCGCGGTGTCGAGGCCTGTCCCGCCGCATCGAGCAGTTTCACGCGGGTCACCACGAAGCGGTCGCGCGGAAGCGCCGGCAGCCTCGCTCGATCGATCCGCAGGTCCTGATTGGGAACCTCGTACTGCAGCCGCTCGAGGAGGAAGCCGAGCGACCTCTTGAGCAGCTCGAGCGTGAGCGCCTCGCCCGCGCAGCGATGCCCGGGGCAGTGATCGCCGCCTCCCTGGGGAACGAGCGCGAACGGGTCCTCGCGCCAGCTCGCGAATCGCTCGGGTCGGAATTCCTCGGGAGCTTCCCAAGTGCGCGGGTCGTGATCCGTTCCGTAGACATCGAGCAGCGCGCGCCGCCCGCGTTTGAAGGCATAGCCATGCCATTCGAAATCGCGCCGCACGCGCGCGAAGATCACAGGAAAGAAGGGATAGAAACGGCGCACTTCCTGCACGAACCACTCGGCGGCGGTGGGATCGGCCGCGATACGCGCGCGCCACTCCGGGTGCTCGCGGAGCGCGTGCGCGAGCGAAACGATGTAGACCGAGAGTGCGACGATCGGGCGCAGGAGGTTCAGCACCTCGACTGCGGCGACGCGAGGCGCGAGCAGTCGTCCGCGCTCGTCGGTGTGACGTGCGACGATGCCGATGGGTGTATCCACTGCGACGGCGAGCCGCCCGGTACGCACTTCGCCCACCAGCGCGCCGATCCAGCGCTCGAGGCGCCTGCGCGCACGGCGCGCTCGCAGGTGCCCCCACGGGATCAGCGCCGCTTCGTTGTAGAGAGATGCGAGGTCTCGCGTGCGGTCGGAAACGTGCGCCTCGGCGAGGGACACGCCCGTCCAGGCGCAGGCGGCGCGGCAGAGGACCTTTTGCAGCTCGTCATACAAAACGACGCGGCTGCTCGTCATCCATTGCCGGGCCGCGCCCTCCCACTGCTGAATGGCGAGCACGGCGAGCGCGCGGACTCGCTCGGGGGTCATGAGCGACATCAACATCTGCTTGCGGCGGCGATGAGCCTCGTCGTCGAGCCCCTGCACGCCACCTTTGCCGAAGAGCGTGGAGCGCACCGATCCGGGCGTCGCACCGCGACGCCTGAAGCGCTCGCGATCGTAGAGGAGTGCGGCGGCTTGCGATCCGCTCAGGCAAAGTGTACGTCGCAGCAGGATGCGCGTCTCGAAAACATCCGAGCCGAGACGGCGCGTGCGCGCCGCGACAAAGCCGTAAGGATCGCGAAAGAGCGCCCGGGTGTTGTCGAAGCGCGGGTCGCGCGGAATCCGTTTCGCCATGTTAGAGCCTCCGTCTTCGGGCGGGCATGTCCATGGCGACTCCCGGTGCAATCCGCGTGCCGATTGCGATGAACGGAGTCGGCCGCGGAGAATGCGGGCGTGCGCACCCCCTCATCTCCTCCCCGGGTTTCGGCAGGCGTTGCCCTCGTGCGCCGGCAGGAGCGTGCCTGGCTGTTCCTGATGTTGCGGGCCTATCGCAACTGGGATTTTCCGAAGGGGCTCATCGAGGAGGGCGAGACTCCGCTCGCGGCCGCACGTCGGGAGGTCGCCGAGGAAACGGGTATCGCGGATCTGCGGTTCGTGTGGGGCGAGGCTTATTACGAGACCCCTCCGTATGCGGGCAACAAGATCGCTCGCTACTACGTTGCCGAGACTTCGATCGAGCGGGCGATCCTTGCGGTACAGCCAGCGCTCGGGCGGCCGGAGCATCACGAGTGGCGCTGGCTGACGATCGATGAAGCGCTAGAGGTCGCAGCACCTCGCCTTCAGCGTGTCGTGGAATGGGCGGCTGGCGTGATCGGCGCGCGCGGCGCCGGGGCATTCTGAGACGGCAGAGCTCCCGTCCGTCGCTATGACGGCTCGGGCTGCAGCGCACGCTCGGGCGCTGGCCCGCGAGTGCCGAGCCAGGAACCGAGCAGGATCAGTGCGAAGCCGGTCAGCCCGCCGATGCCGAGCCGCTCATGCAGGAAGCCCACACCGAGGAGCGCGGCCACCGCAGGGTTGATGTAGGCGACGAGCGATGCGCGGGACGCTCCAGCGTTGCGGACGATATAGAACATCAAGAACATCGTGACGGCCGTGCACAGTAGGCCGAGCACGCCAATCGAGATCAGTGTCGTGGCACTCGGCACCCGATAGGAGAAAGTCGCCGCAGCGGGGATGAGCAGAGCGGCACTGGCGAGCCCCAGGCTCGCCGCAACGGGTCCCAGTGAATCGACTCCGTGAAGGTGTCGCTGAATGATGAGCGGCCCGAGCGCGTACCCGATCATTGCGACGAACAGACAGACGGCACCGGCCCATCCCAACGGGCCCGAGATCGTCCCAAAGCCGAGCAGCGCCAGAACGCCGATGAGCCCGAGCGCGAGTCCGAGCGCTCGAACGGGTCCGATCTGCTCCCGCACGCCGAAGAATCGCGAGATCAGCACGACGGTGAGCGGCACGCCCGAGATGAGGATGCCCGCAATCGAGGAGCTGATCCACTGCTCGCCCGCAGAGATTGCCGAGAAAGGAATGACGAACTCGACCACGGCAAAAGCACAGATGGGCCGTATATGAGGGCCGATCGAACGCAGCGCGCCGCGATGCCAGGCGATCGGCAGGAGCACCAGGGCCGCGAGCGTGATCCGGCCCCAGGCCACGACAAAGGGTGAGACCTCCTGTACGGCGATGCGGATGAAGAAATAGGGCAGCCCCCAGATGATTCCGAGGGAGATGAATGCCACCCAGACTCGCCACGTCGTCATGCGGGCCCTTAAGTACGAGGGGTGTTCGCAACGCGCGAACGCCGGTCGCCCTCAAAGCGATGGGCGCCGCGCGCATTCTACAATGGAACCGCACGCCGGCCCCGAGCGGTGCCTGATTCCGGGCAACGCACGCGCGATAGAGCTCCGTCCGGGCGCCCCTAGCGGGGCTCGCGGTGAAACGCCAGGCGGAGCTCGCGTTTTGCCTGGTCGAGCAGGCGGCGCCGTCCCGCGCTCAGAGTGCTGCCCGCACGATTGATGTGGAAATTGAGCATCGACATCGCGGAGCGGAACGGCTCGGATTTGCGCCGCCGGCTCGCCTCAGCGGAATGTTTGAGAGACAGCGCGATCTCGCGGGCGCTTCGCTTCGTGAACACCCCGGGCTCGAGATCGAGCGCATCGCTCGTTTGCATCACGCGGTGTGACCAGCGAGAGCCGCCGCTCTTGGTGTGCGCTCGCGCGCGGCTCATGCCCGTTTGGCCCCGGCCGGCTCGCCTGCCGTACGAGTGCGCGCACGTCCTGCGCGAGCGCCTCGGCTTTCGCCCGAGCGAGGTCGCTCACGTCCTTGTTCGCTCCGATGCTCCGGGCGCAAAATCGCTGGGACCTAGCAGCCTGTCGGACTTATGGCGTTCGGCGCGAGCCAAGATGCATTCGTTCTGAAACGGTTCATGGTGATGAGAGCTCGAAGTGCAGAGAAGCGATTGCTGCGTGGCCTTTCAGATGGGCTGCAGGGCGAACATCCGCT
>DATNFW010000100.1:0-11075 GCA_035606175.1 Steroidobacteraceae bacterium | reverse complement strand
AGGCGGGCAGCTCCTCTGCGGCGTGAGCGCGGTGCCGCACCGGGCCACCTCGTGAAGTCGACGGTGCAATGATCCGCCTGCCGCGTCTGCAGTCCGTCGTGATCGACGGGCCGGCGGGCAAAATCGAAGCGCTGCTCGAGGAGCCGCAAAGCTCGCTCCCCGGGAGCTTCGGTGTACTCTGCCATCCGCATCCGCTGCATGGCGGCACGCTGCACAACAAAGTCGTGCACACCCTCGCCCGTGCGCTGCACGAGTTCCTCGTGCCGACGGTGCGATTCAATTTCCGGGGCGTCGGAGCGAGCGAGGGTCGTTTTGCCGAGGGGATCGGCGAGACGGACGATGCGCTCGCGGTGATCGAGTGGGGCCGGCAGCGCTGGCCGGCGGCGGATCCCTGGCTACTCGGCTTCTCGTTCGGGGGCGGCGTGGCCATCCGCGCCGCGGCTCGCGCCAGCGCCAAACTGCTCGTGACGGTCGCCCCGGCGATCGATCGATCTGCGACCGGTACGGCATCGTCCGTCGATCCACCGTGCCCGTGGCTGATCGTTCAAGGCGATGCCGACGAGGTGATCGATCCGGTCTCGGTACTCGAGTGGGCGTCGCGCGAGTCAGCAGCTCGCAAGGCCGCGGCGCTGCCTGTTCTTAGCGTGCATGTAATGCGGGGGGCGGGTCACTTCTTCCACGGACGCCTGCCCGAGCTGCGCGAGGCGGTCGCCTCTTTCATCAGGGAGGAGGGAATCTCGATCAAGGAGAGTGGAGCGCAGTCCGCCGGATGAAGGTCGCCGGGAAGCGGAGGTCGCTCTCCCGCGGCGCGCGCCACGACCGGCGCGCTGCGCTCCACTCTTCGAAGCGGACCGCTACGGATTGACCATTCCCTTCAGGCTCTTCAGCGGCATCACGCGAACTTTTTTGCTCGCTGGCTTGGCCTTGAACATCATCTTCTCCCCCGTGAAGGGGTTGACGCCCTCGCGTGCCTTCGTGGCGGGCCGCTTGACCACTTTCATCTTCAGCAGGCCGGGCATCGTGAACAGACCGTTGCCCTTCAGGCTCTTCTTGATCACGGTGTTCAGAGAGTCGAAAACCCCGCCGACTTGCTTGCGAGACAGCCCCGTGTCCTTCGAAATCTGAGTGAGGATCTCCGACTTGGTCGGTGCGCCACCCTTTTTCGCCATCGTGAATACTCCTAGAAGTTTGCGTGTGTGGAGCGCGGAACGCACCGCGCGATGCGAAACGCCGCGGAAAAATAGCACATGGGCGCGCGTTGGCAAGCTATTTCTCGCGTGTGTCGTCCGGGAAATGCCTGGATTTCCAGCATTTGAGCGCCGCGACGCGTGCGGCTCCCTCGCAAGCGCGGCTATGGCGCGCGTCAGCGAAGCAGAATGAGCAGGGCTTGGATCGCGATGCCGGCCCAGAGCGGGGACAGATCGAGGCCGCCGATCGGTTTGATCACCCGCCGGATGGGCCGCAGCACCGGCTCGCACAGGCTGTCGAGCAGCGACTGCACGGGCGAGTACCCGCCCGGGGCGATGAGCGAGAGCACGGCGTAGAGCAGGATGGCGTAGAAGTAAATCCACAGCACGGTGCGCACGATCTCGACGGCCGCCTCGCGCGCCCAAATGAGCCCGGGCGGCAGCCCGAACCCGCGTATGGCGAACAGAATCGCCACATCCGCAAGCGCGACGATCACCACCGAGACCACCGATGCGGTGTCGACCTTGCCGATCGGCGGCAATATGCGGCGCAGCGGCATCACGAGCGGGTTCGTGAGCCGTACGACGGCCTGGCTGATCGGATTGCGGAAATCGGCGCGGCTCCACTGCATCAGCAGCCGCAGCAGCACCGCATAGAGCGCCAGGCCGACCAGCGTGTCGACGATGAAGATGACCGCGTTCATGTCAGTTTCGCTGCCCGGGAGACCGGCGGGCAGCGCTGAGGAGCCTGCCGCCCGGCTGCGGCGCGGCGTGCGGCCTCAATCACCCGCTCCGAACTGCCGAGCGAGCTCACGGCTGCGCTGCGCCGCGGCATCGATGGCGCGTTGCACGAGCTCACCCATGCCGTTCTCTGCGCCGAACACCCGCAGGGCCGCCTCGGTCGTGCCGCCCTTCGATGTCACCTCGGCGCGCAGCCGCGCGAGATCGCCGCTCGAGTGCGCTAGCACCCCCGCGCCGTGCAGCGTCTCCACCGCGAGAGCTCGCGCCGCCTCCGGATCGAGGCCGCGCCTCACCGCCGCCTGCATCATCGTCTCGGCGAGCAGAAAGAAGTAGGCGGGACCGCTGCCGGAGAGCGCCGTCACCAAATCGAGATGTGACTCCTCGGACACCCAGACGACCGCGCCGACTGCGCGCATCACGGTCTCGGCACGCTCGCGCGCGCCGGCGCTCACGTGGGGGCGGGCGTATAGACCGGTTGCACCGGCCCCGACCAGAGCAGGCCGGTTCGGCATCGCACGCACGACCGGCACCCCCTCGCCGCACCACGTCTCGAGCGAGCGCGTCTCGATCCCCGCCGCTACCGAGACGATGACGGGCGCCACCTCGGCGAGCCGCGAGCGCAGCGGTGCCAGGACGTGCGCCGCCTGCTGCGGCTTCACCGCGATGACCACGATGCTGGCCCCGGCAATCGCCTGCTCGTTGTCCGGCAGCGCCGAGCAGCCGAATTCCTTCTCGAGGCTGGCGCGCGCCGGCCCGGAGGGCTCGCCGACCGAGATCGATCGCGGCGCGATTCCGCGCCTCAACAGGCCGCCGACGAGCGCGCGGCCCATGTTGCCCCCGCCGATGATTGCAATGTCACGAGCGCTCACGGGGCGATTGTATCCGGTCGGCGGGGCGGTGGGCGCGGGCCGAAGATACCCGTCCCCACGCGTACGACGGTCGCCCCTTCGAGCACGGCCGCCTCGAGATCGCCCGTCATGCCCATCGAGAGCGTGTCGAGACCGGCACCCTGCGCGTTGAGACGTTCAAACAGGCGGCGGAGCTCCGCGAACCAGCGGCGCTGCGCGGTCTCATCGGGCTCCTCGGGAGGCAGGCACATCAGCCCGCGAAGCTTCAGGCGCGGGAGCGTCGCGATGGAGGCGGCGAGGGCCTCCACTTCCGCCGCAGCCGCACCGCCCTTGTCGATCTCGGCCCCCAGGTTCACCTCGATGCAGACATTGAGCGGGGGCGAGTGGTACGGACGCTGCGCCGAGAGTCGCTCGGCGATCTTCAGACGATCGACCGCGTGCACCCACGAGAAGTGCTCCGCGACCGGACGGGTCTTGTTGGCCTGCATGCGTCCGATGAAATGCCACCTGAGCGGAGGGAGGTCCCGGTGAGCGGGCTCGCCGAGCGCGGCGAGCTTGCCGAGGGCTTCCTGCACGTAGCTCTCCCCGAAGTCGGCGAGGCCGGCGCGGGCCGCAGCCGCGATCGCCGTCAAGGGCTGGGATTTGCTCGCGCCGACGAGTGTGATCGAGTCCGCATTTCGCCCAGCCCGTGCGGCGGCGCGCGCGATGCGCCCGCGTACGATCTCGAGATTGCGACCCAAATTCTGCGGACCTCTTAACATGGGGATGGCTGATCCCCTCCGCTATACTCGCCGCTCCAAGCCGTTCGGGCGTCCACCTCGGGCTCGCCATTCATGGCCGTAGACATCGCGCAGCTGCTCGCGTTCGCCGTCAAAAACAACGCCTCGGACCTGCACCTCTCGGCGGGCGTGCCTCCGATGATCCGCGTGGACGGAGACATGAAGCGGATCAACATGCCGGCACTTTCCCACAAGGAAGTGCACAGCATGGTCTACGACATCATGAACGACAAGCAGAGGAAGGCTTACGAGGAGTTCTTCGAGACCGACTTCTCGTTCGAGATTCCGAAGCTTGCGCGCTTCCGAGTCAACGCATTCAACCAGAATCGCGGCGCGGGCGCGGTGTTCCGCAACATCCCGTCGACGATTCTTTCCCTCGACGATCTAGCCGCGCCGAAGAGCTTCCGCGATCTGTGCATGCTGCCGCGCGGGCTCGTGCTCGTGACCGGCCCGACGGGCTCCGGCAAGTCGACGACACTTGCGGCGATGATCAATCACTGCAACGACAACCGGCCGGACCATATCATCACCATCGAGGATCCGATCGAGTTCGTGCACGAATCGAAGCGCTGCCTCATCAACCAGCGGGAAGTGCACCGGGACACTCTCGGCTTCTCCGAGGCGCTGCGCTCGGCCCTGCGCGAGGACCCGGATGTCGTGCTCGTCGGCGAGATGCGCGATCTTGAGACCATACGGCTCGCGCTCACGGCCGCCGAGACGGGCCACCTCGTCTTCGGGACGCTGCACACGAGCTCGGCCGCGAAAACGATCGACCGCGTGGTCGATGTGTTCCCGGCCGCCGAGAAGGAGATGGTTCGCTCCATGCTCTCCGAGAGCTTGCGGGCCGTCATCTCGCAGACGCTGCTCAAACGTATCGGCGGCGGCCGGATCGCCGCACACGAGATCATGATCGGCACGCCCGCCATCCGCAATCTCATCCGCGAGGGCAAGATCGCGCAGATGTACTCCGCCATCCAGACGGGGCAGTCGAGCGGGATGCAGACCCTCGACCAATGCCTCGCCGAGCTCGTCACGAAGGGGCTCGTCAGCAAGGAAGAGGCGCGATACAAGGCGCAGAACAAGGACGCCTTGTGAGGCCGCTCGAGAGAGTGGGGTGACGCATGGACCGTGACCAGGCGATCAAGCTGATGCAGGACCTGCTGCGGCGGGTCACCGAGAAAAAAGCCTCGGACCTGTTCATCACCGCCGGGTTCCCGCCCGCTATCAAGATCGACGGGGAAGTGCGCCCGCAGAGCGAGCGCGCGCTTACCGCCGAGCAGGCGACGACCCTGGTGCGCGCTTTGATGAACGATCGCCAGTCGAAGGAGTTCGATGCGACGAAGGAGTGCAACTTCGCGATCTCCCCGCCGGGCATCGGGCGCTTTCGCGTGAGCGCGTTCGTGCAGCAGGGCTGCACCGGGTGCGTCATCCGACTCATCAATGCCAAGATTCCGACGATCGAGGAGCTCGACCTGCCGCCGGTCCTCAAGGAGATCGTGCTCACCAAGCGCGGCCTCGTCATCGTGGTCGGCGGCACGGGCGCCGGCAAGTCGACGACGCTCGCGGCCATGGTCGGCTACCGCAACGAGAAGACGCGCGGGCACATCGTCACCATCGAGGACCCCGTCGAGTACGTCCATCAGCACAAAGGCTGCGTCATCACGCATCGCGAAGTCGGGGTCGATACCGATTCCTGGCAGGCGGCCCTCAAGAACACCCTGCGCCAGGCGCCCGATGTGATTCTGATCGGCGAGATCCGCGACCGGGACACGATGGAGTACGGGATTCAGTTCTCCGAGACGGGGCACCTCGTGCTCGCGACCATGCACGCGAACAGCGCGAACCAGGCGCTCGACCGCATCATCAATTTCTTTCCGGACGAGAGGCGCGAGCAGCTGCTCATGGACTTGTCGCTCAATATCCGGGCATTCGTCTCTCAGCGCCTGATCCCGCGCGAGTCGGGGGCGGGGCGGATCGCCTCGATGGAGATCATGCTCAACTCCCCGCTCATCCAGGACCTGATCTTCAAGGGCGAAGTCGCCAAGATCAAGGAGATCATGTCCCGCTCGACCCGCCTTGGAATGAAGACTTTCGACCAGTCGCTCTACGAGCTCTACGAGACGGGATTCATCTCCTACGAGGATGCGCTGCGCAACGCGGACTCGAAGAACGAGCTGCGCTTGAGGATCAAGCTCGAAAGCAAGCGCGAGACGAAGGCGATCGACGACGGCGGCGGCGCGCTGCGCATCATCGAGGAAGAGCAGGGCCGCTCGCTGTAGCGGGCGCCGCGGGGCGCGGGTCGCACCCACGAAGGCGCGAGCCGCAGGTGCCCGCGCATGCGAATCGGTCAGTGAGGCGAGGCGATCATGGCGGCACGCGGAGCGGAATCCAAAACGGCGGCGACCGGTCCTCTTGCCGTGATCGAAACCGAAAGCGGAGAGCGGCATCTGAACACTCAGCCGCTCTTCAGGCTCATGGTCGAGCGCAAGGCATCGGATCTGTTCTTCACCGCGAACGCGCCCGTAAAGATCAAGATCGAGGGACAGATCTTTCCCGTCAACAAGAACGTGCTGACGCCCGAGGTCGTGCGCCAGACTGCCTTCGCACTGATGAACGCGGAGCAGCGCGAGCACTTCGTGCGCGAGCTCGAGATCGATTTCGCGATCTCCGAGCCCGGACTCGGGCGCTTCCGCGTCAACGTGTTCCTGCAGCGCGGGTACCCCGCGGTCGTTCTGCGGTACATCAGCGCCGACATGCCGCGGCTCGAGAATCTGGGACTCCCGGAGACGCTGCGCGAGCTCATCATGCTCAAACGCGGGCTCATCCTCCTGGTCGGCGCAACCGGCTCGGGCAAGTCCACCTCGATCGCGGCGATGATCAATCACCGCAACGAGTGCTCCTCGGACCACATCGTGACGATCGAGGATCCGATCGAGTTCCTGCACACGAACAAGCGCTCGATCGTCAACCAGCGCGAGGTCGGGCTCGATACGAAATCCTACTCCCGGGCGCTGCGCGGCGTGATGCGTGCGGCTCCCGATGTGATTCTGATCGGTGAGATCCGCGACCGCGAGAGCATGGAGGCGGCGATCAACCTCTCGGGCACGGGGCATCTCGTGCTCGCGACTCTGCACGCCAACAACTGCGCGGAGACGCTCGATCGAGTCATCAATCTCTTTCCGCTCGACCAGCACAATCAGATATTCCTCGATCTCTCCCAGTATCTGCGCGCGATCCTGGCCCAGCGCCTGGTGATGGGCAAGGACGGCAAGCGTTGCGCGGCGGTCGAGGTGATGCTCAACACGCCGCACATCGCCGAGCTCATCAAGAAGGGCGATGTGGTCTCGATCAAGGAGGCGATCGTCGCGAGCCGCGAGCGCGGCGTACAGAGCTTCGATGCGGCGCTGCACGCCCTCTATCGCGAGCAGCGCATCGAGCTCGAGGAGGCGCTCGCGCATGCCGACTCCCGCGCGAACCTCGAGGCGAAGATCAACTTTGGGTGAGCGCGGTGCCCTTAGAGCGAACGCCCCGCAACGGGCGAGCGGCGCTGCAGCGGCGAGCGACCGGTCAGGGATGACCGGGCCGGAAGCGCGTCCAGGGAAGGACACATGCGATGGCTACTTGGGACTCCCCTTGCACACCGCCGCGAGCACGGCCATCCGCACCGCGACCCCGTTGCGCACCTGGTCGCGAATGACCGATTGCGGGCCATCGGCGACGTCGGAGGCGATCTCGATTCCGCGGTTCATCGGCTGCGGATGCATGACGATCGCATCGGGCCTCGCGGTGGCGAGCCGCTCGGGTGTCAGGCCGTACTTCGCGAAATAGCGATCGGAATCCGGGAGCGACGCCTGGGTCATGCGCTCTTTCTGGATGCGGAGCATCATGACGACATCCGCATCCTTCAATCCCTTGCCGAGCGTTCCGTGGCGCACACAGCCCGCGAACTCGGCGGCATCGGGCATGTACGCGGGCGGCGCGATGATCCGAATCTCCCCCGCCCCGAGCGCCTGGAAGACGTGATATGCCGAGCGGGCGACGCGCGAGTGCCGCACGTCGCCTACGATCGCGATGGCGAGCTCGCCGAAGCGCGGCTTCCTCTGGCGGACAGTGAGCGCATCGAGAAGTCCCTGCGTCGGATGCGCAACGTGCGCCTCACCTGCCGAGAGCACACTCACATGGGGACGCACGTTCTCGGCGACGAGGCCCGGAACGCCGACCTCGGAGTCGCGGATGACGAGCACATCGACGTGCAAGGACTCGAGGGTGTAGATCGTGTCGAGCATGCTCTCGCCCTTCACGCGCGAGGAGAGCTGCACCTCGAGATTGACGACTTGAGCGCCGAGCCGCTTCGCCGCGAGCTCGAACGAGACGCGGGTCCGCGTCGAGGGCTCGGTGAAGAGATTCGCGACGGTGTGCCCGGTGAGCTCGGCGCTCTCCGGAGGCCGCTCCCCGAGAGGACGGACGTAGTGCTGCGCGCGGTCGAGCAACGACTCGATGAGAGTACGCGGCAGGCTCTCGAGCGTCAGCAGATGCCTCAGTGAGCCGTCGGGCCGCAGCTGAATGTCGGGCGCCGGGCCTTGCGCGTCCTGCACGATCGTCGGGCTGGGATTGCTCATGGGTCGATCCGTCTCAAGCTGCACGCACGTTCGCCGGCGAGCCAGCGTTCGAGGATCACGGCCGCCGCGGTGCTGTCGAGATGCTCGCGCCGGACGCGCCGTGTGCGCGAGCCCTCCGCACGTCCGCGCTTGAGCGCCGCGCCCGCCTCGAGGGAGGAATACCGCTCATCGACATATTCCACATCGAGACCGTAGCGCTCGCGAAGTGCGGACCCGAAGCGCCGCGCGGCTGAGGTGAGCCGGCCGGGGGCGCCGTCCTCATTATAGGGTATGCCGACTACCAGCCAGCGCGGAGCGAGCTCGCGCACTTCGCGATCGATCGCCGCCCATTCCGGTCCCTGCGCGAGCATCGCCGCGGCCGGACGTGGAGCGGCCCGGCCCGTGAGCGTATCGCCGGCCGCGATCCCAATCCGTCTGAGGCCGAAATCGAACGCCAGAACGGCGTGCGCTGGCTGGGAGGCCGCGATCCGCTCGCGCGGATCAGGCATTGCCGGCGACGGCGCTCATCTGGCGGATCTTGTCGCGATCGAGGCCGACGAGCTCCCACGAGCCCTGCCAACGCTCCTCGAAGGGCATGCCGAACACGATGCGCTCGTCGGCGGGCATCGGCAGCCAGGCGTTCTCGCGGATCTCGCGCTCGAGCTGGCCCGCATCCCAGCCGGCATACCCGAGGGCTATGAAGGCATCCGAAGGTCCGTCGCCGCACGCCATCGCCTCCAGAACGTCGCGCGAGGTCGTCACCTGAATGCCGCCGGAGACTTCGATCGTGCGGTTCCACTTGCGGCCCGGGCGATGCAGCACGAATCCGCAGTCGGTGCGTACGGGACCTCCGCGCAGCACCGGCTGCGAGGCGATCTGCTCGTCGCGCGCGTGGAGCTCCATTTGCTGCAGCACCTCCGAGAGGCGCATCGGCAGCGGCTTGTTGAGTACGATGCCGAGCGCGCCTTTGCGCGGTGCATGCTCGCAGATGAGAGCGACCGACTGCGCGAAGTTCGCATCCGCGAGAGTCGGCATCGCGATCAACAGGTGATTGGCGAGAGTCGGTGCGCTCATGTTGCAGTCAGTATGCGGCCTCGCGAGCGGGCGCTCAAGGAACCGACTGACCTCGTTCGGCGACGGTCGCCCGCGCGACCGCGAGTCACGGGACCGTCGATACGGCTCCGCTTGCGACGCGGCCCCCGACGAACTGCCACTCGTAGGCGAAACGCAGCGCGTGATACTCGCGCGCGAGCTCTGGTGGGAACGGATCGAAGGGGCTTGCGAGCTTCAGGATCTCGAGCGCCGCGTGATCGAGCTCCGCATCGCCGCTCGAGCGTCGCACGCGCGCCGACTCGAGTCGGCCATCGGCGCCGATCGCAACCTCGAGGACGGGGCTCGCGCGGCCTCCAGCCTGCCGCGCGGCGATGGGGTAGTTGAGCGTGCCGATACGCTCCACGCGCCGCCGCCAGTGATCGAGATACGGGGCCAGCGTCGCTTCCCGAGAGTCGGGCGTTACCCAGAGCTCGTCGCGATGCGGTCCGCGCAGTTCGATCGCGCCGCTGTCATCGTCCGGCCCGGTCTGACCGTCGGCGCCTGCGATCAAGATCGGCTTCTCACCCGTTGCGCCACTCTCGGCGGCGCCGACATAGCGGATATCCGGCTGCGGGGCCGAGCTCGCGAGAACGCGCTCCTCGTCCGCTCCGGAGGCGCCGCTGCGTGCCGTGAAGCTCACACCGTCCGCCACGCCGGCGTGGGCTGCGAGTGCGTGGGAGGAGGCTCGGTTGTGCGGAGTCACGGAACGGTCGGTGTTGCCCGAGCCGAGCTGCGTGCGCTGCGCAAGGTAGGTCGCGGTGTCGTTCCGAGCCGCCGTCGGCAGCTCATCGGAGACGAGGAGCACTTCGAGCCCCGGTGCGGGGTCCTTCGCGGGCGCGCTGCTTCCGAACGTGATCCCCAGTATCACGAGCCCGTGCAGCACCGCCGCCAGGAAGATCGTCATCACGAGCCGGTCGCGGACGGGGGCCGTCCCTTCGCGCAGCGCCAGTGCTCGAGAACTCATGCGGGGAGTATATCGACGCGCCCCCGACGTGCATGTGTCACAGTTCGCGCGCCCGACCGGCTCGCAGCGCCGGGATCAATCAAACAACGGCCGTGCGGCCCAGCTTGCGCGCGACCGCCTCGATGAGCAAGCCGCCGATGTCGGTGTGGAACTGCTTGTCGAGCTCGCGTATTCCGGTCGGGCTCGTCACGTTGATCTCCGTGACATAGCCGCCGATCACATCGAGCCCCACGAACAGCATGCCGCGCGCCGCGAGGGCGGGGCCGATCTGGCTCGCGAGCCAGCGATCGCGCTCCTCGAGCGCTCGGCCGACGCCGCGCGCTCCGGCGGCGAGATTGCCGCGATGGTCGCCCGCGCCCGGGATGCGCGCGAGCGCGTAAGGCACGGGCTCCCCGTCGATCAGCAGCACGCGCGAATCGCCGGTCTCGGCGATCTGCGGCAGATAGCGCTGCACGATCGCGAAGCGCTGGCCGTACTCCGTGAGCGTCTCGAAAACGACGCCGGCGTTCTTATCGCCAAGCTCCAGTACGAATATCGAGCGGCCGCCCATGCCGTGCAGGGGTTTGCAGACGATCTTCCCGTGCTCGCGCAGGAAGCCGTGCATATCCGCCATATCGCGCGTGACGAGCGTGGGGGCGCAGCACTGCGGAAACCACGCCGTGTAGACCTTCTCGTTCATGTCCCGCAAGCCCTGAGGCCGATTGACGACGAGGGCGCCCTCGGCTTCGGCGCGCTCGAGGATGTAGGTCGTATAGATGTACTCGATGTCGAACGGCGGGTCCTTGCGCATGAGGATGCAATCGGCCGAGGCGAGCGGCTCGGTGCGCGGCTCCCCGAGTGTGAACCAGTCCCCCGGATCGGCGCGC
>DATNFW010000099.1:0-26387 GCA_035606175.1 Steroidobacteraceae bacterium | reverse complement strand
GAGACTGCCGATCGGCCCCGCGAGGGCGAGATCGGAATTTCGGGTGACCAAGGCTGTGGCTGCGGCGGTCATCGTAATAGAGGGTCTCCGGTAATGGGTGGCAATGTTAGCACTCGATAAGTTGGAGTGCTAAGAAGCCGGAAAGTTTCCAGCCTAGGCAAGATATATCTCTTTTAAAATCAATCAATTTTGTGAACCGCCAAGCTTACCGTCGAGCTGTACCGGCCCGGCTCACCGTTGCGGGGGAAAACGCCCTCGGCCCCGGGAGAGTTCCGGAGCTCGAGCTGATGCGGGGCAGAGTATTTAGCGGGGCAGAGCGCGGCCCGAGCCGTCGCGAGCGCCCGGGCGCTCAAGCCCGCGGCTCGATGCGATACAGATGGCGGGTTGCGGAGAGCCACGCGCCGAGCCAGCCGAGCGCCGCGCCACCCCCGATCAGCCAGGCGATCTCCGTCGGTGCTGGACCTGCCAGCGCGAATCGGCTGCCGTACAGCCGCGCGAGGGTCGCCACTGGGCCCTGCAGCCAGAGCACTGCCGCCGCCGTGAGCGCCCAGGCGATCACCCCGCCGGCGATGCCGTACAAGGCGCCGGTGTAGAGCAGCGGCCTGCGCACGAAAGAGTTCGAGCCGCCCACGAGCTTTACGACCTCGATCTCGGCGCGCCGGTTCTCGATTTCGAGCCGCACCGTGTTGCCGATCATCGCGAGGACACCGAGGCCGAGGAGCGCGGCGGCCGCGAGCAGCACGTGGCGCAGCAGGCCGAGAATCGCATTGAGCCGTTCGACCCACGCCGAGTCGACCTGGACCGTGTCCACTTCCGGCCAGGCCGCGAGATAGTGCTCGAGTGCGGTGAGCTCGGCGGGCGATCGGCTCTGCGGCGAGGGACGGATGTGCAGAACGTTCGGGAGAGGATTGGTATCGAGCGCCTGGAGCGCGGCGCCGAAGCCGGAATACTGCCGGAATTCCTTCAGCGCATCGTCGGCAGAGATCACCTCGACATCGGCAACGTCGGGACGCGCGCGGGTGCTGCGCGCGAGCTGCCGAACTTTCTCGAGCGGCGCGCCTTGTTTGAAATACACGGAGACGTCGACGGCGCCGGCGAAGCCGCCCGTGGCGGTGCTCGCATTTGCGACGAGCAGCTCGAGCGCGAGGGGCAGCGCGAGGGCGAGGCCAACCACGAGCACCGTGAGGAGCGTTCCAAAGGGGCTGCGCGCGAGGCGCCCGAGGGAGCCGAGAAAAGCCTGGGCGTGACGCGTTCCGTAGGTGGTGATTCCCACTTCAGCTTCCTGCCTCAGCGGCTCGCGACGATGCTCGGGAGAGGTTCGTCGATGTCACCGCCGCGCGCGATGCGGCCGGCATCGAGAACGAGCGTACGTTGGCCGAGCTCGCGGACCGAGTGCATGTCGTGAGTGGCGACGACGACCGTCACTCCCACGCTCTGGAAGCGCTTGAGCAGCCGCATCACCTCGATCGCGAGCTCGCGGTCGAGGTTGCCGGTCGGCTCATCGCAGATGAGCAGTGACGGCTTGCTCGCGACCGCTCTTGCGATGCCGACACGCTGCTGTTCCCCGACCGAAAGCTCGGGGGGCAGGAGGCGCTCTTTGCCGAGGAGCCCGACCTGGTCGAGGGCCGCACGCACGCGTTTGTCGGTCTCTTTGAGCGGGGACCCGGCGACGACGAGCGGCAGCGCCACGTTGTCGAAAACCGGCCGATCGGGCAGCAGCCGATGATCCTGAAAAACGACACCGATCGAGCGGCGGTGCGCTGGGACGTGGCGGCCCGGGAGTGCGCCGAGATTCTTGCCGTCGACGAGCACGGTGCCGCGGGTCGGGCGCTCGATGAGCGCGATGAGTTTGAGAACGGTGCTCTTGCCCGCGCCCGATCGCCCGGTGAGGAATACCATCTCGCCGGTCTCGATGCGGAAGCTGACTCCGGCGAGCGCTTCGCACCCGTTCGGATAGCGTTTGACGACGTGATCGAAGACGATCATGCGGTCGTGCCGCCTCAGCCGCCGGAGGCGCGCGCTTCGGCGCCGTCCGAGGTGCCGACACCTTCGATGAGCGCGCTCGCGAAGGCTTGCGCGTCGAACTCGCCGAGGTCCTCCACTTGCTCGCCGACGCCGATGAAATGGATCGGCAGGCCGAGCTTGCGGGCGATCGCAACGACGATTCCGCCTTTGGCTGTGCCGTCGAGCTTGGTGAGCACGATACCGGTCACGCCCACCGCTTCGTTGAACTGCTGCGCTTGCACGAGCGCATTTTGGCCCTGGTTGGCATCGAGGACGAGCAACACTTCGTGAGGAGCGGTCGGATCGACGCGCTGGATCACGCGCTTCACCTTCTTCAGCTCCTCCATGAGGTGCGATTGGCTGTGCAGGCGTCCGGCCGTATCGGCGATCAATATGTCGGTGCCGCGCGAGCGGGCGGCTTGCAATGCATCGAACGCCACCGCTCCCGGATCGGCTCCTGCCTGCTGCGCGGCGAAGGCGGAGCCAGTGCGGTCGGCCCAGACTTGCAGCTGCTCGATCGCGGCGGCGCGGAAGGTGTCGGCCGCGGCGAGCACCGCTCCGTAGCCCTCCGCCTTGAGGCGGCTTGCGAGTTTGCCGATCGTCGTGGTCTTGCCCGAGCCATTGACGCCGACGACGAGGATCACGAACGGCTTGCGTGACTCATCGATGACGAGCGGCTTCGCGCAGGGCGCCAGGATCTCGGCGATCGCCGCGCGGAGCGCGGTGAGCAGGGCGTCGGCGTCGGCCAGCTCTTTGCGGGCGACTCGCCGGCTGAGTCCAGAGAGGATGTGCTCGGTCGCCTCGACGCCGATGTCCGCGGTCAGCAGACGCGTCTCGAGCTCCTCGAGGAGCTCCGCATCGATTTTGCGTCCGCGGAAGAGGTTGGCGAGATCGAAGGACAGTCGCGACGGACCGCGATTCAGGCGTGTGCGCAGGCGCTTGAAAAAGCCTGCGCGTTCCTCGCTCTCCTTCGAGTTATCCTTGGGTGCGCGCCCGAACATCTGGCTCGCAATGTTACCCGACATGCCACGGAAAACGATCGCGGATGCGCGCCAGCGTGACGAGCGCGACAAACGTGACACGCGGGCGGCGTCCGCGCCGCGGCGCGGATCGCAGGCGCGCGTGCTGCGGATCATCGGGGGCGCATGGCGTGGGCGAAGGCTACGCTTTCCAGCGCAAGCCGCGATCCGCCCGACACCTGATCGGGTGCGCGAGACACTTTTCAATTGGCTGGGAAACGAGGTCGTAGGCGCCCGCTGCCTCGATTTGTTCGCGGGGAGTGGCGCACTCGGCCTCGAGGCGCTCTCGCGCGGCGCGGTGTCGGTGCAATTCATCGAGCGGGACCGGGTCGCCGCGCGTGAGCTTGCGCGGATTCTGGAGGAATGGGGGCCGCCGCGGGCCACGGAGGTACGGGCGCGTCCGGTGCCTCCGGCGCCGCAGGTGCAGCCGCCGCAGGTGCGGGCGTGGGATGTGCGGCGTGCGGATGCGCTCGCCTGGCTCACTGAGCGTGCCGTTGGCGAGCAGTCGGTGCCGTTCCATATCGTGTTTCTCGATCCGCCGTTCGACTCGGGACTGGTGAGCACCGCTGCCGAGCGGCTGGAGGGCGGCGGCTGGCTCACCGAGCGCGCGCTGATCTACATCGAGCATGCGACGCGCGCGGGGCTGCCGCGCCTGCCGGCGCACTGGACGGTGAGGAAATCGGGGCACGCCGGAGAGGTCGAGTATCATCTGCTCGAGCGAGCCGCATCGTTGCTCGAGCGAGTTGCACCGTGACCCGCACTGCCGCCTATCCGGGCACCTTCGATCCAATCACCAACGGCCACACGGACCTGGTGCGACGCGCCGCCGCCATCTTCGACAAAGTCATCGTGGCGGTCGCCGCGAATGCGGGCAAGACACCTTTGCTGCCGCTCGACTTGCGAGTCGACCTCGCGCAGCGCGTGCTTGCGGATTTGTCGAATGTGGAGGTGACGGGCTACGCGGAGCTCACCGTCGAATTCGCGCGCAAGCGTGGCGCCTCGGTCATCGTTCGCGGACTGCGCGCCGTGTCCGATTTTGAATTCGAGTTCCAGCTCGCGAACATGAACCGTCATCTCGCGCGCGAGATCGAGACCGTGTTCCTGACTCCTCAGGAGCCGTTCTCCTTCATCTCCTCTTCGCTCGTGCGCGAGATCGCGGTCCTCGGCGGCGATGTGAGTCAGTTCGTTCACCCGATCGTCGAGGAAGCCCTGAAGAAGCTGCCGCGGCGCTGAGCGCTGCGGCGCTGAGCCGTGCAGCGTCGGGCTGCGGGGCGTCGGGCTGCGAGCGTTGGGTCGCCCACCCGCAGCCACCCACACCACCTACTTCTGGCACGCCGGGCAGTAGTAGCTCGATCGCTGTCCCTGGGTGATCGCGCGCACCGGAGTGCGGCACAGCCGGCACGGCTCACCGTCCCGCTCGTACACGTAGAGCTTCTGGCGGAAGTAACCCGGATTGCCGTCGGCGCCGACATAATCGCGCAGCGTCGTGCCGCCCGCGCGAATGGCGACCGTCAGCACCGCCCGGATTGCGCGCGCGAGGCGCTGCGCCTCGAGCCGCGTGAGACTCGAGGCTGCGCGCCGGGGCCGCACTCGCGCGCGGAACAGCGCCTCGTTCGCATAGATGTTGCCGACTCCGACGACGAGCCGGCTGTTCATGAGCAACGCTTTGATCGCAACGCGGCGGCGCCGCGTGATGCGCCAGAGATAGTCCGCATCGAATTGCGAATCGAACGGCTCCGGTGCCAGGCGTGCGAGGAGCGGATGGCCGCTCGGGTCCTCCGTCGTGTAGTGCAGACTCCCGAAGCGCCGCGGATCGTTGAAGCGCAGCAGAAAGCCCGAGTCGAGGATGAGGTCGACGTGATCGTGCAGACCGCGCGGGGTGCCGGCGCGCAGCACACGCAGACTCCCCGACATGCCGAGATGCCAGAGGAGCGTCCCGTGAGTCAGCTCGAGCAGGAGGTATTTGGCGCGGCGGCTCGCACGCTCCACGCGCTGTCCGGCGATCTGCGCGGCGAGCCCCTCGGGCACCCGCCAGCGGAGCCTCGGCTCGTGGACTTCAAGCGTGACGACGGTGCGGCCGAGGACGTGCGGCTCAATGCCGCGGCGAGTCGTCTCGACCTCCGGCAGCTCCGGCAAACTATTTGATCTTGGTTTCCTTGTACGGCACGTGCTTGCGCACGACCGGGTCGAACTTCTTCACTTCGAGCTTGTCGGGATGCAGCCGGCGGTTCTTGGTCGTCACGTAGAAGTGGCCGGTGCCCGCGGAGGAGAGGAGCTTGATCTTCTCGCGCATGGAGGTGCCTCCGTCAGTTCCTTCAAATCCTCACACCCTGCTCGCGCAGCTCGCGCACGACCGCATCGATGCCTTTCTTCTCGATGGTGCGTAGCCCGTGCGTGGAGACGCGCAGCCTCACCCAGCGCTTCTCGGTCTCGAGCCAGAAGCGCTGCGTGTGAAGGTTCGGCAGGAAGCGCCGGCGGCGCTTGTTGTTCGCGTGGGATACGCGGTTGCCGACGGTGGGGCGCTTGCCCGTGATCTCGCACACTCGGGACATGATCGTGGCCTTACGAGCTCGGTGATTCTCGACTGAAGTCTTGGCCGCGCCAGGCGGGGCGCGGGCCGGCTTTATACCAGCCTCGGTCGAGTGTCGCAAGGCGAGGCCTGCGGTCGGCTCGCGGCCGCGAGCGTTGCCGCGTCCCGCCGTTTGGGTCCTGCCGTTTGGGGCGCACATGTGGTGCATTTGGCAGGGCGGTGCACCTAGTTTGCCTGCCATGCACCCCGGCCCGATAATGCATCGAGAGACGGTGGGGCACGCCCTGCCGTAAGGCTCGACCACTCATGCACGGCAAGCGCATCCTGCTCGGCGTCACGGGCGGCATCGCCGCATATAAGAGTGCGGACCTCGTCCGGCGCCTTCGCGAGCGAGGGGCCGAAGTTCAGGTCGTGATGACGCGCGGAGCGCGCAAGTTCGTGACACCGCTCACGTTTCAGGCGCTCTCCGGACGCACCGTGCGAACCGGATTGTGGGACGCCGCGGCCGAAGCGGCCATGGGGCACATCGAGCTCGCCCGCTGGGCCGAGCTCGTGCTCGTCGCCCCCGCGAGCGCGGATTTCCTCGCGCGGCTCGCCGGCGGCCGCGCCGACGACCTCCTTTCGACTCTGTGTCTTGCAACGGAGGCACCGCTCGTCCTGGCGCCCGCGATGAACCGGCTCATGTGGAGCAATGCGGCCACGCAGGCGAATGCGGCGCTCCTCAAGCAGCGCGGCGCAACGCTGCTCGGTCCCGCAGAGGGCGAGCAGGCGTGCGGCGAGGTCGGGCCCGGGCGGATGCTCGAGCCTGCGGAGCTCGCCGCCGCCGTGCAGCCACTGCTCGGGCAACGCGGGCCTCTCTTCGGTCGGCGCGTGCTCGTGACCGCCGGTCCCACGCGTGAGCGCATCGACCCGGTCCGCTTCGTGAGCAATCGCAGCTCGGGACGCATGGGATTCGCAGTCGCCGAGGCCGCGCGCGCCGCCGGTGCGGAGGTCGTGATGGTGTGCGGACCGGTCGCGCTCCCGACGCCGCCGGGCGTGCGCCGCGTGAATGTCGAGAGCGCAGCCGACATGCTCGCGGCGGTGATGAAGGAAGTGGAGGGGGCGGACATATTTGTATCGACGGCCGCGGTCGCCGACTATCGTCCTGCATCCCCGCCCGAGCACAAGATCAAGAAGACGAGCGAGAAGCTCGCGGTCGAGATGGAGCGCACCGTCGATGTGATCGCCACCGTGGCCGCGCGTCCGCGCCGCCCGTTCGTCGTGGGTTTCGCTGCGGAGACGGAGAACGTCGAGCAGAACGCTCGCGGGAAGATGCTGAAGAAGGGCCTGGATATGATTGCCGCGAACGAAGTCGGGCATGCGAAGGCCTTCGATTGCCCCGACAACGAGCTGATCGTGCTCTGGCACGGGGGCCGGCGCGAGCTACCCTACGCCTCGAAGAGCTCGCTCGCGCGCGATCTCGTCGCGCTGATCGCGGAAGTTTTCGATCAGCAGCCGGGCTGCGAGGCGAGCGCCGCGCTCGCGCACGGTTCGGCGCACGCTTGATGGAGGGGGGCGGGGAGGCCGGCGTCTCGGCTGCGGCGAGCGGAGGTGAGCGGCGCCGTTTGCAAGTCCGGATTCTCGATCCGCGCCTCGGGCGCGAGTTGCCGCTTCCGCAGTACGCCACAGCCGGCTCTGCGGGGCTCGATCTGCGGGCCTGCCTCGATGCGCCGCTCACACTCGATCCCGGCCGCGCCGAGCTGATCCCCACCGGTCTCGCCATTCATCTCGAGGACCCCGGCCTCGCAGCCGTGATTCTGCCGCGCTCGGGTCTGGGGCACCGCCATGGGATCGTGCTCGGGAATCTGGTAGGTCTGATCGACTCCGATTACCAGGGCGAGGTAAAGATTTCGTGCTGGAACCGCGGCAGCGAGCCTTACACGGTCCGTCCCGGTGAGCGCATCGCGCAGCTCGTCGTGGTGCCGGTCGTCCAAGTGGACATGGAAGTAGTCGCGGAATTCACCGCGAGCGAGCGGGGCGCCGGGGGGTTCGGCCATTCCGGGCGCGGCTGAGCTGCCGAGCCCGGCAGGCGCAGCGCCGGTTCAGTGCGACCCGGGTGTGTCCGCGGCGCGCAGCTCCCGGTACCGATCGATATCCGCCTGGAACTGCGCACGCATCGTGGTCTGTTCCTGATCTTTTGCGGCAAGAGCCGCCCTCTGTGAACGCTCCTCATTGAGCGTGCGCACGATCTGCTCGGCGAGATCGTCGGGCATGCGCCGCGCGCGGGCATCCGGGTTGTAGGGCTTGAAGACCATGGCGCGCGCCTGCAGCGCGAGCAGCCGCTCGTGCAGGCTCGCGATGTACTGCTCGGCCGCCGCGCGCTGGCCCTTCAACTGCCCGAGCCGCTCGTCGCGCAGTTGCTCGATGTCCTTCACCGAGGTGTACGTGGTCAGGAGGAAGTTGTCCCGCTGCTTCTGCGCGAGCTGCTGCGCCTCGGCGTGAGCAGCCGCGGCGAGCTCGGCCGCCGTCTTCGGCGCTGCGACATGACCGACCTCGACGCCCTCGTCGTTGAGAACCGAGGTGTCCTTCTGGGCATACTGGGGCGGGATCCGATCGCCGTAGTGAACGACACCCTTCTCATCGACCCAGCGGTACACGAGGGGTCCCTTGTTGCCGCTTGCGGCATGGGCCGGAGCGGGTGCGAGCGCGGCGAGCACGAGTGCGTCCACGACGAGTGCGTCGAGGACGAGCGCAGCGCCCGCAAGGAGCAGCGCCTGCGGGAGCCGGCTCAGAATGAGAGAGCGTTTCGGTGCGTTGTGCGACACGAGAGAGACCTGTTCCCCGATCCCCTATTTTGAACGAGCGCCGGCCTGCGGCAAGTCTCGGCGCACGCCGTAGCGGTCACGATAAGCCTTCAGCGATGTGAGCTGCTCCGCAGAAATATGCGCCGCCGTGCCCGCCCCCCGCGAGAGCGCCGCGATCAGCTCATCGAGTGTGACGATGCTCACACAAGGCACGCCGAAGCGCAGCTCCACCTCTTCGATGGCGGAGCGCTCACCCTCTCCGCGCTCTTGCCGGTCGAGCGCGAGCAGGATGCCCGCCGGCTCGGCGCCCGCGGCGCGAATCAGCTCGATCGCTTCACGCTTCGCGGTCCCCTCGGAGATCACATCGTCCACGATGATCACCCGCCCGGCGAGCGGCTTGCCGACGATGAGTCCACCTTCGCCGTGACCCTTGGCCTCCTTGCGGTTGTAAGCGTACGGCACGCTTCGTCCGTGGCGTTCCGCAAGCGCGATGGCCGCCGCGGTAACGAGTGGAATTCCCTTGTAGGCCGGTCCGAAGAGCATGTCGAACGAAAGTCCCGAGCGGATCAGCGCATCCGCGTAACAGCGCCCGAGCGTCGATGCGGCAGCGCCGTCGCTGAAGATTCCGGCGTTGAAGAAATAGGGGCTTTCTCGGCCGCTCTTCAGCGTGAAACGGCCGAAGGCAAGCGCTCCGCGCGCGAGCGCGAGCTCGATGAATGCGATCTGGTACTCGGTCATGATTTCCGAAGGACCCGAGCGGCTATGATGCGGCGATGGCGCGGATTATGACATCGACTGCTGCGCAGGACCGCCGCACCGGCGCCCCGAGAGGGTGGCTGCAGGCGGTGCTCGTCTACCGGCAGCCGCGCATGATCGCGATGCTGTTCCTCGGTTTCTCGTCGGGGCTGCCACTCTATCTGGTTTTCCAGACGCTCTCGGCGTGGCTGCGGCAGAGCGAGATCGAGCGCGCGACCATCGGCATGCTCTCGTGGGCCTCGCTCTTCTACACTCTCCAGTTCGTCTGGGCACCCGTGGTCGATCGCGTGCGGCTGCCGATCCTCGCCCGCGCGCTCGGACGGCGGCGCAGCTGGATGCTGCTTGCACAGCTCGGCATCGTCGCCGCGCTCTTCTATCAATCGCTGAGCAATCCGGCGCTCGATATCCTGCACGTCGTGATCGGCACGCTGGTGCTCGCTTTCAGCGCCGCCACTCAGGACATTGCAATGAATGCCTGGCGGATCGAGTCGGCGCCCGAGGAGCTTCAGGGCGCGATGGTTGCCGCCTATCAGCTCGGCTACCGCAGCGCGCTCATCCTGGCGAGCGCCGGTGCGCTCGAGATCGCGCAGGGCTACGGCTGGCATGTGAGCTACGCGGTCATGGCCGCGTGCGGCGGCATCGGCATCGTGACGACACTGCTCGCCCGGGAGCCCGAGCCGCGCGTATTTCGCGAACCGCTCGAGGCGGAGGAGCGGGTCGAGCGCTGGCTCGAGGAGAAGGCTCACTGGCCGGCCGCGCTGCGCCATCTAGGAGCGGGATTCATCGACGCGGTGGTGTGTCCGTTCCTCGATTTCTTCAAACGCTACGGAGCCGGCACTGCGCTCATCGCACTCCTGCTGATCGGCAGCTATCGGCTGACCGAGTACGCGATGGGCTCGATGATCAATCCCTTCTACATCGATCATCATTACACGCTCGGAGATATCGCCCTCGTCGTGAAGGTGATCGGCCTCGCCTTCTCGCTCATCGGCGTCGTGATCGCCGGCGTGATCGTCGCACGCATCGGTGTGGTTCCGGCGCTCGTATTGGGGGCGCTGCTCATCATGTCGTCGAACCTCGCGTTCGCCGCGCTCGCGCGCACGCACGGGCCGACACTCTTGGGGCTCGGACTCGCGAATGTACTCGATAACCTCGCGCAGGCGATGCGCGGGACCGCGCTGGTCGCCTTCATGTCGGGACTCACCAGCGCGCGGTATACCGCGACGCAGTACGCCCTGCTCTCATCGCTCTATGCTTTGCCGGGGAAGGTGCTCGAGGGCACCTCGGGGTTCGTCGTGGATGCGATCGGATACCCGCCATTCTTCACGTATACGGCGAGCCTTGCGATCCTGAGCCTGCTGCTCATCTATTTGTATCACCGCAGGGCGCCCGCGATGCTCACCATGGGCGGTCAGCGCGCCTGATCGGCGGCCGCGCCTGATTCGAGGTCAGCGAGGCCCCTCGCGGCCGGCGGGCCTTCAGTGGGCCTCGAAGATGTCGAGCCCCTCGAGGGGGCTTGCGCGCAGGTCGCGCTCGTCCCCGTAGGGATCCGAGCGCGTCTTGTCCTCGTCCGGCTCCACGTCGACAGAGCCGCTCCAGTCCTCGGGTGGGTCGGTCGCCGCGAGGCGGCGCTCCTCGCAGAGAAGCTCCCAGTCGTCCGAATCCATCTCCTCGACCGTGCCGTCGAAGTATTGAACTTCGATGGTGCCTTCGTCGTCGTCGATCGCGACGATCTCGAAGGTTTCGCCGCCTTCGAGCCGATACCAGCTGCCGACGCTCGGCTGAGGAGATGCCATGCAAGCCTCCTGAAAGCTATCCGCCAGTTGCGCTTCTGTGCCTCGTGTGACTCCACTCGATGTTGCGCCTGCCCGCTGTGCGCTTGCAAGAGCCCCGCGCAAATGCGCCGCGCAGCGCCGTTGCGCTCGGCTCAGCGGCGCTCGGCTTAGCGCCGCCGGTAAAGAAGCTCCCGGATATCGTGTCCCAGCCGTTCGCCGCGTCGCTCGAAGCGCGTAGGCGCGCGCTCGCGCGTGTGCCCAGGGGTGCGCTCGAGGAAACCGCCGCCTGGCACGGCGTTCTCGAGCAGCGCGCACGCGTCGAGCACCTGCTGCATGTGCTCGGCGTATGGTTGCCAGTCCGTAGCGAGCAGCAGCATACCGCCGGGCTTCAATCGACGCGCAACGCATTCGGCGAAGGGCGCCTGAAGAAGCCTGCGCTTGTGGTGACGCTTCTTGTGCCACGGGTCCGGGAAGAGAATCTGCACCTCATCGAGCGACTCCGTCGGAATTTGAGTCTCGAACACCTCGACGGCATCGTGGCCGGACACGCGCACGTTTCTCAGCCCCGACGCGTCGAGGGCGAGGAGCAGCCGGCCGATGCCCGGCGGGTGCACCTCGATGCCGAGGAAATCACGCTCCGGCTGTCGCGCGGCGAGCGCCGCGAGGTGCTCTCCGTTTCCGAATCCGATCTCGACGACGCGGGCCGCATGGCGCCCGAACAGCGCGTCGAGATCGAGGGGCCGCGCATCGAATTCGACTCCGTAGCGAGGCCATAACTCATCGAGGGCGCGCCGCTGCGCATCGGTGAGGCGGCCGGCACGGATCACGAAGGAGCGGATGGTGCGCGGATGCTCGACGGACATGGTCGAGCGATAATAATGCGGCCGCTGACCCGGTGCGGCAGGAGGTTGGGCAGCAGTCCGCTCAGGCTGCGCCCGACGGCTTCGGGCGTCGGTCGACCCCTAGCGTGTCGAACAATTCGAGATAGCGCCGAGCGACCGTCCGCATGTCGAACGCTTCCACGACGTTCGCGCGGCCGAGCGCCCCCATTTCCGCCCACTGGCCGCGATGCGCGAGCATCCATTCGATCTCGCGCAGAACCGCATCGGGTGCGGCGTACGGCGGAACGATCGCACCGCTCTCGCGATGCCGCACGGCCTGCCGCACGCACCCGACATCGCTCACGATGCAGGGCAGTCCGGCTGCGGCGGCCTCGACGATCGAGAGCCCGAATGCTTCGAAATAGCTGAGAGAGATGAATACATCGGTGGCCTGCAGATAATCGGCGACGTTCTCGACGGCGCCGCACCAACCGATCGAGTCGGGGTGTCGCTCGAGCGCCGCGCGCACCTCGACTTCGCAGCTCTCGTGGGTGTGAGCCCCCGAGCCGACGAGCAGCAGGTACACGTCCCGCCGATCCGCGAGTCGCTCCCACACGTTCATGAGCTCGAGCAGGCCTTTCGCGCGGCAGATTCTTCCTGTGTAGATAAAGATCGTCCGATCGGTCGGCAGCCCGAGAGCGCGGCGCAGAGCGATCTTCTCCTCCCGTGCTGCCGGCGCGAAACGTCCGGTATCGATGCCATTCGGAATCCTCTTGATCTTCCGAGGCGCCGCGCCGAGTGCGAGGAGGCGGTGCTCGAGCGGATCGGAGAAGGCGACCACACCGTGCGCCAGCCGGAATGCTGCGCGGCGGCTCGCGCGAATCGTGGCGCTCGCCAGGCCTCTTGCCTGCCACCCGAGCCGGGCAGTGCTCTCGGGCGAGAGGTCGTCGTCGAGATCCCACGCCGCATCGATCCGCACGAGGCACGGTTTGCCGACGAGTCGCGCAAGCAGAGCGATCGGAAGTCCGAGCTGTTTGAAACCGGAAACTATCAATACGTCGTATTCGCGGCGGGCTCGCAGCAGGCGCCGGAACGTGCCCGTGATGTAGCGGATGTTCGGGCCGAGCGCCGCCCATCCCATCCCCTTCGGAATGGGAGCGGGAGGCACGAAGTGCGTTCTCAAACCATCCTCTGTAGGCAGCGCACCCGCCGGCCCGTCCGGGCTCTCGCGCATGACCAACGTCACTTCGGCTCCGCACAGCTCGAGCTGACGCGCGAGATCGCTCAGTTGGCGCTCGGTCCCCCCGGTCGTGAAGGGGGGGAGGAACGTCGAGCAATCCGAAACGATCCACGCGCGCAGGCTACGCCCGCGAGTGCGTTCAGAGATCGCAGCCGTGCGCACGCCATGCGCTGCGGCCGTATCGCCGGGTCTTTCAAACTCGGTCTGTTGAATACGCGCCGCCATGTGCTCTCGGTGCGACGATCAGTGAGCTCGTGCGAGCGAGCCGCGTACGCGAGCTCGACGCTTTTGTTTCCCTGACGCCGAATGGAGACGGAGGGAGAACAGACACTTTCAAGCAGCTTTCATGCCGAGAGATCGTGTCGCGGAACACCGACGAGGAGCCGGGGCGAGTGCCCACAGACGAGCTCGGCCGGCGTGTTGAAGAAGACGGGACGCTGCCGCTCGCCATGCCCAGCTGCCATGCCGATCAGGACCGGGAACCGCTGTGCGCGCGCGAAACGCCCGAGCACCACGGGCACGAGATCCGTTCCATCGCTCTCGCGGCCGCCGATGAACGATCCGAAGACGAGGGCGCGGACCTCGCGCAGCGCGGCCGCCTGCGCGAGATGTTGCAACATGCGATCGACCCGATAGCCACGCTCGCCTACGTCCTCGAGAAACAATATCTGTCTCGGGCTGCGTTGCAGCGGCGTGCCGAGCATCGACTGCAGCACAGTCAAGTTGCCGCCGAACACGCGGCTCGCGATGGTGCGCGACTCGCGAGCGGCCGCGTTGAGCGGCGTCAGCGCGGAGAACTCCACGCGGCGCTCGCCGCCGAGAAGCACTCCGCGCAGCTCCTCGATCTCCTCTTGCTCCACTTTCCCCGATCCGAGCCGGTCGAGAAGCGGACCATGAAGAGAAGGCCATCCCCAGTGGTGGTTGAGCAGGAAGTGCAGCGTCGTCGCGTCGCTGTAGCCGACGAAGAGCTTGCGCGCTCTGGGCGGGCGCATCGCAAGCAGCGGCTCGACGAGGCGAATGGCGCCGTACCCCGCGCGAATGCACCACACGCAGCGTGAGTCGGAAGCCTCGAGCGCTCGCCTCAAATACTGCAGCCGGCGTGCATCCGAGCTCGCGCACAGCAGGTCCGGCCCGAAAATCGCCCGCGGCACCCTCGGCTCGAGCCCGAGCCGGCGCACGAACTGCACCCCCTGGGCGAGGCTCTCATGCGAGCATCGGAATCCCGGCGCGACGATATCGACGATGTCGCCCGGCTCGAGCAGCGGGCGTGCCGAGCGGCCGCGCTGCACGCCGCGGCCGCCAGAACCGGCGACGCTCACCGCCTCAGCGGCGCATTTTCAGTACGGTGCCGAAGAGAAATCCGTCGACGCTTTCGAGGTCGATAACGAGCGGCAGTCCCTTGCGGTCTTTGTCGAGATTGCGTTCGAGCTCGGGCGAGCTGTCGTAAACCTTCCGCCGCACGGCTTCCGCATTGTCGACTCGTCCGCGGCCGCGGAAACTGACGAACGCCTTCGCATCCGGGCGCATCTCCCCGTAGAGAAGCGAGATGTGCGGCCTGCCGCCCTGCACGGCCGCGAGAATGCCGCCCTCGGGATTGCGCACCCAGATCGCGAGCTGCGTGTCGCTGAATACTTGCGTGCTGCCGCGGAAGGACAGCTCCGGGCGGCCGTCCGGACTCACGTACGCGACGCTCAGCATGCGGCCGCGCTCGAGCGCACCGTTCACGAGCTCCTTGAGAGCGGGAGTGAGCTTCAGTTCGGTGAGCACTTGGGGTGCGGCCTGTGCGGCCTGGGTTGTCGTCATGTGCGTAGGCCCTCCGTTGGGGTTCTTGGGGTCGTGGGGCTGGGTGTCGCGCAGTGCGCATGGTACGGCAGGCGGCGCCCGGCCCAAAGGGGGCAGCCCCCATAAAGGGGGCACCCCCCAAAGGGGGCACCCATACAAAAGAAGCGCCGGAAGCGTCACTCGCCTCCGGCGCCTCTCGCCTCTATCAGCGCTTCTCCGGATCGGGTCGATCCGGTAGGCGCCCTTAGCGTCCCGTAGCCTCGGCTGCACTCGCCTCGCGACTCGAGGTCGTCAGTTTCTCGGCCGCTGCGAGATGCTCCTTCAGGGTCGGCAGTGTGCTGTCCGCAAACTGCTTAACGTCGCTGTCCTTGCCGTGCTTCGCCTCGTGCTCGAACTCGCGAATGTCTTTGCGATGGTCGGAGCGCATCGCACGGGCGTACGCCTTGTCGAATGCCTCGCCGTGCAGGCTCTGCAGCTTGTCGAGCTCTTTCTGGTCGTGCTTGCTGAGGGTCGTCGGCATCTGCACGTTCAGGCCCTGCGCGATCGACTGAAGCTTCTGATTCGCGGCCTGGTGATCGGTCACCATGCGCTCACCGAACTGCTTGACCGCCTCGCTGCCGCCCTGCTGCTGGGCGAGCTGGCCGAGCTGTACCTCCGCGAGGCCGCCTTGCGCCGCCTTGTGGATGAATTTCTCGTCGGCTTTACTGAGCTGTGACGAGGACTGGCCGGAGGTCGTCCCGGCCGCCGACGCCGCAGGGCTCGTGCCCGTTCCCGTTTCGGCGCTCGGCGCCTGCGCCAGCGTGACTCCACCTCCGACCGCGAGCGCCAGCATCGCTGCTGTCGTGATGCCGCGTACCTGCCATCTCGAGCTCATGTTCGCCTCCTCGATTTCATTCCTGACACGAAGTCGTTCACTGCCCCGCGGAGCACGATGCGTGCCGGTCGCGGCCGGGAACGGAATTTGAGGCTGCAGCGTGGCACGGGAGTTGCACCGGAGGTGCATCGTGACGCTCCCGCTCGCCCTTTCGTGCCGTAGGACTGTTCCGGCAGGGGGGCGGCGCACGCCCGTGCGCGCGGCACGCAAGGCAGACTGGCCGCCGCGAGCTTCGAGGCGAGCGACGTTCCATGCGGAATGGACGCGGAGAAGGGTGGCCGAAAGACCGTCGGAGTGAGCATGCGAATCGGTGTGATGCTGCGGCACTATGATCAGCACGGCGGCGGTGTGCGCACCTACACCCGCGAGCTGCTCGCCGCGATGTTCGCTCTCGATGTGCCGCACGAGTTCGTGCTGCTCTACCGTAACCCCGCCCTCATCGGCACTTACGCAGGCAAGCGTAGCGTGACCGAGCGGCACGTGGCGGGCTGCAATGTGATCAGTTGGGATCAGCTCGGTGTCCCGGCTGCGGTGCGGAAGTTCGGGATCGACGTTCTCTTCAATCCCAAATACTCGATGTCGCTCGCGGTGAGCTGCCCGACGGCCTGGGTGTGCCATGGTCTCGACTGGTACGTGATGCCTGAAGCCTCGCGCTTCATCGACCGCCTGAGCCACCGCTGGCTGGTGCCCCGGTACGCGGCCAAGGCCGACGCAATCATCGCCGTATCTGAGATCACCCGTGAGCACGTCATGCATTTCTTACATGTCGCGCCGAATCGGGTGCACACGGTCTATTCCGGTGTCAGTTCATCGTTCCGTACTCCGCTCGCACCCACCGATCTCGAGCGCACAAGGAAGCGATACGGTCTGCCGGACCGCTTCGTGCTCTATGCCGGGGCCGTGTATCCGCCGAAGAACTTCACCCGCCTCGTACAGGCCTACGCACGCAGCGGACCGTCCCGTGGCGTGCCGCTCGTCATCGCAGGCGGCGAGAACCGCTTCCTCTCCGAGGATGAGCTCAAGGAGCCCGAGCGGCTCGGACTCGGGGACTGGGTCCGCTGGGCGGGGTGGGTGCCGAGCGAGCACATGCCAGCCTTCTACCGGCTCGCGGACGCCCTGCTGCTCCCGTCGCTGTTCGAGTCCTGTGGGCTCCCGGTGCTCGAGGCGATGGCGGCCGATTGTCCCGTCGTGACATCGGACTGCTACGGAACGAAGGAGCTCGCCGATGGAGCCGCCGTGCTCGTCGATCCGGAATCGGTGGATGATATCGCCGCGGGTATCGGACGAGTGCTCGACGATCCGAAGCTGCGCATCCGGCTCACGCATGCCGGTAGGGAACGCGTTGCGCGATTCACGTGGAGGCGCTGCGCCGCAGAGACTTTGGAGGTGCTCGAGCGAGTGGCGAGGCGTGCATGAACGAGTGCGGAGGGTAGCATGCACGGTTCGGCCGTTGAGTCTTTGAAGCCTGCGCGGGTCGAGATCGGCGCAGCTTCATCGGTGGCGCGCAACGAGGCGCGCGAGCCTGACAGGGAGATCGGCATCGTGCGGTACGCCATCCTCACGACGGGGGCGCCACTTACGGAGTGGCAGAAGGCCGTGGTCGCAAATCTCGCGGCGACTCCGGGCGCTCAAGCGGGCGGTTGGTTGCTGCCGTCGCAGAGCGCCACGATGCCGGCTCACCTCGAGCTCGATTTCATCTTGAGCTTCGCGCCTGCTGCTGCGGGCCGCGCGCTCAGGCAAACCGCGCGCTGGGGCGTTTGGCAGTTCTTCTTCGGCGACTGGGCGACCTACCACGGCGAGTCGGGCGGGTTCTGGGAGATCGTCGACGATTCGGAGGTCGCGACTGCGATCCTCGTGCAGCTGCAGGAAGACCCCGATGCCGTTCGCATTCTGGTCTCCGGTGCCATCCGCAGCCACGCGCACCGGCCCGCCGCCACCCTTCAGAAGCTGCATACGCTCGTGGCGCACTGGCCGCGGCAACTCTGCCTGAAGCTGCTCGACGGGCCGACGACGTGTTTCGAGAGCGCGCTCGTGCGTGCGGAGACCGCGGCGCGAGCTCGCAAGCTCGCGGACCGCGTCACCTTCGCTGCCCGTGCCGTCGGACGCTCGATGCGTGCTCAGCTGCGCCAGCTCACTTGCCACGAGCAGTGGAACGTCGGCGTGCTCGATGCGCCGATTCAATCGCTGCTCGAGTCGCGCGGGCCGCTCGCTCCGCGCTGGCTGCAGGCCCCGCGACGCGGCGAGTTCTTTGCAGACCCGATGGGAGTCGTCTACGACGGGCGCTCGATCGTATTCTGCGAGCACCTCGATTACCGCGGCGGCCGCGGCCGTATCGTCGCCTTCGATGCGAGCGCTCCGGAGCGCGTGCACAGCGTCGCGATCGGACCGCCCGTGCATCTGTCCTACCCCTTTCTGATCGAGGACGGAGGCTCCTTGTATTGCATACCGGAATCGTGCGGCGCCAAAGAGGTGGCGCTCTACTCGGCCGAGCGATTCCCCGACCGCTGGCGACGGGTCGCGACGCTGATCTCGGGTCTCCCGCTCATCGATGTGACCCCGTTCCGATACGGCGAGCGATGGTGGCTCGCGGCGAGCCTGCCGGCCTCGCGGGGCGCGAACTGCGAGCTCTACCTCTATCACGCCGAGAATCTCGCAGGTCCCTGGCAGCCCCACGCTGCGAATCCCGTGAAGGTCGACATCCGCTCCGCACGTCCGGGGGGCACACCCTTCTGGAAGGACGGTGTCTTCTATCGGCCGGCGCAGGACTGCTCGGGCACTTATGGGCGACGCGTGGTCCTCAATCGCGTCTCGCGGCTCACGACGCGCTGTTTCGAGGAGGAGCCGGCCGCCGTGGTCGATCCGCCGTCGACCGGCCTGTACAGGGCGGGGCTGCACACGGTCTCCGCTCTCGGACAGAAGACGCTGGTCGATGCCAAGCGTCATATCTTCGTCCCGCAGGAGTGTTGGCGGGTGTTCAAGCTCGGGTTGCGAAAGCAAGCCGAAAATCTGCAGGACCGCCTCGCGCGCCCGACCCGGGTATGATGGGGGCTTCCGAGTCAGGAGGCTTCCATGTGGCATCGTGCGGTCGCGGCGGCGCTCGTGATTGCGGCACTCGCCGTCTCGAGTCCCGCGTTCGCGCATCATTCCTTCGCCGTCTTCTTTCAAACGAGTCGATCGATCTCCGTGACGGGGGTCGTGACTGCCATCGAGTTCAGCAACCCTCATGGGCTCATCCATCTGACGGTGACGAAGCCGGACGGCACGCTCGAGACCTGGACCGCGGAGACGAATTCGCCGTCGATTCTCGTGCGCCGCGGATGGAGCAAGAACACGCTGAAGATCGGCGAGCGGGTCACCCTGAAGGGCTGGCCTGCACGAGACGGCGCGCGGTACCTGCGTATGCAGAATGCCTACAGGGCGGACGGGCGGATGATCGGCAAGCCGTTCGATCCGAACGCGGACTGAGCGTGAGGACGCTCGCCCGCTCATCCGCCGCGATCGTCGGCGCAGCGCTGCTCTGCGCGGGTCTCTCGGCAGTCGAGCCCGCACGGGCCGCCGTGCCGGACCTCTCGGGTTACTGGGATCTCACGATGAAGGTGGCGCCCGACCCTGCGTTGATGCGTCAACTGCCGTCGAACACCGTGGTGCTGCACGATACCGGCCCCGTCGAGCTGCCGAAGGGGGACTTCGGCGGATTGAAGATCAAGCCGCAGGCACTCGCAGCTGCGCTCGCCTGGAGGCCCCTCGACGACATGACCCTGAGCAAGGCGTGTCAGCCGCCCTCGATCATCTACGCGATGCAGGGTCCGTTCCCGATGGAGATCTATCAGGGACCCAAGTTCATCATCATGAAGCTCGCGTACTTCGATATGGTGCGGATCATTTTCCTGGACGGGCGCACGCCGCCGGCGGCCGTGCCGGACACCAAGACCGGCTATTCGGTCGGGCACTGGGAAGGCTCGACACTCGTCGTCGAGACGACTCACCTCGAAGCCTCGACGCTGACGAACAACGGTCTCGACCACAGCAACCAGGTTCGGGTCCGCGAGCGCTTCAAGCTCGGCCCGGACGGACAGACGCTGCTCTCGACTCAGGAGTTCGAGGATCCCGAAGTGCTCGATGCGCCGGGTGCGCGATTCATTGCCTGGCGGCGCAAGCCCGGGCACTTCGTCCCGCCGTACGATTGCGATCCCTCGTTCGTGCTCAATTATCGGCAGGCACAGCAGGGGGAAGGGCAACAGGGGCAATCGCAGCCCTCGCCCGCGGGCGCTCCGGCTGAAGGCCCGAAGCAGAAGCCGCCGCGGCAGAAACCACGCCAGTCACCGCCACGTTGAGACGTGGGCGCGGCGGCGCGCACGGCCGCTGGGCTGATACGGCCCACGGTAGAGGGACAGTCACTTGCCGGTTCGGGCCGGTGCGCAGGTCGCACGGCCGAGTACCCAGCGGCGTCCCGTCCGTTCCTGGACGAGAACGCAGCGGCCGCCTCGCTCGAACAGGCGAAAGTGCTCGGGCTTCTCCGTGCTGCGGCCGAGGATCGGGTGACCTGCGGTATCCCGGTGCAGTGTGCGCTCGATAACCAGATCGTTGTCGCGCGTCAGTGCATCGTCCGACAAAGTCACGGGGGCTCCGTGCAAACCTTCGCTCACGGCCTGCCGGAGCTCGGCGCGCGCGGCGCCGGTGGGTGAGACGAGGACGGCAGGTTGGTTCGGTTGCACGGCGTCGGCTCGCGTTGTGACGCCGCAGGCCGTGAGGCCGATTGCGAGCGTCGAGACGAGACCCAGCGCGACGGCTCTGCGTCCAACACAGCTGTCAGCCCCCGGCAGGGTGCCGACCGATAAGACTGTCATTGAGGCCTGCGGCGCAGAATGCGCATCTCTCGCCAAAACGGGGGGTGGATCGCGAGCCGATCCTGCGCGTGAATCGTCGGCGGTGTGCCCTCTCCCGTCGGTGCCGGGCAGGATGAGCTGCTCCGATAATCAAGTGCGGCCGCGAGCCGCGCTTCGCTCGCGTCGCCGAGCGGTTGCGTAAAATCATCCGCGACAGAGCAGCCTGGGAGCACCGCGCTCGTCTGAACCGTCGCGTTCTGCGGCGAGAAACCGTCCGGATAGTTGCCGAAGCCCGCGGCGTTGTTCCCCTGGAACTCGATCGAGAAGTACGTCGTGCCGCAATTGTCCTGCGGATAAAATCCGTACGGCTTACCGCATGTGGTCGAGCCGATCTGGATCACCTGAAAGCCTGCGCCGGCAAGACCGTTGAGGCCATTCATGACGGCTTCACTCGCAGAGCATGTGCCGTTACCCGTAATGACGAACACACGCGGCAAATCCAAATGGGGCAGCACGGTGCCCGCGGGTGCGGAGAATGACCCCGACGCGGTGCTCTCGAACGGCGTCGGTGTAATGGTCTGTCGGGTCACTGGATCTATCGTCGGGTACTTGTTGTTGAAAGTAATCTTGTCGAAATAGGCGCTCCCGATGCGCGCGGGGCCCGCGATCATGTACGCGAGCTCGCTCGCGATGTCGAGGTAGCCGCCGCCGTCGTATCGCAGGTCGAGCACGAGGTCCGTCACGTTCGCCGCCTTGAGCTGATTGATCGCATCGATCAACTCCTGCTCCGAGGTCGCGATCACGTCGTTGAACAGGATGTAGCCCACGGGGCCATTTGGCGCGGCGATAGTAGTGACGATCGGAACCGGCGTCTCGGTCACCGCTTGCGCCGTCAGCGTCACGGTCAGTGTCGTGCTGGAACCCGGGTTCTGATACGTGAAAGTGTGGGACTCACCGGCCGAGGTGGGTGCAATGCCTTGGTTGAGTGTGTTCACGTCACTGCCGTTCACCAGATCGACGCCGTCGACAGTGAGGATCTGAGCGCCTCGCATGAGACCCGCATTGGCTGCGGGGTAGTTGCCCGGCCAGGCATACGCCACGACCAGCTTGCGCGGGGGGTAAGTCGCGACGAACGCCCACGTCAATCCGTAGCCGATATCGGCGCCATTCCCCGAGAACTGCTCCCATTGCGATGTAGGCATCGTGAAGTGGAAGCGGTCCTTGTCGTTCCCGGTCGAGGTCTTCGCCATCGTCTTCAGAACGGCGAAATACGATGCGGTCGTCGAGTATGTGCCGGGATCGGCATCCGCCACCTCGTCGTACCAGAGATACAAATCGTTCGTCCACGAGCGTAGCCAGAAGTTCTCATCGAGCGTCGAGCCCTGAACGTCGGGGTACGGCTGATTGTGGTTGGCGGGATCGGTGCCGGTGCGCGGATTCTGGCAGCGCGCCTGGTACTGCGCTTCGGGCGCAAACACGCCCTGTACCCACCCGTCCCCGGCGCCGCTCGAGCTGCTCGAACTGCTGCTGGAGAGCCCTGAGCCGCCCGCGATCGGAGTGGAGCTCGCCCCTGCATCGCCTCCGCCGCAGGCGGCTAGCGAGGCGAATGCGAGCGGCGCGAGCCAGAGGAGTGAGCGGGTGAGGATCGTCGCGACCCCGGACCGGGCCGCTGTGGCGCTGAAGGACACTTGCGCGATCATCCTGATTTTCCCTGTAAGCTCGAACTTAGCATGGCTGGGCGGGAGCCGCATCATTACGGCCCGCACGCTGTGGCAAAATCGCGGCGCCCGTCAGGGGAGTCGTTCCACACGGCAGAGAACGGGCTCGAGGAGATCGTCCGATATGCCGGTTGCCTGGCTCGGGTTGGCTTTGATCGTCGTACTTGCCGTCCCGGCATGGCAGCTGGCCCGGCGAGCGCGTGCAGCGAAGCACGAGCGTACCGGCGGGGGCGCCGCGGCGTCCAAAGGCAATCGCGCTCCGGACCGCGCCCCGCAGCCGAGCGGTCCACCCGCTGCGCAAACAGTGCCGGACGCGCTGAGCGCCGTCGAGGTTTTTCGCCGTCTCAACGAGCTCGCGTTCGGCGTCGAGCGTCTCGGTCTGCCGGCGCTCGATGCGTACGATGCAATCGCGCCCGAGATTATCGCGACCCTCGACTCTGTCGCGACCGATCCCCGTTATGCGCCGCGCAGACCGCTGTTGTTGCCGCAGCTGCTGCGAGCCATGCGCGACGATCAGGTCACGCGGACGGAGCTGGCGCGGATCATCGCGCGCGATCCCGCACTCGCCGGGAGTCTTCTCAAGCTCGCGAACGGCGCCTTCTACCGAGTGAGTGAGAAACCCGTGGAAAGCGTCGACCGGGCGGTCGCGCTGCTCGGGACGGACGGCATTCGCTCACTCGTTGCGACTGCACTCGTGCAGCCCGTATTCCGGCTCTCCGAGCGGCAATTCCCGAATTTTCCGGAGACAGTCTGGGATCACACCGTGCGCGCTGCCACCGCCGCGGAATCTCACGCCGCGATCGTCGAGGACAGCGATCCCTTTGCCGCCCAGCTGCTGGGCCTCACGATGGGCCTCGGGACGATCGTGGTATTCCGGGTGGCGCTCGATCGCTACACTGCGCGCGCCGAGATGGGTCGGGACAAGGCAGCCCCGAACGCCGCGGTCATTGCCTCGCTCCTCGAAGCGCAGACCGGTGCCGTCGCGGCACGCATCGCAGGTAGCTGGGAGCTTTCGGACCGGATCCTCAAGGCGCTCGAGGACCAAATCCCCACCGCCCAGGCGCAAGAGCCGACCTCGCTCGGACGATCGCTCCGGTTCGGAAGGCTGATCGGTGCACTCGCCCTACTGCAGACGGCAGATCGTATCAGTTATGAAACAGCAAAGGCCACTGCGCTTACGATCGGCGCAGCTGAGTTCCAATTCGACCGTATCTGGACGCGGCTGACGGGACGGCGCGAGCCGGAGCGCGACAGCCGTCGCGGGCGGGGTTGACGCAATCCGATTCCGCCGCGGGCGCGGCGGTCCCACTCCAGTACGCCCTCACGCTTGTCATCCGGCGGCCCGGCTATACGTTGAACATAGGGTGGGGACGAGAGACTTGAACGCGAGGGAGCATAGGAGGTCCAATAACCTCAGGCGTGATCGTTCTGCCGTCGCCAGTGCCGGACGGACCGGCCGGAGTGGCCTTATGATCATCAGGGCAATGCGTTTCAGCGGATGGATTACAGGCGTCGCAGCCGCGGCGCTATTTGCGATGCCCGGTATCGCGGCGGCGCAGCACGGCTTCGGCGGCGGCGGCGGTCACTCCGGCGGCGCGCGATTCAGCGGCGGCGCTCGCATCGGTGGTGGCGCGCATTTTGGCGGGGGCGGCCGCTTCGGCGGCGGCGCGCGTTTCAGTGGTGGCACGCGTTTCGCGGGCGGCGGCGGGCACTTCGGCGGATTGAGCCGCGAGCCCATCGGCGGTTTCAGTGGCGGACGCCCAGCTGCACGCTTCTCCGAGCCACGCGCCGCGATCGTTCCGCACTCCGGCGCTCGCTTCTCGTCCTCCCCGCGTATCTCACCGCGTGTCTCGGGCGGTATCGCCTCGACCCCGCGCTTCGGCAGCAACCCGCGATATGCGGCGTCGGCGCCGCGTCTGGCCGCGCCGGCGCGCGCCCTGGGTGCTGAAACGAATACGCCGCGCCTCGCGGCATCTTCCGGGTGGAACGGACGCGCCTCGAACTGGAACGGCCACGCGTCGGGCTGGAACGGCCACGCCTCGGGCTGGAACGGCCACGCCTCGGGCTGGAATGGACGGGCCGGCCACTCGTGGTACGGGCCGCGCTGGGGCTCCCACCCCTACTGGCGTGGCGGCTGGTGGCGTGGCAGTTACTGGCCGCGTGCGTTCTACGGTTGGTCGTTCCCGTGGTTCCTGCCCGTGCTGCCGGTCGGCTGCGCGACGTTCTGGTGGAGCGGCATCCCGTATTACTACGTGAACAGCGTCTACTACGTGTGGAACCCGACGGACAACGGCTACGTCGTGACGAATCCGCCGCCGATCGGCGATAGCGAAGCGACTGACGCGGACGACTCCGCAGTCGATGAAGGCTCAGCTGCCCAAGCGACATCAGGGTCCGCGGCGGACGATGTCTACATGTACCCGGAGAACGGGCAGTCTCCGGATCAGCAAGCGAACGACCGATACCAGTGCCACAAGTGGGCACAGGATCAAACCGGGTTCGATCCGACGCAACCGAACGGCGGATCGGCGTCGGCGAGTCCCGAGGATTACCGGCGCGCGATGATCGCCTGCCTCGACGCGCGCGGGTACAGCGCGAAGTAGCGCGACCCGCGGGTCAAAGGCCCGCGGGTCGAGGCGAACCTGCCACTATCAACAGACCCGGTACATCGACAGCGACACGGCGCTCGCATGCCGTGTCCCCGTGCACAAGAAGAGATTGCGATTCAACCAATCGTATTTGCCTGCGGGCGCGGAGAACGACGGGCTCGCGCGGAAATAATACGTGCTCGGGTCCACGCTCTCGCCGGCGGCTAGCCGCCGCATGACAGCCTCGGGCCCATGACGCAAACCGCGATTGCTCACCTCAATCAGTACCTCATCATCGGTGCGCAGCAGGTAGCGCGCCTCGAGGACCGTCACGCCGTCCGCCCGCTGGTACTGCCAGTCGGCACCACCGGCGAGAATTACACCGCGCATCGCGGCTCCGGCGAAGGTGCCGCCGGTGATCGGGATGACGCGTCTTGCGCCCTCGGGAGTGGCGCCGACGACGATCGGCGCAGCTAGCGTGGCATGCGCCTCGAATGCAAGCTCGAGATCGGGTTTCATGTGCGAAGCGTAGCTCAACGCGAGCCGCCGTCCGAGCGCCGCGTGGGACGAGACATTGCCGGCCCGGTGCGAACGCTCTTAAAATCGGATGCGACGCGGGTGTAGTTCAATGGTAGAACCTCAGCTTCCCAAGCTGATGACGTGGGTTCGATTCCCATCACCCGCTCCACTCCGAGATCCACAAGTACCGGGCTTTCCGCATGCCCAGGTGCTCGCTTTCAGTATCGGGCGTGCGCTCCCCTCACCTTCATGGTCTCGCAGCGGCGCGCGCCCGATGGGTGCATTGCACGCACATCGCTACCTCGTCACGCGCCAAGGCGGGGACGGCGCGAGCTGCACACCGTAAATGCGTTCCGGTGACTGGCGCATTTGAGCTCGGTCCTGGTGAGTATGTCGTAGGGCGGACGCCCTCTCTTGCGCTGACCGGCCATACCGGCAATCCTAATCTACCGGCCCTCTGATTTTCCCTCCCCACGACAACCGTTCGGGAGTAAGGCAATGAGCGAACTCTACAGTCAAGCCCACCGCGCGTTTCAGGACGAGCATGAGACGCGGCGCCTGGCGGATCGCCTCGAGACCCTTGCGCACGCGGAATTCGATCCTCAGGACCGCGCGTTCATTGAGCGCGCCACGATGTTCTTTCTCGCGACAGTCGATCACCGTGGGCGCCCGACCGTCTCATACAAGGGCGGCGCGCCGGGCTTCGTGCGCATCGTAGCGCCGGGAACGCTCGTCTTTCCCGTTTACGATGGAAACGGGATGTTCCTGTCGCTCGGCAACATATCCTCCACGGCGAATGTCGGGATGCTGTTCATCGACTTCTCATCGCCGCGGCGGCTGCGCGTTCAAGGCACGGCTCGAGTCACTCCGAACGACGGCGGGCGCGGGAGTTATCCAGGGGCGCAGTACCTCGCAGAAGTGACGGCCGACCAAGTCTTTGTGAATTGCGGTCGATACATCCACAAGCTGGAGGCGAAGTCGCTCTCGCCACACGTGCCGGATGAGCAGGGATGGCAGCCTTTTCCGGCGTGGAAGCGCATCGATCTGCTTGCGGATTCGCTTTCCGAGCGCGACAAAACGCGGCTCACGGCAGCCGGCGGCCCAATTAGCATTGATGAGTATCGCGGCGAGGAAACCCCGGGTGGCCCGCCA
>DATNFW010000098.1:0-53717 GCA_035606175.1 Steroidobacteraceae bacterium | reverse complement strand
GTCATCCACTCGCGATCGCGCTCGTCCACCGGCGGCGGCATCCCCTCGAAGCTGTCGAACGTATGCACGGCGATCCGATCCTCAAGATGCAGATAGCGCGTGGCGTACAGGAGCTTCGCGAAGGAGTAGCCGTCGGAGGTGCCGAACTCGAGGACCGAGGCCCGCCCGACGAAGCTTGCCCGAAATTCCTTGAGCACCGCGTAGACATGATCGTAGCGGTAGAAGGCGAAGAGCGCGTCGCGCAGCGCGCGTCGCGGAAGGTCGATGCAGTTGAGATAGAACGTCGTCTTCAAATGCTCTCCCGGCAGAAGCGCCGAGAGGAGCTTCAATACGCGGATGAAAGGCGAGCGCGCGCCGGCTCCTCCGTAGTCCTCCGCGTCAGCGACGGTGTTCTTCAGGGAATCTGCGGCGCGATGCTCGACGGATGCATTCATTTCTCGAAGTGAGTCGCCGTGTTCGGCTGTGTGATTCCAAGCTTGCCGAGCAAGCCCCGTTCCCGCCCGAGGTGTCGTCAACGCCAGCGCTTATAGAGGAGGCGAGCGCGGGCGATGCGAACGAGTTGCGGGTCGGCGGAGAGTGCTTCATGCTCCCGCTCCTTACGGAGGAGCGCTACGTGGCCGATATCGTCCCTTCCACGAATTTCGACAATTTCACGGTTTCTTTGAGCATCCGCCATCCGAGCATCGACCCGCGCGAGATTACGCGCACCCTCGGATTCGAGCCGCAGCACAGCTGGAGGGCAGGCGAGCTGCGCCGTACGGCGCAGGGGCATCCGCTCGAGGGGACCTACCACGAGAGCTACTGGACGGGGGAGTTCCGCGAGCTCGATTCGAGCCTGCGCGGCGTAGTCGATATCGAGGCTGTTCTTCTCGCGGCCGTCGTGCAGCTCAGGCGCTCGCAGCCGTTTCTGTCGCGGTTGCAGGCCGACGGGGGCACCGTCGAGCTGTTCATCGAGGTGGTGGGGGGAACCGAGTTCACCTTCTCGCTATCTCCGCAGCTGCTCTCCATGCTCGCGCGCTCCGGCTTTTCCGTTATGTTGAAGATGCATTCCGAGGCGGTCGCGATCGCCGACCGTCGCAAGGCGGGCTGAGGCCGCCCGCAGCGCTCCTTGATCTGCTTTCCCGAGCCTGACCCGGCAATCCTTGCCCGCCGCCCAGCCATTCTCGCGGCTCTGCGGGATGCGTTTCCCGATTTGGCAATCATCGACGATACGCTGCGGCTTGCAGCCTACGAGACGGATGCGCTGACGGCGTACCGGCAGAAACCGCTCGCCGTCGCGCTCCCGGACTCGAGCCGGCAAGTGGCAAGACTGCTCGCCTTCGCGTATCGGGAAGGGCTCAAGGTCGTGCCGCGCGGGGCGGGTACCTCACTCTCCGGAGGCGCGATCCCGGCCGCCGATGCGCTCATCGTCGGGCTCGGCAAGCTCAATCGCATCGTCGACGTCGATTGGGCGAACCGCTGCGTCGTCGCGCAGTGCGGCGTTCCCAATCTTGCGATTACGCATGCCGTTGCGGAGCGGGGTTTCTACTACGCGCCCGACCCCTCGAGCCAGATCGCCTGCACGATCGGCGGCAACGTCGCCGAGAATTCGGGCGGCGTGCATTGTTTGAAATACGGCCTCACGACGCACAATCTGCTCGGGGTCGAGCTCGTTCTGCCGGATGGTGAACTCGTGCGCCTCGGCGGCCGGCATCTCGATTCCAGTCACTACGATCTGCTCGGAATCGTGACCGGCTCGGAGGGGCTCCTCGGCATCGTGACCGAGGCGACCGTGCGCATTCTCAAACGTCCGGCGAGCGCTCGCGCGCTGCTCATCGGCTTTGCAGCGGCCGAGAACGCGGGCGCCTGTGTCGCCGCGGTGATCGGCGCCGGCATCATCCCAGCCGGAATGGAGATGATGGATCAACCCGCCGTTGCCGCGGCGGAGGCGTTCGTCGCAGCGGGCTACCCGCTCGATGCGCGCGCGCTGCTCATCGTCGAGCTGGACGGCCCTCGGGCGGAGGTGGACGATCTCGCCGCGCGCGTCACCGAGCTCGCGCGGGCGCACGCTGCGACGAGCTGTCGTGCTTCCTCGAGCGAGGCGGAACGGCTCGCATTCTGGGCCGGACGCAAGGCCGCTTTCCCGGCCGTCGGACGGCTGAGCCCCGACTACTACTGCATGGATGGCACCATTCCGCGGCGCGAGCTGCCGCGGGTGCTCGGCGCGATCGGGCGGATGTCGGAACGCTACGGCCTGAGAGTGGCCAACGTATTTCACGCAGGCGACGGGAACCTGCATCCGCTCATCCTGTACGATGCCAATCGCCCGGGCGAGCTCGAGCGCGCGGAGGCCTTCGGCGCCGAGATCCTCGAGCTGTGCGTCGATGTGGGGGGAGTGCTCACCGGTGAGCACGGTGTCGGTCTCGAGAAGCGCGATCTTATGCCGTACCAATTCGGGGCCGCCGATCTGTCGGTTCAGCGGCGCCTGAAGGAGGCGTTCGATCCCGACGGTCGGTTCAACCCCGGTAAGGTTTTTCCGCTCCTGCATCGCTGTGCCGAGGAGGGCCGCGTGCACGTGCACCGCGGCGCCGAGCGCTTCCCGGAGCTGCCGCGATTCTGATCGAATCGGCGAGGGGTCGCATGCTTAAGCCTCGCGACGAGGCGGAGGTGGCCGAGATCATTGCCGCAACTCGCGGCCCCCTCGAGCCCCTCGCCGGGGGATCGAAGCGCGCAATCGGACGACCCGTGGAGGGAGAAGCGCTCGACCTCGGGGCACTACGCGGGATTGTGGACTACGAGCCCGAGGAGCTCGTGATCACCGCACGAGCCGCGACGCCGCTCGCGGAGGTGGAAGCGGCGCTGCGCGAGCACCGACAGCGGCTCGCCTTCGAGCCGCCCGACTGGACGGCTCTGCTCGGCACGGCGGGACAGGCGACGCTCGGCGGTGTCATCGCCGCGAACGCATCCGGGTCGCGCCGCCTCAGCGTGGGTGCTGCGCGCGATCATTTCCTCGGACTGCGCGCCGTCTCCGGGCGCGCCGAGCGCTTCCAGGCCGGAGGCCGCGTCGTGAAGAACGTGACCGGCTACGATCTGCCGAAGCTGCTGGCAGGCTCCTGGGGTACTCTCGCCGTGCTCACCGAAGTGACGCTTCGCGTCCATCCACTCCCCGAGTGCGAGCGCACGCTCGTGATGGCTGCGCGAGAGCCCGCGCAGGCCGTGCGCCTGATGGGCGCGGCTCTCGGCTCGGCATGCGATGTGTCCTGCGCGGCCTTCGCCCCGCGCCTCGGCGTCGCGTTGCGGCTCGAGGGTTTCGCGCCCTCGGTTGCGGCGCGCTCGCGTGCGCTGCTGGAGGCGCTCGATGAAGCACTCGATGAAGCGGTCGATGAGGCGGCCGCTGAGGCGCTCGGGCCCGACGCCGGCGCAGCCGAGCCCCACTGGCTCGAGGAGGAGTCCTCCCGAGCGCTGTGGCACGAGGTGGGAGGTGCGCGAGCGCTTGCGCGCTATCCGATCGTGTGGCGGGTGTCGGTCGCACCGAGCGATGCGCCGCGCCTCCTCGAGCGAATTGCCCCCGAGGACTACCTGCTCGACTGGGGCGGCGGGCTCGTCTGGATCGGCGCGACGCGGGCGGACCCCGAGCGCGTGCGCGGTGCGCTCGAGAGCGGGCACGCGATGCTCTTCAAGGCTCCGCGCGAGGTGCGCTCCGCGGTGCCGGTGTTTGAGCCGCTCCCGGCAGCGCTCGCGGCGCTCACCGCGCGCGTGAAGGCGGCCTTCGACCCGGCGGACCGGCTCAACCCCGGCCGCATGAGCTGAAGCCATGCAGACGCGCTTCACGGCGGCGCAGCTCGCGGACCCCGGGATCGCAGCGAGCGAGCCGATCCTTCGCAAATGCGTGCACTGCGGATTCTGCACTGCGACGTGCCCCACGTACGTGCTGCTCGGCGATGAGCTCGATGGACCTCGCGGTCGGATCTATCTGATCAAGGACATGCTGGAGAGCTCGCGCCCGGCGACACGGGAAGTCGTGCGGCACATCGATCGCTGTCTTTCGTGTCTCGCTTGCATGACGACGTGTCCCTCGGGTGTGCACTATCAGCACCTGATCGATCACGCGCGGGTGTACATCGAGCGGACCTACCGCCGGCCGTGGAGCGAGCGAGTCCTCAGGGCTTTGCTCGCGAAGCTCCTGCCGTATCCGCGGCGACTGCGTACCGCGCTCGCGGCGGCGGCAGTCCTGCGCGGCGCGGGCCGGCGATTGCCCGCGCTTGCGAAGCGCCTGGAGCGGCGGGCGCCCGCGGCATGGCGTGCGATGGCGAGGCTCGCCGCTTACGAACCCCCGTCGCGCCATGCGCGCGAGACGATCGCCGCCGGCAAGATCGCTCACCCGCGCGGACGTGTCGCTTTGCTCGCAGGCTGCGCTCAGTCCGTTCTAACGCCTCGCACGCAGGCGGCTTGCGTGAGGCTCATCGAGCGTGCCGGCTTCGAGGCGGTCGTCATCGAGGGTTGCTGTGGCGCGCTCGTCCACCATCTCGGGTGCATGGCCGATACTCGGTCCTTCGCGGCGGCGCTCCTTGCGCGCATCCGTGCGGAGCGGTTCCGCGGAGAGCTGTCGGCGGTGATCGTGGATGCCTCCGGGTGCGGGACGCACCTCAAGGACTACGGGCATGTGTTCCGGGACGATCCGGCGCTCGCCGATGCGGCGCGCGAGGTGAGCGCGCTCACACGGGACATCACAGAGTGGCTCGATGAGCAGGAGCGGACGCAGCCCCCAACGTCATCGCCCCGCGCAATCCCGGCCGCAATCCCGGCCGCAATCCCGGCCGCAATCACGGTCGCGTATCACTCCGCTTGCTCGATGCAGCACGGGCAGCGCATCGACCCGATTCCGCGGCGGCTGCTCGAGCGCGCCGGCTTCGACGTGCGCGACATTCCCGAGGGGCATCTCTGCTGCGGCTCGGCGGGTACTTACAACATCCTGCAGCCGCAGATTGCCGCACAGCTTCGCGAGCTGAAGCTCGCGAACATCCGCGGCACCGGTGCGCACGTCGTCGCGACGGGCAACGTCGGCTGCATCGTGCAGCTCGCGGGCGCCGGCATTCCGATCGTGCACACCGCGGAGCTGCTCGACTGGGCTGCGGGCGGACCGGCGCCGATCTAGCCGAGGGGCTCGGGGCTAGGCGCGTGCGTATCGGACAACGCCGTCGTGCCCAGTCGAGCGCATGAGACGCACGCGGCGCGCCAGATACTCGAGGTGCGCGAGCGTCTCCCCGAGCGCGAGCACGCGATGGAACCCCTTGAGCTCGCGCCGATAGAGTACTTTCAGCAGCTCGACCGCGGAGTGCGGCTCTGCGCACGTCGCGAGCAGCAGCTCGAGGCGATCTCGATGATGCTTGCCGAGCTCGAGCGCTCGTGCGGGCAACCCACGGAAAGGCCTGCCGTGCGAAGGCAGCACCAGTGTCGCCGGATCGAGTGCACCGAGCCGCTCGAGCGATGTGAGATAGGAGTCGAGCGGGTCCGGATCGGCGCCCCAGCCGTTCAAACTCACGTTCGGCGAGATGGCGGGCAGGATCTGATCGCCAGTGACAAGGACGCGTGCCTCCGCATCGTGCAGGCACAGATGCCCGGCCGCATGACCGTTCGTCTCGAGCCAGCGCCACGTGCGAGGGGCCCAGTGCGTCTCTTCGTTTTCGCAAGGGTGATGCGCGATCGTAGGTGCTCCGCTCACGGCGGCGCGATAGCGCTCACCGCTCAAGCTCGCGCCGAGAGACTCCAGGTCCGCCACTCCTTGGGCGCGATAGAAATCGCGCCGGCGGGCGATCTCGGCATCGCCGAGCGGTGTGAGGAGCTCGCGCATCTGGCGCTCCGTCGTGCGCGAGGTCCACACGGGAACGCCGTGGCGGCTCTGCAGCCACGCCGCGAGCCCCGCGTGATCGGGATGCAAATGCGTCACCACGATGAGCTTGAGCGGCCGCTCTCGCAGGAGGCCTCTCTCCAGGCGCTCCCACACCTCGCGTGCGGCATCGCTCGCGAGGCCCGTGTCGATCAATACGAATCCGCCGTCGTGCTCGATGAGCCAGAGATTGATGTGATCGAGCTCCATCGGCAGCGGCATGCGCAGCCAATGCACTCCGGATGCGATGCACGTGGTCTCGCCCGGCGCCGGAGGCGGGATCTCGGCGTAGGACAGCAGGTTCGAACCGAGATCCGGCGATGCGCTCACCGGCGTATTCTAGAGGACGAATGACGCCAGTTCCGCAAACGATGACCGCGATCGAGGTGTCCGAGCCGGGTCCGCCGCGGGCACTTCGACCGGCCAAACGCCCCGTGCCGGAGTTGGAGCCGCAGGAGGTGCTGATCCGGGTCGCGGCGGCCGGCGTCAACCGCCCGGATGTCATGCAGCGCAAGGGCGCCTATCCGCCTCCGCCCGGGGTGACGGACATTCCCGGGCTCGAGGTCGCGGGGGAGATCGTTCGCGTCGGCACGCACGCGATGTCGCGATCGGTGGGTGAGCGCGTTTGCGCGCTCGTCGCGGGCGGAGGTTATGCGCAATTCGTCGCGGCCCCAGCCGTGCAATGTTTGCCGATCCCGGCCCCGCTTTCGCTCATTGAGGCGGCGGTGCTCCCGGAGACATTCTTTACGGTGTACCTAAACGTGTTCGAGCGGGCGGCGCTCGCCCCCGGCGAGTGCCTGCTGGTGCACGGCGGATCGAGCGGCATCGGGACGACGGCGATACTGTTGGGGAGGGCGCAGGGGGCGCGCGTGTTTGCGACGGCGGGCACGCGCGCCAAATGCGACGCCTGCCTCGCGCTCGGCGCCGAGCGCGCGATTCTGTACCGCGACGAGGATTTCGTCGCGGTGGTCGCGGAGGCGACCGGGGGCCGCGGCGCAGACGTGATCCTCGACATGGTCGGTGGCGACTATCTCGCGCGCGATGTCGCGGCGGCGGCCGTCGAGGGTCGTATTGCCCTGATCGCCCTGCTGGGGGGCGCGCAAGCCGGGATCGATCTGCGCCCGTTCCTGATCAAGCGCCTGAAGCTCTCCGCTTCGACCTTGCGGCCGCAGTCCATCGAGAGCAAGGGTCGCCTCGCGCGAGCGCTGCTCGAGCGCGTGTGGCCGTGGTTCGAGGCCGGCCGATTGCGGGCCCCGCCGATTCACGCCCGCTTTCCCCTCGAGGAGGCTTGGCGGGCCCACGAGCTCATGGAGTCGGGCAGCCACATCGGCAAGATCGTTCTGACCGTCGCGACGGACTGATCTCCGTCGCGAGTCGGGAATGTAACTTGCTTTCCGCGCTAGTTCGACCTACGTCAGTAGAGCGTGCGAAGCGCCGTGATCCGACTCACCGTACTGGGGAACGAAGGGGGCGTCGCCGTCGTCGCGAACACCTCCTATTTCCGCATTTACGGGGGCTCGGTTTGGACGCGTCCGGGCGATGAGCCGCTCGTTCGCTACGTCGAGGGCGGATGGCAGTATCTCGGGGTCCGCTGGGCGGGCATGCGCTTCGAGGGGAGTTGCCGTCTGGTGCTCGGACTGCCGCGCGAGCCAGAGCGGGTGACGGGCGAACTACCCGATTTTTCGGTTCATGACTGCGTTCTCTCGACGGGTGGCATTCCATTCGCCGTTTACGTGCCGGACCAGGACATGTGGCACGGCGTCGTGCCGGAGACCTGGTGGCATGCGTTCCGCATCGAGAGTGCGGGACTGCGCGAGGAGATTGTCTGAGGCGGACTTGGCGCCTCAGGGTCGTCCGTCAGACCTCCGCGCCCGCCGCTTGCAGTCGTTCGCGGATGCGCGCGAGCTCCTGCGCGAGCGTCTGATGAGGCTCACCCGTTAGATCCAAATCCCGCAGAGCCTCTTTCGCGCCGTCGTACGCCATCCGCGCCCGATCGATATTGCGGCGCGCGATCTCGATGGGTGCGGTAACCGCCGCATCGAGATGCCATCGCGCGACGGTGAGCTGGCTTCGTAACCATGCAATGTCAGGTTCGATCGCGTCCATCGCAATCTCCACTTCAGCAATCGATGAGGAGAGACGTTGCACGACGCATGCCGCACATCGGCTGTAAATTCGTCCATTTGAATGGGCCGGTTCGTGGGCTGGCGGTAAATTTGATCTGTGCTCGCAGAAGGACTTGCCACCCCGCGTGAGCACTGGATCTCAAAGAGCATGAAGAGCGGGCGGAATTTTCAATCCACCGCGCTGCGGCGCAGCTGACGCCCCCGGCAGGGCGCGCGCCCCCTATTGGGGATTACGGGCCGGCGGTGTGCATTTTGCGCAACAGGGCGGTTTTCCCGTATCCTCGCCCCCCGCAGGGATCAAGGTCCCGTTTGCTCGGGGGTGCTGATGGACACCGAATGGCTTTACGGGCTCATCGCGTTGCCCTGGTGGGGCGATGTACTCGTCGCTTTCGCACTCGTCCAGTTCCTCTTCCTCGGCATCACCTTATTCCTGCACCGCGAGCAGGCTCACGATGCGATCGAGCTGCATCCCGTGGTGCGCCACGTATTCCGCTTCTGGCTGTGGTTCAGCTCGGGTACGGTGACCCGCCAGTGGGTGGCCGTTCACCGCAAGCACCACGTATTCGCGGATCGCGAGGGCGATCCGCACAGCCCCGTGCTCTTCGGCCTGAAGCGAGTCCTCCTGCAGGGCTACGAGCTTTATGTCGTGTCAGCCCGGGATACCGTACTGCAAGACCACTACGGGCGCGGCACGCCCGATGACTGGATCGAGCGGCGGCTCTACAGCCGCTTTCCGTCGCTCGGCCTGGTTTTCTTCATCGTCGCGGAGCTCGCGCTTTTCGGTGTGCCCGGCATCATCATGGTCGCGGTGCACATCGCCGCTCAGCCGTTCTGCGCGGCCGGCATCATCAATGGGGCAGGCCATGCGCTCGGATACCGCAGCTTCGAGACCGACTCGGCCGCGACGAACATCATCCCGTGGGGGCTCTTCATCGCCGGTGAGGAGCTGCACAACAATCATCATGCCTTCCCGCGTTCGGCGCGTTTCGCCGTGCAGCGTTGGGAGCTCGATCCGGGCTGGCTCTGTGTCCGGTTGCTCTCGAGCGTGCATCTTGCTCGCGTGAAGTGCGTCGCGCCGCCTCCGCCGCGCCTCGCGGCGCACGAGCGCGTGGATGCGGCAGCTGTGCAGGCGCTCTTCACCCATCGGATGCACGTGCTGCGCGACTACGCACAGCGCGTCGTGCGACCCGTTTGTCGTGACCTGACGCGAGGCATCGGCGCGCAAGCGGCTTCGCATCTTTCGAAGCTCCTGGTCCGACACCCGGGCATGCTCGGCGAGGAGGGCCGCCGCCGCCTCCAGGCGGCGCTCGATCAACACGAAGCGCTGCGGGCGGTCGTGGAATTTCGGGAGCGGCTGCAGCAGCTGTGGAACGACGCGCATTCGAATCCCGGACACGCGGTGGCGCAGCTGAAGGAGTGGTGTCGGGAGGCCGAGGCGAGCGGCATTCGCGCGCTGTGCGAGTTCGCGCGCCGGCTGCGCAGCTACGAGACGGCCTCTATTTGAGACCGAGCTCGAACCGCACGCGCGCGCCGTCGATCCCGGTCGGCGCCGTATTGAGCACGTAGAGCCGCTGCGGCTCGATTTTGCCGGCGCCCAAAAGCGCATCTTGAATTGCGCGCGCGCGGCGCCGGCCGAGCGAGTTGAGCCGGTCGTCAGAGACCTTCACGCGCGGGAGAAGCGCCGCCTCGAGCGCGCCGATCGCAGGTGCGAGATCGGGCGGCGGTGCTTCGCTTTTCCTCGATTTCTTGGGGGCTGCAGCCGCCTCGACCTCGGGCGGCAGGCTCGCGGCCTTGCCGAGCTCCGAGCGATACGCCGCCAGCAAGAGACGGAAGTGCTCGGCGGGATCGGCAAGCGGATTCGCGAAAGGAGCGGACGCAGCATCGCGGCGGTTGTCCGACCCGGTATCGCCCCCGCGGTGTTTGCCCGACGCGACATTGCGGCGGCGGTTGTCCGAGCCCGACCCGGCCCCCCGTTGGCCTGACAGGACGATGAGCCTCTGAGTCAGGATTGCGCGCGCGAGTGCCGGACGATCGAGCTCCGGCGCATAGGCGCTCGGAACATCGAGCTCGAGGCTCGGGCGCGCGAGAAGTGCCTGACCGAGCGCGGTGAGCCGCTCGCGATCGGGTGCGTCGAGGTCCGCGCTACCCGGATCGAAGTCGATGTATTTCATCTGCTCGCCGCCGCCGCCGAAGACTCGGCCGAGAAGTTTGAACGGCGCCGCCGCCGCCTTCTCGACGACATTGACCACGACCTTCCAGATGAGCGGTCCCAATTTGAATTGAGGGTCGCTCAGGCTCCCGGTGACCGGGATTCCCAGATCGATGACGCCGTTGCGATCCTTGAGGAGTGCCACCGCGAGCTTCAAGGGCAGTTTGACGGCATCGGCGCTTGCGACTTTCTCCCCGAGCTGCAGCTGATCGATCACGATGTGATGATTGGCGGTGAGACTGCCGTTCTCGATGCGATAGGTGATTTCGGCGGAGATCTTGCCCTTCTCGATCTTGTAGCCCGCGAAGTGCGCGGAATAGGGCGTGGCGGTCGTAAGCTCGACACCCTTGAAGGTCATGGTCATGTCCGTGTAGGCCGTGGCCGCGAGCAGGTTCATCTGCCCGGAGACGTGAATCGGGGCGTAACGATCGACCTTTCCATCGAGCTCGACCTGCGCTCGAGAGCTCGGGTTCGAGGACATGCCGGAGATCGATCCCTGCAAACCCTCGATCGCGAGCGTGAAGTGCGGCTCGATCCACCGATCGGTGTATTGCGCAGAGCCGTTCTGAACCAGGATTTGGCCGATCGAAACCGGAAGCGGAAAAGCCGAGCTCGTCGCAGCCGCATGACCCGCTGCTGAGGGAGCGGGCGAGTGCGGAGGGGCGGCCGCGGCCGCGACATCGGCCGGAGGTCGGGCGGCTTGCGCGGATGACGCACCGTCGCTTGCGCGACTCTCCCGATTCACCGCGCGAGCTGCGCCTGGCGTGAACGCCTCGGCGATGTTGAGCTTGCGGTCCGGCGCGACGATCACGCGTGCGTAGGGTGCGCGCGCGACGATGCGGCGGATCGCGAGGCTCGTGGGCTGGGAGCGGTAGGCGAGACCCTCGACGTTCAAACGATCCCACTTCACGAAATCCCGTCTCAGTCGATCGTCGACGGTGCGCAGCTTGGCGACCCCGATGTTGCCGGTAACGTTGAGGTTTCCATCGGCGGACCGACTGATCTCGAGTTTGGTGCCGAGTAGCCCCGAGGTCAGACGGAGCGATGAGCGCTGCGCGAGATACGGCTGCAAAGCGGTGAGGTCGAGGTGTGCGATCTCGAGTTGCATCCGCGCCGCCCCCGAATCGAGCACATAGCTGCCTCTCGCTTCCAAACGGCCGCCTCCATTCATCGTTCCGCTTGCCGACAGATCGAGCGGCATGCTGCCGGGAGAACGGAACCCGCCGACGTGTACGTCAATCTTCTCCAGCTTCACAGCGACTGCGGGCGTAACCGTCCTGTCCTCGGCCTCGACCACTAAATTCGCGAGGACAATGTCGGGAGCCGCAATGGACCATGCAGACGCTGCGGGCGCTGCGGACGCGGGTGCAGGGCCGGCACGCCCCGCGGTCGTGGCCTGCGGTACGGCTGAGGCAGGCGGGCGCGGTGCAGACGAGTGCCGCTCGACCAGCAGCTCATTGATGTTGAGCGTACCTGCGGGGGTTCGCCAAATGCGAAACGTCCCGCCGTCGATGCGGACGGAACCCACGCCGAGCGCGTGCTGCGCGAGATCGAACGTGCTGCCTCCCACCTCGAGGCTCGAGAGATCGACGTAATCGGTACGGCCGCCGCGCGGCCGCACGCCGAGATGGCTGACGTTGAGCCGATTCAACTCGACGCGCAGATTGGAGGAGCGTCCGACGGAGAGCGTGTAATCGCCTCGAGCGCCGATCAGACCCGAGGAGACCCGAAGCGGCGGCAGCGCATCGCCGAGAAGGCTGACGAGCGTGCCGGCGCGCAGCGCGCTCACCTCGAAGCGGCCGCGCGACGCACCGGGTGCGATGCCGATGTTTCCGCTCCAGTGGAAGCGCTCGCCGAGAGTGGTCGCTACGTCGAGGGAGTAAGTGTTTGCTGCGGAGGCGATGGTGCTGAAGTCGCGCAGCTCGAATTTGACGGGTGTGAGCTCGGTGTGAAAGGGTCGGGCAGCGGTGCGATCATCGTAGGTCGCCTGACCTTCATCCACGGTGAAGCGGTCGATCGCGAGCCTTATGGTGCCAGCGGGAGCGGTAGAGGCGGGCTGCTGAGGGGCGGCAGGTCCCTGGAGCGCCGCGAGATTGAGTACACCGTCCGGCCGCACGACCACGCGGGCGAAGGGGCGCTCGATGAGAATGTTCCGAAAGCTTGCCGCGCGCCTCCAGAGGCTGGCGATCGAGACCTCGACGTGCAGCAGGCTTGCGCCGACCATGGGCGTGCCGTCGGCATCGGGGAGCGAGAGGTCGCGTGCGTCGAGTGTCAGCGTGAAGGGGTTGAAACGAATCTCGCCGAGCGCGAGTCGGCGATGGTAGTGCGTATCGACATAGCCGGTGAGCTCGGAGCGCAACACGTGCGGCACGGCGACAAAGCCGGCGAGGGCATAAAGGCCGACGAGAGCGGCGACGATCGTCGCCGCGATGAGAACGCGCTTGACCCAGGGCCGCTGAGAGGCGAGCCGCACTGCCGTCCGATTCCCCGTCCACAACTCCGGTGACGATTGTAGTGCACAGAGCAGGACGACAGCTATGAACGATCCTTACGGGCTCGAGCGCTTCGTCGAGGCGCAGCGGCCGGTATACGAACGCGTCCGTTCCGAGCTCGGCGCAGGCCGAAAGCAATCGCACTGGATGTGGTTCGTGTTCCCGCAGTTGCGCGGGCTCGGCGAGAGCCCGACGGCGCGCCGCTTCGCCATCGGCTCGCTCGATGAAGCCCGAGCCTACCTGGCACATCCGGTGCTCGGGCCCAGGCTCGTCGAATGCACGCGCCTCGTGAACGCAGTCGAAGGTCGTACGCTCGGGGAGATCTTCGGGTACCCCGATGAGCTCAAGTTCCGTTCGTGCATGACGCTATTCGGCGACGCCGCCGGTACCGAGGGGGCGCTCTTCGATGCGGCACTGCGCAAGTACTGTCGCGGGGAGCCCGACGAGCGGACACTCGCGCTGCTCGCGTCGAAGCTTACCTGACGCGAACGTAATCCGGCCGTCGGAACGCCGCGCCCGCGTATGCGTCTATCAGGTAGAGGTATTAGCGCGTGTTCTGGAGAAGCTGCGTTCTGTTGCTCATCTGGGGACTGCTCGTCGCGAGCTGCGCGACGGTCATCCCCTCGTAAGCCGCTAAGCCGAGCGCGTGTCGGGAGGCGCGCCCACCTCGGCGTGCAGCAGGCTTCGCGCGGGGTGTGTCAGCAGTCCCGCCGCGATTCCAAAGATGGGGAAAGCACCGCACGCGGCGAGCGTCGAGACCCAGGGCGCAGCGTCGAGGCTGTCGATACCGAAATACACCGCAGCGGTTGCACCGAGCGCCGCAGCGAGGCGCGCGACCGCGCCGATCATCACGGCCGGCGCGAGTGCATGACGCAATTGCGAAGCGCAGATGACCGTGACGAAACCGACGCTCGCCATGGCGGCGATCACGGCGCCCTCGAGCCCCAACCGCGGAATAAGCAGGACATTGAGCACGATGGTGAGGCCGGTGCCCTCGAGCATCGCGACGAGGTAGACGGACGGCCGGCGCACCGCATAGCCCACTCGATAGAAGGTGCCTTCGCAACCCTTGAGCAATGCGAGGGCGGCGAACCAGGGGAGGATGTCGGCCGCGGGCGCGAAGGGCGCGCCGAAGATCGGTGTAATGAGCTGGGGCACGAGACAGTAGAGCCCGACTGCGACCCATCCAGCGAGGAAGAGCATGAAACGGGCGAGCTCACCCACACTACCGCGGAACGCTGCGGGATCGAAGGCCGCGGCGCGCGTGATCGAGGGATACGCTGCGATCCCGAGAAGGTAGAGAGGAATCAGCCCATATTCGACGAACTTCATGTCCGTCGCGTAGAGCCCCACGCTTGAATCGCCGAGCATCAGCGCGATGATCAGGAAATCGGTTCGGGCATAGAACTGCCCGAGCAGTTCGCACCCGGTGAACGCCGAAGTGGAGCGCAGAGTCTGTCCGATTCGTTTCAGATCGAAGCGCGGCAGGAGCGGCATGCCGCGTGACGCCGCGTTGCGCGCGGCGAGCGCAACGAGCAGCGCGCCGGCGACCGGGAAGCTGACGAGCAGCGCGGGCAGGGATTTCTGGTTGGCCCAGATGCTACCGAGCGCGAATGCGATCGCACCGAAACGGCAGGCGAAGTCCGTAAGCGCCGGCGCCCTCATCGCCTGCGAGGCCATCGCAGGGATGAAGAACGTTCGGGCTAGGTACTGGCACGTGAGCAGGGCGGACAGCTCGACGATGACGGATACCCGCGCGCGCACCCCGCCTGCGATCGCGAGAAAGAGCGCGAAGCAGAGCACCGCAACGGCGAGCTGCACATACTGCGTGGTGAGGATATCGATCCAAATCCTGCGCCGCGTGGCATCGTCCGAGGCGCGGGCGTAAAGCGAGTTGCCGCATTCGTCGAAGCCGGCGCAGGCGAGGAAGGCGAGAAAGCTCGCGAGCGCGAACGCGAAAGAGTATTCACCGGTCGTCGCGGGCCCGAAGGAGCGCGAGATAGCGACGAACAGCGCAAAGCTCGTGAGATCTCCCGTGATGCGCGCGCTCGTGAGCCAGAACGCATTGCGGAGCACCCTCATTCCTGGGGACTCTCGTGTGCCGAGGCGCTCAGGCCTCGGCGCTGTCCTCGGAGAGGAAATCCGCGGGCAGCATCAGGGTCGGCGAGTCATCGATCCACTCTCGGGTTTCATCGGTTTCTGCACCCGATCCGGCGATCGCGCCGGCTTGCGCGGGGGTGCCGCCCCGCAGGCATGCGAGGGCCTCCTCGGGGTCGACCGGGGCGCAGTAGAAATTCCCCTGGCCGTAGTGACATCCCATCTTCTCGAGCGCGTCCGCGGTCGATTGCGACTCGACCACTTCTGCGATCGGTGTGAGACCCAGGCTGGCGGCGAGCTGCACCATCGCCGAGGCGAGACTTGCGCCGCGCTCGCCGGCGCCGCCCGCGATCGGCCGGTCGATCTTCACGTAGTCGAACGGGAAGAGTTGCAAGTGATTGAGTGAGGAGTAGCCGGTGCCGAAATCATCGAGCATCAGCTGCACGCCCGTGCGGCGCAGACGCTGAAGCGCATCGCGCGCACCGCCGACATTGCTGATCAAGCCTCCCTCGGTGAGCTCGAATTTGAGAGTGTCGGGTGGGGTCGCCGTCTCCTCGAGCAGCCCCGCGACATAGTCGGCGAGCTCCGGATCGCGCAGCACCGCGGCCGAGAGGTTTACCGAGAGGTAGAAGGCGGCGTCGGGCGGGAGGCGCTTGCGCCACTCGCCCGCGAGGCGGCAGACGCGCCGGACTGCCCAGCGCGTGATCGGCACCATGAGCCCGGCCTCCTCGGCGATCGGCAGGAAGCGGTCCGGCCGCAGCAGACCCTCGACCGGATGGCGCCAGCGCAGCAGCGCCTCCGCGCCGACCGCGCGCGGCCCTCGCAGGTCCACGATCGGCTGGAACAGGAGCGTGAGCTCGCGCCGCTCGAGCGCGACGTGCAGGTCCGCTTCGAGGCTCACGAGGCTCGCCGCATCGCCCCCCATCGAGGGCGTGTACGCGACCGAGAGCGAATTCTCGGTGCGCTTGGCGACGGAGAGGGCGATGTCTGCCTCGCGCACCACATCGTCCGCGCGCTGCGGCCCCGAGGCAACGCAGGTCATGCCGACCCGTGCGGTGATCGCGAGCCGATGGCGGCGCAGCTCGAAGGGCTCGCGCAGCGCCTCGTGAAGCGACTGGGCGAGGCCCATGGCGGCATCGGTTGTGTCGATCCCGCGGGCCAGTAGCGCGAACTGATCCCCACCCCAGCGGGCGAGAATCCCGATCGAGGGCGCCGCAGTCTGCTCGAAGCGCCGCGCAGCCTGCACCATGAGCTCATCGCCCGCGGTGTGCCCGAGTGTCTCGTTGATGAGTTGGAAGCGCTCGATATCGATGAGGAACACCGCAATTCGCGGGCCGCGGCCAATGCGGGCATCGCGCAGCGCACGATCGAGCTGATCCATGAAACAGCGACGGTTGGGTAGCCCGGTGAATGGATCGCGAAAGCGTGCGCGGTCCACGCTCTCCTCGAGCTCGTGACGCTGCTCGATCTCATTGACGAGCCGCTCGTTCGCCGCGCGCAACTGACGGCGCGAGGTTTCGAGCGCCGCACGCAGGCGACGCGTGCGTTGGGTGAGGTCGTGCGCGATGAACGTCAGGAGCCATGCCGTGAGGGCGAGCAGCCCGATGTCGGTTGCCAGCGTACGCGTCGGGTACCAGCCCGCGCGCGGCCGTACCTCGAGCGCAAGGGGTTGGCCCGAAAGGAACGCAAATCCGGCAGGCGTGGCAATGTCCGCCTCGGCGGCACGCCCGAGCGGCTCGGTCTGCGAGGCGAGGAATGTGCGCTCGGGCTCGCCCGCGCGATCGCGTTGCACGAGCGCGAAATCGTATCCTGCGCCCGTGAGACGGCCGAGCTTCGTCGAGGCGAGGAGCTGGTCGAGACTCGTGTAGGCGACCCGACCTGTCGGCGCGAGCGCGGCGATCAGCCATTCACTGCCTTCCCGCAGGGGTCCGACTATGACGCCCGAGCGCGGCGGACCTCCGCCGCCCTCCGCAGTCCACTCGCTCGCGATCGCGTGTGCCGCGGCAGAATCGGCGCCGGCTGCGGCGATCACCGTCCCGCCTGGACGCCATTCAAAGACGCGCGCCGGCATCGCGCGCGGCGTCCCGCTCGCGATGGCGGCAAGGCCGTCGAGTTCGCGTGCTAACGCTCGCGCGTGCAGCTGCGCAGCCGCCTCGGCGTCCCGGCGCGCCTCGGCAGCGTGCGCGCGCACGCTCAATACGATGAGCCGCGAGCCGGCGGCGAGCACGATCGCGAACACGATCGCAGCGGGCAGCCAGCTCGAGCGCCGCAGGCGCCGCAATATCTTCATATCGGGCTCCCGAGGTGGACCGAGAAAGTCAGCGTGAGCGTGATGCGGTGCGTCCCGGCGAGACTGAGATAGTCGCCGAGGATGCCGACATCGACCCGAGTGAACTTGCGGCTGAAGCCCACGTATCCCTCGCGGTATTGAGGCGCCGGTCCCAGGGCGCCTGTTTGAATGTTGACCACCGGGGGTGCGACGTGACCGGCTGCCCCGCCCGCGACGAAGTTCACGAGCCGGCCATATCGGTCGATGCGCAGCGTCTCGAGCTCGGTTCCCAGGTTCCCGCTCACGGAGCGGGCGTAGGACACGGTCGTGAGCCAACTGCGCGCCCACAGCACTCCGAGACCGATCTTCGGCAGATTGCCACGCGTCGTGTCGATGTCAAACTGACGGGACTCGACCTGGAGCGTCACGCGGTTGAAGAATGTGCCGCTCGCGCCGAGCGCCTCGACGCCGTAGTCGAAGCGATGGGTGCCCACCGCCTCGGAAATCGCGCCCGCTCCGCGGTGCACCTCCCCGTCGAGCGTCCATTTGGTATCGGCCGCGTTGCCGCGCAGCGTGCCGGTGAGGCTGCCGAAGGCCCAGTGCGCCGTGGCCAGCTTTTGATACTCGCCGCCGACGCCGATCACGGCGTGGGTCATGTCGTGCAGGTAATTGAGCGAGCCGCCCTCGCCGCCGCTCGTTCCGGTAAGCGTCGAGCCGTTGGCGCTCAGGATCAATTGATCGTCGGCGCAAGCGCTGCCTGCAAAGAGCAGGGCGGTGGTCGCGAGCACGCCCGCGAGCCCCTTCGCCCAGCGCGCCGGCTGGACCGTCATGAGCGCTGCGACCGCAGCGAGCCGGAGTACGTCACGTCGGACGCCTCGGCGCGGGCGATCGGCAGGAATGCGATCACCAGGATGCGCTCCCGTTCCCCTGGGAGCGCGATTGCGGTGCTTGTCACCTGAAAGAGCCGCGGGAGAATGCGGACGTGCATCTTGCGCCGTCCCGTGAGCCCCGGCTCCCACCAGCGTGCCGGCAGGTCCGGCAGGGCGAGCAGCGGCTCCGCCTCGGCACCCGCCCGCGCGGACGAGAAGAGCGCGAGCGCCGGTTTGTTGAACGCGAGAACCCGTTCCTCGGCATCGAGAACGAGCGTCGCCTGCTCGGCGGCATCGAGTGCCGCGCGAACCGCGAAGGCCTCTGTCCGGTCCTCCATCAGCACCAGCGCGAAACGTCTGCCGCGATGGGCGACGTGCTGCACGTGGACACGCGCCATCCTGAGCTCGCTTCCCACGCGCAGGGTCACTTCGGGGGCGATGCCGCCGGCGCCCGCGATGAGCTCCTCGACGATCTCGGGGTAGGACAGTTGCAAGACCTCCGTGAGCTTGCGCCCGAGCGCGGGTGTGCGTGGCCATCCTCCCTCGGCGAGCGCTGCGCTTTCCGCGACGATCTGCATCGTCGCGGCATCGACGAGCACCGCGGGGCGAGGAAGCTCCTCGATGAGCGTCGACCAGAGCTCGCGGCCGTGCTCGGCCTCGATGCGCGCGGAGGTAAGCTGCGCATGCAGGCGATCGAAGATCGCACCGAGGTACTCGGCAGCGAACGCGCAGGCGAGCATCAGAATCGCAAATCCCTCGAGCAGCACCAGGTAATAGCCCGCGGGCGCATAGAAGCCGGGGAATGGTGTATCCGCTGCGGCGGCGCTCGCTCCCAGCCTTGCGACGAGCCACGGTCCGATCGGATCGAAGCCGCTCGCATACCAGCGCAGCTCCGGAGCCTCCGCCAGAGCGACGCCCGCCACGATGAGCACCGCGACCGCGGCGGAGATGTACGGCTGCCAGCGAGAGAGAAAAATCGCCCCGACGACCGGCAGCGCGAAGACGATGAGAAACGCCGGATTCTGCAGCCCGCCCGCGTAGTGCCACGTGAGGCCGATCACGACGACACCCAACGCATGCAGCAGCGCGAGCACGCGGCGCCGGCCGGCGCCGAGGACGGTCGAGGGCGAGACGAGCACGGTGAATGCGACGTGCACCGCCGTGAGCGCGAGCAAGCCGAGGAGCGCCGCACCGATCTGCATCGCGAACGAGCTCAGGAGCCATGGCAGCCCCGCGGCGAGCAGAATCGCGAAGATCGTGAGCAGCCAGAGATCATCGAGCAGGTGGACGCGCGGGTCCGTGAAGGACGGCGCAGGCAGCAGTTGCGTCGTCTCGAGGCGCTTCACCGCGGATGTCCCTCGATTTGCGTGCCGTTTGCGGCGACCTTCGCGGTCGCGCCGCCGAATTGGTTGCCGTCGAGGTAGGGAGTGGCGGTGATGATCTTCCCGCCCCCCGGTGGTTGGAAGTCCGTCACCCGCAAGGCGAGTGCGTGCGGCCGCAGCACCTGATTGCGTCGCAGGATCGGCGAGTCTCCTACCACATCGATCCCGTCGTAGCGCGGCTCGATGATCACGTTGTCGACGGCGGTGCTCGGATTGCGTGCATCGCCGAGCACGAACGCGAGCCCGTACCCGCAGCGGTGCAGCCGATTGCCGCGCACCAGGGCGTTGCTCGAGCTGCGCACCATGATGCCGTAGGCGGCGACTCCGTCGAGCTCGTTCCCTTCGATCACCGCCTCGCGCGCACCCTCGGCGACGATTCCGAATCCGGAGCCGCCGCTCACGCGATTGCCCCGAATGACCGCACCCGCGCCGACGAGGTGCACGGCCGCATCGGAGGCACCGAGCATCTCGTTGCGCTCGATGAGCGCCGGAATGTTTCCCGCGACCACTCCAGCGTGATCGTGATCGAAGTGGTTGTCGCGCACGCTGAACGGGGCGCCTTTGAGGTCCGGCTCGCTGCGCACCGCCCACACGCCGGCATCGCGCTCACCCGAGAACTCGTTGCCGACGACCGAGCTGGCGCGGCTCGCCGCGGCGAAGCGCACGCCGACTCGATCGTCCGCAAAGCGGTTGCGCTCGATGAGCAGGTCGGTCGCGTTGCCTGCGATATCCACTCCCACATCGCAGCCGGTCACCGTCGCAGCGTGCAGATGAAAGCGCGGCGCACGCACCAGGACCGCGGCTGCAGGGCAGCGGCTCACGCTCACGCCATCGAGCGTAACGTTCGGTGCGGCGACATCGAACACCGGCCCGCCGCTCAGCGCATGAGCGTCGATCACGCCGTGGCCGGGCTGCGCGATGATGCTGACGCCGTGCGCGTTGACGATCGGGGGCAGCGCCGTCTCGACATCGATCCGTGGAGCCTGGAGCACGATTCGTGCGACGCTCGATGCCGTCGCCACGACGAACAGCGCCTCGCGCAGCGTGCCCGGACCGCGATCCGCACCGCTCGTGACGTTTACGACCAGCGAGCCCGAGGCGCCCTCGGGTGCCGTGCGGCGCGTTTCGTACCAGCGCACGGCGAGGACGAGCGCGGCGACGAGTACGAAGACGCAAACCGCGAAAACCGAGCGCCGCGCGAAGCGCGGACCGGATGTTTGTGGCGAGCCGATGTCCTGCCTCATTGCGCACCCCCGCCCGCATGCGCGAGTACGAAAACTGCATGCCAGGACTGCCGCTGCATGAGCCTGCCGAACGGCGCATCGATCGGCACGGAGAGCGCCGTCGCGAGCGCGAGGGCACCGAGCGCGGCCGGTCGCGGCAGTCGCGCGAGGTGCGGCAGAAGCCAGGTCTTGAAGGGTGCCGGGTCGACACCGGTCACGGCGTGCACGCGAAGGCCGCATTCCTCGAACAGCCTCAGATAGAAGTCGCGGTGCCGCGCCCTGAACACCGGGCTATTGCAGCTGCTGGCGGTGCGGGCGGGCGCCGCCTCGAGCACGATGAGCCGCCCGTCCGGTGCGAGGCGCCGCGCGATTCCGCGCACGGCCGAAAGGAGCGCGCCGACATCGAGGATGTGCTGCAGGACCGTCACGGACAGAATCAAATCGAATTGACCGGCGACGTCGAGCTCTGCGCAATCCTGCACGAGAAAGCGGCAGCGCTCTGCTACGCCGCCCGCGCCGGCCCGCAGTCTCGCCTCTTCGATCATCGTCGGACTCAGGTCGATGCCGGTGACTTGCGCGCCTCGCGCGGCGAGCCGTCGGCTCCAGCGGCCGACGCCGCAGCCGATATCGAGCACGCGCGTGCCGGCGGGTACTGCGAGCCAGGGCGCGAGCGCGCGGGTCTGGCAGAAGTGAATGAGCCGGTTGTAGAACTCGGGCATTCCGTACGAGCAGACTGCCGCGAGGCCGTCGCCGCTCCGCGCGAAACGTCGCGCGCGGTTCTCCCAGTACGTTGCCGCCTGATGGAGCATCGCCGGCGGTCGAGGCGTCGTGGCCTGTCGGAGTGCCAGCATCATCGGAGCCTGCGCGGAATGAGATGCACGCCGATCGGAACTCGCGGCGCTTGTTCCGCCGGCTCGTAGTGGTCGCGATACAGACGTCTGCCCGTGAGCTTCACCGCGATCCAATTCGCATACCCGACGGTCATCGGGGCGATGTGCACGAGCGCGTAAAACAGATAGAGGGGCACGACCGGCGCGATGTAGGCGCGCTCCTCGCGCGGCACGACGGTGAACAGAGCCACGACGCCGAGCAGGAGGTAGCCGCCGACCGCGGACATGAAATACACAGGATTGATCCAGCCCGTATTCGGGAGCCAGCGCGCGAGGAAGAGCGTATCGAAGCCGCCGATGAAGCTCACCGCGAGCAGCAGAGCGCTCATCACCTTGAGCGCATGAGCGGCGATCGTGAGCCCACCGAGATAGAGCACGTAGTGATAGAGGGAGAATGGCGTGCGCCGCGCGACGCGCCACACCGCACCGAAGCGTTCGGTGTAGACCTTCAACAGGCCGTAGTACCAGCCCACGCGCTGCGAGAACCAGCGGTTGAAAGCGCCGGGTCCTTCCGTGCTCACGAGGAGGCGGCCGTCGTAGTAGATGCGCTCGCCGCGATCGAGCAGCAGGACGGCGTTCTCGAAGTCCTCGGCGTAGACCGACAGCGAGTGGGCATCGAGCGCCCGCCGCAGCGCATCGCGGCGGTAGAGCGACACGCCCGAGGTCTGACAGTAATCGGCGAGGCTGCGGCGCCCGAGCCGGAATGCGAGCGCGTACTCGAATGCCTGGAAGCGCGCGAGGAAGCCGTCGGGCGCAATCATCACGCGCGGGCATGCCGCGGCGGCGCCCGAGCGCAGGAAATCGGCCACGAACTGGTCGAGATCGATCGTGCTTCCGGCGCCGAAAGGCAGGACGTGAATATCGGGATCGATCACGAAGACGGCCTCGATCGTGTCGGGCAGCGTCTCGAGCAGGCGTTTGAGCGCCGCGGGCTTGCGTCGGTTGACGCCGTCGTCGAAGCAGCGCCAGCCCGCCTGACGCAGTCGCAAGAGCGTGTCGTCCGTCGAGCCGTCGCTTACGAGCCAGGTGCGATCCCGGTAGGGGCCATAAGCGGACAGGAACTCATCGAGCTGGTCGCCGAGGTTGTAGACCGAGGCGACGATCGCGTAGGGAGCGCGCGCGCCTGCGCGTGGAAAGCCCGGAGCCGCATCGAACGCGGGACCGTAGTAGAGACTCGTGGAGAGCGCCCCGCCGAGATCGATCGAGGTCTCGGTGTCGCGGCCCGTCCCGCGCGCCGTCGCCGTATGCCGCCGCCGCATGTACAGGCGCAGCGCGAAATCGAGGGCGTCGGTATACACGATCAAATTCGCAATCCCGTAGAGGAGCATCGAGAAAGTCACCGCTTGCGCATTCGCCGCGGAGAGTGCGATCCATCCGACGAGCAGCGCGCAGACGCCGAGCGGGGCAGCGAAGCTGACGAAGCGGCGCGTGGTCATGGCAGGGCGGCGCCTGCGGCGAGAGCGGCAGTTCGGGACTTGCTCGCGCGGCCCGACGCGGGCAGCCGCATCGCGAGCTGCCGCTCGACCTCGCGCTCGTCGGCGATGGCCAGTCCGTGCGCCGCAAGGACCGGCGTTGCCGCGAGAATCCACACGAGCGAGCGCACGCGCGAGGGAAGATGGGCGGCGCTCAGCTGCAGTGCCGCGAGCCGGGCTTCGAACTCCTGCTCCATCTCGAGGACTGCGTCGCGCACCACGGGGTCGATCGGGAGGATCTTGTCGGGCTGGTCCCACTCGATGAGCGTGCCCGCGATCCGACGGCGTGCAACCGTCGTGTGCGGCAGGAGCGTGGGATCGCGTGCGAAGCCGGCCCCGGAGAACGGCACCACGTACGGGTAGATGCCGATCTCGCAGCCGGCCAGCAGCCAGCGGTACGCCTCGCGCAGCGTCTCGGCGATGTCCTCGAGGCGCGCGCGCGGGGAGCTGAGGATCAGATCGAGAAACGGGGTGATCCCGATATCGAGCGCCGAGCGCAGCACCGGCGCGATGTGCCTGTGGATCGGCGCCTTGTTGAACTCCGCGAGGATGCGTTGCGAGAAGCTCTCGATGCCGAAGCCGAGCACCCGAAAGCCGGCGCGCCGCAGCAGCTGCAATCGCTCGGGCGTCATGGCATCGATGCGATTGGTGCTGATGAACTGCAGCCCGCGCGGCAGACGGCCGCTCGCCTTGGCCTCGATGATTCCCTCGCAGAGCGGCAGGATGCGCCTGTCCTGCGTGAAGGCGAAGATGTCGTCCTGGAAGAACACGGTGCGTACGCCCGGATGGGCGGCGACGATCCGCTCGAGCATCGCGAGACACTCGTCCGCCTCGAGCCGCGCGATCGAGGCGACGCTGCCTTGTGCCTCGTGCAGGAAATTCGTGGCGGAACAGAACGTGCAGCCCATCGGGCAGTAGTTGAGGGTGATGAGCCGCACCGAGCGGATCTCGGCGAGGCTCGCTTCCCGGGCCGCTTTCGTCGGCAGCTGTCCCACCCGGTAGGCGCGCTCGAGCCGGCTCCAGTACGCCTCGTAGGGCATGCGCTCGTAGGGCGTACTGAAAATCGCATCGCGCAGTTCCTCGCGCTTCAACGCGCGCTGCGGTCGCCGCTCGAGGCCTCCTTCCGGCGTCCGCCGCGCGGTGCCGGCGATTCCTTCGACTGGAGCGCCCTGTCGCAGACGAGCGACCATTTCGAGGAGCGGCCGCTCGCCCTCGCCGAGCACCACGAGGTCGAACGGGCCGAGCTCGAACATCAGCTCAGGCCGGAACGTCGCCTCCATGCCCCCGGCGACCAGAGTGGCCTGCGGCGCGAGTCGTCTCGCAAGGTGTGCGAGCTCGAGGTCGAACCGCAGCGTCATCCCCGTGGTGGAGATGCCGATCAGGTCCCAATGCCGCTGCCGGAGCATGCGCTCGAGCGCGCGAGGCGGCGGAAGCGCGCAGCAGTTCGGATCGAACACCTCCGCGTGCGCGCCGTGCGAGGTGAGGACGCCCGCGAGGCGCCAGACACCGAGCGGCGGGGCGAGAAACGTGTATTCTCCGCAATGCGGGTCGTACGGGCCGATGAGCAAAACGCTCGGCGCGGGCATCGCGCGGATCGGAGCATCCGCGTCGCTCAGCGGCGACGAACTCGCGGTGCCGGAGGAGGGAGCTTCGGTCTGCGTAGGCTGTGTCGCCAGGCTAGTCATGATGGCGGCGGGACCCTCCCCAACTTCCAATTCTCGAGGCGCCGATGCGCAAGCGCGCGAGCGGCATCGGAGCGTTGCGGAGCAATCGGTGTGCCCGGCGGCGCGCTGAGCGCGCGTCGGGCAGTGTGTTCCGCCCGTCGGTCGAGCGGAGGGTTGCGTGTCTAACATGAGGACCGACGCGGCGCGGTCCGCTCCGAGTACGGCATCGATCGCGGCCTGCCTCGCGGCGCTCTACGTCATTTGGGGGACGACATATTTCGCCATCAAAGTGGCGATCACCGGGCTCGCTCCCTTCTTCATCGTCGGCACGCGTTTCACGACGGCGGGCCTTGCAGTGCTCGCTTGGCAAGCCCTGCGCGGGGAGCGCCTGCCGACGGCGCGCCAATGGCGCGCGGCCGCTCTCATCGGTTTCCTGCTCCTCGTCGTTGGCAACGGCAGCGTGACGATCGCCGAGCACTGGGTGAGCTCCGGTGCGACGGTGGCACTCGGCAGCATCCTGCCGCTTGCAACCGCGCTCTGGTCCGGAGTCTTCGGCCGCTGGCCCCACCGGAAGGAATGGGCAGCCATCGCGCTCGGCGCGGTGGGCGCCGCCATCATGCTAACGGGGCGGGATCTCTCGGCAAATCTCGAGGGCACGCTCATCATCCTGCTCGGTGTGACGAGCTGGTCTTTCGGCACGGTCGTCTCCAGGCACATCGCCGTCCCCAAGGGGCCCACGGGATTCGGCGCGGAGCTGCTTGCTGCCGGAATCATGGGACTCGTGCTGAGCCTCGCGCTGCGCGAGCCCTGGAATCTGCCGCACGCTGCGAGCGTCTGGTGCGCGTGGGGGTACCTCGTGGTGTTCGGATCGCTGGTGGGGTTTTCCGCGTTCCGCTACCTCGTCGAGCGCGTCTCCCCGACACTCGCTTCGACATACGCATACGTCAATCCACCCGTTGCGCTGCTCGTCGGCTGGGGGCTGGGGGATGAGACCTTCTCGCCGAGCCTGCTCGTCGGGTTGCCCGTGGTGCTCGCATCGGTGGGGCTGCACGCCTGGGTGCACTCGCGATCGGTGGAGCGCCGCGCAGCCGCGGCGGCGCGCCGAAACGCGGCAGCGCAAACCGCGCGGGCGGCGGAATGATTCCGCGGCGTAGAGCAGGAGCGGCAACGGGAGCAGTGCTCGCGCGCCGCGCAGCGCTCGCCTGCGGCGCGCTCGCACTGGTCCTCACGGGCTGCAGTCCATCCGAGGAGAGTCTCGCTCACCGCCCGGGCTGGCAGCTTCATGCGCGACTCGTGTTCCTCGCGGCCGACCTGCGCAGCGAGCGCGCTGCTCCGCCGCGAGCGTCCTATCGGCTGTGGTTCCCTTACGTCACCGGCGATCTGTACGGCGGGCCCGGAACGGGCGATTTCGTCCACGCGGTCGTGAAGCCGGATGGCGAGATCGATATCGATCTCGGCGCAACGGAGCGCGATCTCGTACGCTCGCTCGAGCCGACCGAGTTCAGTCTGTCGTATTTGAAAATCGAGCCGGCCGATGCGCGGATCGCGAGACTCGCGCCTGCGGCGCTGCAGGCGAACGGCATCGATCCCATCGGCACGACCGAGTGGGTCGATCTCGATTCGCGCGAGAGTTTGCTGCTCGTGTATGCGGATCGCGCAGCGCGGATCACCGGGCATACGAACGCCCGCGGCACGCTCGTAACCTACGATATCCCCTTCCCGTCCGCCGGGTACGTGTGGATTGCGGGCCGCAGATCCGCGGAGGGCGTCAGTTATGTCGCGGTTCCGTGGCCAGCACACCTTGCGCTTGCGATCACGCCGCGGCGCGGCTGAACGGCGCGACCTTCAGCGAACGTCGAGGCGCTGCCGCACGTCGGACAGAAATTCGAGATGCGACTCGGGCGTCGCGAAGCCCTTGCCCATCGTATCGACTGCGGCGTGCGTACAGCCCCATTCGCGACACCATGCGAGGCGCGCGGCGACCTCTTGCGGTGTCTTTTCCGCGCGTCCGATGACCATCTCCTTGCCGAAAGTCCGCGGATCGCGCCCAGCCGCGCGCAGCGCGCTCTCGATTTGCTTCCAGCCTTCGACGGCGCGTTCCGCCGCACCCGCGGAGAAGATGAAGCCATCGCCGAGGCGGGCGGCACGCCGGTAGGCGGCCTCGACGAAGCCGCCGAACCAGATCGGGATCGGACGGCGCGGCCGCGGGTTGATGCAGGCCCGATCGATATGATCGAAGCGGCCGTCGAACGTGACGAGCGGCTCGCTCCAGAGCTTGCGCAGCAGCTGCACCTGCTCTTCCTCGCGTGCGCCGCGCGTCCTGAAATCCTGCCCGAGAGCGTCGTACTCGACGTGGTTCCAGCCGATCCCGACGCCGAGGCGCAGGCGCCCGCCGGAGAGCAGATCGACATCGGCTGCCTGGCGTGCGACCAGCGCGGTCTGCCGTTGTGGAAGGATGAGAATGCCTGTCACGAGCTCGAGCCTTCGCGTGAGCGCGGCAAGATGCGCAAACATCACGAAGGGATCGTGAAAGGGATGCTTTTCGTTATAGGGACCCGTGAGCTTGGGCTCGCGCGCGTCGTGCACCGCGCCGAGGACGTGATCGTAGGTGAGCAGATAATCGTAACCGAGCGACTCGAGGCCCGTGCCGATGCGACGCACGGCATCGGGGTCGCCGCGAAGCTCGATCTGTGGGTAGACGGCGCCGATCTTCATGAGTAACACGCCTCGCGCGGCTTCGACATGGCATCAACGATAGCGCGAATTCTGCAATCCCGGCATCTGCCGGCGCTGCTGGTCGGGCTAGGCGTGCTCGAGCGAATCCTCTGGAATGTCGCGCGCCCCGGACGCGGAGGCGCCGGCGAGGCCATGCGCGTCGCGCTCGCCGTCGGGAGTGGGCGCGGACGAGCCCGTTCCAGCCCGCACCCCGCTACACCTACCTTATCTATCCGTCCCTAGTGTTCTGCGGCGCCGACTTCATCGCCCAGACACGGCGAACGATCCTGCGGATTCGCGCTCAGCGTGCGGGCAACCAGATCGTTGCCACGGCTCCGCGGCCCACGCGATTCGCGAGACTCAGACGCCCGCCGTGAGCCTCGACGATCTCGCGGCAGAGCGTGAGCCCGAGTCCGGTGCCCGTGGGCTTCGTCGAGAAAAACGGCAGCAGAGCATCGCGCAGCACGTCCTCGGCGAACCCAGTGCCGCGGTCCGCCACCTCGACGACGAAGGCATCCGGAGCTTCGCGCACCGCGAGACTGATCTCGGTCGGCGGCGATCCGGATTCCAGCGCGTTCTTCAGGAGGTTGATGAGCACCTGCTCCATCTGGCTCGCATCGAGCAGTGCGGGCCGCGGGGGCAGGGGAGCCTCGAGTCGGAACGGCGCCGTCCCCTCGATACGGGCGATAAACGGCGCCCAGCCTATCGGGGCCAGGCGCGGCTGCGGGAGTTTCGCGAAGCGGGCGTAGCCGTCGATGAAGGAGGAGAGGTGCGCGGCTCGCTCCCCGATGGTCGTGAACACGCGCTTGAGCTGCGTGGCGTCCGGGGAGTCGACGAGCATCTGTCCGGAGTGAACGAGCGAGGAGATGGGCGCGAGTGAGTTGTTGAGCTCGTGCGCGATGACCCGCGTCACCCGCTTCCAGACGGCGACTTCCTGCGCGGCCAGCTCGCGTGTGAGCTGCTTGAGGAGCAACAGCCGGTGCGGCTGCGCATTGAGCTGGAACTCGCGCAGGGACAGATGATAAACCTGCGGCTCCCCTCCGACCTCCATCGTAAACAGCGTATCGCTGCCGCTCGCAATCGCCTCGCGCAGCGCCGGCGGTGATTGATCGAGCAGCTCGTCGAGCTGGAACCCCTCGAGCTTGCGGCCCTCCCTGAGCAGCTGCCGCGCGGCGATGTTGCCGTACACGATCCGTCCGATGGCGTTGGTGAGGACGAGAACGAGCGGGGTCGTCTGGATGACGGTGTCGAGCAGCAGCTCGCGTTGATAGAGATCGAGGCGCTCGCGGCGGAGCAGATCCCCGAGCGAGTTGTACGCCTGGACGAGCTCGCCGAGCTCATCGTCCGAGGAGCGGGCGATGCTGACGCTCAGATCGCGATCGCGCAGGCTCACGATACCGTCACGCACCGCGGCCAAGGTCCGCGACCACGGTCGGGTGACCCGGCGAGCGAGCCACAGAGCGAGGGGAACAGCGATCGCGATTCCTGCGAGGGCGCCGATGACTGGGCGCCGAAGCCACAGTGCGGCGGCAGCAGCAGCGGAGGCCGCGACTACCGCGACGAGTCCGAGCGCGCAGGCGGCGCGGCCCGAGAGCGACCAGCGCCTCATCAGGGGTCGGAGGCCGACCCGTCGGCGCCGCGGCCGCGCGGCAGGGCACCCGCGTCGGCTTTGAGACCCAGCTTCTCCATACGGCGATAGAGTGCCTGACGGGTGAGTCCGAGGTCACGCGCCGCATGTGCGACCACACCCTGTGCCCTCTCGAGCGCCTGCTCGAGCATTGCGCGATCGAGCGACTGCTCCTCGCGCATGGGGGCCGCGGCGGCGGGAGGAAGGCTCAGCGATGCCGCCGCAATCACCGGCTCGGGTGAGAGCAGACAGGCCCTTCGAATCGCGTTTTGCAGCTCGCGGACGTTGCCGGGCCAGGGATGCCGGAGCAGCGCCCGCTCGGCCTCCGAGGAAAGCTCGAATCCGGGCTGCAGGAAATTCCGGGCGAGCGGCAGGACGTCCTCGCGTCGCGCGGCGAGCGGCGGGACCTCGAGCTCGATGACATTCAGCCGGTAGAAGAGGTCTTCGCGAAAGCGACCCTCCCGGATCGACTGCGGCAAGCTCGCGTTGGTGGCCGCGATGACGCGGACGCGGGTCCCGCGCGTCGAGCTCGATCCGAGGCGCTCGAACTCGCCCGTTTGCAGAATTCTCAGGAGCTTCGCCTGCCCGCTGCCCGAGAGATTTGCGAGCTCGTCGAGGAATATCGTGCCCCCGTCCGCAGCCTCGAACCGCCCGATGCGGGGGCGAGCGCCCGTGAAGGCGCCCGCCTCCGTGCCGAACAGCTCCGCCTCGATCAGCTCGTCGGGGAGCGCGCCGAGGTTGATCTTGATATAGGGCCGGCCGCGAACTGAGGAGTTCGCCTGAACGATGTCTGCGAGCACTTCCTTGCCCGCGCCGTTAGGTCCGGTGATCAGCACCGGCACATCGGCATGCGCGACCTGAGTCGCCATCGAGACGAGGGTGTGCATTGCCTCGCTCGCGTAAATTATTCCGCGCAGGTCGAAGCGCTGCGCGAGTGTCTCGCGTGCCTCGCGGCGCTCCGAACGGATCGCGGCGGCCTCCGCCCGAGCGGCGCTCAGATCGAGAAGGTTGCGGATCGTCGTGAGCAGGCGTGCATCGTCCCACGGCTTCGCGACATAGTCCGCGGCGCCCGCCTTGACGAGATCGACGGCCGTCTCGAGATGCGTCCACGCGGTGAGCAGAATGATCGGCACGTCCGTGAACTCGCGCCGGATCTCATGGAACAGCGACACACCTTCCTCGCCGCTCATCGCCTCGCGGCGAAAGTTCATATCCTGGATGACGAGATCGATGGGCTCGCGTGCGAGCGTCGCGAGTCCTTCGCCAGCCGTCGGCGCGCCGATCACGCGTGCGCCGTGCAACGACAGCAGAACATCGAAAGCCGTGCGCACCGCCTCACTGTCGTCGATGACGAGGATCACGCGGTTCGCGAGGCTCGAGTGAGGGTCGCCGCGAGCGTTGGGGTCCATACCTTCTCTTCAAACCGTGCGGGTGGCGACGGAGGGCGGCACCGCCGCCGCCCGGTACGCGGGGTGCAAAGCTGCCAGCTGGCCTACGACGAACAGCACGACTACCCCGCCCAAGAGGTAGTACAAGTCGAGGCGGGGTAGCTGATTTGCGATGGATAGCCAGTAGCCGACCACAAGGGCGAGCACGCATCCAGCCGTGATGCCCACGGCCGTGATTAGGGCGTTCTCCACGAGGAAGTAACGGAGGATGTCCCCGCGGCGGGCGCCCACGGCCCGGCGGGTCCCGATCTGTTTGAAACGCGCGGTCACATTGAATGTCGCGAGGCCGAAGACGCCGAGTGCGGCGATGCAGATGAGAATGCAAGTCAGGAAACTCATGAACCAGGCGACGAGAGTATCGAACGCGTAGCTCAGACGCTCAAAATGCGCGAGCGGCTGGACCCAGTCGATGACTCGATCCGGGTTCGAGGCGGAGAGGTGCTCCTCTGCAATGCGCATGACCCTGTCCCGCTGACCCGGCTCGGTACGGACGAGATAATAGTAGGATTCCGAGGAGGCGCCATTCGGCCGCCTTGGCTCGAGCGTCACGTCGTTGACCCAACTCGCATTCAACGACGAGCTGAACATGCGATCGAGTACGCCGATGATCCGCGCGGGCGTGGAGTTGGCCATGTATAGACTGCGGCCGACTGCGCTTACCCCGGGAAACAGTTTCTCCGCGAGATGGTGGGTGATGATCACTTCGGCAGGAGTTCCGTAGGATTGCGGAGAGGCGATCTCCTCGGGCCGAAAGTCCCGCCCGGCGATGAGTTTCACACCGAGCGCCTTCAATCCCTGCTCGTCGATGTCGAAGGATCCGGAGACCAGTGGAATGATGTGCTCGCCCGGCCGAGCCACCACGGGGATACCGCGGTTTTCATACAGAGGGATGGCGTTGATCGTCGTTGCGGCGAGCACATCCGGGATGTTGCGCAGATACCGTACGTCCGACTCGATGGTCGGCAAGAGGCGGAAGTGCGCGGTGAAGCCTGCGGTTGAAATGAGGAACGTGTTCTGTACGTCGATCCCCGTGGGGCGTCTGATCTTCTCGATCCGCTGCCCGGCGATGTACACGGCATTGACGACGAGGGCGAGCGCGATTGCGATCTGCAGCGCGACGAGTAGTGCGCCGGTACGGCTCCGCGCGAGCGCGATCAGTATGGGTCGGAGGTCGATGTGCATCGATGATTCCCCTTCCTCATTGACTCTTGAGGTAGGAGGCGGGGGGCAGTCGGGCAACGCGCCACGCCGGATAGAGCCCCGCGGCCACCGCGGCAACGAGGGCGAGTGATGTGGCCCAAAGAAAACTCCACATGTCAAAATGCATGTGCGCGGCAGCCTCTGCTCCGTTCGAATTGACGAGTGCGATTCCCCTCGCAAGCACCCACATGCAGCCCTCGGCAAGCGCGAGACCGACGAGCGCTGCCCCCAGTGCGAGGACGGCGGTCTCCGTGATGTGTTGAACGATGATGTGTCCCCGGTTCGCCCCGAGCGCTCGTCGCAAACCCGAGGTTCCTGCGCGACCCAGGAACTTTGCGAGGACCAGTCCGACGACGTTGACGACGCAGACCGCGAAGAATGCGAAGCCGAAGATGAGCAGGAGATGTTCGTCGTCTCCGAGCACTTGATGTTCGGCGAGCCAGTCACCGACGTTGGTGAGATGGTTGTTCATGGGCGCAGTGAAGCGGCTGCGCGTGTGTTGATCGCTCCAGTAGGCGTTCATGAGCGCCTCCATTCGTTCGCGCTGGGAGCGACGCGGCAGCTCGACCCACATCTGGATCCAGTTGCATTCGGAATTGAGAAAGTCCCGGAATGTTTTGAGAGAACCGAGCGTGAGACACTCGACATCTCCGGCCGTGGGCAGCTCGAGCGTGGCGCCCCAGCCCCAGGGAATGTAGGCGTCCTCGGGGGGTAGGACCGGCCCGTTGTTGATGTCGTAGAACTTAGGCCTCGGGAGCCAGTCATCCAGGACGCCGACCACGCGGAATTCCCGGTCGTTCCAGCGGATCGTCCGGCCAACGCTGTCCTCGCCGCCGAACAGCTTTTGGTTCTCCTCCTTGCTGAGAACGATGATCGGCTTCGGTGCGCGATCCGCTGCGGCATTCCAGCCCGTCCCATAGAGAAACGGCACATCGAACATCGCGAAGAAGTCTGCGCTCGTGACTCGCGCGATTGCTCGGAGCGGCAGCTTTCTCGCCGTGCCACCGGAAAGGACGCCTCTCGTCTTGTACATGACGACCTTGCGCTCCGGGATCGCGGAGGCGAACAAGTGCATCGCATCCTGATAGGTGAGCTGAGAAGGGCCGAGCGCGAGGTCCACGCCCGGCGGAGGTGAGGGCAACATGGCTCGTGGCGGCCAATTGTCCATTGTGACGGCATAGAGGCGGTCGTTCTTCCACCAGATGGGATTACCGGCAAGCAGATGATAGACGCTCACCGTCGCAACCGAGACGGCGATGCCGAGGGCGATGCTCGCTCCCATGAGCAGCGTCAGTCCGCACGTGCGACGGAAGCTCTTGAGCGCGAGGCGAATGTAATAGCCGATCATGCTCTCTCCGATTGCTCGGCGGGTGACGTCAGGCCGGCTGCGCCTCGAAGGCGCCTTCGGCACCCGATCCGCCCCCGGTTGTAGAGCGTGGCCCTTGGATCATCAGATCGGATACTTGTCCGTCGACGATGTGCACGTTCCGGTGAGCGCGCCGCGCGAGCTCCGGATCGTGCGTGACCAGAACGATCGTCGTGCCCATGTCATTGATCTGCTCGAGCAGGTCCATTACCTGACGCGCCATGAGGGAGTCGAGGTTTCCGGTCGGCTCATCCGCGAGCAGGAAGGCGGGATCCCCGGCGATCGCCCGCGCGATCGCAACGCGCTGCTGCTGGCCGCCCGACAGTTGCGAGGGCATGTGCTTCATGCGCGAGGCGAGCCCGACGAGCTCGAGCGCGTTCGTGATCCGCTCGCGCCGATCGGCCGCCCTCAGCCTTCGGTAGCGCAGCGGCACGTCGACATTGTCGAACACATCGAGGTCGGGAATGAGATTGAAGCTCTGAAAGATGAATCCGATCTTCTCGTTGCGCAGCCGCGAGCGATGGTTGTCCGAGAGCCGGCTCACGTCCTCACCGTCCAGGTGGTAGGTGCCCGCCTCGAACTCCTCGAGCAGGCCCGCGATGTTGAGAAATGTCGTCTTTCCGGAACCCGAAGGGCCGCTCACCGCGACGAACTCGCCGGCGGAGACCTCGACGGACAAGTTCCTGAGCGCGTGCGTTTCGATGAGATCGGTGCGATAGATCTTGCTGACGTTTTGCATCTTGAGCATGGCGGGTCCTTTGAGATGCGAGTGTTCGTATTGGTTCGAGGGGCTCTGGGCGTCCGCGGCTACCGGCCGATGAGTAACTGTGGCGCATCATTGAAGTCGCGCGTGTCGGAAACGATCACCCGGTCTCCGGGCTGCAGTCCGCGATCGACTTCGATCTCGGCTACCGAGGCAGGTCCGAGCGTGACCGGAACTCGGATTGCGCGGTTCCCCTTCACCAGATAGACGGCGCGCGTTGCCTCATCGATGAGCGGCCCACGCTCGAATTTGAGCACGTCGGGGCGATCGTCGAGCACGATTCGCACGGAGGCGCGCTGGTTCTGCCGCAATCCCGCGGGCTGCTTGTGCGCGAATTTCACACGCCCGATGACCTCGTTATCCTTGACCTGCGGCGAGATTGCGGTGACGACTCCGCGATCCGTTGCGCCCCCGAGCGTGATATCCGCACCCATCCCCGCCCTGATGTCGCTTGCATAGCTCTCAGCCACGCGGAATTCGATCTCCAGCGCGGTGAGGTCGACGACGGTGAGGAGCGGCGCGTTCTCCGGCACCTCGGCTTTCTCCTGCTGTCCGAGATTCGCGACCATTCCGTCGACGGGGGAGCGCACGTTGAGCTCTTCCAAACGGCGCTTCAGGTCCTGCACGACGAGCGCCTGACGATCGCGTTCGAGGCGCCGCGTGCGCAAGTCGAGAACTACGCTGGCCTGATCGAGCTTGGCGCTCGCGCGGGCGTGCTCGAAATTCAGCTTCGCAGTCGCTACCTCATCCTGAGCCTTCTGGAAGTCGCGCTCCGGAATCACCTTCAGTTCCCAGGCGGCTTGATTGCGTTTGAGCTCGCGCTCGGCGGCCTTGATGGAGACATGGGCGAGGTCCGCCTGCTGCTGACTCGTGAGCAACTGCTGGCGGACCTCGATCTCCTGGTGCGCGATGCCGGCGTCGAGGCTCTCGAGTGTCGCGCGTTCGCGCAGGTACTCGTTCTTCAGCTCCGGGCTGTCGATGACCGCGAGCACCTGACCTTTCTTCACCGCATCTCCGGCATGGACTGTATAGCTCACAGTACCCGGGGCGATGGCGAATAGCGTCGGACTCACCGGAGCGACGACACTGCCCTCGGCGGCTACATCGCGGACGAAGCGGCCGCGGCCGACCTCGGCAATGCGCAGGCGCTCGGCAGAGACGGTGTATTGCGATTGCGACCAGGCGTGAACCAGCCAGGCGAAGAGGGCGACGAGGAGCACCGCGGCAGCTGCACCCGCGTAAACCGAAGAGTACTTGCGCCAAATGGGCCGTCGGGTCGTGAGCGCCGTGTCCTGCCCCTCCGTGCCGCGCATCGGACCGAGCGGTTCGGGCCTCGAGTCGCTCAGAGATTTGAGGTGGGCGATCTTCATGGTGGGGGCCTGCTGCGGAGACGCAGTGCAATGGCCGTACCATTAGGATCGAGCGACGTAAGCCGATGAAAGATCGGAGACTTTACGTGGGGCTCCAGCGCGCGGTCGCCGGCGGCTCGTGTCCGCCTGCGGACAGCGGACGCTCGTGCGGACACTAAGACGCCGGCTCAGAGCGTGAGCACTCTCGATAAAGCCTCAGCGACGCTCCAGAATCCCGTCCTCCGTGACGATCGCGGTCATCGGGATGTCGTGGGTCTGAGGATAGATCGTCGCGATCGCAGCTGCGGCGTATCCCACGCCGAACACGCGCGGGCGCTTGGGCATCGAGGCGAGTGTGCGGTCATAGAAGCCGCCGCCGTAGCCGAGTCGGTAGCCTTTCCGATCGAATCCCACCACCGGGGAAATGATGACGTCGGGCAGCACCACCGCGGCACTTGCAGGCGGCTGGGGAATATTCCAAATGCCGCGCTCGAGCGGCTCGCCGGGTGACCAGGCGCGGAAGACGAGTGGGCGGCCGCGCTCGATGACGACCGGAAGAGCATGGCGGCCGCCGCGAGCGAGGACACTCTCGATGAGTGCGCTCATCCCCGGCTCACCGCGGAAAGGCGCGTACGTACTCACCATGAGCCCGGCAGGGTCTCCGATCGCCTCCTCGAGACGGTGCGCGATACGCTCGCCGAGGTTTCTTCGGGTACGGCTCGGCATGGCGAGCCGCTCACCGATCAAACGCGCACGCTCAGCCTTGCGCCAGCGCATCACGTCGGCACGCTGAGCGGGATCGGGCGGCGGATTGGTATCCGACGGCGGGGCCGCAGGAGCCGCAGCGCACGCAGGCTGCGCAGCGCCGGCCGGCTCTGCGGCCCGCCTCACCGCCTTCGTCGGCTCCTCGAGCTCGTGCAAATAACAGGGTGGCGAGGCGTACTCGCGCGGCGGATCGCGGCGCCGCTCGCTCACGGCGCGCTTGCGACGCTCGCCGCCGCCGGCAGTTGGACTTCGCAATTCGCCCTCCGGAGCCGCTCGCCCCTGCCGAGCAGCACCCCATGTCGGACCGCGATGCCCATCTCGAGACTCTGAGCGATGCGCTCGGCGCGTTCGATGAAATGATTCGCTGCGGCCGGGGCGCACACCTCGTGCGCCGACTGGCGAAACAGCTCGAGCCAGCGGTCGAAATGCCGGCCATCAACGGGCAGCGGCAGGTGCTTTTCCATCGGTCGGCCATGGTAGACGCCGGTCATCAGCGCGACGGACGACCAGAACTCGCCCATGCGCTTGAAATGCGGCTCCCAGTCTGCGACGCGCTCCGCAAAGACGGGGCCGAGCAACACATCCACTCGAACCTTGCCGTAGAAGGTTCGCACGAGTCGATCGATCATCGCCTCGTCGATGCCCGTTCGCGCCTTGATGTCTGCGGTGATTTGCGAGCGCCGTTCCCCCCCGCTCGATCCGTCCATCGTCATCTCCTCGTCGTCTCTCCGTCAGCTCACCGCGATTTGATCGTAGAGCTTCGATCCGAGATCCCCGTTCGGGAAAATCTCATGCGACTCGATCCATTTGCGCGAAGCATCGAAGGCCTCCTGAGTATAGGGCTCGAAGACCAGGCGCTCTCCCGGGCCCCAGCGCCGCGTGTCCATCAGATCGTGATAGCGGACCGGGAATTCGCGTTTGTAGTAGTGCGTATAGAGCTCGGGGCGCAGATCGATGTCGCGCTGCGCGCGACGCAGCGCCGCGAAGTATTTCCTGAGATCCTCGGGGTCGGCCTCACCGGTGATCATGGTTGCGATCATGAAAGTGGTGTCGATCACCTTGCGGAAGCCGAGCTGCTCGGCGAAGTAGTACGGCCCGCTGAAGAGTGCCGCGGCCGGCACCTGTCGATCGATCAACAGCTCCATGCGCTTGAAGAGCATGCCGTCGTTGAACGACAGCTTGATCTGATCCCGCGGCAGGTACTGCTCGAGGGCCTGAATGCTCGAATAGTGGCTGCCCGATTGATAGCCGACGGAAATCGGGACTCCGGCAAGATCGGCGGGATGCTTGACGGGCGAGTCGGGCGGCACGAACACGCCGGCGGGTGAGACCGAGTACGCACCAGTGTAGATGCGCCCGTGGCCGCTCGCGGCAGCCACGTTTACCGTCCAGTGGCACGCGCAGCTCACATCCGACGATCGTCCCTCCTCGAAGGATTGGTATGCACCCACCTTCGCGCCTTTGTCGTGGACCTTTCCATCGGTCGCCTGCACTTCCTCGCGGAAGACATAGTCGAGGCCCTCGTCGGCGAAGTAGCCTTTTTCCTCCGCCACCCATTCTTGCAGGCGGAAATGCGGTTGAATGATGAATTTGCTCATGTGAGATCTCCCGGGTCGAATAGGGTGTGGCTGCTCGCTCAACAACAGGTCTCGATGGGTGTTCGCGCGCCGGCGATGTGCTGTCGGCCGTGAGAGTCGAAGGATGGCCCGTCACGCTCGGCCGAACGCCGCGCGCGGATCATCCGCACATGCTCGTCCATGAGGCGCCGCGCCCCGCCCGAGTCGCGCTTCTCGATCAGAGCGAGGAGCTGCCGATGCACGTCGTGGATGTGCCGGGCGACCTTCGGCGTCAGCGTGCGGTTCTCCTTCGGCCATGGCACGTGCTGAAGAGAGGCGAGCTGAACGACGAGCACGCGGTTGTGAGAGCTCTCCGCGATTCCGAGGTGAAAGTCCCGGCAGGCGCGCGTGTAGGCGGCCCGGTCGTTCATGTGGCGTTCGGCCTCGGTGAGCAGCTCTGTGAGCCGGGACCGCTCGGCGGCAGTCGCTCGCTCGGCGGCGAGCTCGGCGGCAAGGCACTCGACCGCACGTTGCGCGTCGACGATCTCCTCGGCCGACACGCCTGCAAGCTCGAGCTGCACGGCGAGCGCTTCGGCGAAGAGCGCCGTGTTTCCGCGCGCCACGCGCGCGCCGCCGCCCTTGCCCATGCGAATCTCCGCAATTCCGAGCGCCTGCAGGGTCCGGAGCGCATCGCGCGCGACGATACGGCTCACGCCGAAGCGTGAGGCGAGATCGCTCTCGGTGCCGAGGGAGTCTCCGGAGACGAGCCGTTTGGTGAACAGGGCATCGCGAATCTCCGCGACGATACGCGAGGAGAGCGAGCCGCCGCGCCCGGCGCCGAAAGGTGCGGCTGCAACGGAGCCGAAGGGAGAAGGCCGCGATGAGGCGGGCGAGGGCGGCACGGAGGAAGCTCCGATGTGAAAGATGCTAAAGATGATATCTTTTGGAAGGACCGGTGTCCAGTCGACTCCCAAAGGAACTCGACCCCGCCCCGGGCATGCCGGAGCGGGTCGGTCGATAGGCTCGAGGAGCGCGCGGGAAGAGCGCGCGCGGGAGGATCGGCCTAGGCTGGCCGTTCGCGGCTCTGGTAGCCCGCCGAGAACGTCGAGTAGACCTTCTTCTGCGTGGTCATGAACTCGACGAAGGCCGGGCTGCCTTCCTTCGTCGCGTGGATGGCGCGCAGCAGGGCGTGAGTGACCTCAGAGGGCTCCGTGACGCGCTCCGCATGACCGCCGAGCGCTTTCGCCCACTCGGTGTAGTTTCCGGAGATGTCCGTGGATCGATACTTCTTCGTCGACAGCTCCATGTGCGGGATTTCCATCGCCATCGCGTGATTGTTCGAGAGGATCGTCAGAATCGGAATCTTGTCGCGGCAGGCGGTCTCGAAGTCCATGCCGGTCATGCCGATCGCGGCATCGCCCCAGTAGTTGATGCAGAGCTTCTCCGGATGCGCGAGCTTGGCGCCCATCGCGAGCCCCAGGCCGTAGCCGAGCTGCGTCGTCTTGCCCCACCCGATGTAGGAGAGCGGGGTGATCGAGCTCCAGAACGGAATGAGCTCATCGCGCGGGCTGCCGGCATCGTGCGTGATGATCGTATTCGGCACGTCTGCGACGTGCATCAGATCCCAGATGACCCGGTACGGCGAGAGCGGCTTGTCCTCGCTCGTGAGGAGCGGCATCCACTGTGCGAGCCAGGCTTGTTTCGATTCCTTGATCGCCGCGGCGCGCTGGGCCGCGAGCCCGCGCGGGCGGCCGCCGAGGCGGTCTTTCAGGGCCTCGTGCAGCATGGCGAGGGTCAGCTTCGCATCTCCGATGAGCGGATGGTCCGTCGGGATGTTCTTGTTGATCTCCATCGGATCGACGGTGTTGTGGATGAACGTCTTGTCCTTCGTCGGGAAATGAATTCCAAACCCCGTGGCCGTGAAGCTCACTCCGACACCGAACACCACGTCCGCATTCTGCACGTGGTCCCAGACCGGCTTCGGCATCGACGGGCCGCCGGCGCCGAGCGCGAGCGGGTGATTCTCGGGGATGGCGCTCTTGCCCTCGAGGCTCGTGCAAATCGGCGCTTCGAGCAGCTCGACGACCTGGCGTAGCTCCGGCCAACCCTTCGCGTAGTGCACGCCCTGGCCTGCATAGATGAGGGGGCGCTTGGCGTTGATCAGAACTTCCGCCGCGGCGTCGATCGCCGCCGGGTCCGGTGCGAAGCGTGTCCGCTTCACGGGTGTGTATTCGAGTTGACCCGGAACTTCCTGGTTCCACATATCGCCGGGGACCTCGAGCACGACGGGGCCGGGGCGTCCATTGCGCGCCATCGTGAATGCGCGGCGCATGGCGGGAACGATCATGCGAGGCGTCGTGATCATCTCGCATGTCTTTGCGACGTGCTGATAGTTCAGCGTCGCATTGAAGCTCGGACGCACCCAGACCGTGTCGCGAGGATAGCCGCCCGGCATCACGACGAGGGGAACGCCCTCCGACCAGGCCTGCGCGACGGAGCCGAAAGCGTTCTCGCATCCCGGACCACTCTGCATGCACATGACACCGACTTTCTCGGCGGAGGTTTGCCGGCTGATGCAGTCGGCCATATGCATGCCGATACGCTCTTGGCGCACGATGATCGGGCGGATGCCGACCGCTGCACAGGACTCGGTGAGCGGATTGAGGGGATAGGCCATGAGGTAATCGCAGCCCTCACGCTTCATGATCTCGGCGGCCACTTGAGCAACGTTCATCACGCATCTCCGGGATGGGACTACTTGACGGGCGCAACTATAGCGCTTCCGAGGCGATCCGGCCTCGGGCGCGGCTCATAGGGGGGATAAACACCTTTCCCGAGGCGGCATGACCCGCTCAGGGGTGCCGCGCAACCTCACCGATTCCTGTTTGCTCGGTCTTTTGAAGGGCTCGGGCCTGCTCGCCCACATATGCGCGAATCGACTGTGCCTGGGTCGCATCGAGCTCACGGCTCCAGCCGATCATTCCGCGGTCCTCGAGCGCTCCGGCGATCACGATGGCACGCCACAGCTCCGGGTTCGTCAAAGCCGGCGAGCGGCGCAAGTCCGGAACGACGTTGGAGGAAGCAGTCGCGACGCCGTGGCAGCGGGCGCAATAACGGCCGTAGAGCCCCGCACCCGCGGTGACCCGGTCGGTGGAGGCGATCTCGACCGGCGGATTCGGGGGCGGTGCGAGCGGCGGATCGGGCGGCAGCTCGGCGGTACCGCCGAGCTTGAACACGAGCAGCCGGCCGAAGTGGCGGGCGCGCGGTCTCGCGGTCGAGCTTTGCACCGAAGCGCCCGAGGTGATCGCGACATATTCCGAGCCGTTGATTGCATACGCGACCGGGCCTGCGAGAGCGGCGTCGGGGACGGGCTGCCGCCACAGCACCGCACCATCGCGGTCACCGAATGCAACCAACTCGCCTAGGACGCCTTCGCGGGTTCGGCCCTGAAAGACGAGTCCGCCGGCCGTTGCCAGCACGCCCCCTCCACCGCCTGCTGCGCGCCAGGCGGCACGCTGGGTGAGCGGATTCCAGGCGAGCAAATAGTCTCGCCCGCGACCGCCTGCGTGACCCGCGTGCTCCGCTTGATTGGCGTGGTTTGTGTGGTCCGCGTGGTCTGCACCGCGTTGCGGCCCCTGCGCGTTCGCTTGCGCTTGTGGACGGGGCGGGGCTCCGAACAGATTGATCCCGAGGTTCGCAACGGCCGGATCGTTCTCGAGCATCGGTGCGGGCCGGTAGGTCATTTGCGTCTCGCTCGCCGCGAGGTAGAGGAGACCGGTTCTCGGGCTGAACGCGACGGGGTTCCAGTTGTGTGCGCCGCCGCCCGAAGGACTTCCGAGCCACGGCCGATCTTTGTATTCGGCCGCGGGCGCCACGAGGGGACGCCCCGTTACCGAGTCGATGCGCGTCGCCCAGTTGACTCCCGACACAAACGGCGCCGCCGAGAGGAGCTTTCCCGTCTGGCGATCGATGACATAGAAGAATCCGTTCTTGGGTGCGTGCAGGATCACCTTGCGCAGACGACCGCCGATCGGGAGCTCGACGAGCGTGATGTCCTCGATCGAGTCGTAGTCCCAGGAGTCTCCCGGTGTCTCCTGGTAGTGCCACTTGTAGCGGCCGGTATCGGCGTTGAGCGCGACGATCGAGGCGACGAACAGATTGTCGCCGCGGCCCGCCGAGCGGAAGCTCCGGTTCCAGGGGTATCCGTTGCCGGTGCCGAAATACAGTTGATTGAAGTCGGGGTCGTAGACCAAAGCGTTCCAGGCGGTGCCTCCGCCTCCGCCATAGCGATCGCCATCTCCCGACCACGTGGGCCGCGCGACCGTGGCGAGCACCCGATCGGAGGCGGCGCCGTCGGGCTTGGCGCGCGGATCGCCGGGCACCGTATAGAAGCGCCAGACGAGTCGTCCGGTCTCGGCATCGTAGGCGCTGATGTAGCCGCGCGCGCCGAAATCCGCGCCTGCGTTGCCGATGAACACCTTGCCGCGCGCGACGCGCGGTGCGCCCGTGATGGTATAGCGGTGAGTCGCGGGAACCGTCATGACGCTCCAGATGAGCTTCCCGGTCGCCGCATCGAGCGCGATCAGCCGGCCATCGAGCGTGCCGACATAGACCTTGCCGTGATAGACCGCCGCGCCGCGATTCGGAACACCGCAGCACGTCGGCACGTCCGCCGGTCCGGGAACGTGGGGATCGAACCGCCAGATCTCCCGTCCTGTACGGGCATTGAGCGCGAAGACTTTGCTCCATGCCGAAGTGACGTACATCACTCCATCGACGATGAGCGGCGTCGATTCCTGCACACGAGTCGTGTCGAACTCGAACGACCACGCGAGCCCCAACCGGCCCACATTGGTCCGGTTTATTTCACTCAGCCTCGAGTAGCGCTGCTCCTGCCAGCTGCCGCCATAGATGAGCCAGTTGCCGGGCTCCTCCTGCGCACGGCTGAGTCGCGCGTCATCGACGGCACCTGCGGCGTGGGGGGCCTGAACTGCGGCCGTCGTCCCACCGACAGCCGCGTTGGCGCCTGGCACTGCCGTCGCTGGGGCCGCCGTCGGCGCCGCTGCGGTCGCGGCGATCCCCACCGCCGCGGCGACCAGTGCCTCAGCAACTCTATTTTTGAATCGTCGCACCTGTCCCCCCGAAACCGTCAGGCGTGATGCTCGTCCTCGCACTCGGCGTGGTCGACCTGGATCGTCGAGTGCGCGATACCGAAGCGAAGCTCGAGGCGCCGGGTGATGGCCGGGACGAGCGCATCGAGGTCCGCCCCCGGCGTGGCCCGCACGTGCAGTGTGATGAAGGACTGCTCCTGTGTCAGGCACCACGCGTGCACATGGTGTACGTCGCACACGTCCGGGAGCACCGTCATCAAGTCGTCGCGGACGCTCGCGGAGTCGAGCCCGGCGGGTGTGCCCTCGAGCAAGATGTGGCCGGAGGCGCGCACGATCTGCAGCGCACTGCGCAGAATGAGCGCGGCGACGATCAACGAGAGCACCGGATCGATGCGTGCCCACCCGGTTGCGAGGATGACGGTGGCCGCCACGACGGTGATCGCGAAGCCGAGCAGATCCCCGAGCACGTGCAGCCAGGCGCTACGCAGGTTGAGGTTTTCGCGCCGGCCGCCGCTCAGGATCAGGAAGGCGACTGCATTTGCGACGAGTCCCGCGGCCGCGACGGCCAGCATCGGTAACCCGAGAACCGTGTGAGGCGTGGCGAGTCGCCAGGCCGCCTCGAACACGATCCAGGCCGTGATCACGAACAGTGCGCACCCATTCGCGAATGCGACCAGCACCTCGAGCCTGCGATAGCCGTACGAGCGTAGCGGGTCCGCCGGTCGCCGCCCGATGCGCAAGGCCGCCCAGCTCATCGCGAGCGCGACCGCATCGGAGAGCATGTGACCGGCATCCGCGAGCAGTGCGAGGGAGCCCGAGATCACGCCGCCGACGATTTGCAGCGCGAGGAACGCGACGATGATCAGACACGCGCAGGCGATGCGCCATTCATCGCCTGCCGCTGTGGAATGCGCGTGCCCGGCGTGGCTGTGCCGATGCTCGTGCTCCCGCGAAACGGGCTCCCGCGAAACGTGCGGCTCGACCATGCTCAAATGATAGCTATCTCGCGATCATCCAGGGCAGCACGTGCTGGCTGGGCAGCGCGGCGATCGTGAAGGACAGTCAGAGGCTCCGGCGGATCGGTGTGAGAAGCTGGTGGACCGTGCCGGTCTCGATCTAAGATTCGAGCGGCCCGGCGCGCCGCGAACGATGCATGCCGGGACAGGTCCAAAAGATGCGAACCGAGGTACTCACCGGTACGGCAACCGATCGCAAGGCAGGTGTCCCATGAGGGTTCGGCACGGTTGGCGGCTCATCGGCAGCGCGCTTGCGGCTGCGACGCTCGTGTTGGCCGCGCAGTCACCCGCGTTCGCCGCGGAATCGGCGACGTGGGTGAAGAAGAAAATAAATTTTACGTACCAAGGCTTTACGACGCATTACTCATGTCAAGGTTTGGAGGATACGGTCCGCAGCGTGCTGCACCAGCTCGGCGCCCGCAAGTCCGACATGAAGCTGCGCCAGACGGGCTGTACGCGAGGTCCCAACTTACCCTCGCCGTTCCCGGGAGTGTCAGGCACGTTCTACGTGCTCGAGCCCGGCTCGAGCACCTCGACCTCGGAAGGCGCCTCCCATTCGGTTCAAGCGGAATGGCAGACGGTGAACGTGACGGTCGGTCGGAACGCGCGCGAGCATGCAGGGGACTGTGAGCTCATCGATCAGGTGAAGGCGAAGATCCTGCCGTTCTTTGCCGCGCGCGACGTGAAGTTCCAATCCAACTGCTTCCCGCACGAGGTGACCATCAAGGGTTCCACTCTGCAGGCGCAGGTTCTGAAGCCCGTCGCACGTTCGCACGTGGCGAGCGCTGCGGACTGAGCACACTGGGATAGAGCCGATGATGGAATCGGAGGCACCGGGGTCGAGACGCAGAGGCGCAGCCTCGCGATTCGGTGCCGTCGCGACGAGTTTGATCTTGGCGCTCGCCGCTGCAGGCGCGGCGACTCATTCGAGCCGCGCGGCCGCCGCGGCCGGCGCGGCCGTCGGCAGCGGTGAAGCGGGCACGAGCGAGCCGGCTCACTGGGTCCAGAAAAAGTTTAAATTTACCTATCAAGGATTTACGACTCATTATTCGTGTCAAGGATTACGCGACAAAGTGCGTGAGGTGCTCCTCGAGCTCGGCGCGCGCCGGTCCGATCTCAATGTGCACGCGATCGGCTGTACGCGGAGCATCGGCCGGCCGGAGCCCTCGCCCTCGGTCGGCGGGACGTTCTACGTTCTCGAGCCCGGCTCGAGCCCGGCAGGGCAGTCGACGGAGGCAGCCTGGCGGCCTGTCGACGTGCGGGTCGGCACGGGGGGCCTCGATTCGGCGGGGCAGTGCGAGCTCGTCGAGCAGGTGAAGCAGGAGATTCTGCCGCTCTTCAGCACCCGCAACGTGAGCTTCAAGCAGCACTGCGTCCCGCATCAATTGGCCCCGAGCGGATCCTTGCTGTCGCTCGAGGTGCTGAAGCCGGCTCCGCGCGCCGACAGTTCACCGCACGACTAAGATCAGCTTCCCCTGGGTGTGGTGCTGCTCGCTCGAGCGCCAGGCCTGCGCCGCATCGCGAAGCGGCAGCGCCCGCTCGACGCTCACGTGATACTTGCCTGCCTCGACGAGCCGGCCGATGTCTTCGAGGAAGGCCGTCGCCGGCTGCCCGCCGCTCGAGCCGGGGATGGCACAGCGGATGCGCGCGGCTTTGCACGTGGCCTCCGGCATCGCTCCGACGACCGAGACGAGCAACCCACCGGGCTTGAGCGTGCTCATCGCTCGAATACCGTTTTGCAGGTCGGCGGTCTCGAGCACTACGTCCATGTCTTTGACTTTCTGCTCGAACGGCCCCGCCGTGTAATCGATAGCCTCGTCCGCTCCGATCGAACGCAGAAATCCCAGATGTCGCTTTGAAGCAGTAGCGACAACGTACGCGCCCTGCGCCTTGGCGATCTGGACAGCCGCTGAGCCGACGCCGCCTGCACCTCCATCGATGAGCACGCGCTGCCCATTTGTGAGATGCGCCACCTCGATCAGCGAGCGCCACGCCGTGACGCCGGCGATCGGAATGCCGGCGGCCTCCTCGTACGTCATCGAGCGGGGCTTGGGCGCGACGAATGCGGTCGAAACGACCACGTACTGTGCGTAGGAGCCGTGCGGCGGGAAGGTAATCGCAATCACCGGCTCGCCTCGACGCCATTCGGTCACGGACGGTCCAACCGCATCGATGATGCCGGCGGCTTCGAGCCCGAGAATCGGATGGGCGCCGTAGCGCGCGGCCATGCGCGGGTCGGAGGCGCTGTGCGCGATCTTCCAGTCCGCGGGATTCACCCCGGCCGCGTGCACCTCGATGCGCACCTCGCCCGGGCCCGGCTCGAAAACCGGAACGGAGGCGAGGCGGAGCCTCCCCTGCTCGAGCACCATCGCTTGCATGGTCCGCTCGCCCGCCGCCCATGCGGCCGCGGTCGGGACGAGGATCAGCATCCAGCCGAAGATGAGCGGTAGTCTGCGCATGATCTCTCCGGGATGCGCCACATCGCTTGGGGACAGGCGGGGTGAGTGGCGGCGGGCGAAGGTTAACGCAGCCTGCGCGGCGCGCCTATACTGTCGCGCGACATGCTGGTGCGGCACTGCCAAACGGGGGCTCCATGGCGGACTTCGTGATCGCGGGCGTGATCATCGTCGCTCTGATCGTGCTGGCGGTTTTCTTCGGCACCTTCTTCACCATCCAGACGGCGCACGCGGGCATCATCCAGCGGCTCGGCAAGTTCTCGCGCATCGCCGCGCCCGGTCTCAACATCAAAGTCCCGTTCATCGACTCACTCGTGCACACCCTGAGCCTGCAGGTGCAGCAGCTCGACGTGAAGGTCGAAACGAAGACGAAAGACAACGTCTTCGTACAGATTCCGATCTCCATTCAATATCGCGTCGATCCCGACAAGGTGTACGACGCCTTCTACAAGCTCTCCGATCCGATCAAGCAAATCGAGTCCTTCGTATACAACGTGATCCTGGGTCACGTGCCGAAGCTCACACTCGACCAGACCTTCGAGCAGCAGGCGGAGATTGCGGTCGATGTGGAAAAAAGCCTCGATGCTTCCATGAAGGATTTCGGCTACGGCATCGTGAAATCGCTGATCACGGACATCGTCCCGGACAACAAGGTCAAGGCGGCGATGAACGACATCAACGCGGCGGCCCGTGAGCGCGAAGCGACCGTCTCGCGAGCGGAGACGGAGAAACTCCTGCTCGTGAAGAAGGCGGAGGCCGAGGCCGAATCCAAGCGCCTGCAAGGAGAGGGCATCGCGAATCAGCGCAAGGCGATCGTCGACGGCCTGCGCGAGTCGATCACGAAGTTCTCCGAGGCCGTCGAGGGCGCAACCGCCCAGGACGCGATGGCGCTCGTGCTGCTCACGCAGTATTTCGACATGATGAAGGAAGTCGCCGGCACGAACCGCAGCAGCACGATCATGATGCCGCACACCCCGAACGCGCTTAGCGATCTGTTCGCGCAGTTCAGGAACGCGATCATCACCGGAGAGGTCGCGGCGGGGGCCTCCCATGCCGCAGCCGCTCAAGGACTGCGTCCGGTGACGGGCCCGGCGCAGGTCGCGCGCTGAGCTATTTGAGACCCGCGAGCTCGGTCGCGAGCAGGAGCACCATCGCGCCGCCGCGCGGGTCCGGGCCGAGGATGGCGGTGCGCGTCATGTAGTCCTCGAGCGTCTGCGCTCGCGCAGTCGACTCGCAAACATCGACGAAGCTGCCCTCGGGACCGACCCGCGCGAGCACGCCCTGCCATGCGCGCTCGACGGCTGGTCCGTAGCGGCGCTCAGGCAACCAGCCGCGCTCGATCCCGCGCTGGATCGCGAAGGCGATCATTGCCGTTGCCGAGAGCTCGGAGTACGAGCCGCGCAAATCGACGACGTTGCGCCACATCCCGTCTCCATCCTGTTGGGCAAGGAGCGCGGCCATGTGCGCGCGGTATTCGTCGCGGATGCGCGCGAATGCAGGATGCCGAGGCGGGAAATCCGAGAGCGCGATGGCGAGCCCGATCGCCGCGAAGGCGTTCCCGCGCCCCCAGTCGACCTCCGTGCCGGGATGGTGCCGGTACAGGCCATCGGGACGCAGATCGAGGCGGCGCATGAATTCGATATGGCGCGCGGCCATGTCGAAATAGCGGCGCTCGCCCGTGAGCGCGCCCGCCTGCGCGAGGATGTCCGTGCCCATGAAGAGCGAGTCGCTGAAGCCGTTGTGAAAGGGCATGGCCTCCTTCATGCGCCCGTCCGTCTCGAACCCGTAGTTGGCCGCGGCGCGCACGCGCGCCAGATAGCGCGGGTCGCCCGTACGCCGCGCGAGCTCGCCGAAGAGCAGATGGCCGGCGAAGACGAGCGAGTTGGGATGGGCCAGGCTGTCGCGCGTGCCGTTCACGTACGGCTCCGCGAGCTGCTCGACCTCTTTCAGATGACCGAGCCGCAGCTGCGCGGTGAGCGCGATGGCCTGGATGTACCACACCTGGTTGAGATCGTGCCCGTAGTACCGCGCGAGCTCCTCGGCGAGCTCGAGCGGCGTGCGCGCGAGACGCCGCGCGATCTCCCGGTGAGCCTCGGAGGGCTCGATCGGCTCGGCCGCGATTTTTCCGAGATCGCCGCTGTCGAGGGCCCGTGCCGGAATGCGTCCGACCTCGGCCACGCTTTGTGTGGAGAGCGCGGTGGCGAGGCCGGCAGCGTCGGGGCCTGCCACGAGCACCTGGTCGGGTGCGTGCACACCGATCCAGCGCCAGAGCACATGCGACTCGCGCTGATCGCGGTAGGCAGTGCCCTTCGGTGGGAACTGGAGCGCCGTGCCGTCGGGATTTGCAAGGGCAATGGCGAGCAGCCGGAAGCCGCGCCGCCGGCGCGGCTCACGCTCGTAAGAGGCGACGGCGGCTCGCACCGTCGCGACGCTCGCATCGCGACCGGCGAGTCCTCCGATGAGCAGCACGACTGCGGTCGAGCCTGCGCGACCGGGGACGGAGACCCCCTCGATGAGCGTGTGGCGCGCAGTAAGACCGATGTCGAGGTGCATGATCGCAGCCGCGGATTTCGTCTCCGTCGCGCGTGCATCGTTTGCGGCCTCGGCCGCTGGAAGCTGTGGCAGAGCTGCGGCGATCAGCCCCAGCCCGGCGGCGAGCCACACCGCGGGATGGAGCATGTCAGTAGTTCTGGCCGAGATAGCGCGCGCGGTCGGAGCGACCCTGCTCCCACGTGCTCCAGCCGGAATTCATGCCGTACTCGACGTGGTTCATGATCGCCATGATCTGATGGATCTTCCCGTGCTCGATCCGGAACGTCTCGGCGAGCTCCCACGTCCACGGCACCTTCGGCCCTGCGGTCACGGTGCGCCCGTCCGGAGTCTGGAACGTGCGCGTGTCGCCCGCCGCGTGATCGAAGAAGCCGAACGCGAATGCGACGCCATGTTGCGGATCGACCGCCACGAAGCGGCGGTCGCGTACGCGCGTGACGAAGTGAATCAGCCCCGATTTGAACTGCTCGAGGCAGCTCCATTGGGCAGAGTACATGTTCGCGGTGCGCGGGTCGGGCCGCTTCTGTCCGGGGGGCGTCGGGGCATTCGTCGTGAACGTGCCGTTCTCGATCCGATTGCAATCCGGCGCGAACGGATAGACGCCCTTGCCGTCGTTCAACTGGACGCCGGAGAAGTAGAGGTTTGCGATGTGCACCAGATCGTCGCGCGACATGCGCTTGGCCGGCGGAATGACTTCGGTCCAGCGATAACCGATCTTCTCGAAGCCGAGCGCCGAGCGGTCGCTGCGCTGCACGAGCGTCTCGATTTCCGCGATGCGCCGCCCGCGCACACCGAGACGCAGGGCGAGCATCGCCGGCGTGCCGGCCTCGCGGATCGAGCCGAGCCAGGCGACCTCGCCGGCTGCCTCATCCGGAACGATGAGGTGGAACGTGCCCTTGCCGCTCACCGTGCGCCAAAGCCCCTCCCCGAGCTCGAGCTGCTGGCCGTTCTCCGTGAAGCGTACGTCCGCAGTCATTGAAAGCCGCGCCGGATCGTGCGCGAAAAGCGCGCCGAGATATTGCTCGACGAGGCCCTCGAGACAGGTCCGGTCACATCGGGCCGCGGTGCGATCGGCAGCGGCCTCAGGTGCCGCATGCGCGGGTGCCGCACGCGCAGGTGCGGCGAGTGTGGCAAGGGCCGAGCCGGCAAGCGCGAGTGTCGCGCACGCCGCAACCGTCGTGTGCCCCCAGACCCGCATCACCGACAGACTGCGTTCCGAGTCAATGCGCCTGGGGAACATTGATGGGTCCGTGGCCCCGGCGTGTCGGGTCCTGCAGCACCCGACCGTTCGGCAGCTTCACGGACACGAACAGTCCACCCTTCGCCCCATCGCGCAGTGGATTGATGACGACGGTCACCTTGTCTCCGGGGCGCATGGTGTGCATGTGCCAACCCTGGCGCTCGAGATTGTTCGGGCTGTTGAGCTCGACCTTCCAGAGATCGACGCCTCCGGCCGAATTCGGTACGTCGAGATCGATGAAGGCGTGCGGATTGGTCCACTGGAAATCGTGAACGGTGCCAGTGAGCGGCAGCATGCGCGCCTGATCGAACATCGCGAAGGAGTGGTGGGCGAGGACGACTCCGCTTGCGCCGAGCGCGATGGCGGCCAAGCATCCGGCGAGTCCCAGTCTCATCGGTTCACTCCAGCTCGTTCATAATGACCGTGATGTACGGTGTCCCCGATGACATGTCAAGGGATACCGCCTTCGGCGTCCAGCCGCACGGGGAGTAACGGCCCTCGAGTCCAGCCGCACGGCGGAGTCGCGCCGCGGCCGCGCGACAGGCCGGATTCGATTCGACTTATACTCCCTTCACCCTCAGGCTACGAAATCGTCGGACGGGAGCCTCCATGAAACTCCGATCTCGGCTTGCGGCAGCGCTTCTGAGCGCGGCATGCGCGGGCACTCTGGCGGCAGCCGTCGCCGCACCGTCCGTGGCCGCAACCGCCCCGGATCAGACCTCCGGCGACTCCTCGGATGCTTCCGCGCAATCGGGCCATGCCTATCCGGCGGCCTTCCCCAAGGGTCATTACTCGGCGCTCGATCGTCTGCCCGACTGGGGCGGGATCTGGTATCTCGAATTCCCTCCGAAACCCGGGGTGAAGCGCGAGCGGCCGGAGCTCAAGGGCAAGTATCTCGCGGAATACGATCAGTGGCAGAAGCAGGTCAAGGCGACGCAGGGGAATGTGCCGCACTATGCCTCGTACTGCAGGCCTCCTGGGATGCCGGGCATCATGGGAGTCGGCCAGTACCCCGTCGAGTTCCTATTTACGCCCGGGCGGGTGACCATGCATTTCGAGGCATGGATGCAATGGCGCAACATCTTCACCGATGGGCGCAAGCATCCGGCTGCCGATGAGCTCGATCCCACCTTCTACGGCAACTCTATCGGACATTGGCAGGGCGACACGCTCGTCGTCGACACCATCGGCTTCAAGACCGCAACCGCTCTCGGCATGGGGATGAATCACAGTGACCAGATGCACATCATCGAGCGCATCCATCTCGTCAAGGGCGACCCCAACACGCTCCTCGACGAGATGACGGTCGAGGATCCTCTCGCGCTCGCCAAGCCGTGGCACAGCACCTACACCTACCACCGCTCGCGCACTCAGAACCTTCTCGAGTTCATTTGCGAGGAGAACAACCGCAACCCTGTCAATGCGCAGGGACAGACGGAGCTCGAGTGAGCAGCGGCCTGCGGCGCATGTTGCGCGGTTTGACGACACTCGGGATCGGGGCGCTTGCGGCAGCCAGCGTGGCGCTCGGCGCCGACGGGATCGAGCGCGCGCCCGCGTTCACGGCGCGGCAACTGATGGCGCAGCCGCGCTCGGGCTGGATCACAAACGGCGGCAGCCTCTTCAATCAGCGCTACTCGCCCCTTGCGCTCATCAACCGCACCAACGTTGCAGGGCTCAAAGCACTGTGGCGCACGTCGATGGGCTCGGGCGCGGGACCCGGCAACTCGGGTCAAACGCAGATCCTCGAGTACGGCGGCACGCTCTTCGTCTCCAACGGCGCCGACGATGTTTTTGCGATCGACGTGCCGACAGGTCGGATACGGTGGGCCTATCACGCGAACATCGATCCGCACGCCGGCAACCCCATCGGACGCTCCAATCGCGGCGTCGCGCTCGGGCAGGGCAAGGTCTACATCGGCCAGCTCGACGCGAAAGTCGTCGCGATCGATCAACTCACGGGCAAGGTCGCCTGGTCGGTGCAGGGTGAGCCCTGGCAGAAGGGCTTCAGCATCACGGCCGCGCCGCTCTACTACGACGGCATGGTGATCATCGGCTTCAGCGGCGGGGAGATGGGCGTTCGGGGCCGTGTGAAAGCCTACGATGCCAAGACCGGCCGGCTCATCTGGACGTTCTACACGGTGCCGTCGCCGGGCGAGATCGGCTCGGATACCTGGCCGAAGAATTCGGATGCGTGGACGCATGGCGGGGCGGCGGTGTGGCAGACGCCGGCGGTCGATCCCGAGCTCGGGATGCTCTATTTCTCGACCGGTAATCCCGGACCGAATCTCAACGGCTCGATCCGACCGGGCAACAATTTGTTCACGGTGTCGATCGTCGCGCTCGATGCGAAGACGGGAAAGTACCGCTGGCATTTCCAACAGATCCACCACGATCTCTGGGACTACGATTCCCCGAACCCCGTCATTCTGTTCGACGCGAAGGTCGGCGGGCGCATCCGAAAGGGGCTCGTCGAGGTTTCCAAGACCGGCTGGGCCTACATCCTCGATCGGGAGACGGGCAAGCCGCTCATCGGGATCGTCGAGCGGCCGGTCCCGCAGGAGCCGCGGCAGGCAACCTCACCGACTCAGCCATATCCGATCGGCGATGCGATCGTGCCCCAGGAGATCGCGATCGTCCCCGAGGGCGCGCCGCTCATCCCCGGCACGGGCGACATCCCCAATCATGGGCGCATCTTCACGCCGTACTGGACGCACGAGATCATGGTCAAGCCCTCGACCAACGGCGGGGCCAATTGGCCGCCGAGCTCGTACGATCCGACGACGCACCTACTGTACGTGTGCGCCTCCGACCGCATCAGCACGTTCGTCGTCAATCCCGAGCTCGAGAAGCCGGGCGACGACAAGGTCTACATGGGCGGGCATTTCGGCCAGGCCGAGGCGAACGATCGCGGCATCTTCGCGGCTCTCGATGTAACGACGAATCGTCTCAAATGGAGACAGAGCTGGCGCGAGATCTGCTACAGCGGCTCGATCGTGACGGCTGGCGGGCTGCTGTTCGTCGGCCGCAGCGACGGGCGGCTCACGGCACTTGACAGCAGCACCGGCGCGAGACTCTGGCAATTCCGCACCGATGCGGGCGTCAACACGACCGCGACGACGTTCGAGTACCGCGGCAAGCAGTACGTCGTCGTACACGCGGGCGGCGGCGTGTTTGCGAATGGCAAGCGCGGTGACGGAATCTGGATGTTCTCACTCGATGGGAAGATTCCGGAGGTGTCGGCCGAGGCAGCCGGACCCGGCGGTGGAATCGCCGGTGCCTTCGGGCGGCGCCGCGCGGAGCCCGCAAAACCCGTGGTGACGCGCGCTGCGAACGTGCGAAATGGCGCCGAGATCTATCACATCGCCTGCCTGCCATGTCACGGCGATACGGGGCGGGGAGGCGAGGGCGGCGGTCCGCCGCTCGTCAATGGTCTCAGCCGCGAGTCGATCCTCGACACCGCGAGCACCGGGCGGCACAACATGCCCTCGTTCCGCTCCGTCTACTCCGCGGACGAGCTCAACGATGTGGCGGCGTACATCGTGAACGACCTCGCCCGGTCCGGCACAAACAGCCGGCACAAATAGCCGGCCCGACCTGGCCCGACACAGCAAACAGCCGGACACGAAGTGGTTCGACGGCGCCTCAGTGTTTGGCGGCGAGCTGCATCACGTACTCGGTGAGGTCGCGCAGCTGCTGCGGCGAGAGTGCCGAGCCGAAGGAGGGCATATCGTTGCGGCCGTGCAGAAGAACGGTCGCGATCCCTTGCTTCGTCAGCACGTGCGTGAGCTTCGCGCCGCCGTGTGTCCCGCCCTGTCCCGTTGTGCCGTGACAGACGACGCAGGTCGTCGTGAAGATCACCTGACCCTTCTCGGGATCGGCGTGGCCTTTGAGGAGCGCCGCGACATCCGCACCGGCTCCGCCGCCCGCACCCGGTGGGCCGCCCCCGAGGCGCCGCGGCCCCGGGTCCGCCGAGCCGCGCGGCAGAGAGTTGATCGT
>DATNFW010000097.1:0-6880 GCA_035606175.1 Steroidobacteraceae bacterium | reverse complement strand
ACTCGCCCTGGCCGTATAGGCTGATCTCCTCGCCCGCCGGAATGGAGGCGATGATCTCGGCCTTGTAGTCCTCGCCCAAACCTTTGAAGTAACGCACGGCATCGTCTCGAGACATCACGCGACGGCTCACGCGCTGATCGGCGCGCACGAGGTCGCGCATCTTGGTCTCGATGGCCGCGAGGTCCTCGGTCGTGAAGGGGCGCTCGAAGGCAAAGTCGTAATAGAACCCGTCCTCGATCACCGGCCCGATCGTCACCTGCGCGGTCGGGAAGAGCTCCTTGACCGCCTGCGCAAGCAAATGCGCCGTCGAGTGGCGGATGACCTCGAGCCCTTGCGGGTCCTTGTCGGTGACGATCGCAACCTTCGCGTCCCGATCGATGACATAGGAAGTATCGACGAGCTTGCCGTCGACGCGGCCGGCGAGCGCGGCTTTGCGCAGGCCCGGGCCGATGCTCGCGGCGAGCTCATCGACGGTAACCGGATGATCGAAACGGCGTTCGCTGCCGTCGGGCAAAGTCACCAAAGGCATGGAGGTGTCCGGATGGTAGGCGCGAGTGGGATCGAACCACCGACCACTACCATGTCAAGGTAGTGCTCTACCACTGAGCTACGCGCCTGTCCAAGGTCCGTTAGAGGGGGTCTGGCCACCCGGGAGCGGCACGATACCGAACGCCGGCAGGCGGTGGCAAGCCGCCGTCAGGCATGCATTCGGGGCACCGTGGTAGGCGTGCGCGACGGATGCACGGCCGGGGGCGGCGGAGGCAGCCGCGCCGCGCCTTCCGTCGCGAGCCGCTCCATCTCTTCAAGCGCGGCAGAGAGCGAGGTCTCGACCCGCGTCGCACCGGCGCTCGCGAGGCGCTGCCAGGAGCGCTCGATATCGCTCACCGACTGCCACAGACCGACGATGATCGGTACCTCGGCAAAGCGCACGCGCACGCGGCGGCAGAGGTGGCGCGCATGGGCGGGGGCATCGCCCGGCATCGCGGAGATTATGACGACCGCGGGCGGTGCATCGAGTGGAGTGTCCGGCATGCCCGGGCGGCTCGCCGTCCGCACGGAGTAGCCCCGCTCGCTAAATACGAGCCCGGTGAGCCGCGCCGCAATCTCATCCGCCCGGTCCGCTGCGGCGAGGCAGAGAATGCCCGTGCGTTCGCCCACGGCGAGGCCGGATGCGGCGCTGCCCGCGCCCGGCCCTCCGATAGGGTTGGCAACCGCCGCCTGCACCGCCTCGGGCATGGACTCCGTCAACTCCTCGGTCCAGCGCTCGAGGTGATCCAGCATGTACTTGCGCTTTGCATCGCGGAGCGAGCCTTGATCGTGGTCGCGCTCGATCACGTACATCGCAGGCAGAAGAACCTTGTCGCAAACCTCGGCGAGCGGCATCCGGCGCAGCTCCTCCTCGACGAGGTCATCGGCATCCTCCTGGCTGTTCGCGAGCAGCCGCTGGTACAGCCGCTCATGCGGTGCGAGCGCCGGCTCGTCCCCGAGCAGGATATTGAGGAAGGCGAGCTGCGGGATGTATTTGCCCATGACGACCAGGCAGACGGTGAGCGGGATCGCCAGAAACAATCCGGCCGCCCCCCAGAGCCACGCCCAGAACACGGCTGCAACGAGCAGCGCGACCGGAGAGACGCCCGTACGGCGCGAGTAGAGCCAGGGCTCGAGCACGACGTAGCTCAACGTCTCGACACCCGCATACACCGCCACGATGAGAAGCGGCGGAAGCCAGTGATCGAATACTGCAAACGACAGAGCGAGCGGCATCGTCGCAGCGATCAAGATGCCCACGTAGGGAATGAAGCGCAGAACGGTCGTGAGGGCGCCCCACAGGATTGCGTTCGGCAGTCCGATCAGAGTCAGCCCGACTGCGACGCAGAAGCCTTCCCAGCTGTTGATCAGCGTCTGCATCAGGAGGTACCGGCTCACCCGGCGCGCGGCATCGTCGATCGCCTCCGTCGCGAGGCGCAGATTGCTCGCCCCGAGCATCCGGATCATCCGTTCGCGCAGGTCCGAGAAGCGCAGGAGCATGAAGATGACGAACACGATCACGACGGCCGCGGTCGCAAGCGGACCCGCAAGCGGGGAGATCAGCTGCCTGATCGCCTGCAGCCCGCTCAAAGGCTCGACGACTTCGACTTTCGGAATGGGACGCCCCGGCTCGCCAGGTGTCACCCTGCGCAGATCGGCGCCGAGCTCTGCCGTGAGCTTGGCTATTCGTCCCATACTCCCTTTGAGCGCCCCGGAGAGTTGAGTGACGTTGTGAAAGAGCTGCTCGCGGTACTGCGGCAGCTCCTTCGCGAGGTCCCGCAGCTGGGAGAAGACGATGTACAGGACTCCGCCGAGAACCAGGAACGCGACGAGCACCGTCACGATGACGGCGACCGCCCGGTTGATCCCCCAGCGCTGCAGGCGCTCGACGAGCGGCGCGAGCAGGAACGTCATGAGCACGGCGAGCGCGAGCGGGATGAAGACGTCCTGCGCGAGGCGCAAGGCGGCGATCACGACGAAGAACGTCAGGACGACGAAAAAAGTGCGCGATGCGTGGCCTGCGCCGTTCATGAGGAGAGCGAGAACAAGAAACGGACCCGAGCGTCCGGGGGCACGCTCAACCGGCCGCTGGGCGACCCGCCAGACCGAGCTCCACCTGCTTCAGGCGCTCGATTTCATCGCGCAGGCGCGCCGCTTCCTCAAACTCGAGATTGCGCGCCTTGCGGTACATCTCCGCCTCGAGTTTCTTGATCTGGCGCACGAGGGTCTCGGGGCGCAGTGCCGTCACGCCCGCCTCGGGCTCACCCCCGCGCGCACCGCGCGCGCTCCTGGCGCTCTTGCCGCCGCGGCGCCCCTCGGACCCCGCCGCACCCTCGCTGCGTGCACCTTCCATGATGTCCAAAACGGCTTTGCGGATGCCCCGCGGTGTGATGCCGTGGAGGTGGTTGTACTCGAGCTGCTTCTGTCGCCGGCGGTTCGTCTCATCGATCGCGCGCTGCATCGAGCCGGTGACGATATCGGCATAGAGGATCGCCCGCCCGTTGATATTGCGCGCGGCGCGGCCGATCGTCTGAATGAGCGAGTTGTCCGAGCGCAGGAACCCTTCCTTGTCCGCATCGAGGATCGCGACGAGCGACACCTCGGGCATGTCGAGCCCTTCGCGCAGCAAATTGATTCCGACGAGCACGTCGAAGCGACCGAGCCGCAGATCGCGGATGATCTCCGTGCGCTCGACGGTGTCGATGTCCGAGTGTAGATATCGCACCCGCACGCCATGCTCGTGCAGGTATTCAGTGAGATCCTCCGCCATGCGCTTCGTGAGCGTCGTGACGAGCACGCGCTCGTTGCGCTCGACGCAGCGATTGATCTCCGATATCAGGTCATCCACCTGGGTGCGCACGGGGCGCACCTCGACCTGAGGGTCGACGAGGCCCGTGGGGCGGACGACCTGCTCCACGACTTGCGCGGAGCGGCTGAGCTCATAATGTGCCGGCGTCGCGGAGACGAAAATCATCTGGGGGGCGAGCTGCTCCCACTCCTCGAATTTGAGCGGGCGATTGTCGAGCGCCGAAGGCAGGCGGAAGCCGTACTCGACGAGCGTCTCCTTGCGTGAGCGGTCGCCGCGATACATCGCGCCGAGCTGCGGAATCGTCTGATGGCTTTCATCGATCACGAGCAGGGCATTGCGCGGCAGATAATCGAAGAGGCAGGGCGGCGGCTCGCCCGGTGCGCGCCCGGAGAGATAGCGCGAGTAGTTCTCGATGCCGGCGCAGTAGCCGACTTCCTTCATCATTTCCATGTCGAAGAGCGTGCGCTGCTCGAGCCGCTGCGCCTCGAGGAGCCGTCCGCCCGTCCGCAGGTCCGCAAGACGCGTGCGCAGCTCCTCGCGAATGTGATCGACCGCGCCGATCAGCCGCTCGCGCGGCGTCACGTAGTGCGTGCCGGGATAGACCGTATAACGCGGCACTTTCCTCGAGATCGCACCCGTCAGTGGGTCGAACAGCGTGATCGAGTCGATCACGTCGTCGAACAGCTCGACGCGTACGGCTTCACGCTCGGATTCGGCCGGAAAGATGTCGATCACGTCGCCGCGGACGCGGTAGGTGCCCTGCGACAGGTCAAGCTCGTTGCGCGTGTACTGCATGTCGGCGAGCCGGCGCAGGAGCTTGCGCTGATCCATGCGGTCGCCGCGCACAACGTGCAGCACCATAGAGAGATATGCCTGGGGGTCACCCAGGCCGTAGATCGAGGAGACGGTCGCGACGATGATCGAGTCCGATCGCTCGAGCAGCGCCTTGGTCGCAGACAGGCGCATCTGCTCGATGTGCTCGTTGATCGAGGCGTCTTTCTCGATGTAGGTGTCGGTCGAGGGGACGTACGCCTCGGGCTGGTAATAGTCGTAATACGAGACGAAGTACTCGACCGCATTGCGCGGAAAGAGGCCGCGGAACTCGCCATACAGCTGCGCTGCGAGCGTCTTGTTGTGCGCGAGGACGAGCGTCGGACGCTGGATGCGCTGAATGACACAAGCGAGGGAGAACGTCTTGCCCGAGCCGGTCACCCCGAGCAGCGTCTGGTGCGCGAGTCCGCTCTCGAGGCCCTCGACCAGTTTCGCGATCGCCTGCGGCTGGTCGCCCGAGGGCTCGTAATCCGCCGCGAGAGCGAATGGAAAATTCTCCAAGCGGATACTCCTTGCGCCCGTTGCACCCGAGTTGGTGAGCCGGCCGCGATCTCGTAATATAGCCGAAGGCGCAATCGCCGAATCGCACTTGCCGAATCCGACGAACCCATTCCGGTCCGCCATCGAGCCTCTCCAAGGAACCCCGTGAGCCTACCCGTCTCGAGACGCGTCCAGCGCGTCAAGCCCTCCCCCACGCTCGCCGTCACCGCCCGCGCCGCCCGCCTGAAGGCGGAGGGCCACGATGTCATTGGACTCGGCGCCGGCGAGCCCGATTTCGATACGCCGCGGCACATCGCGCAGGCCGGGATCGATGCGATCCAAAACGGCTTCACGCGCTACACGGCGGTCGAGGGCATCAACGAGCTGCGCGATGCGATCGTCGGCAAATTCGCGCGCGACAACGGCATTCGCTACGAGCGCAGCCAGATCCTCGTCTCCTCGGGAGCGAAGCAGACGATTTACAACCTCTGCATGTCGGTGCTCGACGCGGGCGATGAGGCGATCATTCCGGCGCCTTACTGGGTCTCCTACCCCGACATGGTGCTACTCGCGGACGGACTGCCGGTCACGCCCTTTGCAGGGCCCGCGCAGGGCTACAAGATCACCGCACGCCAGCTCGCCGCATCGATTACGCCGAAGACGAGGCTCGTCCTGCTCAACAGTCCCTGCAATCCGACCGGCGCCGCGTACACGCGCGCCGAGCTGCGTGCGCTCGGTGAGGTGCTGCTGCAGCACCCGCGGATCGTCATCGGCACCGATGACATGTACGAGAAGATCTATTGGGGCTCAGAGCCGTTCTGCAGCCTGCTCACGGCCGTCCCGGAGCTGTATCCGCGCACGGTGACGATCAACGGCGTCTCCAAGGCGTATGCCATGACCGGCTGGCGCCTCGGATATTGCGGCGGTCCGAAGGAGATCATTGCCGCGATGGCAACGATCCAGGGCCAGAGCACCTCGAATGCCTCGAGCATCGCGCAGAAGGCGGCGACCATCGCGTTGAACGGCGATCAGTCCTGTGTCGCCGAAATGAATCAGGCGTTCAAGGCCCGCCATGATTTCATCGTCGAGGGGCTGAATTCCCTCCCGGGCGTCTCGTGCGTACCGGGTGCGGGCACCTTCTACGCATTCGCGGACGTGAGCAAAGCGATGACCGCATTCGGCTGCCGGGATGACGGGGAGTTTGCCGAGCTGCTGCTCGAGCGTGGCGGTCTCGCGGTCGTCCCCGGCGGGCCGTTCGGCGCCCCGGGGCACGTTCGCCTCTCCTTCGCCTGCAGCATGCAGACGCTCGAGAAAGCGCTCGACCGCATGCGACGAGTGCTGAGCGAGGGCGCGCCCGTCGCGAAGACGGCCTGAACGGTGCCTGGAGGGCTTTGGCCGATGCCCTTGTTCTGGGGCATCTCGCCTTCGTCGCGTTCGTCGTCGCGGGCGGCTTTCTCACCTGGCGCTGGCGCTTCGTCGCGCTCGCCCACCTGCCCGCCCTAGCCTGGGGCGTGTGGATCGAGCTGAGCGGGGCCATTTGTCCGCTCACCCCGCTCGAGAACCATCTGCGGACGCTCGCCGGTGAGGCGGGCTACTCCGGAGGATTCATCGAACACTACGTGATTCCCGTGCTCTACCCGCCCGGCCTCACGCAGCGCACGCAGTGGGTGCTCGCGATGGTGCTCCTTCTCATAAACGTCGTGGCGTATGGCGGCCTGCTCGCGCGGCGGCCGCGAAAAGTACGTCCGAGGAAATGATTCCACCGCTCACACGCGGCCCGAGCTGCCGGCGAGGTTGTTGACGGGAGCTGTCGCCCTCCGCACAATTCGCGGCCGCCTGCATGCCTCCCAGAGTTCCCCGGTAGCTCAGCGGTAGAGCGTCGGACTGTTAATCCGTTGGTCGTTGGTTCGAGTCCAACCCGGGGAGCCATAAAATCAATATGTTATATCGAGATAGCTCAATCGTCTTCCTTCACCTTGGCCGTCAGGTAGCAGTATGGTAGCAGTAGCGCACTGGCTGCCGATGGACGTGCCGAGATGCGGCTGGACCTGAGCTGGCACGACCACCGAATCGGCTAGTGCCGGGACGAGTCGGCGTCAGCTTTCGCGGTGTGACATCCGCGGCCGACTTATCGGCTCGAGTCCTCGAGAAAACTGCGCGACCCAGTCGGCCTTCAGCAGTAGTCCACCACTCGACATACCGGCTCTGGGCGACGAGTTCAGGTCGGACCCA
>DATNFW010000096.1:0-17305 GCA_035606175.1 Steroidobacteraceae bacterium | reverse complement strand
GCCGTGTAGTGCCCCTGTCCCACATCGCCCTGCTCACCGATGAAAGTCACGAGCACGGCGATCGCGAGCAGCACGGACATGAACAGGCCCGTGCCCGAGAGAATCGCGCGCACGATGTAGCGGTCGAAGATCGTCACCCGGGCGCCTCGTCGCGGTGCCACAGATGCGACGCCAGCCATCGGGGAGCCAGCACGAACACGGCGGCCGCGGCGATCACGACCGCGTGCGTCCACCACAAGCCGATCGATGCAGGCATCGTGCCGTGCTCGATCCAGCTGCGCCCGAGCGCGATCAGGTTCGAGTAAACGAGGTAGAGCACGACGGCGACCCACAGGCGAGCGTAGCGGCCTTGCCGGGGCCTCAAGCGGCTGAGCGGCACTGCGATCACCGCGAGCACGATGCACATGACGGGCATCGCGAAGCGCCATTGCAGCTCCGCCTGACTCGCCCTGTCGCCCACGCCGATGAGCCGGGCGGTCGGGGCGGCATCGAGGTCGCTCACCGAGAGGACGGGCGGCGGCATCCGCACGGGAATGGTGTGCTCCGCGAACCGCATGATGCGGTACTGCGCGCCTCCCGGCTCCCCTTCGTAGCGCTCACCGTCGTACAGCGTGATCGTGAGGGAGTTGCCATCCGGGGAGACGGCGTGCCGCGCACGCCCGGCGACCGCGACTTCCACGCGATCGCCCCGCCTGCGCTCGACGAAGACGTTCGAAAGCGTGCCGTCGGGTGCCGCGCTCTGCGCGTATACGACCGTGTTGCCTTCGCCGAAACTGCGGAAGCGACCGGGTGCGACCGGCGCGAACTGGCCGGCCCGCAGGGCGACGGCGCGCAAATCGAGCACGCTCGCCATCGCCCGCGGGGCGATGTCGAGCGAGAGCCACGCGATGAGAACCGTCACCAGAGTGGCGAGCAGGCTTACCGGCGCGTAAAACCGCGCGGGCCGCGCGCCGCAGGCGAGCGCCGCCGTCATCTCGCTGTCGTGATACAGCCGCCCGAAAGCGAGCACCACCGCAAGCAGCAGACCTATCGGCACGATGACTTGCAGGTTGTTGAGCGCGCCGAGCCCGATGAGCTCGAGGACCATGCTGCGCGGGTACTGGTTGTCGGCCGCGCGCGAGAGCACGCGCGCCACCTCGTTGGTGACGATCAGGACGAGGAGCACGCCGGTCACGACGAGCCAGCTCGTGACCACCTCCCGCAAAATGTAGCGTTCGAGTATGCGCCGCAACGGACCCCCGGGCCGATCGGTTAAACTTACGCGCTCGGTGTCGTCGCCGAGTGGAGCGCGGCCGGTAAGGTAAGGCACTCGGCGGCGCACCACAACGGCGCACCACAACAGCGCACCGGTGCATCGCACGCCCGCGGGAGACCTCTGATGCAATTTGATGTCTGGTCGAAGGGACCGGCGCGACTCGATGTGGAGTGCGTCGCGGCGGGCGTTTTCGATGACGCCGGTCTCGCAGCTCAAGCACGGGGCCTCGATGCGGCGGCCGGCGGGCGTCTCGCCGCGCTCGTCGAGCGCGGCGACTTCAGCGGGCGCGCGGGCGAGACACAGCTCGTGACGGACGTGCCAGGAGTCCCCGGCGGACGCGTGCTCCTCGTCGGCCTCGGCGCCGCTAAGAGTTACGGTCAGAAGGCGTGGCGGCGCGCGTGCGCGAGTGCGGTCGCAGCCCTCGCCCGCACACACATCGCGAGCGCGGCTCTGGCGCTCGAGCGTCCGCCTGCGCGCGAGCTCGGGGATTACGAGTTCGGCCGCGCCACCGCGCAGATCGCCGGCAGCACGCTCTATCGCATCAACGATCTGAAGACCGGCAAGAAGCCGGCGCCACCGCGGCTCGAGCGCCTCGTGGCGGGGCCGGTACGTACCGAGGCTGGCGCACGGCGTGGTTTGGAGCACGGTACGGCCGCTGCCATCGCCATGCGCGTGCAGCGCGATCTCGCGAACCTGCCCGCGAACGTCTGCACGCCGAGCTATCTCGCCGAGCGCGCCCGTGCGATCGGGCGCGAGTACGGCTCCGTTCGGGTGCAGGTGCTCGATGAGGCGGCCATCAAGCGCCATAAAATGGGCTGCTTTCTCGCCGTCACCCGCGGAAGCGTCGAGCCCCCGCGCTTCATCGTGCTCGACCATCGCGGCGGCAAAGCCGGTGCACCGCCCGTCGTGCTCGTCGGCAAGGGCATTACGTTCGATAGCGGCGGCATCTCGATCAAGCCCGCCGGCGCGATGGATGAGATGAAGTTCGATATGAGCGGCGCAGCGGCCGTGCTCGCCGCGATGACGTTCGCGGCGGAGGTGCGCCTGCCGCTCAGGGTCGTCGGCCTGATTGCCGCGTGCGAGAACATGCCCGGAGGCCGCGCCGTCAAGCCGGGCGACATCGTGACGAGCGCCTCCGGCAAGACGGTGGAGATTCTGAATACCGACGCCGAGGGGCGGCTCGTTCTGTCGGATGCGCTGCATTACGCGCGGCGCTTCGGGCCGGCGGTCGTCATCGACATGGCCACCCTCACGGGCGCCTGCGTGATCGCACTCGGTGCGCACCACACGGGCGTCATGGGCAACGACGAGGGGCTCGTGCGCGAGCTCGTCGCGGCGGGGGAACGCACGGATGACCGGGCGTGGCAGCTGCCGCTCACGGAGGAATATGCCGAGCAGCTCAAGAGCAACTTTGCGGATTTCGCGAATATCGGCGGCCGCGAAGGCGGGGCGATCACGGCCGCGGCGTTTCTCGCCAAATTCACCGACGGCATGCGCTGGGCGCATCTTGACATCGCGGGCACCGCATATCAGGGCGGCGCGCAGAAAGGCAGCACGGGAAGGCCGACACCGCTGCTCGCGGATTTCCTCGCGCACCGTGCGGGCATCCGCGCGCGCTAGGTACCCAGGTATCCCAGGTGCCCGAGGTCACCTTCTACGTCCTCGAGGAACGCTCCAGCGCCGCGCGCTTGCGCCTCGCCTGCCGCATCATCGAGAAGGCTTACCGAGCGGGCCAGAGCGTGCTCGTGTGGCACTCGGACGCCGCCGAGCTCGCGAGCTTCGATGAGCTGCTGTGGACTTTCGGCGACGACCGCACCTTCATCCCGCACGAGCTCGTCGCTGAGGGAGTCGCGGCCGAGGCGCCCGTGCTGCTTACGACGAGCTCGGCGCCCGAGAGTGGAATCGACGTACTCCTCAACCTCGCCGCAGCCGTGCCGCCGCTTGCCGAGCGTGCCGCGCGCATCGTCGAAGTGATCGACGGCGACCCCGAACGTCGCGAGGCGGGCCGGACGCGCTTTCGAGCCTACCGCGAGCTCGGGTGCGAGCCGGTCTCACACAACGTGCGCAGCTGAGACGAGCGTCGCGCCGCACCGTCGCGCCGCACGAGCCGGCCGCGGCGTGCTGCTATGATTTCCCGATGGACAAGGTCTACGCCCCGCACGAGATCGAGCGGCGCATCTACGAGCGTTGGGAGTCGCACGGCTGGTTCGCGCCTAGCGGCCGGGGAGGACGTCCGTTCTGCATCATGATCCCGCCGCCCAACGTGACCGGGACGCTGCACATGGGGCATGCGTTCAATCACACGTTGATGGACACGCTCACGCGCTGGCATCGCATGCGCGGCGATGACACGCTCTGGCAGCCGGGAACCGATCACGCGGGCATCGCGACGCAAATGGTCGTCGAGCGGCAGCTCGAGGCGCAGGGCATCAAGCGCAGCGAGCTCGGGCGCGAGGGCTTCGTCGAGCGGGTCTGGCAGTGGAAGGAGCGCTCGGGCGGCACGATGGCGACGCAGATGCGCCGCCTCGGCGACTCGGTCGACTGGTCGCGGGACCGCTTCACCATGGATGCGGGACTCTCGCGAGCGGTGGTCGAAGTGTTCGTGCGTCTGCACCGCGAAGGTCTGATCTATCGCGGCAAGCGGCTCGTGAACTGGGACCCTGTGCTGCTCACGGCGCTGTCCGATCTCGAAGTCGAAAGCGTGGAGGAGCCCGGCCATCTCTGGCACCTGCGCTATCCGCTCGAGGACGGAACCGGCTACGTGGTCGTAGCGACCACGCGCCCGGAGACGATGCTCGGGGATACTGCGGTCGCCGTGAGTCCCGAGGATGAGCGTTACCGCGCGCTCGTCGGCCGGAAAGTCCGCCTGCCCCTCACGGAGCGTTCGATCCCGATCATCGCCGACTCGTATGTCGATCCGGCATTCGGCTCGGGGTGCGTGAAGATCACTCCGGCGCACGACTTCAACGACTACGAAGTCGGGCTGCGTCACGGGCTCGAGCCGCTGAACGTGTTCACGCCGCGCGCAACTCTCAACGAGAACGCTCCGGCGCGCCTCAAGGGGCTCGATCGGTTCGAGGCGCGCCGGCTCATCGTCGCCGAGCTCGAGGCGGCCGGGCTCCTCGAGCGCGTCGAGGACCACAAGCTCATGGTGCCGCGCGGCGATCGCAGCGGTGCAGTGCTCGAGCCTTATCTCACCGATCAGTGGTACGTGAAGATCGCTCCGCTCGCACAACCGGCGACCGAGGCGGTCGAGCGGGGCCGCACGCGGTTCGTACCGGAGAACTGGGCGAAAACGTATTTCGAGTGGATGCGCAACATCAAGGACTGGTGCGTGAGCCGCCAGCTGTGGTGGGGACATCGCATTCCGGCCTGGTACGACACTGCGGGCCGCGTGTACGTCGGCACGAGCGAAGCGCAGGTGCGCCGCGAGCACGGGCTCGCCGACTCCGTCGCGCTGCGCCAGGACGAGGACGTCCTCGACACGTGGTTCTCCTCCGCGCTTTGGCCGTTCTCGACACTCGGCTGGCCCGAGCAGACCCCGGAGCTCGCACGCTACTATCCGACGACCATTCTCATCACCGGCTTCGACATCATCTTCTTCTGGGTCGCCCGGATGATGATGATGGGTCTCAAATTCATGGGCGATGTGCCGTTCCGTGACGTGTACATCCACGGTCTGATTCGCGACGAGCACGGCGAGAAGATGTCGAAGTCGAAGGGCAACGTCATCGACCCGCTCGACATCGTCGACGGCATCGACCTCGAAGCGCTCGTGGCCAAGCGCACGAGCGGACTCATGCAGCCGCAGCTCGCCCGGCAGATCGAGCGCACGACGCGCAAGCAATATCCGCAAGGAATTCCGGCGCACGGTACCGACGCGCTGCGCTTCACGCTCGCCGCTCTCGCCTCCCCCGGTCGCGATATCCGCTTCGATCTCGGGCGGGTGGCCGGCTACCGCAATTTCTGCAACAAGCTCTGGAACGCGGCGCGCTTCGTCGCGCTGACCGTCGGCGGCGAGCGCGAGTCCGAGCCCACTGCACCCTCCGAGCTCTCCGTCGCGGACCGCTGGATCCGCTCGCGCCTCGGCCGCGCGCTGGGCGATGTCGAAGCGGCCCTGCGAGCCTATCGCTTCGATTACGCGGCGAACGCGCTCTATGAATTCACCTGGTACGAGCTCTGCGACTGGTACGTGGAGCTCGTGAAGACGCGGCTCGCGGCCGATGCGGCCTCCGCCGCGGAGAAGCGGGCTACGCGTCGCAATCTGCTCGAGATGATGGAAGCCCTGCAGCGCGCCCTGCACCCGTTCATGCCTTTCATCACAGAGGAGATCTGGCGCCGCGTCGCACCGCTCACCGGGCGCGGGGGGCCGACCGTGATGCTCGAGCCCTATCCGCACGCGGAGGAGTTCCCCGAGGACTCCGCGGCGGAGCGCGAGATCGCGTGGATCAAATCGATCGTGCTCGCCGTGCGCCAAATCAAAGGAGAAATGAAGATCCCCGCGAGCCGGGGCGTTCCCGTGCTGCTGAAGGGCGCATCGGCGCTCGATCGCGAGAATATCGAGCGCCATCGGGGATATCTCGAGCGCCTCGCCGGAATCGAGCGCATCGCACTGCTCGAGGCCGCAACCGAGGCGCCGCAGTCCGCGACCGCACTGATCGGAGAGCTCACCGTGCTCGTGCCGATGGCCGGTCTGATCGATGCCGCCGCCGAAGCCGAACGGCTCGGCAAGCACATCGCGCGCACGCAGCAGGACTTGGCGAAGGTGCGCACCAAGCTCGCGAACGAGAGCTTCGCGAGCCACGCCCCCGCCGACGTCGTTGCGACCGAGCGCGAGCGCGAGGCGGAGCTCGCACGTGCCCTCGCCGGCCTCGAGTCCCAGCTCGCCCGGGTACGCGGTCTGCTCGAGTGAAGACCGAGATCGGAGCGCTCCAGCGCGCGCTCGCGGCGCTCGGGTCGGTCATTCTGGGCAAGCCGCATCAGGTGCGGCTCAGCCTCGCCTGTTTGCTCGCCCGCGGCCACTTGCTCATCGAGGATGTTCCGGGCGTCGGCAAGACGACTCTCGCGCACGCGCTCGCGCATGTGCTGGGGCTTGCCTGGCAGCGCGTGCAATTCACGAGCGATCTGCTGCCGGCCGACATCATCGGCGTCTCCGTGTTCGACCGGGCGGCGCAGCAGTTCAGATTTCGAAAGGGGCCCCTCTTCACGCATCTGCTGCTTGCCGATGAAGTGAACCGTGCGAGCCCGCGCACCCAGAGCGCGCTGCTCGAGGCGATGGAGGAGCGTCAGGTGAGCGTCGATTTGACGACCTACCGCCTGCCCGACCCCTTCTTCGTCGTCGCGACGCAGAACCCGCACGAGGAGCTCGGCACCTTCGCGCTGCCCGAGTCCCAGCTCGATCGCTTCCTCATGCGCATCACGCTCGGCTATCCGGATGCGAGCGCGGAGCGCGAGCTGCTGAGAAGCGGTGAGCGGCGCGATCTCATTCCCTCCGTCCCCCCGGCGCTCGATGCCGCCTCCGTGCTGAGCCTGCAGCAGGCCGTGCGCGCGGTCCATGTCTCCGATGCGCTGCTCGACTACATCCAATCCCTCATCCGGCACACGCGCGATCGGCCCGACGTGAAGCTCGGCCTCTCACCGCGCGCCGGGCAGGGGCTCGCGCGCGCCGCGCAGGCGTGGGCCGCCATGGCCGGCCGCGCGGCGGTGCTGCCGGAGGACGTCCAGGCAGTGCTGCCCGCCATTGCGGCGCATCGCCTCGAGCTGCGGGAGGCCGCCGGCACTGGCGACGCCGCACGCCTCGCAGAGGATCTCGCCCGACGTGTCCCGGTTCCGATCTGATCTCGAGCGCCGCATCGCGGCGTGGGCCGCGGCCCGTCAGGGCGCCGATGAGCTGCCTGTGCGTCTGCGCCGACGCCGTCTGTACATCCTGCCGACGCGCGCGGGCCTGGGGTTCGCCGCCGCCGTCCTCGGCATGCTGCTCGCGGCGCTCAACTACGGCAACGGGACGGCGCTTGCGCTCGCAGGGATCCTTGCCGGCATCGCCCTCGTGGCGATGCACCAGTGCCATCGCAACCTCCTCGAGCTTGAGATTGCCTCCGCCGAGACGACTCCCGCCTTCGCAGGGGGGCGCGGAGGGCTGACGCTCGCACTGCTCAATGAGGCGCGAATCGCGCGTCTGCGCGTGCAGGTCGATGTCGCCGGGGCGACGCGGCCGGCCGTCGTCGACCTCGCGCCGAACACGCTAGCGCGGGCCGAGCTCGAAGTGCCGGCCAAGCGCCGCGGCCGCTTGCTTCTCGAGCGTGTGCGCATCTCGACGACCTACCCCTTCGGGCTCTTCCGGGCCTGGACGTGGCTCAATGCATCGCTTGCCATCGTCGTCTTCCCGCAGCCGCGCGGCGCGCGCCCGCTCCCGGCACCGCAGGGCATCCGGCACGACTCGCGGCGCGCCGGGGGCGGCGGCGAGCAGGATGAATGGCGAGGACTGCGCCCGTTTCGAGATGGGGATTCGCCCCGGCAGGTTGCGTGGAAGGCCTATGCGCGCGGCGCACCGCTCCTCGTCAAGGAATATGCCTCGAGCGGGACGGGACAGCGCCTGCTCGACTTCGGTCGGCTGCCTGGACTCGACGCTGAAGCGCGCCTCGAACAGCTCGCGCGCTGGATCGTCGACGCCGATGCACTCGGGGAGCGCTACGGGCTCGTGCTGCCCGGTCGCGAGTTCGGCGCGGACCGTGGCACGGAGCATCGCCGCCGCGCGCTCACGGCGCTCGCGCTCCACGGTCTCGAGGCGCCGTGAGCGCGCGCGCAGCCGCACCCACGCCGCGCCCCCTCGCCTGGACGGCCGCGGCGTTCCTCGGCGGCGTGCTGCTGCATCTCGGACGCGTTCCACTGTGGACGGTCGTCGCCGCGTTTGTCTGCGCCGCGTGGTCTCTCGCCGGACACGTTCGGCGCCTGCCGCTGCCGGGCAAGACCCTGCGCATCGCGATTGCCCTCGCGCTCATTGCAGCCGTGCTCGTCATCTTTCGCACGCTGAACGGGCTCGAGGCCGGGACGGCACTGCTGACTGCGATGGGCTCGGTGAAGCTCCTCGAGACCCACACGCGCCGCGACCGGTACGTCGTGATCGCCGCGGCGCTTTACCTGCTGCTCGCCGCGGCGCTCGATGCGCAGGACCTGCTGTTTTTGCCGATCTATGCGGCCCATGCCTGGCTCTGCGCGGCGGCTCTCGCGGTCAACGCGCATCCGCAAAGCCCGCTCGGCGGCCGCGCTGCCGCGCGCCTTGCGGCTCGCAGCTTCCTCGCTGCGCTGCCGCTCGCCGTGCTGGTGTTCTTGTTCTTCCCGCGCCTCGCGGGCTCGCTCTGGGCGCTGCCGGCGCCGGGCCGCGCGGCAACCGGTCTCTCCGATACGCTTACACCGGGGGCCATCTCCGAGCTCATCGAGTCGCCCGAGCCCGCGTTTCGAGTTTGGTTCGACGGCGCGCTGCCGCCCGCGGCCGAGCGCTACTGGCGCGGCCCGGTGCTCGATGAGTTCGATGGAGCGACCTGGTCTCGCCCGCCGCCCTGGCGGCTCGGTCCGCCACGCAGCCTCGCCCCGCTCGGGCGCGCGTACCGCTATCGCTTGACCCTCGAGCCGAGCGCCCATCGGTGGGCGTTTGCGCTCGACACGATCGCCTCGGCGCCGCAGACGATCCGGGTGCGCCTCACGCCCGATCACGTGCTCGTCAGCGCGCGCCCGCTCATCGAGCCGGTCACCTACGAGGCGGTCTCGTATCCGCATGCGCGGGATGCCGACCCGCTCACCGCGCGCATGCGCGCACGCGATTTGATCCTGCCGCGCGGACGCAATCCCCGCACGCTCGCGCTCGCTCACCGTCTGCGCACCGAGGCCGGAGGCGACGCGGCCTTCGTGGAGGCCGCGCTCGGGTTCCTGCGTCGTGGCGGCTTTCGCTACACCCTCACTCCGCCGCGCCTTGCGGGGGATCAGGTCGATGAGCTCCTGTTCGAGACTCGGCAGGGATTCTGCGGCCACTTCGCGTCGGCGTTCGCAGCGCTCATGCGCGCGGGCGGCGTGCCCGCGCGGATCGTCACGGGCTATCTCGGGGGCGAATGGAATCCGATCGGCCGCTACCTGCTGGTGCGCCAGTCGGATGCGCACGCCTGGGTGGAAGTATGGCTCGAGGGTCGCGGCTGGACGCGCGTCGATCCGACCGCTGCGATCGCTCCGGAGCGGCTGACGCACGACCTGCTCGAGGTTCTGCCGTCGGCCGCATCAGCCACCGAGCGGCTGCTGCTCGAGGTGCACTGGCTCGCCTCGATCCAACTGGCCTGGGACGCGGCGAATGCCTGGTGGACGAGCACGGTCATCGATTTCGACCTCAGCTCGCAGCTCGCCCTGTTGGGGCGGCTCGGACTGCGCGCTCCGGGATTGACCGCACTCGCGGCAGTGCTCGCGCTTGCTCTCTGCGCGTGGCTCGCGGTGAGTGCCTGGCATTACGGCAAACCCCCACCGGCGCGGCGGCCGGACCGGCTGGCGCTCGCCTATCGCCGCCTCTGCGGCAAGCTCGCTCGCGCGGGCTCGGTCCGCGAGTCCCATGAGGGCCCGCTCGCCTACGCCGACTCGATCGCGCGGCGCAATCCCGAGATCGGCCGGCGGGTGCGCCCACTGCTCGAGGAATACGCGGCGCTGCGCTTCGGGCCCGCTGCACGCGCCGAGGCGTTGCGCGTTGCGGAGTTCCAGCGCGCGGTTGCGCGCTGGCGCGCACCGGCCGTCAGGAGCCGATCGGACCGGGTTCCCCGCGAACGCCGCAAAGCATGATCAGCGGAGCGAGATCGACGGAGCTCACCCGAGCCGAGGAGGCGATGGGCGTCAACGCCCGCCCCTGCGAGCTAGGGCGCCCCGGCTGCGGCGTGCTCGCGGGTCCCGCGAAAATCGATCCCCGGCCAGCGCTCCAGGGTCAGCTGCAGATTCACTCGAGAGGGGGCGAGGTAGACGAGAGCGCCGGCGTGGTCGAGCGCGAGGTGCTCGTGCGCACGGTCCTTGAGCTCTGCGAGCTTCGCCGCATCGCCGCCTGCAATCCAGCGCGCGGTGTGCACGGCGACGGGCTCGAAGACGCACTGCACGCCGTATTCGTCCTGCAGACGGAATGCTACGACCTCGAACTGCAGCGGGCCCACGGCTCCGAGAATCAGGTCGTTATTCCTCAAAGGCCTGAAAAGCTGCGTCGCACCTTCCTCGCAGAGCTGTGACAGACCTTTCTGCAGGGCTTTCATCCGCAGCGGGTCCTTGAGTACCGCACGCCGGAAGATCTCCGGCGCGAAGTTCGGGACGCCCGTGAAGGCGAGCGCCTCACCCTCGGTGAACGTGTCCCCGATGTTGATCGTGCCGTGGTTGTGCAGCCCGATGATGTCCCCGGCGTAGGCTTCCTCTGCCTGCTCGCGCTCGGCCGCCATGAACGTGAGCGCATCCGCGACGCGCACTTCCTTGTCGAGGCGGCCGTGGTGGAGCCGCATCCCGCGGGCATAGCGGCCCGAGCAGAGCCTGAGGAATGCGATCCGATCGCGATGGCCCGGGTCCATGTTCGCCTGGATCTTGAAAACGAATCCCGTGAGTGCGGGCTCGAGCGGCTCGACCTTGCGCTCGCGCGCGCCGCGCGCAAGCGGTGCGGGTGCATGCTCCACGAAGGCCGCGAGCAGCTCCTCCACGCCGAAGTTGTTGATGGCCGAGCCGAAAAACACCGGCGTCTGCCTGCCCGCCCGGTACTGCGTGGGATCGAACGCGGCGGTTGCGCCGCGCACGAGCTCGATCTCCTCGGCGAAGGGCGCTGCGAGCCCTCCGAGGAGCTCGCGAGCGGCATCGCTCGAGAGGCCCTCGATCATGCGGTTCTCTCCCACGCGGCCGCGCTCGCCGGCGGCGTACGCGTAGATGCGATCCTCTGCGAGATGGTAAATCCCGCGCAGCTCCCGCCCCATCCCGATCGGCCAGGTGACGGGGGCGGTGTGCACACCCAACACGCGCTCGATCTCATCGAGCAGCTCGATGGGAGGGCGGCCGTCGCGATCGAGTTTGTTGACGAAGGTCATGATCGGCGTGTCGCGCTGCCGGCAGACCTCCATGAGCTTGATCGTGCGCTCCTCGACGCCCTTGGCGCAGTCGATGACCATGAGGGCCGAGTCGACCGCGGTCAGAGTCCGGTAGGTGTCCTCCGAGAAATCCTCATGGCCCGGTGTATCGAGAAGGTTCACGATGCGGCCGCGATACGGAAACTGCATCACGGACGAGGTGACCGAGATCCCGCGCTGCTGCTCGAGGCGCATCCAGTCGGAGGTGGCATGGCGCGCGGCCTTGCGCCCCTTGACGGTGCCGGCCATCTGGATGGCCCCGCCGAAAAGCAGCAGCTTCTCGGTGAGCGTGGTCTTACCGGCATCCGGGTGCGAGATGATCGCAAATGTCCGGCGCCGCGCGATTTCGGCAGCGAGATCGGTCATCGGGGAGTCCAGCAGGGAGACGCTTAAGAATGGGGACGCCGCCCGCGAAGGGCAAGCTTGAGCACTGCGGCGTCCTCGCGGCCGCCCACCGCCTGGTAATACCCGCGGCGCACCCCGACGGGCTCGAAGCCGAGCATCTGATAGAGGCGGATGGCGGCTGTATTGGAGGGCCGCACCTCGAGGTAGGCCTCGTGCGCGCCGCTCGTGGCCGCGCGGCCGAGCAAATGCTCGAGCATCGCTCGACCTATGCCGCGGCAGCGCCAGCTCGGGTGGATACAGAGATTGAGAATATGGGCTTCGCCGGCTCCGGTGCTCATGATGCCGTAGCCCGCGAGCTCCTCGCCGACCAGCACGATGCGGCAGATGTAGCCGACGCGCAGACAGTCGCGAAAGATGCCCTCGCTCCAGGGGAACTGATAAGAGGCGCGCTCGAGCTCGATGATGGTCCGCACATCCGCATCCGTCATCGAGCGGATGTTGAGTTGCGGCAGAGCCGCCAGCCGATCGGGCGCGATCGCCATCAGTGTCGAGAACCGCGGGCTAGGAGCTCACGGAAAACGCTTCGCGCGAATTTCAGGTCCTCCCACGCCTTGCGCTTGTCCGTAGGCGTTCGCAGGAGGTACGCGGGATGATACGTCACGATGAGCGGTGAGTTCAGCGGTCCGAAGGCGTGTACCTGCCCCCGCAGGCGGCCGAGGGGCAAATCGGTCGCGAGCAGATTCTGCGCGGCGATGCGCCCGACCGCGAGGATCAGCACGGGGCGGATGAGCTCGATCTGCCGTGCGAGATAGGGCAGGCAGCTCGCGACCTCCTCGGGCTTCGGATCGCGATTCCCGGGCGGCCGGGACTTGAGCACGTTCGCGATGTACACGTTCTCGCCGCGAGCGAGCCCGATCGCCTTGAGCATCGCATCGAGCAGCTGGCCCGCCCGTCCGACGAACGGCTCGCCCCGGCGATCCTCCTCGGCGCCGGGCGCCTCTCCGATCACGAGCCACTCTGCCCGCACGTCGCCGACACCGAACACCGACTGCGTCCGCGTGCGGTGGAGCGCACATTTCGTGCAATCCCTCACCGCGGCGCGGAGCGCCTCCCAGGCGTCGTCGGAGCCCCGGCTCGGAGCATCTTCGTGGGGCCGACTGCGGTCGGCTTCGAGTGCCTGCGGCAGCGACCGTTTGCGCCATATCTCGATTCCGAGCGTCTCGAGGTATCGCGCCCTGCGTGCCTCGTCCACGGCTCAGGCCCCTCTCGTCGGGCCACGCAAGAGCCGGCGGAATCTGCGCGCGACCCAAAGCAGAGGCGCGGACGCCGCGTAGGTTGCGAAGATCGAGAGCAGCATCGTCGGCGGATCGATCGCGATCAGCACGAAGAACAGCGGGACGAACAGGATGTAGGCGACTTTGACCCGCCGGTCGAGATTGAACTGCTTGAAGCTCGGATAGCTGAAGCGGCTCACCATGAGGGCGCCCGCCGCTGCCGTGATGCAGAACGCGGCGATCAGTCCCGTGAGGCCGGGCTCGCGCCATTCGCTCGAGAACCACACGAAGGCGGCGACGATCGCCGCCGCCGAAGGGCTCGGCAGTCCCTCGAAGTAGCGCTTGTCCGCGGTCGCGGAACGGGCATTGAAGCGCGCGAGCCGCATCGCGGCGCACACCGCGTAGAAGAACGCCGCGAGCCATCCGAAGCGTCCCCACGCCCTGCCGTACTCCGCGATCCGCACGACGCCCCATTGGTACGAGACGATCGCGGGCGCGAGGCCGAACGCCACCATGTCGGCGAGGCTGTCGTATTCCTTGCCGAAGGCACTCTCGGTGCGGGTGAGCCGCGCGATGCGTCCATCGAGGGTGTCGAAGATCATCGCGACGAACACCGCGATTCCCGCCGGCGCGAAATGCTTGTCGATCGCCGCAACGACTGCGTAGAAACCGGAGAAGAGGCACCCGGTCGTCAGCAGATTCGGCAGGAGATAGACCCCCGGGCGGCGGGGCCGCAATTCCGGATCGTCGTTCTCGATGTCGTTGCTCAGCACGTCTTCCATCGGCTCTGTGCGGGCGGCCGGAAGCCCCCGTGATCATACAGTGACGCGGTTCTCAGCCGCCGGCGGCGAAATTGAAACACGATCGGCGCCTCAAGTCTCGCCGGACACCTCCGGCGGAACGCCGCTGAACGGGGTTGCACATCGCCATGCCGCTCGCTTCGCGCCCGCCCGGCCGCGCCTCGCACCTGCCAAGCCGGCATCCGCGGGCCGTGTGCGTCGCGCTTGCGGCAGCCGCGGCGCTGCTCACGTGCGGTGCCGCACGAGCGGACCAGCAGCGCGACCCGGGCCTGAAGAACGTGGTGGCCCGCGCGATCAATCAGGCGCAATGCTTCCCCGACCGCTTCGACTCGGCTGTTTGGTACCGCCTGATGGAGCCTCGCCTCAGGCGCAAGGTACCCGACCCGCGCGAGCGCGTGGAGATTCTGAAGGACGTCTATTGCGAGACGCACCGCGCCGATCAGACGCGCCTGCCGCCGGGGCTCGTGATGGCGCTGATCGACGTCGAGAGCCGCTTCGATCGCTGGGCCGTCTCCTCGGCCGGCGCCGTCGGGCTCATGCAGGTCATGCCGTTCTGGCCGGAGCAGCTCGGGATGAAGCGGTGGGAGCTCACGCACGTGGCGGCGAACGTGCGGATGGGCTGCGCCATTCTGCGCTACTACCTTCGGGAGGAGCATCGCAACTACGCGCGGGCGCTCGCGCGCTACAACGGGAGCGTCGGCCGCCGCAATTACTCCGATGCCGTGCTCGAGCGCTGGGGAGACCACTGGACCGGCGCAGACGATCTCGGCGGCGCTCGGGCCGCTCAACCGGTACGGAAGTCCTCCGGCGGCTGATCGCACGGCGCATCCGCAACCTCCACCGCCGTCACGCGGCTCGCTGTCGAGCCGACCCACAGCCACTCGATGAACGCCTGCACCGCGGCCTCATCGCCGCAGGCGAGCACCTCGACCCGCCCGTCCGGCAGATTCCTCGCGTAGCCGGTCACGCCGAGCTCGCGCGCGCGCTGCTCCGCCGAGCCGCGGTAATAGACGCCCTGCACTCTCCCGCTCACCCGGCAGAGCTTGCCGCTGCGGGCACGATCAACCACGGCGCGCGAGCACCGAGCGGATGAAGGGCACGGTGAGCCGCCGTCGCTCGACGAGCGCCTCCTCGTCGAGCGCATCGAGCAGATCGTAAAGAGAGCGCATGTCGCGCGGGAGATGCCGCTGCAGCCAGCGCGCCGTGCCGTCCGGCAATTCGAGTCCACGCGCGCTCGCGCGCAGCTTCAGCGCCTCGAGCACTTCGGCATCCTCTAGCCCCTTCAGCTGGAACACGGCGCTCGCGCTCCAGCGCGAGCCGAGGTCCGGCAATGCCCAGCTCGTGAGCGCAGGCGGCCGCTGAGCGGAGGCGATGAGCGTGCCGCCGCGCTCCTCGACCTCGCGATGCAGTCCGAACAGCGCCCGCGCCCAATCAGGGTTCGCGGCCACGGCATCGATATCATCGAGGCACAGGCACTCGAGCTCGCCGAGTCCCTCGAGCGTGCCGCTGCCGCATGAGGCGAGCTCGCGCAGCGGCAGGTAGCCCGCACGCAGTCGCTCGCTCGCGAGCACACAGGTCGCCTGCAGCAAATGCGACTTGCCCGCACCGGCCGCTCCGCAGACCCAGGCGGTGCCGCTCGTTCGCCCCTGGGCGAGTCCATTCAAATGCTGAACGGCTTGCGCATCCCGCCCAGGCAGGAACGTCGCGAAGACGGCGCGATCGGGAATGCGAATGCCGAGCGGAAGCTGCCTCATCGCGAGCCCGCGGGCAGCGCCAAGGCCCGCCGAGTGAAGGCGGTGATGTAATCGAGGCCGGAGGCGATCGTGGTGAGGAGCGTGACCGCCGCGAGTGCCGTGAGCGCGGGGATGCTCGGGAAATGGAACGCCGCCTGCGACATCACTGCGAGCAGGTACGCGAGCTGCATCCCGGTGTTGAGCTTGCTGAGCGGTGTCGGCCGGCCGCGCAGAGGCCCGAACCACATGCGAAAGACGAGCGCGCCGAGCGCGATCATCGCATCCCGCGCGACCGCGGCCGCGGTGAGCCATCGGGGCACCAGGCCGAGCCATGTGGCGCTCACGAATACGCTCACCAGCAGCAGCTTGTCGGCTGCGGGATCGAGGAGCTTGCCGAGCTCCGAGGTCCAGTGGAACCGCTTCGCGAGATAGCCGTCGAGACCGTCAGAGACCGCCGCGACGATGAAGAGCAGCATCGCGAGCTCGAAGTTGCCGCGCTCGAGCGCCGCAACGGTCGGCCACACGAGCCCGATGCGGGCGATGCAAATGAGATTCGGCAGGTGACGCAGAATCATCGCGCGGCTCACGCACGTTACGGATGATACTCGTACGCGAGCAAGGCTTCGGCTGCACCTTGCACGCCGCCTCCTATGGCCCCTTGGCCCCCGGCGCCCCCCGCCGGTTGCGCACCGGGGTCCGCGGATGTCCCCCTCTCCCCCGCCTGCGTGCCCTCGAGCCGAGTGAAATGCTGCGACCCCGAGAGCGCGCGCTCGATCGCCTGCGCGCCGCCGCGGATGAGCACGCGGAAAGTGGCGATCCCGCCCGCCGCCTCTGCGATTCCCGAGCGCCTGACCCCCGGAAGCTCCCCGAGCGTGCGCTCGACGGCCGCATAGTCGGCGAGCGTGCCGACGCCGCTCACGCGCACCAGAGCCTCTTGCTCCTCGAGCGGCAGCGCACTGCCCGCGACGCTCGCGAGCGCATCCGCGGCGCCATCGATGCCGTCATCGAGCGGTCCGTTCCAGCTCTTCGTCGCGAGACCGGTGATGAGCGTCCACTGCCACGTCGAGTTCTCCGCCGACGCATCGCCGCGGCCGAGCAGCACCGCATCGCCGCCGAGCCGGCGCGCGTCGGTGAGCAGCACGTCGGCGCTCAGCGGGTTACCGGTTTGATCGGTGAGCGGCATGGGCACGAGCGAGATCGGCAAGCCGCGGCGCTCGGCCACCTGCTCGAGCTCGCGCCGCGTCTGATCGTCGGCCGCGCCCGTCGGTACAGGGCTGAGCACCACCAGGGTGAAGGGGCGGTCCGCATCCCACACGCTGCGCCCGGCGGCCACGATCTGCCGCTCGAGAGTTGCGCCGTCGAATGCGACGGTGAGCTGATCGTCGCCGGCGGGCCGCGATGCGCGCACGTATTGAACCGCATTCATCACGAGCGCCGCGAATGCGGGATCGCTCGCGGCGTCCTTGCGTCCGGTCGCGCGGACGAGCACCTCCCGCATCGCCTCCTCGATCGCGGCGGTCTGATCCGTGCCGCGTACGGTCGCCTCGTAGACCGACACCGGGCGGTCCGCCCAAGCCCTCGGGGCAAGCGCCGCCCCGAAGGCGAGCAGCGCCGTCGCGAAGGCGAGCGGCGCGCCGCGAGCGACGAGTCTCTGAAGGGCGTGCCGCGCGCCGGTGCGAGCGCGGCCGTGCCGGAGCACAGGGGCGAGGTCCACCATCGGCATATTGTAAGACGCGCGCGCGCATGCCGGCGCCCTCGCGTGGAGAGATGCGTACAATGTCGC